>DATCJT010000062.1:0-69333 GCA_036562645.1 Methylophilaceae bacterium | reverse complement strand
TTCGCCCAACCTACAAGCACCCACACTTATCGATTGTTCATCTTGTTAAAGAGCAGTGTCCCGTCTCGATCCACAAACCCCGGACATCGGGCCCTCCTTCAACAACCTCCGTCGTCTCAAGAGAGGTGCGCATTATACAGCTACTGGCGAATCGGTCAAGAGGCAGAAGCAACTTTCCATTTTCTGTCTCTCCGCTTTCCGCCTTGCTGTGGAAGCGAAGGCGCGCATTCTACCGAACAAAAAATATGGGTCAATAGCAAACCCTGATTTTTACAAATTTGTTACATTTGCCTCATTGCAACGTAATGCGCGCGAACTTGCGCTTGCCGACCTGAGCCACCACGGTCACGCCTTTGCGCAAGGTCATCGCCTTGTCCGCAACCTTGGCGCCGTCCAGCTTGATGCCGCCCTGATCAATGACGCGGAACGCTTCCGACGTGCTGGCAACCAGATTGGCCAGCTTGAGCATCTGGGCAACACCGATATCATCACCATCTATAGTCAGGGCCATTTCCGGCACGTCATCGGGTATGCCGCCCCGCGTCCGGTTGATGAAGTCCTCAAGTGCAGCCTCCGCCGCCTGCACCGAATGGAAGCGGGCAACGATCTCCTTGGCAAAGCGCACCTTGATATCCCTCGGGTTGACACCTTCCGCCACGGACTGCTTCCAGCCCTCGATGGTTTGCATGGACTCGAACGACAGCAGCTCTATGTAACGCCACATCAGTTCATCGGAAATCGACATGATCTTGCTGAAGATCGTATTGGCAGGCTCGGCCACACCTATATAGTTGCCGAGCGACTTGGACATCTTGTTGACGCCGTCCAGACCTTCCAGCAGCGGCATGGTCAGCACGCATTGCGGAGTTTGGCCGGCCTGCTTCTGCAGTTCACGCCCCATCAGCAAATTGAACTTCTGATCGGTGCCGCCCAACTCGATGTCGGCCTTCAGCGCAACGGAATCGTATCCCTGCAACAAGGGATAGAGGAACTCATGGATGGCGATCGGCTGGTTCGCCTTGTAGCGCTTGTCGAAGTCATCGCGCTCCAGCATGCGCGCAACGGTAAAGCTGGCCGCCAGCTTCAGCATACCGGCGGCACCTAGATCATTCAGCCAGGTGGAATTGAACACCACCTCAGTCTGTTCCGGCTTGAGAATCTTGAATACCTGCTCGGCATAGGTCCTGGCATTTTCGCGCACCTGCGCCTCGGTCAGCGGCGGCCGCGTCGCGCTCTTACCGGTCGGATCACCGATCATGCCAGTGAAATCGCCGATCAAAAACAGGACATGATGCCCGAGATCCTGAAACTGGCGCATCTTATTTAGTAGCACCGTATGCCCCAGGTGCAGGTCGGGTGCAGTGGGGTCGAATCCGGCCTTGACACGCAACGGCCGCCCCTGCTTGAGCTTCTCCACCAACTCCTGCTCAATCAGAAGTTCATCACAGCCACGCTTGATCAATGCCAGGCTTTCCGCCACCTGCTGTTCTGTCATTGTTGCCATTCTCGCCAAGTTTTTAGCCTATATGTTCAACACTTTAAGCTTTTCTGTTACCATCGACGGCCAAAACCAGTGTTCAGGGATGGCCCATGTCCGCAAGCAAAACCGATATCTTAGCGCAAAAACTCAATTTGAAAGAACGCAAGCTGACCCTGCGCTGGCTGCTGGCGCTATCGGCCCTGCCCTTTCTCGGTATCTATGCAGCGTTCGCCATCGCTCCCCAGACAGCCATCGAAGAAATCGAAATCGCAACCGTCATCGAAGAAGTCTCTCTGCCACAATTCCCCGTCACCGAACTCTCCGGCCTGCAAGAAGATGCAATCAGTCATAACGAAATCGCCGGACTCGACAGTTTCTGGCAAATCGAGCAGGTGAGGCGCGACGATACCCTATCCAGTCTGCTCAGCCGCCTCAACATCAGCAATCCGGAAGCCATCCGCTTCCTGCGCACCCACCCGGATGCCGCCGCCCTGCCCAGTCAGCTGAAACCAGGCCGCAACATCCAGGCGCAAACCAATCACCTAGGTGAGCTGATTCGACTCGAATATGAACTGGATGCGGCCAGCGCCCTGATTGTCGAACGCACCGATGACGGCTATCGCGCGTATAAGGACGAAAGCCCGCTGGAAACTTTGCCGACACTGAAATCGGCAGCAATCACTAGCTCACTCTTCGGCGCGACCGACGCTGCCGGTATCCCAGACCGGATCGCGATACAGATGGCGGAAATTTTCTCCAGCGAGATCGATTTCCATACCGACCTACGCAAGGGTGACCATTTCAATGTGATTTATGAATCGCATTACCGCAACGGTCAGCTGGTCAGAAGCGGCCAGATTCTGGCAGCCGAATTCACCAATCAGGGCAAGACCCATCGAGCCATCATGTATCGCAACCCGGAGGGCCGGGTAAGCTACTACACGCCTGAAGGCAAAAGCCTGCACAAGTCCTTTCTGCGCTCTCCGCTGGAATTCACACGCATCAGTTCCGGTTTTAGCTTGGGACGTTTTCACCCCGTGTTACAGAAGATGCGCGCACACAAGGGCGTAGATCTGGCCGCTCCGACCGGGACCCGCGTGAAAGCTGCATCCGACGGCGTTGTCAGTTTTGTCGGTGTCAAGGGCGGTTACGGCAATGTCGTCATCATCAAGCACCAAAACAACATGAGCACGCTGTACGCACACTTGTCGCGCTTCACCCCGGGACTGCGAGCAGGGCAACGTGTCTCACAGGGCCAGATTATTGGCGCCGTCGGCATGACCGGGCTTGCTACCGGACCGCACCTCCATTACGAACTACTGGTCAATGGCCGCCATGTCGATCCGATGAAGATTGCGCTACCGACAGCTGCATCCATTGATTCGAAGTATCGCAGCGATTTCCTCGCACAAAGCAGACCTCTGATCGCCCAGCTCGAGCTGCTGGGCGCAAGCCGCATTGCCTCTATTGACCAATAGCGGTCTTGCAGCCGCCTTTCCAGCGCGATGGTAGCAGGCGACCTTTTTATCGGCCTGATGTCCGGCACGAGCCTGGATGGGGTCGATGCTGTCCTGCTCGAAATCGCCGGCGACCACTGCCTGGTCAGGAACGCGCACTTCACACCTTTCACTACCGAATTGCGCCAACAACTGCTGGATCTGCATCATCCCGGCACCAACGAGCTTGAACGTGCGGCCATGGCCGGCAACGCCCTGTCCCGCTTATACGCCTCCGCCGTCGAACAGCTTTTGCAAAAGTCGCGCTTGCGGAAACAGGATATACGCGCCATCGGCTGTCATGGCCAGACCATACGTCACTGCCCCGAGCAAGGCTTCACGCTGCAAATCGGCAACCCGGCATTGCTGGCGGAATTGACCGGCATCGATACGGTTGCGGACTTCCGTAGCCGTGACCTCGCTGCAGGAGGCCAGGGAGCGCCGCTGGTTCCCGCCTTTCATCATGCCGTTTTCCAACACCCGACCTTTCATCGGGTTGTCGTCAATATCGGCGGTATCGCCAATCTCACCGATCTGCCCTGTGACGGCAGCCCCGTGACCGGCTTCGATTCCGGCCCCGGAAACATGCTGATGGATGCCTGGATAGAACATGTACAAGGACTATCGTATGACCACGATGGCTTTTGGGCATCGCAGGGGCATGTCATACCCTCGCTACTGCAGGTGTTGCTGAACGAACCCTTTTTCAGGAAACCTCCGCCGAAAAGCACCGGACGCGACCTGTTCAATCTGGGCTGGCTCAGCGCCCGCATCCGCCCGGATTTCCCACCCGAAGACATTCAGCGCACCCTGCTTGAACTGACGGCAATATCCATCAGCGATGCCATCCGCGAACACTGTCACGGTGCCGAGGAAATCTATCTTTGCGGCGGAGGCGCGTACAACCCGCTACTGGTTGCGCGCTTGCGTGATTTGCTGCAGCCTGTAAGAATTGCGCTTTCTGACGAACTTGGCATCAACATCAATCACGTTGAAAGTGCCGCTTTTGCCTGGCTTGCGTATCGTCGCCTGCATAACGAGCCTGGCAACCTGCCTACAGTAACCGGCGCCAACGGCCCGAGAATTCTGGGTGCTGTCTACGCCAGATGATCAGCATCCTGCCGATTTTTGAAAATTGATTGAAGCGCTTATGAAACCAACAAAAGTAACCTTGACCTTCGACAACGGCGCACCGCCAATCGAGCTACCGATGCTGGATGGCACGCTGGGACCAAGCGTCATCGATATCCGCAATCTCGGCAAGCATGGTGTTTTCACCTATGACCCGGGCTTTCTATCGACGGCCTCGTGCAATTCCGGAATCACCTACATTGACGGCGAACAGGGGCTGCTGTATTACCGCGGTTATCCGATCGAGCAACTGGCCGACCATTGCGATTTCCTTGAAGTCGCCTATCTGCTGATGTATGGCGAACTGCCGACCGCCGAGGAAAAGCAGCAGTTCACCGACAGAATCATGCGGCATACCATGGTTCACGACCAGCTTACCAACATCTTCCGCGGATTCAGGCGTGACGCTCATCCGATGGCGGTCATGGTCGGTGTCGTAGGCTCCATGTCGGCGTTCTACCACGAATCCATCAACATCCATGACCCCAGGAACCGAGACGCTGCCGCCTGCAGGCTGCTGGCCAAGGTGCCAACCATCGCCGCTTGGAGCTATAAATACAACATCGGCGAGCCGTTCATGTATCCGCAAAACAAGTTCAATTTTGCGGAAAACTTCATGCACATGATGTTCGCCACACCCTGCGAGGAATACAAGCCCAACCCGGTACTGGCAAAAGCCTTCGACCGCATTCTGATCCTGCACGCCGACCACGAGCAGAATGCCTCGACATCCACCGTTCGCCTGGCCGGTTCCAGCGGCGCCAACCCCTACGCCTGCATCGCTGCCGGCATCGCCTCGCTCTGGGGACCGGCACATGGCGGCGCCAATGAGGCCACACTGAAGATGCTGGAGGAAATCGGTGACGTCAGCCGCATCGGTGAATACATCAACCGGGCCAAGGACAAGACCGACTCCTTCCGCCTCATGGGCTTTGGTCACCGTGTCTACAAGAACATGGACCCGCGCGCCGCCATCATGCGCCAGACCTGCCACCAGGTGCTGGACGAACTCGGTCTGCACAATGATCCCATGTTCAAGCTAGCACTCAAGCTGGAACAGATCGCACTCGAAGATGACTATTTCGTCAGCCGCAGGCTGTACCCCAACGTCGATTTCTATTCCGGCATCGTCATGCGCGCGATGGGCATTCCCAATTCGATGTTCACCGCGATTTTCGCCATGGCCCGCACGGCCGGCTGGGTCGCGCAATGGAATGAGATGATTTCCGATAGCGACTCCAAGATCGGCAGGCCTCGTCAGCTGTATACGGGACATGCACGCCGGGAGTTTGTCCCCATCGAGCAACGCAAGTCCGGAAATTGAATCGGAACGATAGATTCCTGAAAAAGAAAAGGGGCCGCAACGCCCCTTTTCTTTTGGTGAATTCATGCCCTGTCACACGGAGAACGACGATCCGCAGCCGCAGGTGCTGACCGCATTCGGGTTGCGAATGACGAACTGCGAACCCTGCAGGCTATCCTGGTAATCGATTTCCGCACCCATCAGATACTGCAGACTCATCGGGTCGATCAGCAGACGGACACCGTTACGCTCCACTTCGGTATCGTCCTCGTTGACCTCCTCCTCGAAGGTAAACCCGTACTGAAAGCCCGAGCAGCCACCGCCACTGACGAACACACGCAGCTTCAGGTCCGGCGTACCTTCCTCTTCAATCAGTTCCTTCACCTTTCTGGCCGCGTTCTCGGTAAAGATCAGCGGGCTTGGCATTTCTGTTTCCATACTCATTACAGCTCCTTTAGATTCATCAACCGTTTACTTTCTCTTTGGACCAGCCTACCGGCCGGTCGGTTCATTCAACTCTCGCCCACGTCTGCCAGCAGAGAGCTGCCTGATGAAGCCTTTCCCTCTTCGCCAAGGTAGATCAGCTTGCCTTCCACCACGGCTCCCGTATGCATTTCCAGCGTCTTGTAGCTGACATCACCGACGACCCGCGACTTGGGCTGTAGCTCAATGAACTGCATGGCACGCACGGGCCCCGTCACCTCGCCGTTGATCACGACATGGGATACCGTAATGGCTCCCTCGATGCTGCCGTTCTCACTCAGCACCAGTGTGCCGGGGGTCTCGGTCTCGGTCACGTTGCCGTGTACGCTGCCGTCAACCCTGAGCCCGCCGCTGAAATGGATATCGCCATCGATCTTCGTATCCGCACCAATCAGCGTATCAATCCGACTGGATGCCTTGTTTCGGTTTCTTGAGAACATAGCTTTCCTTCAATTTCGAGGTATCAATCCGGCAGATCGAGCTGCTGAATGATGGAAGGCTCGCGCTTTCCCCTTTCCGTAAGGCTGAGCAATACCGATGGTCTACTGTAGCCCGGCGGCAATACGAAACTGCCATCAATCCGCTGATAATACTTGAAATTGACCTTGATTGGGCCGATTGTCGAAATTCCGTCCGTCAACGGAACCTTGACCTCCGCACCGTCTTGCAGTGCCGTCAGCCTGAGATCCAAACTGCCCTGTACCGCCTTGTCGTGCCTGCCGGATTGTATCAGCAGCACCTGGTATTCATATTGGTCCGGCAGCTTCCCCTTGATGACCCTGAAACTGTGGAGCTTCAGTTCGCCGGCGGTAGAACTCTCGTTGAGTATGCTCCGATAGAAGGCGAGCTCGCTCTTCAGCTCCATGTTCTCGTCCTGCAACGCGGCCAATTCCTCGGCTAGACTGCGTTGTGCGGCTCGCTCGACCTGCAGCTGCCGCTCGCGGAACACCGTCTTCGCTTCCAGCTGCTGGTTGTCGCGCAACAGATTGTTCACGCTTTTGACCAGACCGCTGTAGTTACCTCCGGTGAACTGCCAGTATCCGATCAGATATCCTACAAGGATCAGGCTCAGCGCGATGAGCCACTGCCAGTACCAAGGCTGCTTCGCACGCACGGTTACCCGTTTTGTCGTCGCTCCGAAATGCCTGCGCAGCCGCCTCGATACCCGTCTCATAAGCGCTTGGCACTCCGGCGCTACGGCAGGAGCGGAACCACCTCCAGTCCACTGTGTTCGGGCAATCCGAACATGATGTTCATGTTCTGCACCGCCTGACCAGCCGCCCCCTTGACCAGATTGTCTATGACCGACAGCACTACGACCGTATCGCCATCCTGCGGCTGATGCACGGCAATCCGGCAGACGTTCGATGCACGTACCGAGCGCGTTTCCGGATGCGACCCCGGCGGCAATACATCGACGAAGCGCTCGCTCGCATAAGTCTCTTCATACAGGCGCTGCAAATCACACTGGCTCTTCATTCTGGCATACAGTGTCGCATGTATGCCGCGTATCAGCGGCGTGAGATGCGGCACGAAAGTGAGACCGATCGGAAGATCCGTCATCCGGCCCAGGCCCTGGGAAATTTCCGGCAAATGGCGATGACCCGTCACGCCATATGCCTTGAAGTTATCGCCTGCCTCGGCGAAGAGCGTGTGCACTTGCGCCTTGCGGCCAGCCCCGCTGACACCGGACTTGGCATCGGCAATCAGGTGCTGCGTATCGACGATACCGGCTTTCAGTAGCGGCATGAATCCCAGCTGGACTGCCGTCGGATAGCATCCGGGGTTGGCGACCAACCTGGCATGACGTATCTGTTCACGATTGAGTTCTGGCAGACCATAAACCGCCTCCGCCACCAGTTCCGGACAGGCATGCTGCATGCGATACCACTTTTCCCATACCGCCACATCCTTGATGCGGAAGTCGGCCGCCAAGTCAATAACCCTGACCCCCCACTCCAGCAGGGACGGGGCCTGCTGCATGGCTATCCCGTTCGGTGTCGCGAAGAACACGACATCACATTGTGCGAGGTCAGCACTGGCGGGATCAACGAATGGCAGATCGACATATCCGCGCAGATTCGGAAACATCTGCGCAACCGGCATGCCGGCTTCGCTACGCGAGGTAATGGCGGTGAGCTCGACATTCGGGTGAATGGCCAGGAGCCGCAACAATTCGACACCGGTATAACCGGTGCCGCCGACAATCCCTACTCTGATTTTTCTGTCTTGATCCATGCGACCGCCCATAAAGCCCGGCTTCCGCCCGGGCAAAAGTCAGATAGTAGCAAAAAAAACATGCACTCGTGCAAAGCCAGGTAGCACACGCCGGTAAAAACGAAAAAAGCCGCAGAATGCGGCTTTTTCCGATACATCGCGCCTTAGCGCTTGGAGAATTGCTTGCGACGGCGTGCCTTGCGGAAACCGACCTTCTTGCGTTCGACTTCGCGCGCATCACGGGTCACGAAACCTGCCTTGGACAATGCACTCTTCAGGCTGGCATCATAATCGATCAGCGCACGGGTAATGCCGTGACGCACAGCACCTGCCTGACCAGATTCGCCACCACCCTTGACGTTGACCATGATGTCAAAGCTGGATTCGTTCTCGGTCAGAACCAGCGGCTGACGCAGAATCATGCGCGAGGTTTCGCGCGAGAAATATTCATCGGCAGGCTTGTCATTGACGATGATATTGCCCTTGCCTGCCTTCAGGAACACGCGAGCCACGGAGCTCTTGCGACGTCCCGTACCGTAGTTGTAGTTACCAATCATTTCTAATCCTTAAGCCTGGCTTTCGATTTTCAAGGGCTGCGGTTGCTGCGCGACATGGTCATGCTTCTCGCCGGCATAAACCTTCAGCTTGCGGAACATGGCATAGCCCAGCGGGCCCTTCGGCAACATCCCCTTGACTGCTTTCTCCAGAGCACGGCCTGGGAATTTTTCTTGCATCTTGCCGAAAGTGGTGGTGGAAATGCCGCCCGGATAACCGCTGTGGCGATGATACAGCTTGTCAACCGACTTGTTGCCCGTCACCCTGATCTTGTCAGCGTTGATGACGACGATGTAATCACCGGTATCAACGTGAGGGGTGTAAATGGTCTTGTGCTTGCCACGCAGACGGCGAGCGATCTCACTGGCCAGACGACCCAGCACCATGTCGGTCGCATCAACGATATACCAGTCACGCTTTACTTCATGCGCTTTTGCAGAAAAAGTCTTCATTTGACTACCAATATTGCCAAAAAATTAAGAGGGCGATTTTATGTCAGGGCTTTTACCCTTGTCAAACGATATTATCGCTTTTCCTGTTTCGCAGTGTATGTGCAAGTCGATGATTTTTTGTCAGTTCACATGCATTTCTGCCGAAATTTGGACAGTCGGGCATGCGCCCTCTCCGGTTTTCGACATGACCCAGTACCCTGCCGGCAATCCGGAAATGGATGATTTTATCATTAAAATCAAAAATATAATTCAATAACGAGCACCTCGCAAACCATCTGTAGACCACTTTCCGCGTCACTGGTATGCCACTTGCACCTCCCGTTCAGTACTGTACAGGAATGAATCCATACGAGATGAACAAAGCTGATCTCAAGACTCTGACCGGACGCTGGTTGCCGATTGCCGTGCTTTTCAGTTACGGCACACCCGCAATGGCCATGGGCCTGGGCAACATCGATGTCCTCTCCGGCCTCGGGCAGCCGCTTTCCGCCCAAATCGAAATCCACGACGCTCCGCGGCAACTGGATACCGGTTGCTTCCGGCTGCTTCACAGCCAGAACGACCTGCCGTTCTCACCGCTGAGTGCCGGCTTCCGACTGCAGCAGAATCCGGATGGCCGGACCCTGCTCAACATCAGCTCCTATCAGTCACTGCAAGAACCCATCGTTCTGTTGCAACTGGTCGCGGATTGCGAGAACCAGATCAGCCGCGAATATACGTTGCTGCTCGACCCGCCGCTTTCCACCAGCAGCGCGGATGCTGTACCGCCCGCTGAAAAGAATGTTGTCCGCAATATCCCGCAGACACCTGCCACCTCTACAAGTCGGCTCCCCGTCGCATCCGCCGTGACGGCCACGACGCAGGCTACAGGAGACGGAACAAGAGCACAGGCTGGCCGCCGCGTTGCGCCGCGCAAGGAATCTCCGACGAAAGCCGACGCGCGCCCGGTCAACGCCGTTCCCGCAAGCCGAGACACGGCGCCATCCGTCTCCGACAGATTGGTCATATCCGGCGACAACTACGTTCGTCCGGAGTTTTTCGACCAGCCGCTGCAGCTACAGATGTCGCTGGAGCTCAGCGAATGGCCGCAGGAGGAAGTCGCGTCACTTAATGAGGAAGCGGCCTTCGACGAAATGACGGCCATGGCCAATCGGTTGGCTTATCTGGAAAGCCAGATTCAGACCCTGCAGCAGCGCAATGCCGAGCTCGAAACGCAACGCATGGCCGCAAAGGATGACAGCCAAGGTTCGTGGCTACGCTATCTTCTGGTCACGCTTTGCCTCATGGCCGCGCTCGGGCTGGCAGAATGGCTGCGGCGGCGGCACATCAAGCGCCGGACTGCAGCGGAACAGGCGATCTGGAATGAACTGGTACCGCAGGCCGACAGACATACACTAGAGAGCAGCACGCCGGTTGACGGTGACATTCAGCCTACGCCGCATGCGGACACCGTACCGGCATCCGATCGGCACGATTTCCTGACGGTATCTCCGGCACTGCACGTTCCGCATCATGTTCATGCCGGCACGACGGTCAATGAAGATATTCTGGAGCAGGCAGAAGTATTCGTCGCCCACGGCCGCGCCAATCTGGCCATCGTACTGTTGCAGGACCATCTCACCGAGTTCCCCGATCTTTCGCCCGAACCATGGCTGATGCTGCTCGACCTGCTGAAGCGTGATGGTCAGCGCGATGCATACAACTCGGCAGGCTTGGAGTGCCGTCGCCATTTCAATGTAGCCATCCCGGACTTCGATGCACCGCTTTATGAGGATAACAGCAGCATCGAGAACTACCCGCACATCATTCAGCAGTTACAAGAGGTTTGGGGCAAACCCGAGGCACTCCCCTATCTTGACAACCTGATATACAACCGCAGACGGGAAGCGCGTCAGGGTTTCGGACGCAATGCCTATCTGGAAATCCTGCTGCTGCGCAGCCTCGCCAGCATTCTGAGTCCGGCGGCGGAACGTAATGCCGACCACCAGGCACTGGTACCCCGGCATGAGGAAACACCGGAAATCCCGCCGGCATCCGAGGACAGCAAACACGAACCGCTGTTCTTTGAAGGATTTACCTTCAGCACGCTGCCTGAAGACAAGTCCCAACCGTTGGAATTCGAACTGCCGCCGGAGAAGCAGAAAGTGATTACAGCAGGTAGCTGATCAGCAAGCCTGCAAAGATCGCCGCACCCAGCCAGTTATTGTGCAGGAACGCCCGGAAACAGGCGGAGCGCTCGCGCTCGCGAATCAGGGTATAGTGATACAGTGCTAGGACTGCGGCCACCAGCAGTCCTGCGTAGTATGGCCAGCGCAGCTGCTCCAGCCAACCGACCAGCGACATCAGGGCAAGCATCAGCGTATAGCAGGCCATGACCGCGGCAACGTCATGGCGGCCGAAAAAGATCGCGGATGAACGGATGCCGATCTTCAGGTCATCGTTGCGGTCCACCATGGCGTATTCCGTGTCATAGGCCACGGCCCAGAAAATATTGGCAAGCAGCATCAGCCAGGCGACCGGCGGCAGCGCATCGGTCAGCGCGGCGAATCCCATCGGGATGCCGAAGCCGAACGCTACGCCCAGATAGGCCTGCGGTATTGCCAGAAAACGTTTGGTCAGCGGATAGGTCATGGCGAGCAGCAAGGCGGCAACGGACAGAGCGATGGTCAGCTTGTTGAGAAACAGCACCAGTGCAAACGCGCCGAGGCTGAGCCCGACAGCCAGCAGGCAGGCCTCCCGCACGCTGACTTCGCCGCTGACCAGGGGACGCTGCCGGGTGCGCTCGACATGACCATCGAAATTGCGATCCGCCACATCATTCATGACGCAGCCGGCCGAACGCATCAATACCGTGCCCATGACGAAGATCCACACGATCAGCCAGTCGGGATGACCTGCACCGGCAATCCACAGCGCCCACAGCGTCGGCCACAATAGCAGCAGGATGCCGATTGGCTTGTCCAGCCGCATCAGGCGTTCATAGGCATCGATTTTTTGCTTCCAGTCCATCATTCATGTTCCGACAGCGACAGCACGGACGGCAGAAAAACCTCGGTCACCATGATTGCCGCACGCCTGAGTCTGAAAATCGAACGGCGCGCCCAAACCGCGCGCGGTTTGGCATCAAGATGACGAACCGCCCGGCGGCAGAGCGCATGCTGCCGGGACAGTTTCTTGAATTCCATCTGCGTACGCATGACTCTGGGATTCATGAACAGCGTCATCCCCAGCGGCTTGTCACCGAGCCGTCCGAGCTCACGCCATTCTCCCTTCAGGCTGCGTCGTGGCAACACGCTGCAGGCATACACGGCGGCATTACCGTCGCATATCAGTTCCACTTCGCGCAGCAGCGCATGCTGTCCGCAGGAAAGCCGCAACAGTCTGGCCTCGTCCGACTGCAGTCGGACAAAGCGATGTCCCCCGGTACGCACGCGAAAATCCTCGCACAGGGATTGCAGCCTGCGAGTCAGCGAACCCCGATCCGTCAGCCAACGGCGATAGGCGCCGCTGTTCACCGGCAGCTTCATCCAGACGGAATGCGTCAGCAATGTACGGGAATGCATCTTCACGGCGAGATTATGGCACAGCCGCCGCTCATCAAACCTTGACCAGCTCCTCGGCATGGCCGAGCCAGCGCTGCAGGTGCCGGTCAACCGCGTCCGGATCTTCCCGCAACAGCCTTTCCACAACCGCCTTGGCAACCTGCAGCAGATCGGCATCCCGCTCCAGATCGGCGATCTTCAGCATCGGCACGCCGCTCTGCCGCACGCCGAGAAACTCCCCCGGGCCGCGCAGGCGCAGATCTGCCTGCGCAATCTCAAAACCATCGTTCGACTCATAGATGACCTTGAGCCTTGCCCGCGCCAATTCCGACAAGGGGTTCTGGTATAGAAGAATGCAGCTGCTTTTTTCGGCGCCGCGCCCGACCCGGCCGCGCAGCTGATGCAGCTGTGAAAGCCCCATACGTTCCGCATGCTCTATCACCATCAGGCTGGCGTTCGGAACGTCAACCCCGACCTCGATGACCGTGGTCGCCACCAGCAGCTGCAACTGGTTGGCACTGAACCTAGCCATCACCTCCTGCTTTTCCACTGGCTTCATGCGTCCATGCAGCAGCCCGACCCGCAGATCCGGGAACTGCGCCTGCATCTGCTCGTAGGTGTCGAGTACCGTCTGTAGCTGCAGACTTTCGGACTCCTCAATCAGCGGGCATACCCAGTAGGCCTGTTTGCCCTGCCGGCAGGCCTCGTGTATGCGCTGCAGCACCTCATCGCGGCGAGCATCCGACACCAGCCGTGTCGCGACCGGCGTGCGACCGGGCGGCAATTCGTCAATGACGGAAACGTCGAGATCCGCATAGTAGCTCATGGCGAGGGTGCGCGGGATGGGGGTCGCACTCATCATCAGCTGATGGGGGGCGGAGATTTCCTCCGATTGCGCCTTCTGCCGCAATGACAGGCGCTGCTGCACGCCGAAGCGATGCTGCTCATCGACGATCACCAGGCCCAGCCTGGCGAAACTCACCTGCTCCTGGAAAATGGCATGGGTGCCGATGACGAGGTTTGCCTCCCCGCTCAGCACCTCCCGCAGAGAGGCTTCGCGCTCCCTCTTGGTCTGACTCCCCGCCAGCCATGCCAGCCTAATGCCGAGCGGCTGCAGCCAGCCGGACAGCTTGCGGTAATGCTGCTCGGCCAGGATCTCGGTGGGTGCCATCATCGCCACCTGCCAGCCCTGTTCGACCGCCTGCAGCGCTGCCATGGTCGCGACTATGGTCTTGCCACTACCGACATCCCCCTGCAACAGGCGCTGCATCGGATACGGCTGCGCAAGGTCCTGCGCAATCTCCTGCGCCGCGCGCTGCTGGGCGGCGGTCAAACGAAAGCCCAGATTCTTCAGCAGCGCGTCTATCAGCCTTTCCGAAGGGGGCAGAGGCGGCGCCCCGACACTGCGGCGCCTGACATAATGCCGGCGCATGGAAAGCTGCTGTGCGAGCAATTCATCATACGCCAGCCGCCGCCAGAACGGCTGCGTTCTATCCTGCAACAGCTGGAGCGGCATGTCCGGTGACGGCGCATGCAGTGTTCGCAGACTGTCGGCGAACGTGGGGAAGCTGTGCGCTTGGTAGACCCAGGCCGGTAACGTTTCGGCGAGCACGTCGTTCTGCGCCAGTGCCCATTGCACTGCCTTGCGGATACTGGTCTGACCCAACCCGGCTGTCGTCGGATAAATCGGCGTCAGGCTGGAAGCAACCGGCGTGTCGGCTTCCACCAGCCGTAACTGCGGATGCACCATCTCCCACCCGAAAAAGCCGTTGCGAACCTCGCCCAGCACGCGTAGTCGCGTGCCTGCTTCCAGCTTTTTGAGCTGACTCGGATAGAAGTGCAAGAACCGCAGCGTTAGCTGGCCGCTGCCGTCGCGCAGCTGCGAAATCAGGGCCTTGCGCGGCCGGTATTGCACTTCCGTATGGACGATCTGACCTTCCACCTGCGCCAGTTCGCCGACATGCAGGTCGCGGATGGTGCTGATACGGGTCTCGTCAACATAGCGCAACGGCAGATGCAGCAGCAGCCCCTGCACATCGACGATACCCAGTTTCTGAAGCCGCGTCAGCAGCGGCTTGCTGAACTCCCTGCTTTCGGAAAGCTTCAGGCTAATTGCATGACTCCGTCGGCTTCCACCAATGCGCCGCGCGGCAGAGAGGCCACGCCCACGGCGGCACGGGCTGGATAAGGCTGGGTGAAATACTCCGCCATGATGCTGTTGACCAGCGCGAAGTTGGCAAGGTCGGTCAGATAGATATTCAGCTTGACGATGTCATTCAACGACCCGCCGGCCGCCCCCGCTACCGCCTGCAGATTCTGGAAGACACGGTGCACTTGCGCCTCAATGCCGTCCACCAGTTCCATGTTGGCGGGATCAAGGCCGATCTGGCCGGAAAGATAAACGGTCTTGTCAACGCGAACAGCCTGAGAATAGGTTCCGATCGCCAAAGGTGCATCATCGGTCTGGATAATCTGCTTGGTCATAAAGTTTCCTGATTGCTGTTGATGAATGAAATAAACACCGCGGCGGGATCACTGTGCCCGCTGCTCACTGCCGCTGCCCTTGACCCGGTTGATCCGGACCATGTCCGGAATACGGCGCAAGCGGCGCATCAGTTCGGCCAGGTGCACACGGTCCCGTACCTGCACAGTGAAATGCATATTGGTATAGGCGCTGCCATCTGGCTCTTCCATGCTGACATTATCGATATTGGACCCGGCATTGGCGATACCTGAGGCGATCTTGGCCAGCATGCCGCGCCTGTTGGCCACCGTCAGCTTCAGATTGACCTTGTAGAGCCGCTTGCCGTCGGGGTCCCACTCCACATCAAGCCACTTTTCCGGGTCCATGCGATGCTTGCGAATACTGGGACAGTCGTGGGTATGGATGACCAGCCCTTTGTCCTTGTTGATGAATCCCAGAATCGGGTCGCCCGGGATGGGCCTGCAGCATTGCGCAAACTGCACCGCCATGCCTTCCGAGCCACGGATGGTGATGGTGTTCAGCATCTTGCTTGGCTGCCGCGACTGCTTTTCCGACAATCCACTCTGCGCTTCTCCCGCTTTCGGCTCGTCACCCTTCGCAATCAGCTGATGCGCCACCATGACGTTGAGCCGCTTGCCGAGACCGATGTCAGTGAGTACTTCCTGCTTGTCCTTGGCACCATAGTCGCGCAGCAGGCGCTGCCAGCGCGCCTCGTCGATATCTGCCGGATCCACGTGCAGGGCGCGTAGCGCCTGATTCAGCAGGCGTTGGCCGAAGTTCGCCGACTCGTTGGATTGCATGGTCTTGAGATAGTGGCGGATATGCGCCCTCGCCTTGCCGGAAACCACATAGTTGAGCCAGGCAGGATTGGGCTTGGCCATGGCCGACGTGATGATCTCGACATTATCGCCGTTATGGAGTTCGGTACGCAGAGGCGCCAGTTCATTGTTGATCTTGACCGCAACACAGCAATTGCCGACGTCGGTATGCACGGCATAGGCGAAATCCACGGCCGTGGCACCCTTGGGCAGGGCCATGATCTTGCCACGCGGTGTGAAGACATAGACCTCGTCCGGGAACAGATCGACCTTGAAGTGTTCCAGGAACTCCAGCGAATCCGCACTCTCGCTCTGGATATCGAGCAACCTTTGCAGCCACTGGTGGGTCTGTTGCTGCAGGGCGGTCAAGTGCGCATCCGAGGATTTGTACATCCAGTGCGCGGCGACACCTGCCTCCGCGATGTTATGCATCTCCCGACTGCGAATCTGTATCTCTATGGGCGTGCCGAACGGACCGAACAGTGTCGAATGCAACGACTGATAGCCGTTGGCCTTGGGAATGGCGATGTAGTCTTTGAACTTGCCCGGTATCGGCTTGTACAGGCTATGCAGCACACCCAGCGCCAGATAGCAGGTCGGCTGGTCCTTGACGATGACGCGGAAGCCGTAGATGTCGTAGATCTGCGAGAACGTCGTGTTCTTGCCGGTCATCTTCTTGTAGATGCTGTAGAGGTTCTTTTCGCGGCCAGTGACTTCGGCCTCGATCTGCGCCTCCTGCAGCTTCTGCTGAATGCTTTCCTGTATCTTGCTGACCACTTCCTTGCGGTTCCCGCGCGCCGCCTTCACCGCCTTGCTGAGGACGTTATAGCGCATCGGATACAGATGCTTGAAACTGAGATCCTCGAGCTGGTGGTAAATGTTGTTGATGCCGAGCCGGTTCGCAATCGGCGCATAGATGTCGATGGTCTCCATCGCAATGCGCTTGCGCTTTTCCGGGCTCATCACATCCAGTGTCTGCATGTTGTGCAGGCGGTCGGCCAGCTTGACCAGGATCACGCGCACATCCTGCGACATCGCTAGCAGCATTTTGCGGAAGTTCTCCGCTTGCGCCTGGGTCGCACTCTGAAACTCGATCTTGTCCAGCTTGGAAAGGCCGTCAACCAGTTCCGCCACCTGCTTGCCGAACTTGTCGCTGATTTCCTGCTTGGTAATGCCGGTATCTTCAACCACGTCATGCAGCAGTGCCGCCATCAGGGTCGGCGTGTCCATATGCATTTCGGCGAGGATGCAAGCGACCGTCACCGGATGCGTGATATAAGGGTCTCCGCTGCGGCGCACCTGTCCCTTGTGCGCCGCATCACTAAAGCGGTAGGCTTCCCAGACTTGGGCGATGTCTTCGTCCTTGAGATACTGTTTAAGGAGCAGCGTCAGCTGCGAGTCTTCGCTGTCGGCCGGCAGCAAAGGAGGGGGTGCTGGCTTTACGGATTCCGGTGCTGGTTTTGCCGAAACCTTGGCCATATCACATCAGGCATGTCCGCGGTTCAGAACCTCTAGACCGACCTTGCCTGCAGCGATTTCGCGCAGGGCCAGCACTGTCGGCTTGTCCTTCAGACCATGCGTATTCAGCAGCGGTTCGGAGCCGTTCGCCAGTTGACGGGCACGATAGGCCGCCACCAGCGTCAGCTGAAAACGGTTTGGAATCTTGTCGAGACAATCGTCTACGGTAATACGTGCCATCTTTACTTCTCCGGTTAATATTGCGAACTATTTCATGCCGTTGAGCAGCGCCTGATGCTTCAGAAGCTGGTTGTCGCGTTTGAGATGCTGCGATCGAATGACCGCTCTGAGGTCCTCAAGCGCCGTATGAAAATCGTCATTGATTATAACATAATCGAATTCCGCCACATGGCTGATCTCCTCACGAGCAGCGGCCAGACGGCGCTTGATCACCTCCTCGCTGTCCTGCCCGCGATGCGCTAGGCGATGCGCCAGCGTTTCGATGGAGGGTGGCAGAATGAAGATGCTGATGACCGACGGCATCAGCGCGCGGACCTGCTGCGCTCCCTGCCAGTCGATTTCCAGAATCAGGTCATCTCCGGCACGCAGCACTTCCTCGACACGACGCTGCGAAGTGCCATAACGCGCACCATGCACTTCCGCAGACTCGAGAAACTCCCCCTCACCCAGCATGCGCATGAATTCGTCTTCATCGACGAAATGGTAATGCACACCATCCACTTCGCCCGGGCGCGGTTTGCGCGTGGTATAGGATATCGACAGCCGCAAGTGACTGTCGCGCTGCAGTAGCGCATTGAGCAGGCTGGTCTTGCCGGTGCCGGAAGCGGCAGCGACGATGAAGAGATTACCTCTCATACGGACGACTCCATTTTTTTCGCGATGTGCTGGGCATCGACCCTGCGCTTGTAGGCAATGGATGAGATCAGCGAAGCGACGATGAACACAACACCGATGAATCCGGTCAGCACTTCCGGCACATGCTCATAGATCGAATAGAACATGATGAGCCCCAGAATGCCGATGGCGTAATGCGCGCCGTGCTCGAGATAGACGTATTTCTGCAGCGTGCCCCGATAGACGAAGTGTACCGTGAGCGAACGCACGAACATGGCGCCTATGGTCAGCCCGAGCAGTATGATGACGACATCGCGCGTGATGGCAAACGCGCCGATGACGCCGTCGAACGAAAACGAGGCATCGAGGATTTCCAGATACAGAAAGCCCATCACGCCGCTGCGCTTGGCAGCGCCTGTCACTGCAGCCGCATCGGCCTTGGAGCTGAAGAAGCTGCCCAGACTATCGACTGCGACATAAAGGACGACACCTGCCACCCCGGACACCAGTATCGTGACTTGCTTCTCCGGCGGCACGGGCAGGAACTGATACATCAGCAACAGCACCGTCAGCGCAATGAAGATGCCCATGGAATCGAGCTTGCCGAGTTTGGATACCTGTTCCTCGAACTTGCCCAACCAATGCAGCTCCTTGCCGTCATTCAGAATGAAACTGAGGAAGACGAGAAACAGAAAAGTGCCGCCGAACGATGCAATCGCGGCATGGCCTTCCATCAGATGCTCGGAATATTCGGCAGGCCGCGTCAGCGCCATGTCGGCAACTTCCATGAAACCCTGACTGGTCGCCACCGCCACCAGCAGCAGCGGAAAGATCAAACGCACGCCGAACACCGCGATGAGGATGCCGACGGTCAGAAACAGCCGCCGCCATTTCTCATCCATGTCTTTCAGGATGGATGCGTTGACCACGGCATTGTCGAACGACAGACTGACTTCCATGACGCTCAGTATCAATGCCAGCACCAGCGCCGCCCAGACGCCGGACATCGTTCCCGTGGTGTGAAAGCCCCACCAGCCGGCAAGTAGCAGACCGACGATGGTGACCAGAATGGAGTATTTGAAATCGCGCATAGGACGTGTTCTTTAAAGTCTAAAGTAAGGACGTTCTGGCAGAAAACTGATGCTGCGGCGTCAGTGGAAGGGTATTACTCGATATTCTGAATCTGCTCGCGCATTTGTTCAATCAGCACTTTCAGCGCCATCGCCACCTGCGAAATCTCGGTGGAGAAGGATTTGGAACCCAGCGTATTGGCTTCGCGGTTGAGTTCCTGCATGAGAAAATCGAGCCGCTTGCCGACCATGCCGCCGGCCTGCAGGATGCGGCGCACCTCGGACACATGCGCCATCAGCCGTTCCAGTTCCTCATCGACATCGATGCGCTGTGCGAACAGCGTCACCTCCTGACGCAGCCGCTCCTCGTCATAGCTCTGCATGGCCTCCTGCAGCCTTGCCGCCAGCCTTTCCTGATATGTCTTGACCTGCGCCGGCAACAAGGGCCTGACCTCTGCCACCTGCACCTCGATCTCGCGCAGGCGTTCCTCGATCACAGCCTTCAGCTTCTCTCCCTCGCGCGCGCGCGAATCCAGCATTTGCTCCAGTGCCTGATCGAGTATTGCGTGGACTTCGCCCGTCAGCGCTTCCTGATCCAGGCGTTCGCTTGTGATGACATTGGGCCAGCGCAGAATTTCCGCAACCGTCAGCGGCTGGCTTTGCGGGAAATACTGCCTTACCACCTCACTCATCTGCGCCAGCTCTTCCAGAACCGACGTATCGAGCTGTGCACCGGCGTTCTGCGCCGCACGCTGCATCAGGCTCAGGCGACATTCCACCTTGCCGCGTCCCAGCCTGGTTGCGATGCGCTCCCGCATGGTAGGCTCGAAACTGCGCAGACTCTCATCCAGCTTGAGCTGCAGCTCCAGATAACGGTGGTTCACAGAGCGCAACTCCAATACCAGAATGCCCAGCGCCGTTTCTCTCTCCAGGGCGGCGTACCCTGTCATGCTGTAAATCATTGGCCACTTCCTGACTGAATATCCCGTATGGTATCAAATCCCCGCGATTTCATGCCAAAATAGCCCGCAACTCGTTTTGCAAAAGCAAACCGCTCATACCATCGGACCGTATGCCAAACTCCACCAACCGCTCCCTGCCTGTCGGCTATCAGCTGCAGCAGTACAAGATCAGGAAAGTCCTGAGTGCGGGTGGTTTCAGTTACGTTTATCTCGCCACCGACGAAAACGGCAGCACGGTCGCGATCAAGGAATATCTGCCCAGCGCGCTGGCACTGCGCACCGAGGGCGACAAGGTCGTCGTGCCCACGACGGAGGCTTCCGGCAGCTTCCGTCACGGTCTCAAGTGCTTTTTCGAGGAAGGCCGCGCACTGGCTAACATCAATCACAAGAACATCGTCCGCGTCGTGAATTTCTTCCGCGCCAACGATACCGTCTACATGGTCATGCAGTACGAGCGCGGCAAGTCATTGCAGGAATACATCCTGAGCAATCACGAGCCGGTATCGGAAAATTTCGTGCGCCGCGTGTTCACCGAACTGCTGAACGGTCTGCGTGAAGTGCATGCGCAGAAGCTGCTGCATCTCGACATCAAGCCGGCCAACATCTATATCCGCCTCGATGGCTCGCCGGTACTGCTGGATTTCGGTTCGGCCCGGCAGACCCTGACCGACTCCATCGCCAAGCTACCACCCAGCTACACGCCTGGGTTCGCCTCGCCGGAACAGTATGTCGATCGCAAGCTGCTCGGCCCATGGAGCGACATCTACAGCATAGGCGCGACCATGTATTCCTGCCTGACCCGCTCGACGCCGCTCGCCGCCAATGAACGGCTGAAGAACGACACGCTGGTACCGGCCGTGAAACTGGGCAAGGACATTTATTCGGACAACCTGCTCAAGATCATCGACAACTGCATGATGCTGGACCATCTGAAGCGCCCGCAAAGCATCTATGCCCTGCAGAAATCGCTGCAGCATGATCTGCCGCCCGCAGCAACGGAGCAGGAGAAAAAGGGCATCATGCACAGGATCATCGACATCCTGCAGAAAGAAATCTAGCCGCAGGGACTTGCGACGATGAAATTCACCATCTATCAGAACAGCCGACAGGGTCCGCGTCCATACAATGAAGACCGCCTGGCCTATTCCTACAGCAAGGACGCCCTGCTCCTGGTCGTAGCCGACGGCATGGGCGGCCATCGTCATGGCGAAGTCGCGGCCCAGCTCGCGGTAAAATCTCTTACCGACGGCTTCCAGAACCTGGCCATCCCCACTTTGCCGAATCCGGCCAAGTTCCTCGAGGAACACATCCTGCAAGTGCACGATGCCATCGACAGCCTGACTCTGGGCAACGATCTCAGTGATTCCCCGCGCACCACCATCGTTGCCGCCGTACTGCAGGACAACCAGCTATATGTCGCTCATGTCGGTGATTCCAGACTGTACCATTTCCGCAACGGCCAGCTGATCTTCCGCACCGAGGACCATTCTGTCGTGCAGATGCTCTATCGCAGAGGGCAGCTTCGCTTCGAGGACATGGCGACCCACCCCGACCTACACAAGATCTATAACTGCCTAGGCGGCGACAAGACTCCCGAGATCACGCTGTCCGGTCCGCGCCAACTGGTCGATGGCGATGTGATCCTGCTCTGCACCGATGGCGTCTGGTCGGCAATCAATGACCACGATATCGGCAAGCTGCTGCATGCCGGCAATATCCTCGACAGCGTTCCCAAGCTGCTTGATCTCGCCGAGACCGTCAGCGGCGAACGCGGCGACAACATGAGCGCCATCGGTCTGCAATGGGGCGCGCCGCAAAACCACCCGCTCGCCGTTTCCACTGCCACCATGCCGCTTGGCATCACGACCACCATCATCAACCCGGTCACGCAGAACCCCAATGCCGTAGCGGACGATGCTTCGCTTTTCGACCTGAGTGACGAGGAGATCGAAAGAACCATACTCGAAATCCAGTCCGCCATCAGCAAGTCGCGATACCGGCCCGGTTGAACGCATGAACGCAAAAACTGTCCGGTTACATGGCACCAGCGGCTGTTGGCTTATAATTTCGGATTCACACTAAATCGGAACAGGCTTATGTCCAGTCATCGCCCAAGTCACCGCGCACACGACGAATTGCGTCCGGTCGAGATCATCCGTCGATACACCAAGCATGCCGAAGGCTCTGTGCTGGTGAAATTCGGCGACACCCATGTGCTGTGCACCGCCAGTGTCGATGAAAAGGTGCCGCCATTTCTGCGCGGCAAGAACCAGGGCTGGGTCACGGCAGAATACGGCATGCTGCCGCGTTCCACCGGCAGCCGCATGGAACGCGAGGCAGCGCGCGGCAAGCAATCCGGGCGCACGCAGGAAATCCAACGCCTCATCGGCCGCAGCCTGCGTGCCATCATCGATCTGGAGAAGCTCGGTGAGCGCACCATCCAGCTCGACTGCGACGTCATTCAGGCCGATGGTGGCACCCGTACCGCCGCCATCACCGGCGCCTATGTCGCCCTGCATGATGCCGTTTCCCATCTGCTGCGCGCCGGTTTGATCGAGACATCCCCCTTGCGCGATTCCGTCGCCGCAGTGTCGGTCGGCATCTATCAAGGGCAGCCCGTACTGGACCTCGATTACATCGAGGACTCGGGTTGCGACACCGACATGAATGTCGTCATGACCGGCAGCGGTGGCTACGTCGAAATACAGGGGACCGCCGAAGGCGAGCCGTTCCGGCGCGAGACGGTCAACACCATGCTCGATCTCGCGGCAGCCGGTATCGCCGAGCTGACCCGCATCCAGCAGATGGTGCTCCGTGCTGAATAAGCTCGTCATCGCCACCGGCAATGCCGGCAAGCTGCGCGAAATCCGGCAACTGTTGGAGCCGCTGTCCATCGAGGTACTGCCGCAATCCGACTTTGATGTGCCGGAAGCAGATGAACCGTATCTCACGTTCATCGAAAATGCGCTGGCGAAAGCCAGACACACCAGCCTGCACAGCGGCCTGCCGGCGCTCGCCGACGATTCCGGTATCTGCGTCGATGCCCTGCAGGGAGCACCCGGCGTCCATTCCGCGCGCTTCGGCGGCGAACCGAGGTCCGACGCCCGCAATAACGAAAAGCTGCTGCAGGCCCTGGACGGAGTGCAGAACCGGCGCGCGCACTATTACTGCGCCATGGTGCTGGTGCGCACGCCAGAAGATCCGCAACCGTTGATCGCGCAGGGTATCTGGCGCGGCGAGATACTTACCACCCCACGCGGTGATGGCGGCTTCGGCTATGACCCGCTGTTCCTTGACCCAACCATCGGCAGGACCGGTGCCGAACTACCGCTGGACATCAAGAACCGCATCAGCCATCGCGGTCAGGCACTGCGTGACATGATGCAACTGATAGAAAAGCTGAATACATGAACTCCCCGGAAAACCCGTGGCCGATATGGCAACGCGACGACGGCTCCATCGTATCGTGCACCGAAAAGATCAAGGTCATGAAGGAGAACCTCGATGAACTGAGGCAAATGGCCCAGGACGCGCTGGAAGACGGCCTGCTGATGGAAATCTCCGAGGCGCAGCTGCGTGCGGCCATGCACAGCCTCATCGACAGTCTGATCAATCCGTACCGCAAACCATGATTCCCATCATCCCGGTAAGTGACGCAACGCCGCTTTCCGGTCCGGCGATGGTTTCCGGCCTGAAGAACCCGCCGCCACTCTCGCTTTACATCCACATCCCCTGGTGTGTACGGAAGTGTCCTTACTGTGATTTCAACTCGCATGAGTCCAAGGGGAAAATCCCCGAACAGGCCTATGTCGATGCCCTGATAGCCGATCTTGAGCAATCCGTATCCAGGGTCTGGGGGCGCAAAATCCGCAGTGTTTTCTTCGGTGGAGGCACGCCCAGCCTGTTCTCCCCCGAGTCCATCGACCGGATACTCAGCCACGTGCGCATGCTGACGCCGCTGGAATACGAGGCCGAAATCACGCTGGAAGCCAATCCGGGCACAGTCGATACCGTCCATTTCGCCGGATATCGCGCTGCTGGCGTCAACCGGCTGTCTCTCGGCATCCAGAGCTTCAATGACCACTATCTTGCCGCCATCGGCCGTATTCACGATGCAAAGCAGGCCAGACAAGCTGCGGAGTCAGCGCTCGCTACCTTTGAGAAGGTCAATCTGGATATCATGTATGGCCTGCCGCTGCAGAGCCTGGAGGATGCATTGGCAGATGCCGAGCAGGCCTGTCGGCTGCAGCCAGGGCACCTTTCCTTCTACCACCTGACACTGGAACCGAACACCCCGTTCCATCGCACGCCACCCAGCCTGCCGGATGACGACACCAGCACCGCCATGCAGGACGCCATCGAAGAGATGCTGGCCGCGCACGGTTACCAGCACTATGAGACCTCCGCCTTTGCGCAAAAAGGCCAGCGCGCGCGCCACAACCTGAACTACTGGACCTTCGGCGACTATCTCGGCATCGGCGCCGGCGCCCACAGCAAGCTGAGTTATCACGACAGGATCACGCGCGAGACACGCCACAAGCATCCGAAGCGATACCTTCAAGGCGCAAGCCAGGGCGGAGCCGTTGACAGCACCTGGACCATCCATCGTGACGAGCTTGGTTTCGAATTCATGATGAATGCCCTCCGCCTCACCGAGGGATTCGCTCTCGACCTCTTCCCGCTACGCACCGGCTTACCGGTCAGCAGCATCGAGCCGTCACTGAAGGAGTCAAGGGACAAGGGGCTGATCACCATCGAGAACGGCACGGTCAGACCGACCCGGTTGGGTCAGCGTTTCCTGAACGAATTGCTCCAACTCTTTCTGCCCTAGAGCGGGAGGTTGTCCTAACATTCAATACGAGAAATTCCTTTTCCGCTGCACCCAATCCAAATCTGATTGCTGCTGAATTTAGCATTTCCGGCTGGGTTAGCAATTCCTCAGTATCCAGCTTCAACATGCAGCAATCTCAGGAGAAATCGCCGCATCTTCGATGCAGCAGCTTTTTTCAATTGCCGGGCAGGCGGCGTTTTTGAAAACGGAATTATCAGACCCGAATTCGAAAAGGCAATCCTCCCGGGAGAGTCGGAAAGCGCGGCCTACTACCGGCTGCAGGCGGTATGTGAACACTGCATGCTGCGCCTGGGCTATCGCTATACGAGGGACTGTTCCAGTGATTGGGCAAAACGCGCCTCTCCTGTGGGGCCCCATAATAAAGGGCGACTATATGTTTGGAAGCAAAGCATGAATATCATCCTGCAACGCCCTTACCATTTTCTTCCGGAGCCCGGTGATTATGTCGTGCTGGTTGACCGCCTTTGGCCGCGCGGTGTCAGCAAGGCCACGTTGAAGCTGGATGAATGGAACAAGGATGTCGCACCCAGCAATGAACTGCGCAGATGGTTCAACCATGAGGCAGAAAAATGGGAAGCGTTCCGCGTCCGCTATTTGGCAGAACTGGAATCACGGAATCAGGAATTGCGACGCCTGCAGGAAATCGCCCGACACCGCAGGCTGGTGCTGCTCCACGCAGCCAAAAGCCAGAGTTTCAATCATGCCGTGATTCTGCGGCAAGCCATTGAAAGCGCGTGATGCAGATACCAAAAGGCCGGTCATGCAGACCGGCCTTGCTGTCAGCGCGATATCGGCTTGTAGCGGATGCGCTTGGGTTTGGCGCCCTCCTCACCCAATCGCTGCCTCTTATCGACCTCATATTCCTGGTAGTTTCCGTTGAAGAACGTCCACTGCGAATCACCCTCGGCAGCCAGGATGTGGGTGGCGATGCGGTCCAGGAACCAACGATCATGCGAGATGACCAGGACGCAGCCGGCGAACTCGAGCAGCGCATCTTCCAGCGCACGCAGGGTTTCCACATCGAGGTCGTTGGAAGGCTCGTCCAGCAGCAACACGTTGCCGCCCTGAATCAGGGTTTTGGCAAGATGGAGGCGGCCGCGCTCGCCACCGGATAGCTGACCGACGATCTTGCCCTGGTCCGCGCCCTTGAAGTTGAAGCGTCCCAGATAGGCACGCGACGACATTTCGAAACGACCGACCGTGAGGACGTCGGCACCTCCAGATACCGCTTCGAACACGGTCTTATCGTTCTCCAGCCCCTCCCTACTTTGATCGACCGATGAAATCTTCACGGTCTGACCGATCAGTATCTCGCCGCTATCCGGTTGCTCCCTCCCCTGAATCATGCGGAACAGCGTCGATTTACCCGCTCCGTTGGGGCCGATGATGCCGACGATGGCACCGGGAGGCACACTGAAGCTGAGATTGTCTATCAGCAGACGATCGCCGAATGATTTGCTGACGTTTCTGAACTCGATGACCTGGTCGCCCAGACGTTCACCCGGAGGAATGAAGATCTCCTGCGTTTCATTGCGCCTCTGATATTCAACCGAGCTCATTTCCTCATAGCGGCTAAGACGCGCCTTGGATTTGGCCTGCCTGGCCTTGGGATTCTGCCTCACCCATTCCAGCTCGCGCTTCATGGCCTTCATGTGAGCATCGATCTGTTTCTGCTCCTGTGCCAGACGCGCATCCTTCTGTTCCAACCAACTGGAATAGTTGCCCTTCCATGGAATTCCCTCGCCGCGGTCCAGCTCAAGGATCCACTCGGCAGCGTTGTCCAGAAAGTAGCGGTCATGCGTGACCGCGACCACCGTACCCGGGAAGCGAACGAGGAACTGTTCCAGCCATTCGACCGATTCGGCGTCGAGGTGATTGGTTGGTTCGTCCAACAACAGCATGTCGGGTTTGGACAGAAGTAGCTTGCACAATGCTACGCGGCGCTTTTCGCCTCCAGACAGGGGGCCGATTTTGGCGTCCCACGGCGGCAGGCGCAACGCATCGGCGGCGACTTCCAGCTGATGCTCGATATCGCTGCCGGCAGCGGCGAGGATGTTTTCGTACTTGGCCTGCTCTTCGGCCAGCCTGTCGAAGTCCGCGTCCGGCTCGGCGTAGGCGGCATATATCTCATCCAGTTTCCTCTTGGCTTCCATCACTTCACCCAGCCCCGCCTCTACTTCCTCACGCACGGTTTTTTCCGGGTCTAGCTGGGGCTCCTGCGGCAAATAACCGATGGAAATGCCGGGCTGCCATTGCACCTCCCCTTCGTATTCCTTATCGACACCAGCCATGATGCGCAGCACGGTGGATTTGCCGGCACCGTTCAGGCCCAGCAGGCCGATCTTGGCACCCGGAAAGAAGGACAGCGAGATATCCTTGATGATTTGCCGCTTAGGCGGCACGACTTTGCTCACACGGAGCATGGACATTACATATTGAGCCATATTTCAGAACACTTGCCATTAGGGATGAAAGTCTGGAAGCTTACGTGATGCAGCCCTGTTTTGGTACGTAATTTGCTGCATTTATCTTGCTACCACCCCGTAGCATAATGCGTATGCCGGATTAATCAATAACAAAGCAGGAATTTCCATGGGCAAGCTGATTGAAATCGAACAGGATCTCACCAAACTTGAGCAGGGCGTGATACTTCATGGCTGCAATACCAGGGGCGTCATGGGATTCGGCCAGTCTCTCGCATTGCGTTCGGCCTTCCCCATGATTTTCCCGCCCTATCGTTCCTATTGCCAGATTGCGCAAAAGATGGGGCGCAACATTCTGGGCCGTGTTGTGGAGGTACAGATCGAGGACAAGGATCTGTACGTTCTGAACGGCCTGACGCAGAAGGATTACGGTGTCGATGGCAAGGTCTATGCCGACATCAATGCCGTCGAGCGCGTGGTCAATCATGCCGCCGACTTCGCGAGCTTTCTCAAGATCCCGCTTTACATGACCAGGATCGGCTGCGGCTTCGGCGGTCTCAAATGGGAGGACGTGTCCAAAATCGTGCAGGCAGCGGCGGACAAGTACGACATCGATATCTACGTCTGTGACAAGCCCAAGACCGACCCGCTGGACTGAACAGGATGGCGTGAAAAAAGGAGGCGATTGCCTCCTTTATTTCATTGGGTCAGGCCGCCCACGGCTCAATACGTGACGAACAACCGGTAGCCGATGATCGTCGAGTTCTCGACTGACAACGGCAGCCGAATGTCGATGCGCCCCCTTGCTGAAATACCGCTTCGGATATCGGCACCGGCAGGCAGATATTCCTCCGGGGAGAAAGTGCGACGCAATACCGGCCTGTCGTTGGCATCGGTCAGCGTCAGTTCCAGCAGCGGGTACTCCTGACGATAGCCGGCGTGATTGACCAGCACCGTATAAAGATGGATCAGCCCTTCACGTTCGGCATCCTCCTTCAGGTCGGAATCGTCGATGGTGATCTGATCCACGTTCTGCGGCAGCCTTACCTGGCACTGTAGCAAGACGCAGGCACGTTCCAGATATGGTCTGGTCTGGGGCCAGCGCGCCACGATGTCGGAACGGAGAAAATATGCAGCCTGCCCGAGTGCCAGGATAATCAGAAGCAGTATCGCCAGAACCAGCATGAACCGGCCAAACCCGCTCTTGCTCCCACCGTCCGCGAGCTTTCGCGCCGCGTCATCCATCATGGACGGGCTCAGGATGCTGGCTGCCGGTGGCACACTGTAATCGGTGATGCTAAGAGCGGGTTGAGCGGATGCGAAGCCATCCGATGGTGCCGACTCGATAGCCGGCAGGCTCATGGAAAAATCGGCCGCTTCTCTTTGGTCAATGTCAGGCAAAGGTTCGCCAGGTTCGGCTGCCTTTTCCGGTACATCCTGCTCGGCGATGATTTCAATATCGTCCGCCACCGCCGCTGTTGCTTCCGCCTCCGAATTTGGCTCGGACTCTGCAGTTTCGGCGACCGGTGGCTCATCCGGCAATGCGGCTTGCGCAGGCTGCGCATCCTGCACCTCCGCCAGCCGGTCAAGTGCATTGAACACCTGGTCACAGCGGCCGCAACGCACGTCGCCGCGATGAGCGGCTAACTGCTCGGAAGTGACATAAAACGCTGCCTCGCAATGCGGACAGGACGTGACTAGGCGCATTTCCTCGTACCTGTTAGCAGAACCCAACCCTCCATGTAAGCAGGCGCCAGCATATCGAACCACTCGGCATAGATTGCCGCAACCTGCTCTTCCTGTTCGCGCAGGATGCCCGACAGCGCAATGCGGCCACCCGGCTTGCAGGCAGCCGCCAAAGCAGGCGCCAGCACCGAAAGCGCACTGGAAAGAATATTGGCCACCACCAGATCGGCGGGATCATTCCGCAACTGGTTTGCCGCCATCTGATCCGGCAGGTAGAACTCGGCGTCGACCCGGTTCTGTTCGGCATTGTAACGGCTAGCATCTATGGCCTGTTCGTCGATATCGACGCCGATCACCCGGCCAGCACCCAGTTTTCTAGCAGCGATTGCCAGAATGCCGGAACCGCAGCCATAGTCCAATACATGCATGCCGGGCTCGACATGATCCGCCAGCCAGCCCAGACAAAGATGGGTCGTCGGATGGCTACCAGTGCCGAATGCCAGTCCCGGGTCCAGCACGATATTGAGCGCCTCTGGATTGGGCGCGTCATGCCAGCTCGGTACTATCCAGAGGTCGTCACGAATCCGGATCGGCTCGAACTGGGACTGCGTCGCCCTCACCCAGTCCTGCTCGGCCACAGCCTCCGTCTCGTAGGACAATTGCAGGCCGGTCAGTTCCGTCAGCCTCGCCATGACGGCCGCCACATCGACATCGTCATTGAACAGGGCACTGACGACATTATGCTGCCAGATACCCGGCGGCGGATCGCCCGGCTCGCCGAAAATCGGCTGCTCATCCGGCGTCTCGGCATTGGCATCCTCGATGCTGACCGATAACGCCCCCAGCTCCATCAGCGTATCGCTTAGCAGGTCGGCCGTATCGTCATACGCCTCGATCCTGAGTGAAAGCCAGGCCATTACTGATTCCCGCCGGCAGCCATCATTTGGAACTCAGTCCGAGTTTCTCTTCCAGATAATGGATACTGGTTCCGCCCAGATGGAAGGCAGCATCCGCCAGCAGGTCACGATGCAGCGGGATATTGGTCTTGATGCCCTCGATCGCAATCTCGGACAGCGCAATGCGCATCTTGGCAATCGCCTCCTCGCGTGTGGCGCCATGCGTAATGAGCTTGCCGATCATGGAATCATAGTGCGGCGGCACCATGTAATTCTGATAGGCATGCGTATCCACCCGGACGCCAGGGCCACCCGGCATGTGGAATGTCGTGATACGCCCCGGAGACGGTACGAAGGTGTACGGGTCCTCGGCATTGATGCGGCACTCAATGGCATGTCCCTTGAATTCGACATCGCGCTGACGGATAGACAGTTTCTCGCCAGCGGCGATGCGAATCTGCTCCTTCACGATATCGACGCCGGTAATCATCTCGGTGACCGGATGCTCGACCTGCACGCGGGTGTTCATTTCAATGAAATAGAACTCGTCGTTTTCGTACAGGAATTCGAAAGTGCCGGCACCCCGATAATTGATACGGCGGCATGCCTCGGCACAGCGCGCTCCGATCTTCTCGCGCAGGCGCGGACTGATGCCGGGTGCCGGCGCCTCTTCCAGCACCTTCTGGTGCCGACGCTGCATGGAGCAGTCACGCTCGCCGAGATGGATGGCATTGCCATATTGGTCAGCCAGCACCTGGATTTCGATATGGCGGGGCTGCTCAAGGAATTTCTCCATGTAGACCGTGGAGTTGCCGAAGGCTGCCTGGGCCTCGGACTTGGTCATATTGACCGATGCCAGCAATGCCGCCTCGGTATAAACGACGCGCATGCCACGACCGCCACCACCGCCGGCAGCCTTGATGATGACCGGATAGCCGATGCGCTTCGCCTGACGCAGTATTTCCTCGGGATCATCGCTTAGTGCGCCATCGGAACCCGGCACACAGGGCACGCCGGCCTTCTTCATCGCCTCCTTGGCGCTCACCTTGTCGCCCATCAGGCGTATCGTTTCCGCACGCGGACCGATAAAGACGAAACCGCTCTGCTCCACGCGCTCGGCAAAGTCGGCATTCTCCGACAAAAAGCCGTAACCGGGATGGATCGCTTCCGCATCGGTCACCTCTGCAGCGCTGATGACGGCAGGAATGTTCAGATAGCTCTGTCCGGAAGGTGCCGGACCAATACAGACGGATTCGTCCGCCAGTTGCACGTATTTGGCCTCACGGTCGGCTTCGGAATGGACTGCGACCGTCTTGATGCCCAGTTCACGGCAGGCGCGTTGCACGCGCAGTGCAATCTCGCCCCGATTGGCGATCAGGATCTTCTCGAACATAGTGCTCCCTTAGCCAATAATGAACAGTGGTTCACCGTATTCGACCGGCTGTCCGTTTTCCACCAGAATCGCCTTGATGACACCGGCCTGATCGGCCTCGATCTCGTTCAGAAGCTTCATCGCCTCAATGATGCAGAGCGTGTCACCGACCGCAACCGTCGAGCCGACATCCACAAATGGCTTGGCATCAGGCGATGGAGCACGGTAGAAAGTGCCCACCATGGGCGACTTCACGACATGTCCTTCTATGGCCTGCTCGGCTGCTGCGGCAGGTTCCGCTGCTGCCGGTGCGGCTGCAGGGGCTGCCGGCGCCGGCATCTGCACGTATGGCTGATACTGCATCACACCCGGTGCGCCACCGTGGTAGTTTCGACTGATGCGAACCTTTTCTTCGCCTTCGGTCAGCTCAAGTTCGGAAATGCCGGACTCCTCGACCAGATCAATCAGTTTTTTCAGTTTGCGTAAATCCATGGTGACCTCTGTGACAATGAAGCGCCTGATGCAAATCAGGCGGGTTGTTTTGACAAATGGGAAATCGCGTAGTCCAGCGCGCAGAAGTAGCCTTTGGCACCAAGGCCGCTGATGACGCCTACCGCGATATCCGAGAAATATGAGTGATGGCGGAACGGTTCACGCGCATACACATTGGAAAGATGTACTTCAATGAACGGCACCCTGACTGCAGACAGGGCATCTCGCAGCGCCACCGAGGTATGGGTAAACGCTGCCGGATTGATGATGACAAAATCGACGCTGTTTTGCGCCAATGACTGCACTTTATCAACCAGTTCGGCTTCACTGTTGCTCTGCACGCACTCCAGCGCGACATTGGCCGCATCCGCCTGCGCCTTCAGCCGCTGGTTGATGCTATCCAGCGTGTCCGTTCCGTAGTGATTCGGTTCGCGCAAACCCAACAGGTTCAGGTTGGGGCCGTGGATGACGAGTATGGATTTTGAGTGGTTTGCAGCCATAATTTGCCTTCCCGAGAGTCCGGGACGCGGTCATTTATAACTGCAAGTTTGCCGCAATTAGGGGGATGTTGTCTATAGAATGGACGAAATTTAACGAAATTATCAGCCTCGTGCGGAGCGCTGTCTTCAATCGGCCGCCGGCAACAAAGGCAGTATCATCCGTTCCAAAAGTGCCTGATCGACCTTGCCGAAATGGCTTTGCTCGACACGACCGTCAGGTGCAATGACGACAGTATAGGGCAAAACGCCCTTGTTGTTGCCAAGCGTTTCGCTTAGCGGCATGGCCTCCAGTTCGGCCGACAGCAAAGGATAGCTTATCGGGGTTTCCACCGTGAATCTACGAATACTGTCGATATCATCCGACGAGATGCCGAGCACGACCAGACCCTGGTCCCGATAACGGTCATGGACCCTGGATAGTTCCGGCATTTCCTCGAGACATGGCGGACACCATGTCGCCCAGAAATTGACCACGATGGTCTTGCCCTTCCATTGCGACATGGGCTGTACGCCGCCCTCGACGTCGGCCAGAACCGCTGCGAAAAATGTCTCGGTAGAGGCGCCTCGGTGTTCCGGCGATGTCAGGAATTGCCAACATGCGATCCCGACAGCTGCGAGCAGCAGAGCTGAGACCGTGTATGTCAGAGCCTTTTTCCGCATCCGTCAGAGACTGGTCCGTTGTAGTGTCTGCAGGAAGCGTTCGGCATTCTCGAAGCCGATGACCCGCATCGACGTGATTTCCTTGCCGCTTTCATCAAAGAAGATGATGGCGGGTGGGCCGAACAGACCGAACCGTTTGAGCAGCGCAGTATCCTCCGCCGAGTTCGCCGTCACGTCCGCCTGCAGCAACACGGCATTTCTGAGCCGCGCCTGCACGCGCGCGTCACTGAAAGTGAACAGCTCCATCTCCTTGCATGTCACGCACCAGTCGGCATAGAAATCCAGCATGACCAGTCTGCCGGACGATGACTGCAGCTTCGCTTCGAACTCGGCCAGCGATTTCACCGGCTGGAATGACAGCCCTGCAGGTTCGGCAGCAGCGCTGCGCAGGCCCGCCAGCGGCTGCAGCGGTGACCTGGCACCGGACATCGCCCCGACCAGCAGCGACACACCGATCACCAGCATGATGATGGCGATACCTTTCCAGAATTTCTGCCACTTGCCGGCATTGGGCGGCAACGCATCCAGTCCGTGCATGTAGATTGCCGGCACGATCAGCAACGCGGCCCACAGAATCAGCTGTACGGCTGCCGGCAACAGCGGCGACACCAACCATAGCGCCATCGCCAACATGACCACGCCAAAGAAATTGCGCACGGCATTCATCCAGGCGCCGGCGCGCGGCAACAGATCGCCGGCAGAAGCGCCTATCAGCAGCAGGGGCACACCCATGCCCATGGACAGCGCGAACAGGGCAACTCCTCCCAGAACGACGTCATGCGTCTGGCTGATGTAGAGCAAGGCGGCGGCCAGCGGTGCTGCAACACAGGGGCTGAGTATCAGTGCGGACAATGCCCCCATCAGGAACACGCCGAGAAAATGGCCGCCCTTGATGCGATTGGCCAGCGCCGTCACGCGGCTTTCGAACACGCTCGGCAGCCTGAACTCATAGAAGCCGAACATGGACAACGCCAGCAACACGAAAACCAGCGCGCCGAACCCCAGCGCCAGCGGATTTTGCAGGGCGGCGTTCAGCATCAGTCCTGAAAGACCTGCGACAACTCCGAGCAGCGTATAGGTCAGCGCCATGCCGAGCGTGTAGGCAAGCGACAGGTTGAATGTGTGCAAACGGCTGAACTTCTTGCCGCCAACGATGATGCCGGACAGTATCGGTATCATCGGCAGGACACATGGCGTCATCGACAAAAGCAGACCGAAACCGAAGAAGCCGGCCACGATCAGCCACAGCTTGCCATCCTTCAGCAAGCTGACGATGCGCTCGCTTTCGCTGACGGCGGCAACTTGCCCTGCGGCTGATGCGGTAGGCACCAACTGCACATTGCCGGAAGCATCTATCGTGAAATCGGTGCGTATCGGTGCGTAGCACAGGCCGCTGGAACTGCAGCCCTGATGCGTCACCCGCAATTCGAGCGGGAAGCGGGTATTCTCGCCCAGATGCAGAAGAGCGCTGACATAATCGAAATAGACTTCGGTCAGGCCGAACGTCGGGTCCTCCTTGGCAACGCCATCCGGCAGTTCGACATCCTTCAGTTCCGCACCCGGTGTCAGCAGCTCGAAACGGAAGCGGTCCCTGTACAGGTAATGGCCGGGCGCAATCAGGAAATCGGCGCGCAACGTACGATCGCCCTGAGCCGCCAGCTCGACCTTGAACGCCTGCTCCGGCGACAACACCTCTTCCGCATTACTGTTCGCCAGAAAAGCGCCGGCACCCCCTCCGATACTGCTGACGCCAGCCGCCGATACCGGCTGGGTCATGAAAACGCAGGCAAGAACCAACGCCTGCAGATATTGCCCAAGCCGTACTGCAAAAAGATTCACGCCCGTGTTTCCTGTTCTATCCATTGAATGTAGCCGTGCTCGCCACCATCCAAGTGGACATGGACGATTTCCGGAAGTTCGTAGGGATGCATGGCACGTATGGCTGCTTCCAGCGCGTCATAGCGATCCAGCGTCGTTTTTGCATGCAGCGGGATTTCATCGCTTCTTTCGATTTTCCCCTGCCAATGATAGATTGAAGTACAGGCTGCATGGATGTTTACACAGGCAGCCAGTCGCTGCTCCACCAGAGATTCTGCCATCCGTTCCGCACTTTCACGGTCGGGCAGATGCGTCATGACCAGAATGGTCTTGCTCGGATTCGTTGTCATTGCTTAGGTGAATTATTTCATGCCGATACTGATCCTTCTGCTGATTTTACTCGCATTCCCCATTGCCGAGATATGGATATTGGTCGAACTGTTCGACCGTTACGGCTGGCCGGTGCTGGGCTACCTGATTCTGGTCGGCGTCCTTGGCTGGCGTCTGGTCAGGGAGGAAAGGCAGCAGATTTCCAGCAAATTCGCCCAAGGCTTAAGCACGGGTCTAGACCCTTCCCGGCTGCTCATCGGCAGCGCCAGGAACATCTTCGCCGGCATCCTGCTCATGGTGCCGGGTATCATCTCCGACGCCATTGCCGTTCTGCTGCTGCTGCCTTCCGCCAGGCCCGCCGGGAACAACCGATTCTCGGCAGAGCCAGAAACAGACCACCGCCATGAACGCAGGGGGGCCGATAGCTGTCCAGACATCATCGAGGGCGAATTCAGACGTGAAGACTAGGTCCGGATATGCTAGAATCCCGCCCTTTTGCATCAATCAATTCAAGTACTTGTTAGATTCAGGAAGCCAGCATGTCCCATCAGGTCCTTCTGCAGCCCAGCGGCCATTCCTTTCAGGCCGATGATGATGAAACCGTTCTCGAGGCCGCCATCGATGCCGGCTTCAATCTCCCTTACGGTTGCCGCAACGGCGCCTGCGGTGCCTGCAAGGGACGCATCCTGCAAGGCGAGGTCGATTACGGTCAATATCAGCCCGGCACCCTGACGGAGATGGAAAAGCAGGCCGGCATGGCACTGCTCTGTTGTGCCCGCCCCAAGGGCAATCTGGTCATCGAATGCCGCGAGATCAGCGCTGTCAATGGCATCAAGCCACGCATACTTCCAGCCCGCGTCGAAAAGATGCATAGGGTTTCGCACGACGTCATGGTGATGTTCCTCAAGCTGCCAAGCAACGAACGTCTGCAGTTCATGGCCGGCCAGTATATCGAGTTCATCCTGAAGGACGGCAAGCGTCGCGCATTCTCGCTGGCGAATCCGCCACATCACGACGAGTTGTTGGAATTGCACCTGAGACTGGTGCCGGGCGGCCAGTTCACGGAGTATGTATTCAACGAAATGCACGAAAAAGCCATCCTGCGTCTGGAAGGCCCCTTCGGCAGCTTCTATCTGCGCGAGGATTCGGATCGGCCCTTGATCTTCGTTGCGGGCGGCACCGGCTTCGCGCCGATCAAGGGCATCATCGAGCATGCCCTACACCATAATCACCGCCGGCCGATCCACCTCTACTGGGGAGCGCGTACCCGGCAGGACCTCTACATGCATGAACTGCCGCTGAAGTGGCAGGAAGAGCATCCTCACATCCGCTACACGCCCGTGCTGTCGGAGCCGCTGGAAACGGACGAGTGGCAGGGCCGCACCGGCCTCGTGCATGTGGCCGTCATGGAGGATTTCGACAGACTGGATGACTATCAGGTCTATTGCTGCGGTGCGCCGCAGATGGTGGATATCGCGCATCTGGCTTTTCAGGCGCATGGCCTGCCTGCCGAGGAGTTCTTCTCCGACGCGTTCACTTTCGCCAACCCGTTGCCCAAGACATCGGGCAATTAGGGTAAGCACAGGCCAGGACTACGAAGGCTGAACCTGCCCGAGCAGGAGCGCACCCTGACGGAAATGCTGCGCTGCCTGCTGCAGTTCGCCGCGACGTTCCAGCATTTCCGCCAACAATAGATGCGCCTCGGCATCCGCCCTGACGCTCAGACTGGCTTCCAGATAACTCTGCGCCTTGCCCCACAGCTGCTGCCGAATGCACATCTTGCCGAGGGAAAGCAGCAGGCCTGCGTCTCCCTCGTGCTGGGTCAGCCAGTGCTCAGCCTGCTGCAGCTGTCCGATCGGGTCCTTCACCACACAATCTCCCAGCAACCTGGCCAAGCTGCTGTCCCAGTTTCTGGTCAGACTGGATTCAAGCACCCTGCCTGCCTGGTCGCTGTCACCCGCTTCCAAGAAGGCACGCGCGGCAACCTCGGCGATGCGATTGTTGAGTTGTTCCTCAGGCGTAAGCCTTTTCCAGTACGCCTGCAGCTTCTGCAAATCGCCGGCATGACGCCGCAACAGTTGCAGATGCGCCTGCTGCCGGTACTGCCGGATTCTCCACTGTTCCAGACCATCGCCCTTCTCCAGTTGCTGCAGCAAGGCCAGCACGCGCTCCCAGTTGCCGAGATGCAGCTGCACTTTCAGCTCCAGCCGCATGGCAGGCGGATATCTGGGCTCATGCCGGTCTAGATGCTGCAGCACCTGCAGCGCCTGCGTGTATTGCTTGTCGTCCAGCAGCAGCTCAGCTTGGGTCAGCAGGCGACCAGTCCTCGCGGCAGGTGCCAGCCGCTCGGCCTCTGCCAGATAGTAATCGCGCTGTGATCTGCGCTTTGCCTTGTGCGCAGCCCTTGCCGCCACAAGCGCGCTCAGCCCTGCATCCTCGCCCAGATCGAGGGCTTTCGCCGCACTCTTTTCCGCCTGCGCATAACGGCCATCCACCAGCGCATGCAATGCATCGACCAGCGCCTGGCGCCCCTCCTCCTGCCTTCTCCTTTCCTTGTATTCCTTTACGCTGGCCGGCAACTGGCGGGCGTAATTCAGCATGCGGAGCAGGAAATGCAGAACGAGGAATACGAACAGGATCAGGAATACGAGCAGGTTGAACGACAGTTCCAGCCGGTAAGGCGGCCTGACGATCAACACATACCCTTCATTGTTACCAGCGAACAGGGACAGACCGATTGCCACCAGCAATACCAGCAGAAACCGCCACAACCACCGCATCTATTGCTCCCTGACAGCTGCGGACTTGTCCGCAGGCCTGCTGCGCTCGAGCGTGAGCTTGTATTTGTTGACCAGAGTCAGGGACTCGTTGATATCCGGGACATCGATGACGATGTTGCCTGCGGAGAGCTGGCGGATGGTGGACAGCATGATCTTGCTGGCGCTCTCCCGCATGTCGAAATGTTCAAGCAGCCACTTCTCGACGGCGCGCAAGTCCGCCCGATAGCTCGCCTCGTCATGGCGCAACAGTGCGATGCGCGCACTAAGTAGGCGCAGTTTCATGTTCTCACGCAGGAAATAGTTCTGTTCGGGGGTCAGCAGCGGCGGCTCTGGACGGTCTATTCGCTCCAGCCTGACCATCTGCTTGATGTCCTGCCAGATCTCGTGCGCAAGACGCTGCCATGAGCTCGCCTGCAGGTCCGGCACCTGTTGCGCTTCCGGCTGTGGGTGGCGGTCGCTGACCAGCGGCAGCGTATCTACGATCTCCACCAGACCTTCCAGCTTGGTGCTCATGCCGGTAATGTCGACCAATGGCAGACTCTGCAACCGCTGTATATCCTGTGCCAGCGCCTTGCGCAGCTGTATCACCTGCGGCGCCTCGATCTGCTGCAGGCGGCTTTCCGCCGTCTGCAGGGCGAGCAGGGCCGACTTGATGTTACCGGCCAGCTGCAGCTGCTGGCTAGCAATCGTCATGAGCTGCTCCACTTCCGCGATCAGGCGTTCCTCGCGCGTATTCGCCAGTTCGTAGTACAGCATCTGCAGCGCTTCCTGCTGGTTGCGCGATTCGGCGAGGCGCTGCTCCAGAATGGTGATACGGGCGGATGCTTCCACGCTGCGCTCGTCCGCCAGTCTGGAAACCGCCATCGATTGCTGATTGTTCTGATTGTATTGCTCCAGACGCAATGTGAGCGCTTGCTCCATCTGTATGAGGTGCTGGCGCGTGTTATGCCAGTGCCATGCCAGTGCCAGCAAGGCGATCGCGGCCAGAACCAGCGCACTCCTTGTCAGCATGGAGCGGCTTTCCCCGCCCCCCGTCGGCAAGGGGGTTAGCGGCACATTTTCGGTTGTCGTGTTCTTTTCTTCGCTCATGTTGAAAGATTGAGAGCCCTTATCAAGCATTGCAGCATGGCCACATCACCCGGCGCATCCGCCACATGCGCATGGAGGCCTGCCTGCGCTGCCTCTTCCGCGATGCGTGCGTGATTGACGCAGATGATCGTATTCCTGAGCCAAGACGAGTTCGTCGGTCCCTGCAGGTCATCCGATGCCAGCGCCAACAGGTTGCGCATGGCTTCCGAACTCGTCACCACAAGCGCATCCAGTGCCCTATTCTGCCACAGCGACTGCAAAAGCCCAGCATCATTCTGCGGGTTAAATCTTTGATAGCATTCGGCAAAGGTGACTTCTGCGCCACGCTCGGCCAGTGTTTTCGCCAGGAGCTCACGGCCGCCGACGCCACGCACGATCAGGCAGCGCTTGCCGCGCATATCCTGCATTTCAGGCAGCGCCAGCAGGGCCTCGCTATCAAATCTCGCATGCGGTATCAGCACGTCAGTGACACCGAAATTGGCGAGCTCCGCCGCTGTCACCGGCCCAATGGCGGCAAATCGAAGCCCTGCCGGCAAACCGCGCGCGACCAGGCGAGGCATCCCGTATTGCACTGCGTTCGTGCTGATGAAAATGATCCAATCGTAACTGGAGAGTCCGTCCACCACGGCTTCGAACCGGCCATAATCCTGCAACGGGACGATAGCAATCAGCGGGAACAGCACCGTCTCGCCGCCCTCTGCCGCAATCAGTGCCTGCAGTTTCTCCGCCTGATCAGGCGGCCTGGTGATTGCGATGTTGCGCCCAGCCAAGGCTAGCGTTGTCATGATGCCGCCATCAGTCGACCAGTGCCGCCAGCAGTCTGTCCGCGCCACGGTCACGCAGACGCTGGGCCAGCATCTGACCAAGCGTTTCCGGATCCTGCGCGCTGCCGGTCAGGCTTTCGCGCAGCATTTCCCTGCCATCCACGCTGGCCACGAATCCACGGATGTGGATTTCGTCCCCGCGCTTTTCCGCAAAGGCACCGAGCGGTACCGTACAGCTTCCTGCCAGGGCACGGCTCATGCCGCGCTCCGCCTCCACACAGGCTGCCGTCTCGGTGTCGTTGAGTGGTGCCAGCACCGGTAGCAGATCCGTGCGATCGGCGCGAATCTCGATACCCAGCGCACCCTGACCGACGGCCGGAATACTGTCATCCACGTCTATCAGGTCGGTAATCCGCGCTTCCAGCCCGAGCCGTTTCAGGCCAGCAGCTGCCAGGATGATAGCTGCATACTGCCCCTCATCCAGCTTGCGTAACCGGGTCTGTAGATTGCCACGCAGGGATTCGATCCTCAGATGAGGGAATCTTGCCTGCAGCTGGCTTTGCCGGCGCAGGCTGGAAGTTCCGACCACGCTGCCGGCAGGCAATGACGCAAGATTCGGATAATCGTTGGAAACGAAGGCGTCACGCGGGTCTTCGCGCTCACTGACCGCCGCCAGGGCAAAGCCTTGCGGAAGATGCATGGGAACATCCTTCATCGAATGGACGGCAAGATCGGCGCGACCATCGGCCAGCGCCTGTTCCAGCTCCTTGACGAACAAACCCTTGCCACCGATGCGTGACAGCGGGGAATCCAGAATCTGGTCACCGGTCGTTGTCATGCCGAGAATCTCCACCTGCGTCTGCGGGTAGAGCGATTGCAGCCGTCTCTGGATATGGCGTGCCTGCCACATGGCGAGGACGCTTTCACGCGATGCGATGACGAGTTTTTGCGGAACCTGCGTGGAGATGTTCATAAGACAGTGAATCTCAAAGGGTTATCGGCAGAAAGCGGGATTCTAGCACAGGCGCCGGAACGTCCGGCCTTCAGCCCTTGATCAGCGCCTTCAGCACGTGCTGCTGCCGGCGGCTGACGGTTACGGTCTCAGGCACGTCGCGCAGTAGCGCCACATAGTAGGTTTCGCCGTTCACCCCCTTGCGCCGCTCATATCCCAGGATGCTCTGTTGTGCGACCAGGCAGTTGCGATGCAGGCGCAGAAAGTGTTCCCCGAACTCCTGCTCGATCGAGGTCAGGGAATCCTCGATCAGATATTCGCGTTCCCGCGTGCGCAGCGTGATGTACTTGAGTTCGGCCCTGAGGTAAATCACTTCTTCATATGGCACCAGCAGCACCCGCCCGCGCTCCGTCACGCTGAAATGTGAACGCCTGCGCTGCATGGGTTTCAGCCCATCCAGCTGCTCCAGATCGAGTTTCATTGCCTTCTCCAGCGCCACGCGCAGGCGCTCCGCCCGTATCGGCTTCAGCAGGTAGTCCAGCGCATTCATGTCGAAGGCCTTGACCGCATAGGCATCGAAGGCCGTCGTGAAAATGATGGCAGGTGCCGGATCCAGCTTCTGCATATGCAGCGCAGCCTCTATGCCGTCCATCCCGGGCATGCGGATATCGAGCAACACCAGATCGGCTTTCGTCTCCTGTGCGATCCGCAGGGCTTCCTCGCCATTTTTCGCTTCGCCCACGACGTCTGCCCGTCCGATTCCCTCCAGCAGCTCGCGCAGACGCTTGCGCGCCGGAGCCTCATCATCTGCAATGACTATGCGGAACTCTCTCATGGTGCGTGGCCTTCACTCAAAGTAGCGCAGGATGTCGGTATGGAATCACGATGTCCACCCGGTAAATGTCGCCTTCGCTGCAGCAGTCAAGACTGGCCTCGGCATCGAAGTGGAGCGCCAGACGCTCGCGTATGTTGTTCAGCGCCATGCCGTTACCGGAATGCTGCTGGCCGTTTTCAGCGAGCGGATTGTGCAGACTGATGCGGATTTCCCTTTTATTCGCCTCCATGTGGATTTTCAGCGTACCGCCTTCCGGCAGAAGCTCGATTCCGTGATAAACCGCGTTTTCCAACAGCGGCTGCAGAATCAGCGGAGGAATCAGCGCATCCGGCGGGATGCTGTCGATCTGCCACTCGACCCTGAGACGTTCTTCCAAACGCAATTTCTCCAGCGCCAGATACTGCCGACAGAGCGCGATTTCCTGAGCCAATGGGACCAGCTCCCGATTGTCCGCCATCAGGACACGGAACAGGTCGGCCAAGTCCTCCAGCGCGGTTTCCGCTCGCCCGGGGTCGCTGCGCACGATGGAAAGCACGGCATTGATGCTGTTGAACAGGAAATGCGGCCGGATGCGCGCCTGCAATGCCTGCATTCTGGCCTCACTGATTGCTGGCGACAGGGCGCGCTGACGCAGACTGAAATATCCCAGTACCAGCAACACGGTGAGCAGCGTCAGAAGACAGACGCGCGCAAGCGGCGGCAGTGCCTGCACACCGAACAGATAGACGCCGGTCTGATGCATGAACGAGGCGAGGCCAAGTTCGCAGAGCAGAATGAGACCGGCACCGGCATAATAAGGAAAGCGCCTCAGCAGCGGCCAGAGCACATAGAACAGCAGCAGACTGAGCAGCAAAACCGGCTGCAGGAATACGGAGAACTCCGCAAGCCGGGGCATAACCTGGTCCAGGCTGGAAGTCTGCATAATGGCGGCAATCAGCGCCAGCAGATTGACGAAGACGAGAATGCGCAGAATAGTGCCAAGATTGCGCAAATCTGGCAGTCGATTGCCCGGTTCACGAAACTCGCTGACGGCAAGGTCCGGGTTTTGCTTTATACTTGGCATATAAGTACATTATTCTTAATCAGTTTTTATCATGCAAGACAATTCAGACAGCAACTCCCCCTCTTCCAAGACCTGGTCAGGTCGTTTCAGCGAACCCGTAGCGGAGCTGGTCAAGCGCTATACCGCCTCGATCACGTTCGACCAGCGCATGGCCGAGTACGACATTCAGGGCTCCATCGCCCATGCCCGCATGCTCGGCGCTCAGGGCATCATCAGCAAGGAAGACGTGCTTGCCATAGAGGCAGGTCTCGCAGAAATCCTGCAGGAAATCCGCAACGGCGAATTCGACTGGTCACTCGACCTGGAAGACGTGCACCTCAATGTCGAAATGCGTCTGACCAGCAAGATCGGCGATGCGGGCAAGCGCTTGCATACCGGCCGTTCGCGCAACGATCAGGTCGCAACCGATATCCGCCTGTGGCTGCGTGCCACGACCGACAGTGTCATCGAGAAAATCCGCGCCCTGCAGACATCCATCGTCGATCTTGCGGAAGAACATTACGACACCGTCATGCCGGGTTTCACGCATCTACAGGTTGCACAGCCCGTCACCTTTGGTCACCACCTATTGGCCTATTTCGAGATGCTGCAACGCGATGCCGAGCGTTTCGTTGATGCCCGCAAGCGCATCAACCACCTGCCGCTCGGTTCAGCAGCGCTGGCCGGCACCAGTTACCCGATCAATCGCGAAATGGTGGCAAAAGAACTGGGGTTCGACGGTGTTTGCGAAAATTCGCTGGATGCGGTTTCCGATCGGGATTTCGCCATCGAATTCACGGCCGCGGCCGCACTTCTCATGACCCACCTGTCACGCCTTTCCGAGGAGCTCATCCTGTGGTCCAGCCCGCGCTTCGGCTTCATCGACATTGCGGATCGCTTCTGCACCGGCTCTTCCATCATGCCGCAGAAAAAGAACCCGGATGTGCCGGAACTGGTGCGCGGCAAGACAGGCCGTGTCAACGGCCATCTGATCGCATTGCTGACCCTGATGAAGAGTCAGCCTCTGGCATACAACAAGGACAATCAGGAAGACAAGGAGCCGCTCTTCGACACGGCTGACACCCTGCTTATGACACTGGAAATCTATGCCGACATGTTGCGCGGCATCAAGGTCAACAAGGAAGTCATGCGCATCGCAGCAGCGGAAGGCTTTGCGACGGCTACCGACCTTGCCGACTACCTGGTAAAGAAGGGCATGCCATTCCGAGACGCGCATGAAGTCGTCGCACGCGCCGTTCGACATGCATCCCTGCAGGGCTGCGACCTCGCCGATCTGCGCCTGGAAACGTTGCAGGAATTCAGCCCGCACATCACGGAAGACGTCTATGACGTGCTGACGCTGGAAGGTGCGCTGGCAAGCCGCAACCATATCGGTGGCACGGCCCCGGAACAGGTCAAGGCAGCCATTCAGCGCGCGCGGCAACGCATGGCCTGAACCAGATTGAGACATAAAAAAGGCGTTGATGCATCAACGCCTTTTTTATTGCAATCCTTCCGGTCAGCCTTGTGGCAGTATGTCCAGCACCAGCTCCGGCGGCCGGCAAAGCCGCGCACCCAACGGCGTCACGACGATCGGGCGATTAATCAGTATCGGGTGCTGCAGCATGGCATCCACCAGTTCGTCATCGGTCCACTTCGGGTCACTCAATCCCAGCTCCGCATAGACCGCTTCCTTCTCGCGCAAAAGCTGGCGCGGCGTGATGCCGGCTGCAGCGATGATCGCCTTCAGGGTTTCCCTGGTCGGCGGGGTCTTCAAATACTCGATTACTTCCGGCTCGAAGCCACGCTCGCGAATGATCTCCAGCGCGCCGCGTGAATTGCTGCATTTCGGGTTGTGGTAAACGGTAATGTCTGACATAGGCTTACACATCAAGTCTGATCGAAAAAATCAGGAGAGTCACACCCTCCTGCCCTTCGAGCAACCGCTTTTGGAAACTAGATATCCAGATTGTTCACGCCCAGCGCATTGTTCTCAATGAATTCACGGCGCGGCTCGACCTGGTCTCCCATCAGCGTGGTGAAAATTTCGTCTGCCGCGATGGCGTCGTCTATCTGCACCTTGAGCAGACGGCGCACGCTCGGATCCATGGTGGTTTCCCACAGCTGTTCCGGATTCATCTCGCCCAGACCCTTGTAGCGCTGGATACCGAGCCCATGCTTGGCCTCTTCCAGCAGCCAGTCTAGTCCCTGCTTGAAGTTGGCGATGCGTCTTTCCTTGTCACCGCGCCGGATGGTCGCGCCCGGGCCGAGCAGGCCTTCCAGCATGCTGGATACCTTGCGGATCTGGCGATAATCGCCGCTGCCAAGGAACTCGTTGTCGATGACGCAGCACTGCAGGTTACCGTGTACGTACTTGTTGATTTCGAGGCGATAGCTATCAGTTTCCGCATCGAAGCTGACGATGACTTCAGAGCCACTGTCGCCGAGCAGGGAGCGCAGGCCTGCTGCCGCGGTTTCGGCGCTTTGCTCGTCGTTCAGACTGATCTCGCCCAGATCCTGCAATGCCCGCAGCACGCTTTCGTCATACAGCGTGGATATGCGGCGGATGACCGCTTCCGTCAGCACCATCTGCTTGGCGATGTCCGTCAGTGCTTCGCCGCTGATGACGTCACCACCTTCCCTGGTCAGCAGTTCCGCACCCTTGAGCGCAGACTGCAGCAGGTATTCGTCCAGCTCGTGCTGGTCTTTCAGGTAACGTTCCTCCTTGCCCTGCTTGACCTTGTACAGCGGTGGCTGAGCAATGTAGATGTGGCCGCGCTCGACCAGCTCCGGCATCTGCCGGTAGAAGAAGGTTAGCAACAGCGTGCGGATATGCGCGCCATCGACGTCGGCATCGGTCATGATAATGATGCGGTGATAACGCAGCTTGTCGATATTGAAATCGTCCTTGCCTATCCCCGTGCCAAGTGCCGTGATCAGCGTGGCGATTTCCTGCGAGGAGAGCAGCTTGTCGAAACGGGCCTTTTCCACATTCAGGATCTTGCCTTTCAGCGGCAGGATAGCCTGGTTCTTGCGGTCGCGCCCCTGCTTTGCTGATCCGCCGGCAGAGTCGCCCTCCACCAGATAGAGCTCGCACAGCGCCGGATCCTTCTCCTGGCAGTCCGCCAGCTTGCCCGGCAGGCCCATGGTGTCCATGGCACCCTTGCGGCGGGTCATTTCGCGCGCCTTTCTGGCGGCTTCGCGAGCGCGGGCAGCGTCGATGATCTTGCTGCAGATGATCTTGGCATCAACCGGGTTCTCGAGCAGGAATTCGGACAGCTTGGCTGCGACAATCTCCTGTACGACCGGCTGCACCTCGGACGAAACCAGCTTGTCCTTGGTCTGCGAAGAGAACTTGGGGTCCGGCACCTTGACCGACAGCACGCAGGTAAGGCCTTCACGCATGTCATCACCGGTGGTTTCGACCTTGGCCTTTTTGGCCAACTCGTTTTCCTCGATGTAATTGTTGATAGTGCGTGTCATTGCCGTGCGTAGGCCAGTCAGGTGCGTGCCACCATCGCGCTGAGGGATGTTGTTCGTGAAACACTGCACGCTCTCGGCGTAGGAATCGTTCCACTGCATGGCGACCTCTACCACCATACCGTCCTTCTCGCCACGGGCATAGAACGGCTTCGGATGCAGCACCGTCTTGCTGCGGTTCATGTATTCGACAAATCCCTGAACGCCGCCGGAATAGGCGAAGTTCTCCGATTTCCCGGTGCGCTGGTCGATCAGCTCGATCTTGACACCGTTGTTCAGGAACGATAGTTCACGTATGCGTTTGGCCAGTATCTCGAAGTGATATTCGACAGTCGTGAATGTATCCGCCGATGCCAGGAAATGTACCTCGGTACCACGGCGCTCCGTGGTTCCGGTAATGGTCAGAGGAGACTGCGGCACGCCACGTTTGAACTCCATCTGGTATACGTGGCCATTGCGCCAGATCTTCAGCCGTAGCCAGTCGGAAAGCGCATTGACCACGGACACGCCGACACCGTGTAGCCCACCGGAAACCTTGTACGAGTTCTGGTCAAACTTGCCGCCAGCATGGAGCTCTGTCATGACGATCTCAGCAGCGGAACGCTTGGGTTCATGCTTGTCGTCTTCCTTGATGTCGGTCGGTATACCGCGGCCGTTGTCGGTAACGCTGATGGAGTTATCCGGATGAATGACGACCTTGATGTCATCGCAATAACCGGCCAGTGCTTCGTCAATCGCATTATCCAGCACCTCGAAGACCATGTGATGCAGACCGCTGCCATCGGATGTGTCACCGATATACATGCCCGGACGTTTGCGTACTGCGTCCAGGCCTTCAAGGATCTTGATACTGGATGAATCGTAATCTGTCATGGTGTAGGTCTTTTGCTGTGTTTCACGTGAAACAGGGAAAGAAAAGCGTTTCGAAATAATCAGATACGCATCGGCATCACTACATACTTGTAGTTTTCGTCGTCAGGCACCGTGACCAGGCAGCTGCTGTTGGCATCCGCAAAGGAGAAGGCAACCTTGTCGCTGCTGACGTTGTTCAGGACATCGATCAGGTAGGTCACGTTGAAGCCGACATCGAGAGCATCGCCACTGTAACTGATTTCCAGTTCTTCTTCAGCCTCTTCCTGTTCGCTGTTCGTACTGATCAGGCGTAGACTGTCGTTTCCGAGCACCAGACGGATACCGCGATATTTCTCGTTGGAAAGGATGGAGGCGCGCTGCATGGAAAGCAGTACGGTCATGCGGTCGATCGTGAACGTGTTTCTGTGGCCGATAGGAATGACACGATTGTAATCCGGAAACTTGCCGTCAATGACCTTGCTGATCAGGTGGATGTTACCGAAGGTGAAATTGACCTGGCCCGGTGCGGGTTCAACCGTGACCTCATCGTCGCTCTCATCCAGCAGCTTGATCAGCTCAATCACCGTCTTGCGCGGCAGAATCAGTTCCTGTCTTTCATAGTTGCGATCCAGTTCGACCGAGGTATAGCTTAGCCTGTGGCCGTCTGTGCCTACCAAATTGAGACGGTTCGCGGTCACCTCGAACAGTAGCCCGTTCAGATAGTAACGGATGTCCTGCTGCGCCATGGCGAACTCGACCTGTTTGAGCAGACGCTTCAGTACCCTCTGGCTGATGGTGATTCGATTCGGTTCAGCACCGGTCGCTTTGGTCATGATGGGGTAATCACTTGTCGGCAGTGTCTGCAGATTGAAGCGGCTCTTGCCTGCTCTAACCTGCATCCGGCTGTCCGTGGTGGACATGTTGATATCGGCGTTTTCCGGCAAGGCACGACAAATGTCCAGCAGTTTCTTGGCAGAGGCCGTGGTCGAAAGCTCACCGCCTGCATCGGTGTCGATGGTCAGCGAGATCTGCATCTCGAGATCGGTGGCTGTCAGTGTGACACTGTTCTGTTTGGCTTCTAGCAGAAGATTGGACAGTATCGGCAATGTGTGACGTCTTTCGACGATTCCACTAACGGCGGAAAGCGGTTTCAGCAGGGTGTCTCTGTTGATTCTGATGTTCATTGTTCAAAACCCGTCTTGTTTTGTTTGCAGTTCAATTAATCAATATAAGTAATACATAAGACCTGATAATACATAGTAATGCGTCGCAAGCCTGTGGATAAAAATTATTTTATTTAAAAATCAAAAACTTGCGATTTAATCACCTACGTGCATAACTCTTGAAACTGCTGTGGATGAATTGTTGGTTATTTTAATCCATGTGCATTGATGTGCCTAAACCGCATTTTTGTCCACAGGCTATGCACTTCCGTTCCCGTCCCCACTTACCCACGAATTACCTGGACCAGAAAGGCGATATCGCGCGATACGTTTGGATCGTTCTTGCGTAGCTCCTCCACTTCTTCGCATGCATGCATGACGGTCGTGTGGTGTCTGCCGCCGAAGGCCTCGCCAATTTCCGGGAAGCTGTGATTGGTCAGTTCGCGCGCAAGCGCCATGGCGATTTGCCGTGGTCTGGCAAAATTGCGTGAGCGCTTCTTGCTGTACATGTCGGAGACTTTGATCTTGTAGTAGTCGGCGACCGTCTTCTGGATGTTTTCCATTGTGACTTGCCGGCCTCGTACCGCGATCAGGTCTTTCAACGCCTCTTTGGCGAGGTGAACGTCGATTTCGCGACCGGTGAACTTGGCCATGGCGACGATACGGTTGAGCGCCCCTTCCAGCTCACGCACGCTGGAGCGAACCTGTTTGGCTATGAAAAAGGCGACATCCTCATGTAGTACGAAGCGCGCGGCTTCCGCCTTTTTCAGCAGGATGGCGACGCGCATCTCCAGCTCTGGCGGTTCCACAGCCACGGTCAGACCCCAGCTGAATCGCGTGCGCAGGCGTTCATCGACATCGGCGATTTCCTTCGGATAGGTATCGCAGGTAATGACGATTTGCTTCTTGGACTCGATCAGCGAGTTGAAGGCGTAAAAGAACTCTTCCTGTGTCCGGCTTTTCTTCGCGAAGAACTGGATGTCGTCGATCAGCAGTAGATCAAGGGAATGGTACTGGCGCTTGAATTCATCGAACGCCTTGTGTTCATAGGCCTTGACGACGTCGGAGACATAGCGCTCGGCGTGCAGGTAACGGATTTTGGCATCGGGATGATGCAGCTTTAAATGGTTGCCGATTGCCTGCAGCAGGTGGGTCTTGCCCAGCCCGACACCGCCGTAGATGAACAGCGGATTATAGGCGTTGCCCGGGTTATCTGCGACCTGGATCGCTGCCGCGCGAGCGAGTTGGTTGGCCTTGCCGGTGACGAAATTATCGAAATTGAAGCTCGGGTTGAGGCCGGAGCCATCTCCCGGCGATCTGGTCTTTTTTGCAGGTTTTGTTCCGACCGGTTCGACGGACGATGCCCCGTTGCCTCTGATATCGGGGCCCGATGCAGCCTCGCCCTGCCCCGGAATCAACCGTCTGGCAATGGGGTTCTGCGACGAGCCGTTGCCAGCTTTTGCCGCCCTGGTCGCTACCGCCAGTTCGATTTCAACGGGGGCTGCGGCGATTTCCTCGGCGATCAGTCGAATACGCTCGAGAAAGCGGTCCCTGACCCATTGCTGGACGAAGCGATTGGGTGCGATGAGGCGCAGGATGCCGTCGTTCGCTTCGAATTCGAGCGGCTTGATCCAGGTATTGAACTGCTGTGCGGAAAGCTCTTGTTGAAAACGCCCCAGACAAATCGACCAAAAATTTTCCATCGGTTGCCCGACACCTCATTGTAAGTTATTGCGTGAACGATCTGCCCGGAATATGGTTTTTGTTGTCCGGGAGCTGAAGCTAACCCTGGCGTTCAGGCCGTTATTGTTATAAATGGCACCGGCAATGAAGCTGTGGTTGAACGGGCTAGCGTCTCAAGTGACCCTCAATTCTAGCCCTAATGGCGGAACTTATCCACAGCCTTTTTCCTGCTCAGGAAACCAAATAAACATTGACAAAACAAGGAAGAATCGGGTTAAATCGCAGTCTTGCTTGAAATAAAGTGAAGTTACCGGAGATTTAGTCATGAAACGTACTTACCAACCGTCCAAGATCCGTCGTGCCCGTACGCACGGTTTTCTGGTACGCATGAAGACCCGTAGCGGCCGTGCCGTGATCGCCGCGCGCCGTGCCAAGGGTCGTGCCCGTCTGGCAGTCTGATTGCGCGAACAGCCTAGTTCACAGGCGTTGGTCCCGGTTTGAGTCAGGGTTTTCCACGCCAGGCCAGAATTACGAAAACGGATGATTTTTCATCCGTTTTTAGTTTGCGCAAGCGGATTTCCGGCCGCTATCTGGTTATCCACTATCGTGCCGGCCAGTCTGCCGGTGCCAGGCTGGGTCTGGTGGTCTCCAGGAAAATCGCCAAGCGCTCGGTAGACCGCAATTACATGAAGCGTGTGCTGCGCGAACTATTCAGAAGGCGGCGCTCACGGATTCCACCTATGGATCTGGTGGTTCGCGTCACCAAGGCATACGGATATGTGGATTTTGCCGAGGTTGAACGGGAATTCTCCGAATTGCTCGTCAGACTGGAGCGGCGGATCGCGGCAAATCATGAAAATGATGCAACTCATGCCGATGCTTAAGGGTTCCCCGGTATACTGGCCGAGACGTATTCTGGTAGCCGTGATCCGGCTTTATCAGTTGACGCTGAGTCCGTATTTCGGCCAGCAATGCCGGTTCAGTCCGACCTGTTCCCAGTATGCAATCGAGGCAATTGCAAAACATGGTGCATGCAGGGGGTCTGTAATTGCCGCAAAGCGTTTGCTGCGTTGCCATCCATGGCATGATGGTGGCCATGATCCCGTGCCATGAACTGCATCCCTAATCATTAACATATAGACAATCAAGACACATCAATGGATACCAAGCGACTGATATTATTCGTCATTTTCTCGTTCTCCCTGTTGATGCTGTGGGATGCCTGGCAACAGCACAACGCGCCACAATCAGTCGCAGCCACAGCCGCACCGGCAGATGCCAGCATACCGCAAGCACCGGACATGCCGGCAGCGACGAGTCAGCAGGATCTGCCGCGGGCAGGCGGCGGTTTCGGTCTGGAAAGCGGCAAGCGCATCCGTATCGAAACCGATCTGTACCGCGGCGAGATCGATACGGTTGGTGGGGACCTGCGCAGGCTGGTTCTGCGTCAGCATCTCACCGATGACAAAAAGAGCGAGTACGTGCTGCTGGATGACGGGGCGGCACCGCTGCTTTATATCGCGCAAACCGGCCTGATTGGCAATGATCTGCCGAATCATCGCAATGTTTTCACGAGTGACAGTGATGCCTACCTGATGAGCGACGGCAGCGACGAGCTGGAGGTGCGTTTGTCATGGAGCAACGATGCCGGTTTGCATGTCGACAAGGTCTATACGTTCAGGCGCGGCAGCTATGCGATCGATGTCCGCTATGAAATCGTCAACGGCTCGGAAAGCGCAATCACGCCTTCCGTCTATTACCAGATCCTGCATGACGACAAGTCCAATCAGGGTTCATTCATGATGCCGACGTTCACCGGCGGCGCCTATTACACCGATACCGACAAGTTCAAGAAAATCAGCTTCGCAGACATGGCGAAGGCTAACCTTTCCAAAAACAGCCGCGACGGCTGGGTCGGTCTGGTGCAGCATTATTTCCTCGGTGCCTGGATTCCGCAGGAGGACATCGCTCGCGAGTTCTACACCAAGCAGCTGTCCACCGATGTCTTTTCCATCGGCAGTGTCAGTCCGCTGGGTCAGGTCGCGCCGGGCTCGAAAACCGTGGTACCAGCCAGACTGTATGCGGGTCCGCAGATCCAGTCCCAGCTAAAGGCCGTCGCACCGGGACTGGAATATGCGGTTGACTATGGCTGGCTGACCATCATTGCCGCACCGCTCTTCTGGGTGCTTTCCGCCATCCAGAAGCTGGTTGGCAACTGGGGGGTGTCCATCATCCTGTTGACCATACTGATCAAGCTCGTGTTCTATCCGCTTTCCGCTGCCAGCTATCGTTCGATGGCGCATCTGCGGGAACTGACGCCGCGCCTGCAGAGCATGAAGGAAAAGTTCGGCGATGACCGGCAGAAGCTGCAACAGGCGATGATGGAGTTGTACAAGACGGAGAAAATCAATCCGCTGGGCGGATGCCTGCCGATTCTGGTGCAGATTCCGGTATTCATCGCGCTCTACTGGGTGCTGCTCGGCAGCGTCGAGATGCGCCATGCGCCGTTCATGCTGTGGATTCAGGATCTGTCGGCAACCGATCCGTATTTCGTGTTGCCCATTCTTATGGGGCTGACCATGATCATTCAGACCAAGCTGAATCCGAAGCCGACCGATCCGGTTCAGGCCAAGGTCATGATGATCATGCCGATCGTATTCAGCGTGTTCTTTTTCTTCTTCCCGGCGGGTCTGGTACTCTACTGGCTGGTCAACAATATTCTGTCGATTGCCCAGCAGTGGCACATCAATCGCGTCATCGAGCGCGAGTCTGCCGCCAAGAGAAAAGCGGGCAAACGATAGGCTTTATCGCACCGGCATACGGCCGGTGCATTCTGCCGGCGCCTATGAATGCTGAGAGTGCGGATACGATAGCGGCAATAGCGACTGCGCCAGGATCGGGCGGTATCGGTGTCGTGCGCGTTTCCGGGAGCGCCTGCCGACGCATTGCGGAAGCCATCCTCGGTCATTGCCCTCCTCCACGCCATGCGGCCTACCTGGATTTCAGGGAGGCGGATGGTAGTCTCATCGACCGTGGCATAGCCATCTATTATGCCGCCCCCCATTCCTATACCGGCGAGGATGTCCTGGAACTGCAGGCCCACGGCGGTCCGGCGTTGATGCAGATACTGCTCAGGCGCTGCCTGTCGTTGGGTGCGCGCCAAGCGTTGCCAGGCGAATTCACGCGGCGAGCCTATCTGAATGACAAGCTGGACCTGGCGCAGGCCGAAGCGGTAGCCGATCTGATCAACGCCTCGACCGAGGCTGCGGCGCGTAGCGCCGTGCGCTCGCTATCCGGAGAGTTTTCCGCATGCATTCATGCATTGTTGGACCGTCTGGTCGAATTGCGTATGTATGTGGAGGCGTGTCTGGATTTTCCCGAAGAGGAGATAGATTTCATCAGCCAGGGGCGGGTTGCGGAAAAGCTGGCTGACCTGCGGCGAGAAATGGAGCGCGTGTTTCAGAGTGCGCAGCAGGGCAATCTGTTGCGCGAGGGCATACAGGTGGTTCTGGTAGGCCAGCCCAATGTCGGAAAATCCAGCCTGATGAACCGGCTGGCCGGGGAGGAAGTCGCAATCGTCACGCCGATAGCAGGTACGACCCGTGACATAATCCGCAGCACGATACAGATCAACGGCGTTCCCTTGCACGTCATCGACACTGCCGGATTGCGTGAGACCGCCGACGAGGTGGAAAAACACGGGATCGCCAGAACATGGCGAGCTCTAGAAAACGCCGATATCGCATTATTATTGGTCGATGCAGCTCATGGTATTGGCGAAGAGGAAAAATCGATTCTGGAGCGATTACCGAGGTTTTTGCCAAAAATCTGGGTTCACAACAAGATTGACCTCAGCGGGGAAAGTCCCAGAAAGGAGGCCAGGAGTGGTGAGACACATATCTATCTGTCTGCCAGAAGTGGCCAAGGTGTTTCCCTGTTGAGCGACCATTTACTGGAGGTTGCCGGATGGCAACCCGGCGGCGAGGGTGTATTCATGGCGCGCACCCGCCATTTGCAATCTCTGAAGGAGGTCGACCGGCATCTGGAATCCGCAATCGGGCGCTTGGGACAGGCGGAACTCGTGGCCGAGGAGCTGAGACTGGCCCAGGAGGCATTGGGTCAGATCACCGGGGAATTCACGCCGGACGATTTGCTGGGCGAAATTTTCTCGAAGTTCTGTATTGGTAAATAAATCAATAAGTTAAGTTTTAGCTTTGTGTTGCTGCATGGCAATGTTTCACGTGAAACATTGCTCGAGTTCTTTTTGATGTGACACGGTTTTAGTGTGCGTTGCTTTACCAAAAGGTTCAGTTGGGTTTTGTGAGTCTGTGTGGTTGTTTCACGTGAAACATCTGCCGGATGCATGACGCTGCAAGCAGAATGCGGTAAGATGTCGGTAACCTGGATGTGGTGGGCTGCTGTCTGTTTTTATCGATGATGTGCCAAACCCATTGAATTTTCTGGCTTTCATGGGTGTCAGGCGGAATTTTTTCGAGAATCTCCAAAAATGCTTTTTCCCGATGTTTTTGATGTGATCGTGGTTGGTGGCGGCCATGCTGGCACGGAGGCTGCGCTTGCCAGTGCGCGTATGGGGTGCAGGACTCTGCTATTGACCCATAATATCGAGACATTGGGGCAGATGTCGTGTAATCCGTCGATTGGTGGTATCGGCAAGGGGCATCTGGTCAAGGAGGTGGATGCGCTGGGAGGTGCCATGGCAGCGGCTACCGACGAGAGCGGCATACAGTTTCGCATATTGAATGCCAGCAAGGGGCCCGCGGTCCGAGCCACGCGTGCACAGGCTGATCGTGTGCTATACAAGGCGGCGATACGGCGTCGGCTGGAGAATCAGCCCAATCTCTGGCTGTTTCAGCAGGCGGTAGATGACATACTACTGGAGGGTGAGCGCGCTGCCGGCGTGGTGACGCAACTAGGATTGCGCTTCAGGTCCAGGGCGGTTGTGCTGACGGCGGGCACCTTTCTTGGCGGTCTGGTGCATGTCGGTCTTGAGAACTATCAGGCGGGTCGCGCCGGTGATCCGGCATCCATTTCCTTGGCGGCAAGGCTGCGTGAAATCGGTCTGCCGGCTGGCCGGCTGAAGACTGGTACGCCGCCGCGCATTGATGGTCGCACTATCGATTATTCGGTCATGACGGAGCAGCCGGGCGACGATCCGGTGCCGGTCTTTTCTTTCCTCGGTAGCGCCGACGAACATCCGCGCCAGGTTTCGTGCTGGATTACACATACCAATGCACGCACGCATGACATCATACGCAGCGGACTCGACCGTTCCCCCATGTATACCGGCGTCATTGAGGGGGTGGGTCCGCGCTACTGCCCGTCCATAGAGGATAAGATACATCGTTTTGCAGACAAGGATTCCCATCAGATATTCCTGGAACCCGAGGGGTTGGCGACCAACGAGATTTACCCGAATGGTATATCGACCAGTCTCCCCTTCGATGTCCAGCTGGATTTGGTGCGTTCCATACGTGGCCTCGAGAATGCTCACATACTGCGGCCGGGATATGCGATCGAATACGACTATTACGACCCTAGGGGATTGAAAAGCTCGCTGGAGACAAAGAGTGTGCGGGGGCTTTTCTTTGCTGGTCAGATCAACGGCACGACGGGCTATGAGGAAGCGGCGGCGCAGGGGTTGCTGGCGGGCGCTAATGCGGCGCTGTATGCAAAGGATGAGGCGCCATGGTGCCCTGCGCGCGACGAAGCCTATCTGGGCGTGTTGGTCGATGACCTGATTACGACGGGCGTGACCGAGCCGTATCGGATGTTCACTAGCCGGGCGGAATACCGTCTATTGCTACGTGAAGACAATGCGGACATCAGGCTGACGGAGATCGGTCGAAGGTTGGGGTTGGTCGATGATGCGCGCTGGGAGGTGTTCTCGCGCAAACAGGAGGCTATAGCGCGTGAGCAGGAGCGCCTCAAGCGTACCTTTGTATATCCGTCCAGTTTGCCGGTGGAGGATGCGGTGCGGGTGCTGGGCAAGTCGATCGAGCACGAGTATTCGCTGTTTGAACTGCTGAGGCGCCCTGACGTCAGCTACGATGCATTGCTCAGTCTGCCGCTGCCTACCGGCGCCGCAGAGCCGGGCGAACTGGATGCGCAGGTGATGCAGCAGGTCGAGATCGCGGCCAAGTATCAGGGCTACATCGACAGGCAGAAGGAGGAAATCGAGCGCCAGCGAGCGAGCGAGTCGCTGCCGTTGCCGCCGGACCTTGATTACAGCCAGGTACATGGCCTGTCCATCGAGGCGCAGCAAAAACTGAACAGCATCAAGCCGGAAACCATAGGTCAGGCTGGGCGGATCAGCGGTATTACGCCGGCGGCCATCTCCCTGCTGCTGATTTACCTGAAGCGCAAGGGGTATGCGAAGGCCGCGAAATCACCGGAAAAGGTGGCATGAGCGGACTGGATAGAGCCGTGCTCGCGGCGGCCCTGGGTAATGGCATCAATGAAATGGGGCTGGATGTGCCGGAGGGTGCTCGGGAGCGCTTGCTGGACTATCTCGCGCTTCTCCACAAATGGAACAGAGTACATAACCTGACCGCAGTGCGCGAGCCGTCCGACATGGTGGTGCTGCACCTGCTCGACAGTCTGGCCGTCCTGCCGCATGTGCAGCATGTAAGCAGGCTGCTGGATGTCGGTAGCGGCGCCGGCCTGCCCGGTATTCCGCTGGCGATCTGCCAGCCACATATGCAGGTGACGGTGCTGGACTCCAGTCAGAAAAAGGCCAGCTTCATGCGTCAGGTCAAGGCGGAGATGGGGGTGGCAAATCTGGAGGTGATCTGTGCGCGTGTCGAGCAGTATCGGCCTGCCGAGCCATATGAGGTGATCATATCGCGAGCCTTCTCAGATCTTGGGCTGTTCATCGGGCTGACGCGTCATCTGGGCAGGCCGGGTGGACAATGGTTGGCGATGAAGGGGGTCTATCCCTATGATGAACTGGCCGGGATCGACATTCGGCCGACGCGCGTCGAGCCATTACAGGTGGCGGGACTGGCTGCGCAGCGGCATCTCGTATTTCTCCCGTTCGTATCGGAGGCAACGAAGAGTGAGGCGAACTGAGCGATGAAGATAATAGCAGTCAGCAATCAGAAGGGTGGTGTCGGCAAAACGACGACCTGCGTCAATCTGGCGGCTAGTCTTGCAGCGACAAAACGACGCGTGCTCCTGATCGACCTGGATCCCCAGGGGAATGCCACGACCGGCAGTGGTGTCGAAAAATCGGCCATGAAACGGACGGTTTATCATGTGCTGATCGGCAAGAGCACGCTGAAGGAAGTCATTCAGCCTTCCGCTAGGGGTGGCTTCGATGTCGTGCCGGCCAATCGCGACCTTGCCGGCGCCGAAGTCGAGCTGGTCAACGAAATCGCGCGCGAGACCAGGCTGAAGGCGGCGTTGAAGGAGGTGCAGGATGAGTATGACTATGTGCTGATCGATTGCCCCCCTGCCCTCAGCCTGATTACAGTCAATGCCCTGACGGCTGCGCATGCCGTCATGATTCCGATGCAGTGTGAGTACTTTGCGCTGGAAGGTTTGTCCGACCTTGTCAATACCATTAAAAAGGTGCGGCAGCATCTCAATCCGGATTTGGAAATCGAGGGCCTGCTGAGGACCATGTTCGATAACCGCAACACACTGGCGCAACAGGTGTCGGGCGAACTGGCGCAGCATTTCGGCGACAAGGTCTATCGTACCGTCATCCCGCGCAATATCCGCCTGGCCGAGGCGCCGAGCTATGGCGTGCCGGTTTTGTTCCATGACAGGAACTCCAAGGGTGCGCAGGCTTATCTGGCCCTGGCTGGCGAGATCATTAACCGACATGGGCGTGTACGTGCAGCAGAAGCAAATTAGGGAAAGGTCATGGTAAAACTCAAGGGATTAGGTCGCGGGTTGGATTCGCTGCTTGCTGCCGATGAAGGTGACAGTGGTTCCGGTGATCAGCTGAAGATGCTGGACATCGACCAGCTGCAGCCAGGCAAATATCAGCCGCGCACGATGATGGATCAGGAATCGCTGAGCAGTCTCGCGGAATCGATCAAGGCACAGGGCATCATGCAGCCCATCCTCGTGCGTGAGGTGTCAAGCGGGCGCTATGAAATCGTCGCCGGTGAACGGCGCTGGCGCGCATCGAAGCTTGCCGGCCTGCAGCAGGTGCCTGTGCTGGTGCGGGAGATCGCGGATGAGGCGGCGCTCGCCATGGCGCTCATTGAAAACATCCAGCGCGAGAACCTGAACCCGTTGGAAGAAGCGCAGGGCATCAAGCGTCTGATCGATGAATTCGGCATGACCCATCAGCAGGCGGCTGAAGCCGTCGGTCGTTCGCGGGCGGCAGTCACGAATCTGCTGCGCCTCCTGAATCTCGCACCACAGGTACAGGATATGTTGATGCAGGGAAAGATCGAAATGGGGCATGCGCGTGCCCTGCTTTCTCTGGATGGGGGCAGGCAGATCATGGCAGCTGAACAGATCTCCGCCAAGGGGCTTTCCGCGCGCGAGGCGGAACGGCTGGCAAAGCGGATGGCGGAAGAAGGCAGCAAGCCGCCGAAAAAGGCGGAACCGGACATGGATGTGCTGCGCCTGCAGGAAGATCTGGCCGACGAACTGGGTGTACCAGTGCAGATCCGTAGCGGGCGCGGCGGTTCGGGAACGCTGAAAATCCAATACAGCAACCTCGATCAGCTGGACGACATTATCGCCAGACTGAGGCGTCCAAGTCACTGACAAGCTTGACTTAAAACCGATTACACAAGACAATTCGGGGCTTAGCATTTTTTGCAGGATTTTCCTGCAGGTATTCTGCAACCCGAAATTGGCCGGACATTATCCGGAAATCGCTTGTCAGACAATCACTTGGCGGCAGTTGTGCCGAAACAGGAAAACGTTACCGCAGTGTTCAGGCGCGCGGCCAAATGGCAGAGCCTGAGCACGTTAGCCATAGCGCTGGTCGCGTTTGCCGTGGCTGGAACAGCCGGCCTTGTCTCGGCGCTGATCGGCGGCGGTGTCGTGCTGGCGGGGAGCTATTTCGCGTGCAGGGTGGCGCGCCGCAGTGAGAACAGCACGCGGGCGGGTGCGATACTTATAAATTTGCTGATGGCCGAAGCGGTCAAGATTCTGGTGATCGTCCTGCTGCTTTGGCTCAGTTTTAAGGTTTACGCGGATCGGATGGTCCTGATGGCCCTGTTTTGTTCCCTGGCCTCGGCGGCAATCCTCTCCGGGTCGGCAGTATATGCCCTCAATAGTGAAAGTAATAAGCAAGGTTGACAAGTCATGGCGACAGAGCACGAATTAACTCCTTCCAGCTATATTTCGCATCACCTTTCCAATAAGGCCGTGCCGGTCGGCGACGCCAGCTTCTGGACCCTGCATGTCGATACGCTGGTGATGTCCGTCATTCTCGGTCTCATCGTTTTTGGATTGCTGTGGTTTGTCGCGCGTGGTGCCACTTCCGGTGTGCCGACCAAGCGTCAGGCATTTGTTGAACTGCTGTTCGATTTCATCGATGGTCAGGTCAAGAGTATCTTTCATGGTGAGCGTCACAAGTTCGTCGCGCCGCTGGCGCTGACCGTGTTCGTCTGGGTGTTCATCATGAATGCGATGGACTTCCTCCCGATCGATGTCATGGCCTGGGTTTATGAGCATGTGTTCGGTCTGGAGCACTGGCGCAGCGTGCCGACCTCCGATGTCAACGCAACGTTCGCGCTGGCCCTATCGGTGTGGCTGCTGATGATCTTCTTCGCCATCCATGTCAAGGGGCTGGGCGGCTGGATACATGAACTTTTCTGTGCACCGTTCGGCAGCAACCCGCTGGTCTGGATTCCGAATTTCCTCTTCAACATCATCGAATATGTCTCCAAGCCCCTTTCCCACTCTCTGCGTCTGTTCGGCAACATGTATGCCGGCGAGGTGATTTTCCTGCTGCTGGGCATGTGGGCTGCGACTGGTCTGGTCGGCACGTTCTTCGGTGCGTTCCTGGGTATCGGCTGGGCGATCTTCCACATCCTGATCGTGACGCTGCAGGCATTCATCTTCATGACGCTGACCGTTGTCTACCTGTCCATGGCGCATGAAGGTCACTAAAAGAAGGTTTTTTGTAGTTTTCTGGTTTTTTTAAAGTAGTAGCCCTTAATAACGAAAGGAAAAGTAATGGAAAGCGTGCAATTCTTAGCAATGATTCAAGCGTACACCGGTATTGGCATCGGCCTGATTATTGGTCTTGGTGCTGCAGGTGCCTGTATCGGTATCGGTATCATGAGCGCCAGCTTCCTCGATGGCGCTGCTCGTCAGCCTGAGCTGACGGCTTCCCTGCAAGTCAAGGTCTTTCTGCTGCTCGGTCTGATCGACGCTTCCTTCATTATCGGCGTTGGTCTGGCCATGATGTTTGCCTTTGCCAACCCGCTGCTGTCTGTGGTTGCCTAAGTCATTAACGAAACTAATCAGTTAGCCGCAAGGTTCTGCCGACGTGCAGGACTTTGCAGCTAGGAGCAAAAGATGAATATAAACCTGACACTCTTTGCGCAGGCTATTACATTCGCGGTGCTGATTTGGTTTACGGCCAAATTCATTTGGCCTCCCCTGCTGGGAGCCATTGAAAAGCGTCAGAAGGAAATCGCGGATGGACTGGCCGCAGGCGAGCGTGGGCGCAGTGAGTTGGAGCAGGCTGCGAAGCGCTCCGCGGAGACCATCGAAGAAGCCAAGTTGAGAGCAACGGACATCATTTCCCAAGCGGAAAAGCGCGCGACGGAAATCGTCGAAGCTGCGAAGGAAGCTGCAAAGGCCGAAGGCGATCGCATCATCGCAGGCGCCAAGGCTGAAATCGAACAGGAAGTGAATCGGGCCAAGGAAAGCCTGCGTCAGCAAGTTTCGGCACTGGCGATTGCCGGCGCGGAAAAGATTCTGCGCAAGGAGATCGATGCCAAGGCTCATGCCGAAATCCTGAACAACATCGCCAACGAGCTGTAAGAGAGCGACTACGATCATGGCTGAAGCAATCACTATCGTAAGGCCCTATGCCGTAGCAGCGTTTCGTTTGGCAAAGGAACAGAATGCACTGGCCAAATGGTCGGAAATGCTGGGCTATGCCGCTGCCGTGGCTGCAGACCCGCTGATGCAGTCGTACATCGAGGATCCCAAGGTCACTTCCGAAGCACTGGAAAGAACATTTCTCTCCATCTGCGACAAGAAGCTCGACGCGGCAGGCGTGAATCTGATCAAGCTCCTCATCGAATACGGCCGGCTGGCGCTGCTTCCGCAGGTCGCTGCCGCCTTTGAGGAACTGAAAGCCGAGGATGAGGGTGTGCTGGAAGCGGAAATCACCGCTGCCGTGCAACCTTCCGACAGCACGGTCAAGGATCTGGTCAAGCGTCTGGAATCCAGGTTCGGCAAAAAAATCGAGGCAAGCGTCAAGATTGATCCGGAACTCATCGGTGGGGTCAAGATTGTGATTGGCGATACCGTCATCGACGCTTCCGTCCGTGGTCAACTTCAAGAGTTGGCCTATACGCTTAAAAGTTAGGCCATAAAGGTCAGGAGACAGAATAATGCAGTTATCCACATCAGAAATCAGCGAACTGATTAAAAGCAGACTGGAAAATTTCGACACCGGTGCCGAAGCACGTACCCAGGGCACGGTGATTTCCGTAACTGACGGTATCGTACGCATTCACGGTCTGTCCAACGTCATGGCCGGCGAAATGATCGAGTTCCCGGGCAATACCTATGGTCTCGCGCTCAACCTCGAACGCGATTCCGTCGGTGCCGTGGTGCTGGGTGAATACGAGCACATCACTGAAGGCGACGTCTGCAAATGCACCGGCCGCATCCTGGAAGTGCCGGTTGGTCCGGAACTGATCGGCCGCGTGGTCAATGCGCTGGGCCAGCCGATCGACGGCAAGGGACCGATCAACGCCAAGCTCACCGACAAGATCGAAAAGGTTGCACCTGGCGTCATTTCCCGTAAGTCGGTTTCGCAACCGGTGCAGACCGGCCTCAAGGCGATCGACTCCATGGTGCCCATCGGCCGCGGCCAGCGTGAGCTGATCATCGGCGACCGCCAGACCGGTAAGACCGCCGTCGCGATTGACGCCATCATCAACCAAAAGGGTCAGAACATGACCTGTATCTACGTGGCGATCGGTCAGAAGGCTTCCACCATTGCCAACATCGTACGCAAGCTGGAAGAGCACGGTGCGATGGAATACACCATCGTCGTTGCCGCCTCCGCTTCTGATTCCGCCGCGCTGCAGTTCCTGGCACCCTATGCCGGCTGCACCATGGGTGAATACTTCCGTGACCGTGGTCAGGACGCACTGATCGTCTATGACGACCTGACCAAGCAGGCTTGGGCGTACCGTCAGATCTCCCTGCTGCTGCGCCGTCCGCCGGGCCGCGAAGCCTATCCGGGTGACGTGTTCTACATCCACTCCCGTCTGCTCGAGCGTGCAGCCCGCGTCAACGAGGAATATGTCGAGAACTTCACCAAGGGTGAAGTCAAGGGTAAGACCGGTTCACTCACTGCCCTGCCCGTGATCGAGACTGCTGCAGGCGACGTTTCCGCGTTCGTGCCGACCAACGTAATCTCGATTACCGATGGTCAGATCTTCCTGGAAACCGACCTCTTCAACGCCGGTATCCGGCCCGCCATCAACGCCGGTATCTCCGTGTCCCGCGTCGGTGGTGCCGCGCAGACCAAGGTCATCAAGAAGCTGGGCGGTGGTGTGCGTCTGGCGCTGGCACAGTATCGTGAGCTGGCCGCTTTCGCGCAGTTCGCATCCGACCTGGATGAGGCAACCCGCAAGCAGCTGGAGCGTGGCCGTCTCGTGACCGAGCTCATGAAGCAGCCGCAGTATGCACCGCTCAGCGTATCCGAAATGGCCGTCTCGCTGCTGGCAGCGAACCAGGGCTATCTCGACGATGTGCCGGTGGAAAAGGTGCTGGCTTTCGAATCCGCGCTGCATGCCTTCCTCAAGTCCAAGTACAAACAGATCATGGACAAGATCGAGGAAACCAAGGATCTGAGCGCGGACGATCAGAAGGCGCTGGAAGCCGCGATTCAAGACTTCAAGGCAACCAACGCTTACTAAGAACCGGACTGGGTGAAAAGATATGGCCGGCAGTAAAGAAATCAGAACCAAGATCCGCAGCGTGGAAAACACGCGCAAGATCACCAAGGCAATGGAAATGGTGGCCGCGTCCAAGATGCGCAAGGCGCAGGACCGGATGCGTGCCGCCCGTCCCTATGCCGAAAAGATCCGCAACGTGGCTGCGCACTTTTCCTACGCCCGCCCCGAGTACAAGCATCCATTCCTCATCAAGCGCGAGCAGGTCAGGAATGTCGGCATCATTGTCGTGACTTCCGACAAGGGTCTGTGCGGCGGTCTCAATACCAACGTGCTGCGTCTCGCGATCAACCACATGAAGGAATGGGAAGGCGAAGGCAAGGGGGTGTCGGTCACCGCGATCGGCAACAAGGGGTTCGGTTTCATGAACCGTATCGGCGCCAGAATACAGGCGCATGCTGTCGGTTTGGGCGATACGCCGCACATGGAAAAGCTGATCGGTGCCATCAAGGTGATGCTGGATGCCTACATCAATGGTGAAATCGATCAGCTCCACATCTGCTACACCAGGTTCATCAATACGATGAAGCAGGAGCCTGTGTGCGAGCAGTTGTTGCCGTTGTCCGGCGAACGTTTGGGCACCCCCGAGGGCCACTGGGACTACATCTACGAGCCGGAGCCGGTGAGCGTGGTCAACGAGCTCATGACGCGTTATATCGAGTCGCTCGTCTATCACGCGGTGGCGGAAAACATGGCCTCCGAGCAGAGCGCGCGCATGGTGGCGATGAAGGCGGCATCCGACAATGCCAAGAACGTCATTGACGAGCTCAAGCTGGTATATAACAAGGCGCGTCAGGCCGCCATCACCAAGGAAATTTCGGAAATCGTGGGCGGCGCAGCTGCTGTCTAGGCTGGGCGTCTGAACCTTATAAGCTAAGTATTGATTGAGGAAACCAAGATGAGTCAAGGTAAAGTAGTTCAATGTATCGGCGCCGTGGTAGACGTCGAATTCCCGCGCGATCAGATGCCCAAGGTGTATGACGCGTTGCTGCTCGACGAGGAAAGCGGTACCGTCGAGTCCGGTCTGACGCTGGAAGTGCAGCAGCAACTGGGTGACGGCGTGGTCCGTACCATTGCTCTGGGCTCCACCGACGGCCTGTCCCGTGGCATGAAGGTCAAGAACACCGGCGGCCCCATCACCGTACCGGTCGGCCACGGCACGCTGGGCCGTATCATGGACGTACTGGGCCGTCCCATCGACGAAGCTGGTCCGATCGAGACCGATGAGCGCCGTTCCATTCACCAGAAGGCGCCCAAGTTCGATGATCTGTCGCCGTCCGTGGAACTGCTGGAAACCGGCATCAAGGTGATCGACCTCATCTGCCCGTTCGCCAAGGGCGGTAAGGTCGGCCTGTTCGGCGGTGCCGGTGTGGGCAAGACCGTGAACATGATGGAACTCATCAACAACATCGCCAAGCAGCACTCTGGTCTGTCCGTGTTCGCCGGCGTGGGCGAGCGTACCCGTGAAGGTAACGACTTCTACCATGAAATGAAGGACTCGAACGTGCTGGACAAGGTAGCGATGGTTTTCGGCCAAATGAACGAGCCGCCGGGCAACCGTCTGCGCGTGGCGCTGACCGGCCTCACCATGGCCGAGCGTTTCCGTGACGAAGGCCGTGACATCCTGTTCTTCGTGGACAATATCTACCGTTACACGCTGGCCGGTACCGAAGTGTCCGCACTGCTGGGCCGCATGCCGTCCGCCGTGGGTTACCAGCCGACGCTGGCCGAGGAAATGGGTCGCCTGCAGGAACGCATCACCTCCACCAAGGTCGGTTCCATTACTTCCATCCAGGCCGTGTACGTGCCTGCCGACGACCTGACCGACCCGTCCCCTGCCACGACCTTCCAACACTTGGATTCCACCGTGGTGTTGAGCCGCGACATCGCTGCACTGGGTATCTATCCGGCTGTCGACCCGCTGGATTCCACCTCGCGTCAGCTGGATCCGCAGATCGTCGGCGAGGAGCACTATCAGGTTGCCCGTGCCGTGCAGTCTACGCTGCAACGCTACAAAGAACTGCGTGACATCATCGCGATTCTGGGTATGGACGAACTGTCGCCGGAAGACAAGCTGACCGTGGCGCGCGCGCGCAAGATCCAGCGCTTCCTGTCGCAGCCTTTCCACGTTGCCGAAGTGTTCACCGGTTCGCCGGGCAAGTACGTCCCGCTCAAGGAGACCATCAAGGGCTTCAAGGCCATCGTCGAAGGCGAATACGACCATCTGCCGGAGCAGGCGTTCTACATGGTCGGCGGCATTGAAGAAGCCGTCGAGAAGGCCAAGACTCTTAGCTAAGCGCTGAAACGGAAAGCATTATGGCAACGACAATACATGTGGACGTGGTGAGTGCCGAAGAGGCCATCTTCTCCGGTGAAGCAGAATTCGTGGCCGCACCGGCAAGTCAGGGCGAAATCGGCATCTACCCGCGTCACGCGCCGCTAGTTACGACCATCAAGCCCGGTGCGCTGCGTGTCAAGGTGGCCGGCGAAGCGGAAGAGACGCTGATCTTCGTATCGGGCGGTCTGCTTGAGGTGCAGCCGGGCGTGGTGACGGTGCTGGCGGATACCGCCATCCGCGGCCACGACCTGGACGAAGCCAAGGCTATTGCAGCAAAGGCGGCAGCGGAAGAGGCGATGCGCAATGCCAAGAGCGATATCGATTTCGCCAAGGCGGAAAGCGAGTTCGCTGCGATGGCGGCACAAATCGCCGCCATTCAGAAGTTGCGCAAGAGAAAGCATTAAGAGATCCTTTGCACGAGAAGCATTCGAGGCAGCCGAGAGGCTGCCTTTTTGTTTTATACTTCTGCAATAACGTTCGCTGTAACCTGAAGAAATCAGTTCATGACGCCTCCCCCACTCAATGTCGTCATCCTTGCCGCTGGCAAGGGTACGCGCATGCGCTCATCCCTGCCCAAGGTTTTGCACACACTGGCCGGTAAATCCCTGTTGCGGCATGTCATCGACAGCGCGCGGCAACTCGCGCCCAGCCGCATCATCGTCATCTACGGCTATGGCGGAGATGCCGTGCGACAGGCCATACAGGATGAGGACATCGTCTGGGTGGAACAGAGGGAGCAGCTCGGTACCGGCCACGCGGTGCAGCAGGCTGCGCCGTATCTGGAACCGGGTGCAAAAACGCTGATATTGCTGGGTGATGTGCCGTTGTTGCAGGCGGAGTTCTGCCGTCAGCTGCTGGCCGGGACCCGGCAGCTGGGGCTGCTCACGGTCAAAAAGAACGACCCAACCGGCTATGGCCGCATCGTGCGTGGCGATCGGGGGAACATCGTTGCGATAGTTGAACACCGCGATGCGACCCCGGAACAGCTGCGCATCGATGAGGTGAATACCGGCATCATGGCGGTCGATAACGACAAGCTGCAGCAATGGCTGCTGAAACTGAACAACGACAATGCCCAGGGTGAATACTATCTCACCGATATCGTGGCGATGGCTGTCGCCGAGGGCCTGACGGTGCATGGTGAGACGGTGCAGGATGAATCCTCGGTCGAAGGCGTCAACTCCAAGCAGGATCTCGCGGGTCTGGAACGGGTCTATCAGATGCGAAAGGCATCGGAACTCATGCGCGCAGGCGTCACACTGCGCGATCCATTCAGAATCGACATACGCGGCGAGCTGGAAGCAGGCAGCGATGTCGAGATCGATGTGGGCTGTATCTTCGAGGGTAAGGTCGTTTTGGGTGACGGAGTCAAGGTCGGCGCCTACAGCGTGATCCGCGACAGCGTCATCGGTGCCGGTACGGCGATTGCTCCGTTTACACACATCGAGCAGTCCAGCATCGCTGCGCATTGCCGTGTCGGCCCCTACGCCCGCCTGCGGCCGGGCACTGCGCTGGCGGATGATACGCATATCGGCAATTTCGTGGAACTGAAGAATGCCGTGATCGATACCGGCAGCAAAATCAATCACCTGAGCTATGTCGGCGATGCAACCGTGGGCAAGCAGGTCAATATCGGCGCCGGTACGATCACTTGCAACTACGATGGAGCCAACAAGCACCGTACCGTGATCGAGGACCATGCCTTCATCGGTTCGGACACGCAGCTCATCGCACCGGTGACGGTAGGTGCGGGGGCGACCATAGGTGCAGGTTCCACCATCAGCAGGGATGCGCCGGCAGGAGAACTGACGCTGTCGCGTAGCAGACAGATTACGGTCAGCGGCTGGAAACGGCCGGTAAAAAACAAATAAGGATATGGATGTATGTGCGGGATTGTTGGAGCAGTCGGTCGACGCGATATCGTGCCGATATTGATTGAGGGGCTGACACGGCTGGAATATCGCGGTTATGACTCTGCCGGTGTGGCGGTACTGGGAAATGACGGAATTCGCCGTGTGCGTACCGTGGGACGTGTCGCCGGAATGCAGGAAAAGGCGAATGCCGAAGGCCTGAGCGGCAGCATCGGCATCGGCCATACGCGCTGGGCTACGCACGGTGGAGTGACAGAATCCAATGCGCATCCGCATGTGTCGTGCGGAGAACTGGCTCTGGTCCATAACGGCATCATCGAGAACCACGATGAGCAAAGAAAACGTCTGCAGGAGCTGGGCTATGAATTCGAATCGCAGACGGACACCGAAGTCATTGCGCACTTGATCCATCACTATGTAACACAGGGCAATACCTTACTGCAGGCCGTTCAGCTCGCAGTGCGTGAGCTGATCGGCGCGTATGCCATCAGTGTGGTCGCCATGAATTCTCCGGATACCATGGTATGTGCCAGACAGGGGTGCCCGTTGTTGATCGGCCTCGGCGAGAACGAGAATTTCATTGCATCCGACGTCTCGGCCGTGCTGTCCGTAACGCGCAAGGTCATATATCTCGAAGACGGCGACGTCGCGATGATCACGCCGCATGCGGTAGACATCTACGATGCGGATGGCCATCTGGCAGAGCGTAGGATACATCTTAGCGACGTGTCCCTGTCTTCCATGGAGCTCGGCCCCTATTCGCATTTCATGCAGAAGGAGATACATGAACAGCCGCGGGCATTGACCGATACCATCGAGGCGCTGATCGACGACGCCAGCTTCAGTCCGGCACTATTCGGCCAAGGGGCGGAAGATGTCTTCGCTCAGGTGGACAGCGTCCTGATACTGGCGGCCGGCACCAGTTACTATGCGGGCCTGACTGCGCGCTACTGGCTGGAAAGCATCGCCCAGCTACCGACTACGGTCGAGATTTCGAGCGAATACCGCTACCGCACATCCGTGCCGAATCCGCGCCAGCTGATAGTCACGATATCGCAGTCCGGTGAGACGCTGGATACGATGGAGGCGTTGAAGCATGCGAAAGCGCTGGGGCAGGAACTGACGCTGGCCGTATGCAATGTGCAGGAAAGTGCCATTCCGCGCGCTTCGCGACTGATTTTCTACACGCGTGCCGGCGCCGAGATTGGCGTGGCTTCGACCAAGGCCTTCACGACACAGCTGGTCGCCCTGTTTATGCTGGCGGTGACATTGGCAAAGCAGCGCGGCCGTCTGACTGCCGACCAGGAAACCGCCTATCTCGATGCATTGCGGCATCTTCCGGGCAGCGTACAGTATGCGCTCAATCTCGAGCCGCAGATCCGGGAATGGGCCAAGCTGTTTGCCAACAAGGAGCATGCCCTTTTCCTTGGTCGCGGCGTACATTATCCGATAGCACTGGAAGGCGCGCTCAAGCTCAAGGAAATCTCCTATATCCATGCCGAGGCCTACCCGGCAGGAGAACTCAAGCACGGGCCATTGGCACTGGTTGACAGCAACATGCCGGTCGTCGTCATCGCGCCCAATGATGCATTGCTGGAGAAGGTAAAGTCGAACATGCAGGAAGTGGCTGCACGCGGTGGTGAGCTATTCGTATTTGCCGATGCGGACAGCAATTTCTCTGCCAGCGAGGGGGTGCATGTGATTCGCACGCCGCGCCATGTAGGCGTGCTCTCCCCCATTCTGCATACCATCCCGGTACAGCTGCTGGCTTATCATGCTGCCCTGCTCAAGGGTACGGATGTGGACAAGCCGCGCAATTTGGCGAAGAGTGTGACCGTCGAATGACAGGGCGCGTCCTAACCCCTTCTCAGATTCCGTCAAACCATAAAAAAACCCCTCGCGAATCATCGCGAGGGGACCCTTGTATCAAATCCCTATGGAGAGAGGAATTTGATCAAAAAACCTGTGCTGACAGCCAGGTGATCCTGGCTGTCAGACTTGGGTGC
>DATCJT010000060.1:0-1577 GCA_036562645.1 Methylophilaceae bacterium | reverse complement strand
TCCCCCTCAATCCTGGCGAGGCGTTCGCAGGGGTGGGGCGGATCAGTGGAATACAGGTCGCTCATACCACCGCCTTCACGCTAGCAGATCCTGGTTCGCAATGCACCGCCTGACTCCACGAGCTGCAATCGCGGCACTGGTACCGGCGATACCGCCGCGTCTTTGTGTACTGGAACCCGCGCGACTGGAGCCGGTCGCTGCCGCATGACGGGCAGACGTGGCCTCCGTCAATTGCGAAGTTGGGCAGGCCGCGAATCCAGCCGCCAGACCGCATCCGGTCGAACTCCTCGGCAGTAATCTCCACATCCTGCCGGTTGTATTCCTCCATTTTCCGGCGCGCCTCGCGGTCACCTGCCAGCACCGCCCTCCACAGGCCGAACCCGCCCGTGTCCAGCTTGCCCTCCTTGCCCAGCCACAGGCGGCGGGACTCCAGCTTGTTCGACAGCATGAACGTGTCGCGCTTCTGAATCCGCATCAGGTCAACGTTGACGTAGGGGCTCGGGCGGGACAGGCCCATGCGCACGAACTCGGCGTGGAGCCACCGGGTGTCGAATCGCGCGCTATTCCAGCCCACCACGGCGTCCGCCTGATCCAGCAGCCGGTGAGCTGCCTTGACCATGCGCTCGCGGCCCTTCCATTCGGCCCAGAACTTCGTTTCTTCCTCGCCGTGCCACTTGGCGGCAAAGCACAGGACGCCACCCCAGTCGATGACCTGCGATGGACTGAACGACTGATTGAACATCCCCCACGAATAGACGATGGCGGGCTTGGTTTCCAAATCGAGTATCAGGATGCGCACGCGCTCAATCCCCCGTGTCGCGCTGAGCCGCAGTCGCCCGCTCATAGGCGTAGCGGTCGTGCTCGTGCGCCTCACCGGCCTTCAGGTGTTCCACCGGCGCGTCCTCGTCCGCGCGCTCGATCAGCGCTTGCAGGACCGGATCAGCCTCGAACTCGACGGTGTGCGCAGGTGCCACCGCGCCCGGAGCCAGCGGCGCGCCCTCAGCCTCCAGGTGCTTCTGGAGCAGGGCAAGCGCCCGCCATGCCATGCCCACGTAGTCGCCTTCCATCAGGTGCCGTAGCAGCGCATCCGCCTCGTCGGTGGACTTTGCGCGGTTCCAGTGAAGCGGCTCTCCGGGATTGTGCTTTGCGTTGTTGACGTAGCTGTGATGGGCGATTGCCGCCAGCGCAGCAGGGAAGTACGCCAGCAGGCCGGAATAGACCGGGTACGTCTTGCGGGCGTCCGAGTCATCAGGAAACAAGCTGCTCATCGCGAAGCCTCCGCATTGCCGAACTTCATCCCGTTGAACCAGCGGCGGATGACATAGCTGCGGACCAGCGAGATCGCAGTGAACACCAATCCGATGCCGAACGCATCGCCCGCCGTCGCGTTGAAGCCGAACCACGGCAGGACAATCAGGTTTGCCATGAAGTTGATGCCGAACCCAACAGCGATGTTGGCCCATGCCTCGACAAACGAACCCAGCCTTGTTTGCGCCATTTCTCCGCTCCTGTGCGGATTCGTGATGGCTGCCCATTATTTCCAGAATTGTCTACGCCGCACGCTCCCGCGTAGACCC
>DATCJT010000059.1:0-1688 GCA_036562645.1 Methylophilaceae bacterium | reverse complement strand
CGCATGGCCAGCAGCTCCTTCTCGCGCGATTCGCGGCGTGCGGTCAGGTCGTCGATGGTGCGGCGCACGTTCTCCAGCGTCAGGCGCACATCCTTGCCGGCAGCCAGGTCGTCTTGCAGCTTGATGTAACGGTCGGACCAGAAGTTGATTTCCTTGACCAGACGCTCATGCACGGCGGCCATGGTTTTGTCCACCGCCTGCTCGCGGCGGGTGCGAACTTCATCGAAGTGTTCGGGCACCAGCTCGCTGGAGGCATGGGCCAAGGCCTGTTGCTCCAGGTCTTTGGCGATCCACGGGGCGGCCAGCACGTCTTCGATCAACTTGAGGTCGGCAGGCGCAATGGGCTCCAGGTCCAGGTGGGGCGCCCAGCCGGCGTTGATGGCGTGTCCCTGCGGGTCGATCTCGACGAACTGCATGCGACGCGAGACGATGCGCGCGGGGTCTGCCCCTTCTTTGACGGCATGATCAACGATAAACATCACCTTCGGGGTGACGCCCATATCACTCGGGTCCACCAATACCGCCCCTTGCTTGAGCTTGTTGCGGTGAGCTTCCAGCACAAGGTCGGTGACCGCCTGCATCAAGGGGTGACCGGGATGGATGAGGCTGGCCATCGGGGCGCCGACACGGTCGGTCAGCCGCACGTACTGCTTCTCGAAGCAGACGCGCTCGTAACGGCGCAGCACCGGGTCGGCATTGCGGCGGTCGCGGCCGGTGATTTGCCGGTCGCGCTCGCGGATGATGGCCGGGACGTGGGTGATTTCGTAGCGCCCAGGCTCACGCGGGCGCAGCTCGCCGCCCAATTGCTGGAAAGCCTGGTTGAAGAAGGCGCGGATGAAGAAGGGCTGCAGCTTGCGGGCCTCGGCCTTTTCCATTTCCTCCTTCACCGCGAACAGGCGCTTCTCGTCCATCACCTCTTCGCACAGCGCATTGCGTTTGATGATGTTTTCAAGGTGCTGGGTGTCCAGCGCGCCTTCCACCTTCTTGAGCAGGCGGGCACGGACTTCAGGATCCGAGCCGTAGCGGATGGCCTCGATCAGCAGGTCCTTGAGGGGCTTGTCCTCGAAGACCTCGCCCAGGATGTCGAACACGCGGCCGCCCAGGGCCTGGCGCTCCACCTCCAGCTTCTCGAACAAGCGCTGGAAGACGTCGCCCTCGCGGGTTTCGGCGGCCACCATGTTCCACAGGTGGCAGACCTCGGTCTGGCCGATGCGGTGGATGCGGCCAAAGCGCTGCTCCAGGCGGTTGGGGTTCCAAGGCAGGTCGTAATTGACCATCAGGTTGGCGTTTTGCAGGTTTACGCCTTCGCCTGCCGCATCGGTGGCGATGAGCACGCGCACCGTGGGGTCGTTGCGGAACAGCTCCTGCACCTTGCGGCGCTCTTCGCGCTTGACCCCACCGTGGATCATCACCACGGCTTCTTCGCTGCCGATGAGGCCGCGGATCTTCACCGCCAGGTAGTTCAGAGTATCTCGATGCTCGGTGAAGATGATGAGTTTGCGCTGGCGCCCATCGGCGTCGTGCATCTCCGGCGTGTCTTGCAGCAGGCGGGAGAGCTCGTCCCACTTGCGATCCTGACCGGAATGCACCACCTGGCGGGCCTGCTCCTCCAAGCCTTCGAGGATGATGATCTCGGCCTCCAGTTCCTGGATAGTCTGGGCCGCCGTGGCCTGGTCGACCACGGCCTC
>DATCJT010000055.1:0-115346 GCA_036562645.1 Methylophilaceae bacterium | reverse complement strand
GCGACATTGGCTGCGCCGCCGGCGCGTTCGTTTTCATGCTGCAGCAGCACGACGGGGACTGGCGCCTCGGGTGAAATGCGCTCGACGTCTCCGATCAGGTAGCGGTCCAGCATGAGATCGCCGATGACCAGCGCGGTGCGATCTCCGGCGGCGAAACGATGTTTGACGGCTTCTATCAGTTCTTCGCGCATCAGTCGGCTTCGAGCAGGTTGCACAGGCTGTGGCCGATGAAGATGTGCGCTTCCTGGATGCGCGGCGTATCGGCAGACGGCATGATGAGATTGTAGTCGCACAGTGTGGCGAGCTTGCCGCCAGTTCCGCCGGTCATGCCGACGGTGACGGCGCCGATTTGCTTCGCCATCTCGATGGCGCGCACGACGTTGGGACTGTTGCCGGAGGTCGTGATACCGATGACCAGATCCTGCGGGGTACAGAGAGCCTCGATCTGGCGAGAGAAGATATGCTCATAACCGTAGTCGTTGCCGACCGAGGTCAGGATGGATGTGTCGGTGGTCAGTGCGATGGCGGGCAGGCCGCGGCGTTCCTTCTTGAAGCGGCCGACGATTTCCGCCGCGATATGCTGGCTGTCGGCGGCACTGCCGCCGTTGCCCATCAGCAGTATCTTGCCGCCGCGTGCGATGCAGGCGCGCATCGCATCCGCTACGGCGCTGATCTGCGGCAGCAGTTCGGTAAGCTTCTGCATGACCTGCTGGTGTTCTGCCAGCGCAGCGCTCAGACTTTCGATATGGTTCAAGTTCCGGGTTCCTTCGTTAGGCATAGGGGTCGGCCTGCATCAGATAATTCTGCACGTAGTCACGCACGCCTTCCTCCAGCGTATGAAAGGGCTGGCTATAGCCGGTGGCGCGCACCTTGTCCATCGTGGCCTCGGTGAAATACTGGTATTTTCCCTGCAGGTCTTCCGGCATGTCGATGTAGGTGATGTGCGGTGTGTTGCCCATGCTGGTCATCACGGCCGTTGCCAGATCCTTGAAACTGCGTGCCTTGCCCGTGCCGACATTGTAGATGCCGGAGTGCCGGGCATTCTGCAGGAAGTGACAGACCACCGCTGCAGCATCCTTGACGTAGACGAAATCGCGCAGCTGCATGCCGTCCTCGTATTCTGGCAGGTGGCTCTTGAACAGCTTGACCGTGCCGTGCTCGCGGAACTGGTTGTAGCTGTGGAAGGCGACACTGGCCATGCGACCTTTGTGGTATTCGTTGGGGCCGTAGACATTGAAGAACTTGAAGCCGCACCATTGGGGCGGAAACGGCTTGCCCTCCCTGACCTGACGCAGGGCCCACTGGTCGAAGAACTGCTTGGAATAGCCGTAGCCGTTCAGCGGCCGGTAGATATCGGTACGGCTTTCATCGTCGGCATAACCGTGCTCGCCGTTGCCGTAGGTGGCGGCCGAACTCGCATACAGGAAGCGTACGCCGTTCCGGGCGCACCAGTCCCATAATGCCTGTGAATAGCGGATGTTGTCGGCGACCAGCTTGTTGAAGTCCCGTTCTGTCGTGGCGCTGATGGCGCCCATGTGGATGACGGCTTCAATACCGCCTTTTCCTTCCAGCCAGGGCAGCAGTTCGTCCTTGTCCAGATACTGGCAGTAGCGCCGGTGAACCAGATTCTGCCATTGCTCCGGGTGATGCAGGCGGTCAACGATGATGATGTCGTCACGCCCCAGCATCTGGTTGAGGTGCCAAGCGATCATGCTGCCTATCATGCCGGCGCCGCCGGTGATGATGATCATTCGATTCAGTCCAGTGTTTCGTTGATGGTGGTTGGTGTATCAAAGGCGAAAGTATAGCAAACGCCTATTGGCGGGCACCCATTTCCTGCGCGCGCAGGCTTGATTGCTCGCCTTGGTCCAGCGCCCTGGCCGGGTTCCAGTCGCTGCTGACCCAGCCTTGCAGGTTCTCCAGGGCGATGTCCGTGAGAGCGTGAATCCAGCTGTCGCGTTCATTCAGCGCGGCAATGTAATGGTACTCGCCGCCGCCCGCCTGCTGAAAGATGGCCTTGCCTTCCATCGCGACTTCTTCCAGCGTTTCCAAGCAGTCGCTGGAGAATCCGGGGCAAATGACGTCGATGCGTCCGAGCCGGCGTTTGCCGAGGTTCTGCAATGTGGACGCCAAGTAAGGCTGCAGCCATTCGGTTCTGCCGAAACGCGACTGGAAGCAGACCATGTACCTTGATTGGTCGAGCTGCAGTGCCTCTGCCAGCAGCCGTCCGGTTTTCATGCATTCGCAGAAGTACGGATCGCCCTTGTCCAGCGTATAGCGTGGCACGCCGTGAAAGCTCATGACCAGCATCTCCGGTTCGCCGTTCACGGTCCAATGCTGACGGACGCTTTCCGCCAGTGCGGCGATATAGGCTGGGTGGTCGTGATAATGACGCACGGTACGAATCGCCGGGACATTGCGGGTGCGTAGCAGCGTGCGCCAGACTTCGTCCATGGCAGAACCGGCGCAACTAGCCGCATATTGCGGATAGAGCGGCAGAACCAGGATGCGGTCGCAGTTGGCGGCCTTCAGCCTAGCGAAGGCCGAGGCGATCGATGGGTTGCCGTAACGGAAGGCGTATTCCACCGTGAATGGGCTGTTGATACGCACCCCCAGATATCCCTGCAGTAGTTTCGCCTGTTTGCGGGTATGCACGGCGAGGGGCGAGCCTTCGTCGGTCCATACCTGCGCATATTTCTCTGCGGATTTTCTCGGTCGGAAACGGAGGATGATGCCATGCAGAATGGGCCACCAGATGACGCGAGGAATCTCCACCACGCGCCGGTCACTGAGGAACTGTCCGAGATAGGGGCGCAGGGCCTTGGGCGTGGGTGCTTCGGGCGTGCCCAGATTCACCAGCAGAATGCCTACGCGCGCGGTCGTGCCGTGCTGCCGGTGAGGTTCGCTGAAATAATAGGTCATGGCTGCCTAATTGTTGGACAGCGCGTTGGAAAGCAGTTTCGCCGTGACATCGACGATGGGGATGACGCGTTCATAGGCCATGCGTGTCGGGCCGATGACGCCCAGCGTGCCGATGACCTTGCCCTTCGCCTCGTAGGGGGCGGTGACCATGCTGCATTCGTCCAGCGGAAGATAGCCGGATTCGCCACCGATGAAAATCTGGATGCCATCGGCACGCTGACTGTTGTCCATCAGCTGCATGAGCTGGGTGCGCCGCTCGAAAACCTCGAACAGCTTGCGCAGCGAGCTGACATTGGCAGACAGGTCCTCCACATGCAGCAGATTGTGCTCGCCCGAGATCACCACGGCATTCTTGTTGTCCTCCAGTGACTTGCTGCTGGCCTCCATTGCGGCTGTCATCAGGCGTGTCATGTCGGACTGCATCTGCTTGAGTTCTTCATGCAGCCTGGACTGCACCTCGGTCAGGGTCATGCCGGTGTAGTGCTGATTGAAGAAGTTGCTGGCCTGCGACAGCTCGGATGCGCTGTACGGCCGTTCTGCCATGATGATGCGGTTCTGCACGTTACCGTCCGTGGTGACGATGATGACCAGAATGCGCCGTTCAGACAGCGGCAGGAATTCGATATGACAGAAAGCCACGCTTTCGCGCTTGGGGATCATGACCAGACCTGCGAAGCGGGTCAGGTTGGACAGCATGTTGGCCGTGACGTTGATCAGCTCCTGCGGGTCCGGCGAAGACAGTTCCGACGCCAGCCGCTTGACTTCCTTGCTTTCCAGCGGCTGAATGGTCAGCAGACTATCGACGAAGAAACGGTAGCCGCGCTGGGTGGGGATACGGCCGGCCGAAGTATGGGGGCTGGTGATGAAGCCCATTTCCTCGAGGTCGGACATGACATTGCGGATCGTGGCAGGGCTCAGATCCAGACCCGAGCACTTCGATAGCGTGCGCGAACCGACCGGTTGGCCATCACTGATGTAATGTTCAACCAGGGTTTTCAGAAGAATTTGTGCACGTTTGTCCAGCATACGGATAGCGCCCTCGGCACCTTACAAGACTTGCCTGGCGAAGACGCAGGCTATCCCTGATTATCGGTTACTATCGTTGAGACCGCAAGACGCCGCGATGTGCACGGCTTGTGCTCCATGGGACGCTCTCGCAGCCGCTCGCTATGATGGCTTCGCATCTTGTGATTTAATGCCAGCCATGAAATCCGCATTCAAGAACATTGCCCTGGTCGGCAAATTCATGAACGCCGAAACCGGCGAGCATGTCAGCGCGCTCGCCAGATTTCTGACCGAACGGAATTACAGTGTCGTCATTGAGGAAGGCACGGCGCAACAGTCGCGGCTGACCGGCTATCCGGTCGCGGCGCTCGAACGGATCGGCAGTCAGGTCGATCTTGCCGTCGTCGTAGGCGGGGACGGCACCATGCTGACGGCGGCACGCGCCTTCGTGCGCCACCGTGTTCCCCTGGTCGGCGTCAACCGTGGCCGTTTCGGTTTCCTGACCGATCTCGAGGCGGAAAACATGCTGGAAGGTATCGCTAGCATACTGGCCGGTGAATACGACCGGGACGAGCGCATGCTGCTGCATGGTGAGTTGCAGCGAGAAGGCCGACTGGTCACGCAGGGCCATGCCCTGAACGACGTGGTCATCAACAAGAACGGCGCGGCGAAACTGATCGAACTGGAAGTGCATATCAATGGCCAGTTCGTCCATACGCAGCGTTCGGACGGGCTGATCATTGCGACACCGACCGGCACGACGGCCTACTCGCTGTCTGCCGGCGGACCCATACTGCATCCGGGACTGGATGCCATCGCGCTGGTGCCGATCTGCCCGCATACGCTCAGTAACCGGCCGATCGCCATCCATGGCGACAGCTGCATCGAGGTCACGCTGGTGCGTGCCGAGGATGCCTGCGTGCATTTCGACGGTCAGCTGCACTCGGCGTTGCAGGAGGGCGACAGGATGGTCATTCGTCGTGCGCAGGAGGCCATCACATTGCTGCATCCGCGCGGCCACAGTCATTTCGCTATGCTGCGCGAAAAGCTGAACTGGGGTTAGGGCATCAGGGAATATGCTGCAGGCGCTTACCATTCGTGATTTCGTCATCGTCGACAGGCTGGACCTCGAGTTTTCCCCCGGCTTTACCGTGCTTACCGGAGAGACCGGGGCGGGCAAGTCGATTCTGATCGACGCGCTGTCGCTCACCCTGGGCGCGAGAAGCGAGGGCGGCGTTACGCGCAACGGCTGCGAGCGCGCTGAAATCGTCGCCAGCTTCGACATTTCCGGCAGGGAACCATTGCAGGAACTGCTGCGCGAATACGAACTGCAGGCTGAGGACAATGTCCTGATGCTGCGGCGCATTATCTACGCCGATGGCCGCTCGCGCGCGTTCGTCAACGGTATGCCGGCCAATATCCAGCAGTTGCGCGAGATTGGCGAGCATCTGGTCGATATCTACAGCCAGCACGCCCATCATTCGCTGCTCAAGCCACAATACCAACGACAGGTGCTGGACAGTTACGCCGGTCTGACGGAGCTGGCCGTCGAGGTCGCACAAAGCTATCGTGCCTGGCATGCACTGCACGTAAAGCGACTGGAGATGGAACGGAATGCCCAGGCACATGCGGATGAGCTTGCGCAACTGCGCGATCAGGTGCGAGAGCTGGAACAGCTGGAACTGGCCGCAGAAGAATGGGATACGCTGCAGGCAGAACATCATCGTCTCCTGCATGCGGCCAGTCTGCTCGAAGGCAGCGAGGCCTGCCGTGCGCTGCTGAGCGATTCCGAATATGCGGTTATCGCGCAGCTGAGTGCGATTCAGCACAGGTTACAGGGGCTGGTCGAATATGATGCAGGTCTGCAAGAGGTGCTCGACATGGTGGATTCCGCCGTCGTGCAACTCGAGGAAAGCGACCGTTTCCTCAACCGCTACCTGCAACGGGACGAGCTCGATCCGGAACGCTTACACGAGATCGAGCAGCGCGTGCAGGCGATTCATGCGGCGAGCCGGAAATACCGTGTGCGACCGGAGGAACTGCCTGACCTGCTGCAGACCGCCAGGAGCCGCATGGCTGAGCTGGAAGGGCTAGGCGACGATGAGGCGCTGCGGCGCAGGGAAGACGAGGCCAGGATACGCTATGACGAACTGGCCGGAAAACTGAGCGCCGGCCGCCGGCAGGCGGCGGAGCGGCTGGGGCGCGAGATCACGGAGCGTATGCAGACGCTCGCGCTTGCCGGCGGCAGTTTCGCGGTGGCGCTGGAGGCGCATGAGCCTTCCGCCAACGGCCTGGAACAGGTCGAGTTTCTCGTGGCGGGTCATGCCGGCGTGGCGCCAAGGCCGCTGTCCAAGGTGGCATCTGGCGGCGAACTGTCACGCATCAGTCTGGCGATACGCGTTGTCACAGCGCAGCAGGGCGACATACCGACCATGATTTTCGATGAGGTGGATGTCGGTATCGGCGGCGGGGTGGCCGAGATTGTCGGCCAACTGCTGAAGGAACTGGGACGTCGGCGCCAGGTGCTGGTCATCACGCATCTGCCGCAAGTGGCAGCACAGGGTGCCGCGCATTTGCGCGTCAGCAAGTCCGTCGTGGACGGTCAGACGCTGAGCCGCATCGAAGTGCTCGGTCGGGACGAACGCATCGACGAGGTGGCACGCATGCTGGGTGGCGTCGAGATCACGGCGACCACGCGCCAGCATGCCAGCGAGATGCTCGGTTACTGAGTGACGTCCTGGTCCTCAGGTCTTGTGCGGGCAAGGACTCTTGGTGCAGTCGGCGTAGATGTAGAGCGAGTGGTCGTGGATCTTGAAGCCGCGTGACTCGGCCGCTACGCGTTGACGCTTTTCGATCTCCTCGTCGAAAAACTCCTCCACGCGGCCGCACTGCAGGCACACGATATGGTCGTGATGGCCGCCCCGGTTCAGTTCGTAAACCGCCTTACCACTTTCGAAATGATGGCGCACCAGCAGGCCGGCCTGTTCGAATTGCGTCAGCACGCGATAAACGGTAGCCAGTCCGACATCCTCACCGGAGGTCAGCAGTATGCGGTAGACATCTTCGGCGGACAGGTGCCGTTCAACACTGTTCTCGAACAGGTTCAGTACCTTCAGGCGAGGGAGGGTGGCCTTGAGGCCAGCATTCTTCAGATCATCAGGTTCACGCATGTCATTGGCAGCCACTTGCGCGCGGCTGTTTAGGGTAGTTGAGTGTCATGGTATATTAGCGTCATTTACTGCCAAAGTCATGGTAATGCGCCACATCGTCATTTTGCTCGCACTGTTTTGTGCCTCGTGCAGTTCAGCCCTGCCTTCACTGAAGCCCTACCAGATGGATATCCAGCAGGGTAATGTCGTGACGTCAAAGATGATGCTGCAACTGCGCCCCGGCATGACCAAGTCGCAGGTGCGTTTCATCATGGGAACGCCGCTGATACAGGACAGCTTCCACAGCAACCGTTGGGACTATTTCTATCAGATGCGGCATGAAGGCAAGGTGATCGAGCAGCGTCGCGTCATTCTCGAGTTCGAGAACGACGCGCTGGTGCGCGTGCGGGGAGATGTCATCCCGGTCGGCGAAGGGCGGCAGGACTTGGCGACACCCGCAACGACGCCGGAATCGCTGAGCAAGGCGGCTCCCAGAAAAGAGGAAAAGAGCCTGATGGATAGGCTGAAGTTCTGGAAGACCGATGAAAAGGCGGCTGCCGCCGTCGCAGAGTCTGCAGGGGAGGCAGCAGCAGCGGCCGCTGCATTGTCGTCGGCAGCGCAAAATGCCGGGGAGGCACAGGAAACCAGGCCTGAAGAGTCTGCAGTACCCGCAACGCAGGAGATGGAGGCAGCCGCGGCGCAAGAAGTGCCGGTCGTACCGGAGCCTGCGCCGGCATCCGATACGGTCAGCATCGAGCCGATGGCAAGTGAGCCGGTCACTGCGCCTGTCGAGCTTCTTGCCGATCCGGCAATGACCGACTCTGCTTCGGCTCCAGTAACGCAGGAGACAGAGACCGCTGCGGCGCAAGAAGCGCCGGTCATGCCGGAACCAGCACCGTCATCCGAAGCGGTCAGCATGGAACCGATGGTGCGTGAGCCGGTCATCGCGCCCGTCGAACCGGCTGTGACAGACTCAGCTCCAGCCGCGGAGCCGTCGGGTGAGGCCATGATGCTGCGGTTTGAGCGCACGATCAATCTGCCGTTGCGGGATGCCGATCCGGGCAACGTGTCGAATCCGTCCCATGCGCCGGATGCGGACCTGCCGCCGGAGACGTCGCCCGATTTCTTCGAGCGCATGCTGGAGAAGATCGGTTTCTGATCGGCGAGCATCCAGGCCTTTTCAGGCGGGTGGGGCGTTTTCAGGATTTGTCAGAACAGGTTGGGAAATGGAAAAGTTGAAAGTTGTGATTGCCGGTGCGACCGGCCGCATGGGGCAGGCGCTGATCGAAGGTGTACTCGCTGAGGAAGGGCTGCAGTTGCATGGCGCCATTGACCGCGCGGATAGCCAGCGTATCGGACATGATGCCGGCGAGCAGTGCGGGCGTGCTACCGGCGTGAAGATCAGTGCGGATGTGGAGTCGGTGCTGCAGGGTGCCGATGTGCTGATCGATTTCACCCGTCCGGAGGCCAGTATGGAGTATCTCGCCGTGTGCGAGCGGAACGGGGTGAAGCTGGTGCTGGGTACTACAGGTTTCAGCGCGGAGCAAAAGGCAAGGATAGCGCAGGTGGCGCAGAAGGTCGCTGTGGTCTTCGCGCCCAACATGAGCGTCGGTATCACGTTGTTGATCAATCTCGTGCAGGCCGCGGCGCGCGTGCTGGCCGAGGGATATGATGTGGAAATCATCGAGGCGCATCACCGGCACAAGGTCGATGCGCCGTCGGGTACCGCGCTGCGCCTGGGTGAGGCGGTGGCGAGCGCATTGGGGCGTGACCTGCAGGAGTGTGCGGTGTACGGGCGCGAGGGCGTGACCGGCGAGCGCGATCCCAGAACCATCGGCTTCGCCACGGTGCGCGGCGGCGATGTCGTTGGTGACCATACGGTGCTGTTTGCTGGCATAGGTGAGCGTGTCGAGTTGACGCACAAGGCGAGTAGCCGCGCCACTTTCGCACTGGGAGCGCTGCGGGCCGCCAGGTTCCTGGCGGACAAGGCAGCCGGTCTCTATGACATGCAGGATGTGCTCGGTCTGAAAGCATGAGCCCGGGTTCGGCGGAAGCGTGAATCTTCATTGAAGCGAGCCCGGCTTTCCGCTATAATTCACCTAAATTTCAAGGCGGGAAGAGTGCATGCTCCTCCCGCTTTGCATATCCGCTTCCCGGCTTGATTGTCTGGCTGGAAGTCAAATGTTTACAAGGAGTTATGAATTGCCGCAAACCCTGCCAGCCACGCAAGCTGCGATCCTGGTTCTCGCAGACGGGACAGTGTTTAAGGGCATTTCAATGGGAGCCGCGGGTCATACCGTGGGCGAAGTCGTCTTCAACACTTCCATGACCGGCTACCAGGAAATTCTCACCGACCCTTCCTATACCAAACAGATTGTCACCCTGACCTATCCGCACATCGGCAACACCGGCGTCAACAGCGAGGACGTCGAGTCCGGCAGGATTTACGCCAGCGGCCTGATCGTGCGCGACTTGCCGCTGGCTTACAGCAGTTGGCGTGCGGAGCAGGGGCTTTCCGAGTATCTGGCGGCCAACAATGTTGTCGGCATCGCCGATATCGATACACGCAAGCTCACCCGCATATTGCGCGAAAAGGGTGCGCAGGCCGGCTGCATCATGGCCGGCGAGGTTGACGAGGCGAAGGCGCTGGAGTTGGCCAGAGGCTTCCCCGGACTTGCCGGCATGGATCTCGCCAAGGTGGTGAGTACGCCTCAACCCTACGTTTTTGATGAGGGCGAGTGGTCGCTTGGTGCGGGCTACGCAAAGGCTGCCGATTCCAGATTTCATGTTGTTGCCTACGACTACGGCGTGAAGCGCAACATCCTGCGCATGCTGGTGCAGCGTGGCTGCAAGGTGACGGTGCTGCCTGCGCAAGCCTCGGCCGAGGACGCGCTGGCGCTGCAGCCGGACGGTATCTTTTTATCCAACGGTCCGGGCGATCCTGAACCCTGTGACTATGCGATCCAGGCCATCCGTAAGCTGGTTGAGACTGGAATCCCGGTATTCGGCATTTGTCTCGGCCATCAGCTGCTCGGACTCGCCAGCGGTGCCAGAACCATGAAGATGAAGTTCGGCCATCACGGCGCCAATCACCCGGTGCAGGATCTGGACACTGGGCGTGTTTACATTTCCAGCCAGAATCACGGCTTTGCCATAGATCCGGACACGCTGCCGGGCAATGTGCGCGCCACGCATGTCTCGCTGTTCGACGGCAGCCTGCAGGGGATCGCCCGTACCGACAGGCCAGCCTTCAGTTTCCAGGGGCATCCGGAAGCAAGCCCGGGACCGCACGAACTGAGCTATCTCTTCGATCGCTTCATCGATCTCATGCAGCAGCATCAGCATTAAAGAATCGCGAAAATATCATGGCAAAACGAACAGACATTGAAAGCATCCTGATCATCGGCGCCGGTCCGATCGTCATCGGCCAGGCCTGTGAGTTCGACTACTCCGGCGCCCAGGCTTGCAAGGCGCTGCGCGAGGAAGGCTACCGCGTCATCCTGGTCAACTCCAATCCGGCCACCATCATGACCGATCCGGAGATGGCCGATGCGACCTATATCGAGCCGATCACCTGGCAGATGCTGGAAAAGATCATCGAGAAGGAACGTCCTGATGCACTGCTGCCGACCATGGGCGGACAGACGGCGCTGAATTGCGCGCTCGATCTAGCCAGGCACGGTGTTCTGGATAAATATGGCGTCGAACTGATCGGCGCCAGCAGGGAAGCGATCGACAAGGCGGAGGACCGGGAGAAATTCAAGGCCGCCATGACCAAGATCGGCCTCGGCTCTGCACGTTCCGCGGTCGCGCACAGTATCGAGGAGGCGCTGCAGGTGCAGGCGACGATCGGCTACCCTGCCATCATTCGCCCGTCCTTCACGATGGGTGGTAGCGGCGGCGGCATCGCCTACAACCGCGAGGAGTTTCTCGCCATCTGCGAACGCGGGCTGGAGGCGTCACCGACCAAGGAACTGTTGATCGAGGAGTCCCTGCTCGGCTGGAAGGAATACGAGATGGAGGTGGTGCGTGACCGCGAGGACAACTGCATCATCATCTGTTCCATCGAGAACCTGGACCCGATGGGTGTGCATACCGGCGATTCCATCACCGTGGCACCGGCGCAGACGCTGACCGACAAGGAATATCAGATCATGCGCGATGCCTCGCTGGCAGTGCTGCGCGAGATCGGCGTGGACACCGGCGGTTCCAACGTGCAGTTCGCCATCAATCCGAAGGATGGCCGCATGATCGTCATCGAGATGAACCCGCGCGTGTCGCGTTCTTCCGCGCTGGCATCCAAGGCGACCGGGTTCCCGATTGCCAAGGTGGCGGCCAAGCTGGCAGTGGGTTACACCCTGAACGAGCTGCGCAACGAGATTACCGGCGGCGCGACACCGGCTTCCTTCGAGCCCTCGATCGACTATGTCGTGACCAAGATCCCGCGCTTCGCCTTCGAGAAATTCCCGCAGGCGGACTCCCGTCTGACCACGCAGATGAAGTCGGTGGGCGAGGTCATGGCCATCGGACGCACCTTCCAGGAATCGTTCCAGAAGGCCTTGCGCGGACTGGAGGTCGGCGTCGATGGGCTGGATGAGGTCAGCAACGATCTCGATCGCATCCGGAAGGAACTGAGCGAGCCCGGCCCGGACCGTATCTGGTATGTCGGTGATGCGTTCCGCCATGGCCTGACAGTGGACGAAGTACATGAACTGACCAGGATAGACCGCTGGTTCCTAGTACAGATTGAGGACATCGTGAAGCGTGAGCAGGCGCTGATTGGCCGCAACCTGGCCGACCTGGACCGCGACATGCTGTTCCAGTTGAAGCGCCGTGGCTTCTCCGACCGGCGCCTCGCCAAGCTGCTCAATACCGACCAGCATGCCGTGCGCGCCTATCGCCAGGCATTGAACGTCCGCCCGGTCTACAAGCGCGTCGATACTTGTGCCGCGGAGTTCGCGACCAACACCGCCTACCTGTATTCGACCTACGAGGAAGAATGCGAGGCGCAGCCGACGGACCGCAAGAAGATCATGGTGCTGGGCGGCGGCCCGAACCGCATCGGTCAGGGTATCGAGTTCGATTATTGCTGTGTGCACGCGGCCTTTGCCATGCGCGAGGACGGTTATGAGACCATCATGGTCAACTGTAATCCGGAGACCGTGTCCACCGATTACGATACCTCCGACCGCTTGTACTTCGAGCCGGTGACGCTGGAAGACGTGCTGGAGATCGTCGCCATCGAGAAGCCGACGGGCGTCATCGTGCAATATGGCGGTCAGACGCCGCTCAAGCTGGCGCGCGATCTGGAAAAGGCGGGCGTGCCCATCATCGGCACCAGCCCGGATGCCATCGACCGCGCCGAGGACCGTGAGCGTTTCCAGCAGATGCTGGAGGGTCTGGGCCTGAAGCAGCCGCCCAACCGCACCGCACGCACGCCTGAGGAGGCGTTGCGGCTGGCGCAGGAGATCGGCTATCCGCTCGTCGTGCGTCCGTCCTATGTGCTGGGCGGCCGCGCGATGGAGATCGTGCAGGAGCAGGAGCAGCTGGAACGCTACATGCGCGAGGCGGTGAAGGTATCGAATGAATCGCCGGTGTTGCTCGACCGATTCCTCAATGATGCCAAGGAAGTCGATGTCGATGCCTTGAGCGACGGCGAGGAGGTCATCATCGGCGGCATCATGGAACACGTGGAGCAGGCAGGTGTGCATTCCGGTGACTCCGCATGCTCGCTGCCGCCGTACAGCCTGAGTCCAGAACTGCAGGACGAATTGCGCAACCAGACGGTGAAGATGGCCAAGACACTGGGCGTGGTCGGCCTGATGAACGTGCAGTTCGCCATCCAGGGCGATACCGTGTATGTGCTGGAAGTCAATCCGCGCGCCTCACGTACCGTGCCGTTCGTATCCAAGGCTTGCGGCCTGCAACTGGCCAAGATCGCCGCCCGCTGCATGACCGGCACCAGCCTCAAGGCGCAGGGCGTCCATCATGAGGTGGTGCCTTCCTACTATTCCGTCAAGGAAGCCGTGTTCCCCTTCATCAAGTTCCCGGGTGTGGACACGATACTGGGGCCGGAGATGAAGTCCACGGGCGAGGTGATGGGAGTCGGCCGCACCTTCGCCGAAGCCTTCGTCAAGTCCCAGCTGGGTTCGGGCGACAAGCTGCCCAAGGGCGGCAAGGCCTTTGTCAGTGTGCGGCGCGAGGACCGCGAGCGGGTGGTGGAGATCGCGAGGGCGTTGTCCGAGCTCGGCTTCCAGCTGGTTGCCACCAAAGGCTCGGCGTCGGCTCTGGCTGCCGCAGGGCTGGATGTGACGCCGGTGAACAAGGTGGCAGAAGGCAGGCCGCACATCGTTGACATGATCAAGAACGGTGAAATCAGTTTCATCGTCAATGTCACGGAAGACAAACGTGCAGTAGCCGACTCCTACGAGATTCGCCGTAGCGCCCTGCAGCACAAGGTGACCTATTACACCACGCTGGCCGGTGCCAAGGCCGCCTGTATCGGTATGGCACACATGCAGGAACTGGAAGTCGCCTCTCTGCAGAGCTTGCATCAGCAACTCGACAAGTAATAAGATAGGCTTTGAATCGAACCACGCCTGGTCCGCCAGGTGTGGTTTTTGTTTTATGTATTGAGTGAGGCTAAGTTTAAAGAGATGAATCAGATTCCAATCACGGTCAGGGGCGCTGAACTGCTCAAGGAAGAGTTGCAGCGTCTGCGCAGCGTGGAGCGCCCGCAGGTCATTCAGGCGATTGCGGAAGCGCGTGCGCAGGGTGACCTTTCCGAGAATGCCGAATACGAGGCTGCGAAAGAACGCCAGAGTTTCATCGAGGGGCGCATCGCTGAAATCGAGGCTAAACTCGCCAATGCGCAGATCATCGATCCCCTGACGCTGAACGCCGAGGGACGGTGCGTGTTCGGTGCAACCGTGGAAATAGAGGATCTCGATAATGGTGGCACCAGTGTCTACCAGATCGTCGGCGAGGATGAGGCCGACATCAGGGCGGGCAAGATCTCCGTCAGTTCGCCCATTGCCCGCGCGCTGATCGGCAAGTCCGTCGGCGACGTCGCCGAGGTCATGGCACCCGGCGGCATGCGTTCTTACGAAATTCTCGACGTCAGGTACGTCTGATATGGCCGCTTGGTCGGACAGACTGGCACTGCTGGTCGTCACTGCGTGGGTCGGCGCGCTGTGGTCGATCGGTTATCTGGCGGCGCCTACGCTGTTCAGCATGCTGGAGGACCGGCAGCTGGCTGGCATGCTGGCCGGACGTATGTTTACGCTGGTGGCCTATGTCGGTATCGGCGCTGCCTTCTACCTGATGCTGCATCGCATTATCCGCTACGGTACCGGCGCTTTGCGTCAGGGCTTTTTTTGGATCGTGCTCGTGATGCTGCTGCTGGTGCTGGCCGGCCATTTCGGCATACAGCCGCTATTGGCCAGTCTGAAGGCGCAGGCATGGCCCGCGGATGTCATGCAGAGCATTTTCGCCGACCGTTTCAGAACCTGGCATGGTGTGGCCAGCATCGCCTATCTGATAGAGAGTCTGCTGGGGCTGGTGCTGGTGCTCAAGTCCCGCTGATTCTTAAAGCCTATTTGGGCAGGGTGATGCGGACGTTTTCCGAACGGCGGTAGAACACCAGCTGCTTGCCGATGTGATGTACGGCGGTCGCACCCGATTGCTCGCAGATTTCCTGCAGGATGCGGATGCGCTGTGCGCGGTCATCGCCGGCGACCTTGACCTTGATCAGCTCATGCGCATTGAGCGCAAGTTCGATCTCTTTCAGGACCTGTTCGGTCAACCCATTGTTGCCTATGCTGACGACCGGGTTGAGATGGTGGGCCAGACCACGCAGGTAAGCGATTTGTTTGGAGTTCAAGGTGGTATCTCTTTGATTCAAAAAGGCCGGCATTCTAGCATATGTGAGCCGGCGCATGAAAATATCACGGATGAAAAGGTCGAAAACGAGCAAAAGCTGGATGCAGGAGCACGTCAATGACGAATATGTCAGGCGTGCGCAACGTGACGGCTATCGGGCACGCGCTGCCTACAAGCTGATCGAGATCGATGACCGCGACAAACTGATCAGGCCGGGCATGACCGTCGTGGACCTGGGATCGGCTCCGGGCAGCTGGTCGCAGGTTGTCGTACAGCGGCTCAAGGGGCAGGGCAAGGTGATTGCCCTCGATCTCCTGGAGATGAAGCCGGTTGCCGGGGTGCACTTCATTCAGGGTGACTTTCGCGAGCAGGAAGTGCTCGACCAGCTGGAGGCTGCGCTGGACGGTAAGCCTGTTGATCTTGTAATCGCCGATATGGCACCCAATATCAGTGGTATCAGCGAAGTCGATCAGGCAAACGCCATGTATCTGACGGAACTGGCGCTCGACTTCAGCTGCAAATGGCTGAAACCCGGCGGCCAGTTCCTGGTCAAAGTGTTCAATGGTGGCGGCTTTGAGGAGATCGTCCGCAATATGCGGCAGAATTTTGCCAAGGTCGCTGTCAGAAAACCCAAGGCGTCGAGAGACAGAAGCAGCGAGGTCTATCTACTCGGAACAGGACGGCGTGGTACCGGTTAGGCGGGATACGCATCGATGGCAATACGGTGGGATTTTCGTCGCAAATAGGGTTAGAATTCAATCAGCAACGCCCATTAATCAAGGATCGGGATTTTGAACAACATCGTCAAGAACATCGCCATCTGGCTTATCGTCGCAATGGTGCTGATGACCGTCTTCAACCAGTTCGGTGTCAAGACTGCACCGGAAGGGCAGGTCGTCTATTCGCAATTCATCGACCAGGTCAAGCAGGGACAGATCTCCAAGGTCGTCATCGATGGTCGCGTACTGCGCGGGGAAACCAATGACGGCCGCAAGTTCACTACCTATGCGCCATCCGATCCCTGGCTGATCTCCGATCTGCTGAAGCACAACGTCGTCATCGACGTGAAGCCGGATGAGGAGCAGTCCCTGCTCATGAGCATTTTCGTTTCCTGGTTCCCGATGCTGCTTCTGATCGCTGTCTGGATATTTTTCATGCGGCAGATGCAGGGCGGCGGCAAGGGCGGTGCGTTCTCGTTCGGCAAAAGCCGGGCGCGCCAGCTGGACGAAAGCGCGAACCATGTGACTTTTGCCGATGTCGCCGGTTGCGACGAATCCAAGGAGCAGGTGGCCGAACTGGTCGAATTCCTGCGTGATCCCGGCAAGTTCCAAAAACTTGGTGCCCGTATTCCGCGCGGTGTCCTCATGGTCGGCCCGCCGGGAACCGGCAAGACGCTGCTGGCCAAGGCCATTGCCGGCGAAGCCAAGGTGCCGTTCTTCACCATTTCCGGTTCCGATTTCGTCGAAATGTTCGTCGGCGTCGGCGCTGCGCGCGTGCGCGATATGTTCGAACAGGCCAAGAAGAGCGCGCCTTGCATCATCTTCATCGATGAAATCGATGCAGTCGGCCGTCATCGCGGCGGCGGTATGGGCGGTGGCAATGACGAGCGTGAACAGACGCTGAACCAGCTTCTGGTCGAGATGGATGGCTTCGAGGCCAATTCCGGCGTCATCGTCATTGCGGCGACCAACCGTGCCGACGTGCTGGACAAGGCGCTACTGCGTCCCGGCCGTTTCGACCGCCAGGTCATGGTGGGGTTGCCGGATGTGCGCGGACGCGAGCAGATCCTGATGGTGCACATGCGCAAAGTGCCTATCGATCCGGACGTCAAGGTCGATATCTTGGCGCGCGGTACGCCCGGCTTCTCGGGCGCCGATCTCGCCAATCTGGTCAATGAGGCCGCCCTGTTCGCCGCCCGTCGCAACAAGCGCACGGTCAGCATGCAGGATTTCGAGGATGCCAAGGACAAGATTTTCATGGGACCGGAGCGCCGTTCCATGGTCATGCGCGAGGAAGAGCGCCGCAACACGGCCTATCATGAGGCAGGTCATGCCGTGGTGGCCAAGCTCCTGCCCACGGCGGACCCGGTGCATAAGGTCACCATCATGCCGCGTGGCTGGGCTCTAGGTCTGACCTGGCAGCTGCCGGAATTCGACCGCATCAGCAATTACCGCGACAAGATGCTGGAAGAGATCTCCATTCTGTTCGGCGGCCGCATCGCCGAGGAACTGTTCATGCATCAGATGTCTACCGGAGCAGCCAATGATTTCGAGCGCGCAACCAAGATGGCGCGCGACATGGTGACACGCTACGGCATGTCCGACAAGCTCGGCACCATGGTTTACGTTGACAACGATCAGGACTCCTTCTTCGGCCGCATGTCCTCGAGAACCGTGTCCGAAGCGACGCAGCAGATGGTCGATGCCGAAGTGCGCCGCATTCTCGATGAGCAGTATGCGCTGGCGCGCAAGCTACTGGAGGAGAATCGCGACAAGGTCGAGGCCATGGCGGCAGCGCTGCTGGAATGGGAAACCATCGATGCCGATCAGGTGAACGATATCATGGAGGGCAGGCCGCCGCGCGCGCCCAAGCCGACACAGGCAGGGTCACAGTCCAAGCCGGACACCGGTGCCGGCCCGAGCGCGGAGCCGACATCGCCCGAGCCGCAGCCGACGGCCAAGACCTGAGTCGCCGAAACAACAGTCACTTAAGACCGCAAGGCCGCACCCGTTTTCCACAACACGACAAGCCTATGGGCTAGGAGAACGATGCGGCCCGTTTTTTTATCATGAGCACGAATCATCAACCCTCCAATCACTTTATCTGCGGCAGGTATCAGCTGGACCTTTCCAGTCCCCGCGTCATGGGCATCGTCAATGTCACGCCGGACTCGTTTTCCGATGGGGGCAGGTACGCTACGGTCGAAAAGGCCGTGGCGCACGGCCTGCAATTGGTGAGTGAGGGGGCGGACATTCTCGATATCGGCGGCGAATCGACCCGCCCCGGTGCAACACCGGTCGGTCAGGAAGAAGAGCTGGAGCGTGTGCTGCCTGTCATCGAACAATTGTCGAAAACGGCCGGTGTGCCGATCTCCATCGATACCTACAAGCCTGAGGTCATGCGTGCCGCAATCGCAGCCGGAGCCGATATCGTCAACGATATACGCGCGTTACAGGAACCGGGTGCACTGGATGTCGTTGCAGCGAGCAATGCCGGTGTCTGTCTCATGCACATGCAGGGGCTGCCTCAGACCATGCAGTTCGATCCCAGGTATGACGACGTCGTGCAGGAAGTGAATGCATTCCTGGCTGAGCGGCTGGCGATGGCGGAAGCGGCCGGCATCGCGCGTGAACGCGTCGTGCTGGACCCCGGCTTCGGTTTCGGCAAGACGACCGCCCACAACCTCGAACTGCTCCGGCAGCTGGATGTCACGTTAGGCTTGGGACGTCCGTTGCTGGTCGGTCTCTCGCGCAAATCCGTGCTTGGACAGGTCACCGGCGGCGATGTCAGCGTGCGCCTGCACGCCAGTCTTGCAGCCTCGGTCATTTCGGTCATGAAAGGCGCTAGAATTGTTCGCGTGCACGACGTCAAGGCAACCGTAGACGCGTTGAAGGTGACGGCGGCGATATTGTGAGAACCGGAGTTGGATGCATCATGACGAGAAAGTATTTTGGTACCGATGGCGTGCGTGGCAGAGTAGGCGAGGCGCCGATCACGCCGGAGTTTGTCATGCGGCTCGGCTATGCGGCCGGTAAGGTGCTGGCCGACCATGAGTCACATCAGCACAAGGGAGTGCGCCCCAGTGTGTTGATCGGCAAGGATACGCGCATTTCCGGTTATATGCTCGAGGCTGCGCTGGAAGCCGGTCTGGCGGCGGCAGGCGTCGATGTCATGCTGACCGGACCGATGCCGACGCCGGCCGTGGCGTATCTGACGCGCGCGTTGCGTGCCCAGATTGGCATCGTCATTACCGCATCGCATAACCCGTTCGAGGATAACGGCATCAAGTTCTTTTCGGCAGAAGGCACCAAACTGCCGGATGAAGTCGAGATCGAGATCGAGGCTGAACTGGAAAAGCCCATGTATGTCGTCGCTTCCGCACAACTGGGCAAGGCCAGACGCATAGACGATGCCGCCGGCCGTTACATCGAGTTCTGCAAGAGCTCGTTCCCGAACGCCATGGATCTGCGCGGCCTCAAGATCGTGCTCGATTGCGCCCATGGCGCGACCTATCATGTGGCACCATCGGTGTTCCACGAGCTCGGTGCGGAAGTCGTTGTCATCGGCAACCAGCCTGACGGGCTCAACATCAATCTCGATTGCGGTTCCACGCATGCTGCCACGCTCTGCAGTGCCGTGGTCAGTCATCAGGCGGACCTCGGTATCGCCTTTGACGGCGATGGTGACCGTGTGCTGATGGCCGACAGCCGAGGCAATCTGCTGGATGGCGACCAGCTGTTGTACATCATCGCCATGCACAGAAAGCAGCAGGGCAGATTGCAGGGCGGTGTGGTCGGCACGCTGATGAGCAACCTGGCGCTGGAGCATGCACTGGCCGGTGCGGACATCCCGTTCGCCAGAGCCAAGGTGGGCGACCGCTATGTTCTGGAATTGCTGGCCCAGCATGGCTGGCAACTGGGCGGAGAGAACTCGGGACACATCCTGGCATTGGATCAGCATAGCAGCGGCGATGGGATCATCGCCGCGCTTCAGGTGTTGCAGGCCGTCATCGCCAGCGGGAAAACGCTGGATGAACTAGGCGCCGCGCTGAAGCTTTATCCGCAAACGCTGGTGAACGTGACGGTCAGGCAGCGCATCAACCCGGATACCGAACCCATGCTGCAGCAGGCGGTCGCGTCTGCGGAAGCGGAACTGAATGGCAAAGGCAGGGTGCTGTTGCGCGCCTCCGGCACCGAGCCCAAGATACGGGTCATGGTGGAAGGCATATCGGTAGACCAGACGCGCCATCTGGCGGAGCAGATAGCCGTCGTGGTGAGGCGGGTCGCCTCCTAGTGGAGGATCGGGGTGACAGCCGTTCTCCGGCCTTGTGCGATGCCGTCGGCAGGCTCTGACGGAATGGTTTCAGCACCGTTCCGCTAGAGTAGTCCATGAGCTCTGCAGGCAGCTGGGTTTCCCGAATCACTCGATTTATACTTGCGCTGGCTCACCGAAACTCGACGAGGAATATCATGGAAAGCCCGTTCAAGGGAAAAACCGGCCTACGCAGACTGATCAACGCATTCGGCTATTCCATGGCGGGTCTGCGGGCCGCTTACCGGCATGAGGATGCCTTCCGGCAGGAAGTGCTGCTTGCCGTCATTTTGCTGCCACTGGCTTTTCATCTGGGTGATACGGCCCTGCAGACGGCGCTGATGGTCGCCTGCGTGTTTCTGGTCATGATCGTCGAGCTGCTGAATTCATCGATTGAAGCGGCGGTGGATCGCATCTCGCTGGAGCAGCACCCGCTTGCCAAGCGGGCAAAGGATATAGGCAGTGCCGCAGTGCTGCTGAGTCTCATCAATCTGGTCGTGGTCTGGGGAACGCTGCTCTGCTGGCGGATATGACTGCGTGACGAACCGACAGTGCCCCGTCCCGCCGACATCGCGCAAGCGCCATGTGACTGACAGCGAGGGGTGTGCTTGAGAATCCTGTTCGTTTCCGATGTGTATTTCCCGCGTGTCAACGGCATCTCCACATCGATCCGGACCTTCGCACATGCGCTGCAGGCATTCGGTCACGCCGTGCATCTCGTTGCGCCGGAGTACACTGCGCATGTAGCGGATGAGGACTGGATACGACGCATGCCAGCACGCCGCAGCCGGCTTTGTCCGGAGGATGCTGTCATGCGTTACGGCAGCGTGCTTGAGCGGTTTGCCCGACCTGCCGGCAGCCGGTATGACATCGTGCATGTCCATACGCCGTTCGTGGCTCATCGCCTCGGGCTAAAGCTGGCACGGCTGTTCGATATTCCCTGTATCGAAACCTGTCACACCTTCCCTGAAGACCATCTGCACCATTATCTGCCGTGGATTCCGCGCGGCACAGCACGCGGAATCGCGCGGCTCGTGTCGCGCCACCTGTACAACCGCGTCGATGCGGTCGTCGTGCCGTCGCAGCCGATGCGCGATATCCTGCGGCACTGCGGCGTCACGAGCAGGATCGAGGTGATAGCGACCGGCCTGCCGGAACAGGGCTTCGCCGAGGCTGACGGCATGGCCTTCCGCAGGAAATACCGGATCCCGCAGGAGCGGCCACTCTTGCTGTATGTCGGTCGTGCCGCTGTCGAGAAGAACATCGGTTTTCTACTACGCATGGCGGCGGAATTGAGAACCATACAGCCGGACCTGCTGCTCGTCATCGCCGGTCGGGGGCCGGAGGAGCGGAACCTGCACCGGCTGGCTGCCGAGCTGAATCTGAAACCCAATGTCCTGTTCATCGGCGATCTTGACCGCGACATTGAGCTCAATGCCTGCTACTGTGCCGCCGATGTCTTTGTTTTCGCTTCCAGGACCGAGACGCAGGGGCTGGTTCTGCTTGAAGCAATGGCGCAGGGAACGCCTGTCGTGGCACTCGCCGAGCGGGGCACGCGTTCCATTCTGGTCGACGGAGAGGGAGCACTGATCGCGCCGGAAGACGAGCGGATTTTCGCCAGGAAGGTTCACGCTTTGCTGTAAGACAGGGAACTGCGGCAGGTAATGGGCAGCCGGGCGCGCGCGTATACACGGCAGCACTGGTCGGCGCACGCGCAGGCCGAGCGCCTTGCCGGGTTCTATTCCGGGCTGCTGTCGGCCAACAAAAAAGCCGGATGATGATCCGGCTTTTTCACGCGGGCTGATGGAGCCCGGGATTACTTCACGCGGTTCCTGTATTCCAGCGTGCGCGTGTCGATTTCGATTTTGTCGCCGATTTCGCAGAACAGCGGAACCATCAGTTCGAACCCGGTGCTGATCTTGGCAGGCTTCATGACCTTGCCCGACGTGTCGCCCTTGACTGCCGGCTCGGTGTAGGTGATTTCACGTACCACGGAATTCGGCAGTTCGACGGAGATCGGCTTGCCGTTGTAGAACACGACCTCGCATTCCATGCCGTCTTCCAGGAACTTCAGGGCGTCCTCCATGGTTTCCGCCTCGACTTCGTACTGGTTGTACTCGGCATCCATGAAGACATACATCGGGTCGGCGAAATAGGAATAGGTGACTTCCTTCTTTTCCAACACGACGACATCGAACTTGTCGTCCGCCTTGTAGACTGCTTCGCTTGGCGAATCCGTGAGCAGATTCTTGAACTTCATCTTGACCACGGAAGAGTTGCGGCCGGATTTGCTGAACTCGGTCTTGAGCACGACCATGGGGTCGTTGCCGAGCATAAATACGTTGCCTACGCGGAGTTCCTGTGCTGTTTTCATGTAATGTCCTGCGACCTAAAAGTTTCGGATGAATCAAAAGCCGCGCATTATACCAGAGATTTTTCAGGAATTCTCGCAGAAAATCACAAGCTTAGACGCAAGGTCCGGTTGTTGCGCCAGAATTTCCGAACGGAGTGCCGCATGCGTCCGCAATGTCGGCAGCGATTGCAGCAGTCGCTGCCAGTGCGCGGTTTCGAGATTACCGTTCGTCCAGGCGTGATGGAACTGTTCCAGGACGGCGGTTGCGCCGTGTTCGCAGTCCTGGCGGTAGTGTTTGAGAAAGGCGCGGAGTTTGGCAAGATGGGTGTCCTCCTGCTGGCGGTAGGGTTGCCAGATGAAAGGGCGGGCCGCCCAGATGGCGCGTATCCAACTATCCTCTCCGCGCACGAAATTGAGGTCGCAGGACCAGAGCAGGCGGTCGTAAGCATCCTGCGAGAGGAACGGCAGGATTTCGACGGTCAGCTGACCACGGCGTGCCTCATGTCCGATGTGTAGTTGTGACGCACCGAAGAAGTCACTGACAGCAGGCAGGATGCCGGTACTGGGAATGCGGCAGAAGACAGGTCGCGGGCCTTCCGCCATGCTGGTGAGAAGTTGCCGGATGGGTGCGTCCGGATAGCAGAACAGGGAGACCTGCAGAGGGAGATGATCGATGCCGGACTGCTGGTGTCGCTGCATGAAGGCGTCACGCGCCTCGAGCAGGCCACTTTCCCGAAGCAGTCCCCCCGTGTGCTCGGTGAAGCCAGGAAAGAAGAAGGTTTTGCGCAGCGGCAATCTGGGATGCGGCGAGGGTTGTAGATGATATTCTTCGACCCAGGGCTCCGCGCTCAGATATTCGAGATTCAGCCAGATCGGCCTGCGGTCGACCATGGCCTGCAGGTAGGGTTGCGGCAGGTCGCAGGCAAAGGCCTCGATCACCACGTCGGCAACGCGATCGAAGGTGAATTCCGGCAGCCAGTGATGGATGGCGACGCCATCCACCCATTGCGCCGGCTGTGCGAGGTCGAGTGCCGGCAGTATGCGTTGCGCGCTTTCCAGGTCGTCCACCCATAGCCTGATATCGAGCCTGTGCTCATGTGCCAGCTGTCTGGCAAGGCGCCAGCATACGCCGATGTCACCGAAGTTGTCGATGACACGGCAGAAGATGTCCCAGTGCCGCCGTAATGTCATGAGTCGTGTTCCATTAAGTCTACGGCTGGTGTCAGTCGCAGGCCGGATATGGCCGGAAGCGCACGGATTCAGTCCGGCGCATGGTAGCTGATGTCGATGATTTCATAGCTCTCCTCGCCGGCTGGCGTCTGCACACGCACGGTGTCGCCCACATCCTTGCCGAGCATGGCCTTGGCCAGCGGCGAGATCCAGCTGATGTAACCCTTGGACGGGTTCAATTCGTCCTGACCCACGATGCGATAGCGATGCTCGCTGTCCCGGGTCAGTGAGTAGAGCGTGACCCATGCGCCGAAATAGACCTTTTCCAGCCCCTGCTGCAAGGCCGGATCGACGACTTCCGCGCTTTCCAGGCGTTTCAGCAGAAAGCGCAGACGCGAATCGATCTGGCGCAGCCGCTTCTTGCCGTAGATGTAGTCGCCGTTCTCGGAGCGGTCGCCGTTGCTTGCAGCCCATGCCACGGTGCGCACGACTTCTGGTCGCTCCACCGTGCGCAGGTGCTCGAATTCGGCTTCCAGTGCGGCAAAGCCTTCAGGGGTGATGTAGTTCTTGGGGGCGGATTTCTTCTCTGTTTCCATGCCGCTTATGGTAGCGCACACTGAAGCCGGGATGAATATCGCGCCGGGTACGGGTTCTGTCGTATGGCTCCCTGTAGCATATTGCGCTCAACAAGTTAAAATGGCTGCGTGAATTCCCCACCATCCCTCATCCTTTGTTCCACTGTCCGTATAGCGCGCAGCTTGCGTATTCTGCATGCGCGCGAGCAGGCTAGCCGACGGCAGCAATGGCAACCGCTGCCAGCATTCACGCTCAATGCCTGGCTGGACGAATGGGTGGAGCAGGCGTTGTTATGCGGCGACATCGCAGCGGAGGAGACTCCGCAGGGCATGCTGAGCAGCGCGCAGGAACGTCTGCTATGGGAGCAGGCGATAGAGAGCTCGCTGAAGAATCTGAATACCGAACCGCTGTTCGACAAGGCAGGGCTGGCCGCTGCGGCACAGGAGGCCAACCGGTTGCTGATCGAGTGGAATCTCAGCCTGAATACGGATGATGTCTCTGAAGAGACGCGGCAGTTTCTGGTCTGGCGTCAGCGTTTCCAGTCACTGTGCAGAAAGGGCGGGTGGCTGGAGGGGGTGCGTTATTTCAGCTGGCAGCTGCAGTGCCTCGAGAGCGGAGTCGGAGAGATTCCTGAAGACATCCGTCTTGCCGGCTTCGACCGGTTCAGTCCGCTGCAGCAGCGCTTCGTCGAAGCTCTGCGTGCCCGTGGTGCAAGCGTGACCGAGCATGTGCTGGGGTTTGCCCGGCCGCAAAGCGCAGGCAGGGCCGAGTTCAGTGACCGTGAAGCTGAATGCAGGGCGGCGGTTGAATGGGCAAGGCGTCACCTGGAACGGCGGCCGGATAGCCGGCTGGCGATCGTCGTACCTGAGCTTGCCGCACTGCGGGACACGTTGGTAGCCCTGCTGGACGAGGTGTTCCATGCCGACTGTGTGACGCCGCTATTGGCGCAATCCCCCCGTTTCTACGACTTTTCACTAGGGACACCGCTCAGCGACCAGCCTGTCGTCGCGGCTGCGCTCGACCTGCTGCGCTTCGCTCTGCAGCGCCAGGCCGTGTCGCAGGCTGAAATCTCCGAGCTGCTACTGAATCCCTTCTGGTCTTCCGGTTTTGTGGAGGCGGATGACCGGGCGCTGCTGGATGCCGAGATGCGCGCGCACCTGCCGCTCAACGTCACTTCGCAGCGGTTCCAGCAATTCGTCGTAAGGAAGGCACAGGACCGGCCATCGTTACGGATCGCCGCGCTGGTGCAGGACCTTCAAGCATTGCTGAGGGTCGGTCAGACGCAGGGAGGAATGCAATCGCCTTCGGCTTGGGCTGCTTGTTTCCGCGTAATGCTGCAGGCGGCGCGCTGGCCGGGCGAGCGCAGTCTTTCCAGTCACGAGTACCAGGCACAGCAGGCGTTCGAGAAAGTGCTCGATTCCATGCGCGAACTGGATCCGATACTGGGTGCGGTGAAACCGGGCGAAGCCGTCAGACGTCTCGTTGAGCTCTGCAGGGAACGGATTTTCCAGCCGGAGGCTGCCGATTGGCCCCAGTTGCAGGTGCTGGGCATGCTGGAGGCCGCTGCCGGTCCGCTCGATGCCATGTGGGTGATGGGCATGAACGACCATGTCTGGCCGCCGGCCCCGGCACCCAATCCGCTGTTGCCTGCCCATCTGCAGAGAGCGGCCGGAACGCCCAATGCAGACAGCCGTGTGCAGATGGAGTTCGCGATGGCGGTACACCGGCGTCTGCTTTGCAGTGCGCGCGAGATCGTGTTTTCCAGTGCGAAGAAGGATGGAGAACGACTGCTACGCATCAGTCCCGTACTGCAGGATGTGGCCCTGGCCGAGGACGATTTTCCCTTGGCTGCCACGCTAGCCGAGACGCTGGCCGTTCATGCACCCAGTCGCCTGCACATGCTTGATGATGCAAGAGCGCCATTGGTTAGGGAAGGCGAGCACGTGTCAGGTGGCACCGGTCTGCTGAAGGCGCAGGCCATCTGTCCGGCCTGGGCGTTTTATCAATATCGCCTGCATGCGCGCTCACTGAAGGAGCCGGTCAGCGGGCTGGATGCGATGGAGCGAGGCACGCTGGTGCATGCCGTACTGGAATGCTTCTGGGCCGGCCGTCGTTTGAGCGAGGTGCAGGCGATGACGCCGGAGGCACTGTCGGACGCGGTTGCGGATGCGGTCGGACAGGCGCTGTCCACCTTCAGTGAAACACGCGGTGACGAGTTGAGTGCCGCGTTCGTCGCGCTGGAGCGGGAACGCCTGCACAGGCTGACGCTGGCCTGGCTGCAGGAGATCGAGCTGCAGCGCAGCCTGGACTTCGCAGTGACGGCGCGGGAACAGAAGCAGTTCGTCAATATAGAAGGCATCAGCATACGGCTGGTGATGGACCGCATCGATATGCTGGACGACGGCAGTCTGGTTCTGCTCGATTACAAGACCGGGCGGCAGAACGATTTCCGCAACTGGGCGGCCGACCGTATCACGGAACCACAGCTACCGGTCTACGCCGCCTTTGTGCTGGCCGAACAGGATGTGGCGGCCGTTTGCTTCGCCCGGGTCAGGATCGGCGAGTACGGGTTCGTCGGCATCAGCCGTGACGAGGATGTCGTGCCCGGCGCCGTGGCGATAGCCAGCGACAGGGGACGCAAGCTGTTCCCGCAGGACGCTTTCCCGGACTGGCAGTCGGTGCTGATGCACTGGCGGCATAGTATCGAGCGTATCGCGCGCGAACTGAGGTCAGGCGAGGCGGCCGTCCGTTTCGAGGATGAAAGCCAGCTCATCTACTGCGAGGTGCTGCCGCTGTTGCGGTTGCCGGAGCGGCGGCTGCAGTACGAACGATCGGAACTCGCGGAAAGGATGCTCGGCCAGCAGGAGGGAGGTGGGCAGTGACCGGGGTGACAGTACCGGAGCATCTGTTGGAAGAGGATGCGCTGAGCCGGGTACGTGCGCTCGACCATCGCGAATCCTTCATCGTCGAGGCGCCGGCCGGTGCCGGCAAGACGGAACTGCTCACGCAGCGCTTCCTGAAGCTGCTGCAGACGGTGGACGAGCCGGAAGAGATCATTGCGATCACCTTTACCAACAAGGCGGCCTCCGAGATGCGCGCACGTATACTGGACAGCCTGCAGGATGCCGCACAGGCGGTTCCTATCGACAAGGAGCACAAGCAGCAGACCCGCGCGCTGGCGCTCGCGGCGCTGCAGCGCAGTGCGGAGCGCGACTGGCGGCTGCTGGAGAACCCATCGCGCCTGCGTATCTACACGATAGACTCGTTCAGCAGCCATCTGGCCCGTCAGATGCCGTTGATGAGCCGCTTCGGCGCGCAGCCCGGCGTGCGGGAGGATGCCACGCCGTATTACGAGGAAGCAGCTGCCCGCATGCTGGATCTGCTGGATGATGAAAGTGCAGGCGAGGTTATACGGCAGACACTGCGTTATTTCGATAATGATGCCGGGCGTTTGGGGCGCCTGCTGACCGACATGCTGGCAAGACGCGACCAGTGGCAGGAATATACTCAGCATGGCACTACGCCCGAAGCTGCGGCTGCAGCTTTGGGACGCATGATGCAGCAGGACATTGAGGCTGCTGCTGCCGTGCTGACTCCCGCCCGGCAGCAGGCATTGATGCCGCTTGCGCGCTATGCCGCATCCAATCTTCCCTGCGAGCATCCGATAGCGTTGCTGCGCGACTGGGATACCGAAATCCCCGCCAGACCGGAGGCGCTGCCGATGTGGCGTGCCGTCTGTGATTTACTGCTGACGGGCAAGGATCATACGGGCGTGTTGAGAAAGCGTCTGGACAAGAACATGGGCATGCCTGCGACTGCTGAGGCCAAGCCGTTCAAGGAGCAGTTGACGGCTATTCTCGACGAACTGCGTGAATTGCCGGAAGCCGAGGTGGCTTTGGCCGGTCTCCGCCTGCTGCCGGATGTTCGGTCTGAAGACGAAGCCTGGCAGATTATCGCGACGCTGGGTCATCTGCTCAATTTTGCGGCGGCGCAGCTATGGCTCGTGTTCCAGTCGCATGGTGAGGTGGATTTTGTCGAGGTGGCCCAGCGTGCGTTGCGGGCTTTGCGCGATGAGGACGGCAACCCGACTGAGCTCGCGCTCAAGCTGGATTACCGTATCCAGCATCTGCTGGTGGATGAGTTCCAGGACACCAGCCCGACCCAGGTCAGGCTGTTGGAGCAATTGACGTCTGGTTGGTCGCCGGGGGATGGGCGCACACTGTTCGCCGTCGGTGACCCCATGCAGTCCATCTACCGTTTCCGTAAGGCGGATGTCGGCCTGTTCCTGCACGTCGCCGAGAACGGCATCGGCGACATCAGGCTGGTCAGACTGCGTTTGTGGCGCAACAACCGCTCCTGTGCGCCGGTCATTGACTGGATCAACAGAACCTTCGCCAGTGTTTTCCCGCAGCAGGATAACGAACGGCGGGGCGCCATCAGCTATCGTCCGTTCGTTGCCACTAAGCCCACCGAGGCCGGTTCGGCCGTGCAAGTGCATCCTCTCGTTGTGGCAGCAGCGGATACCGATGAGGAGGAGTCCGCATCATCGACGCTCGAGAACCTGCGTCTGCAGGAAGCGAACAGGATCATCGAGATCATCCATCATGCCCGGGCCGAGGATCCGGACAGCAGGATTGCCGTGCTGGTGCGCGCACGGTCGCATCTGCAGGCGCTGGTCAGTCAGATCCGCCGGCATCACCCGAGTCTCCCCTTTCAGGCGGTGGAGATCGATGAGCTGGCCAATCGCCAGATCGTTCAGGATCTGCTTTCGCTGACCTGTGCGCTCCACCATCGCGCTGACCGCGTGCACTGGCTCGCCATCCTGCGCGCGCCCTGGTGCGGGCTGACCCTGGCCGATTTGCATGCGTTGGTGGGTGGCGACCGTTACCGCACCGTTTTCCAGTTCATGCACGATGATGCGCGAATCGCGGCGCTGAGCGAGGATGGTCGCGCCCGCTTGCTGCATGTGCGTCGCGTGCTGGATGAGGCGCTGGCCCAGCGCGGTCGTCAGAGCATCGCGCGCTGGGTGCACGGTGTCTGGCTCATGCTGGGTGGTGCGGATTGCCTGTGGGAGCCGGGCGATGTGCGCGACGTACAGGCTTTTTTCGATCTGGTCGCACGACTCGAGGCGGGTGGCAGGTTCTCCGTGGAGCAGCTGGCCACCGAGGTGCAGAAGCTTTATGCAGCGCCGGACAGCGCGCCGAATGCCGATAAGTTGCAGTTCATGACCATACACAAATCCAAGGGGCTGGAATTCGATACCGTCATCCTGCCAGGCCTCGATCGCGGCACCGGTGGCAGCGATCAGCAGTTGCTGATGTGGGAGGAGGTCAGACGCGAGGATGTCGTACATGACGCCGGTCACTTTGATCTTGTCGCGGCGCCGCTGCCGTCCAAGGAAATGCAGAAGTCGTCGGCACCGACGCCGTATGATTATCTCCGCCATCTTGAGCGCGTGCGCGGCAACAATGAGGATGCGCGCGTGCTCTATGTCGCTGCCACGCGTGCCGAGCGTTGCCTGCATCTGATCGGGATTGCGCGGCGTGACGCTCAGGGTGAGCTGAAGGCGCCCAGGAACACCTTTCTCGAATTGCTGTGGCCGCATGTCCGGGCCGAGTTCGAGGCTGCCGCCACGAGGATGGAGCCGGCAGATATGCAGGAACAGGAAGGCGTATCTTATGCCGAATTCGTGCCCAGACTGGTGCGTCTGGCAACACCTGCCATGCCGGATGTGTTCAGGAGGCGTGATGGCGATGCGACTCTTACCCGTCATGCAGGGCAAGGGGAAATGGCGCAGACCGGAGAAGGCAACCTGGATGCGTTGATCGGGATTCTGGCCCACCGTTATCTCGAATTCGTTGTCCGGCAGGGCGTGCAGCAGTGGCCGGTATCCCGGTTTGCCGAGCTGAAACCGGCGATGCGGAAATGGCTGCAGCGGCAGGGCGTGGCGACGGACCAGCTGGAAGCAGCGGCGGAGCGCACCATTGTCATGCTTCAGCTGACGCTGCAAAGCGAGGACGGGCGCTGGCTGTTGAAGCCTCGTCCGGGCGCCAGTGCCGAGTTGCCGATTGCGTCGCTGGAGGAGGACAGCGCCAGAACGAAGCGGCTTGACCTGACGTTCGTCGAGGATGGTGTGCGCTGGATCGTCGATTATAAATCGACGGCATTGGCGCCGGATGTCGATGCCCAGACACTGCGCCGGCAGGCGGAAACGCACAGGCCGCAACTGGATGGCTATGCGCGCCTGTTCGATGCGGAAGGAATGCCTGTACGGCTCGCGGTCCTTTTCCTCAGTGTCGGACGGCTGGTCGTGCTGGATTGATGTAACGAGGTGCGCAGGGCGCCGGAAAGAGAAAGGCCCTGCTGCCGATCTGGGCAGCAGGGCCAGATGTGTACCGCCGATTAGCGGTTATTGTTCCGGTATTGCTGGAAGTACCATGCCTTGAAGGCAGACAGGGCCTGGATGCGCGCCTGTGGATTGGAGCTCTGGATCCATTGTGTGGAATTCGTGCGCTTGGGCGTTTTGACCGTGCTGTTGGCAGCTACGCCCCAGGCCTTGATGTTCTTTGCATTCATCGTGTATTCCTCCTAACTCAGTGATGCAGGGCAATGTCATATTTTTATGAGAAACAAAATTAATGGAATGTGCCCTTACATGCAATAGTTCAAGGATTAGGAATTTTTACTGTTTTGATAAGCAAAAATAACACTTGAATGCGCGCGCGGGCTGCACGCATGAACAGGTGTTTTCATCGAGGAGTGAGAATGGCGATTCCATGGTTTTCAGTGTTGCAGGCGGTGCCCTGGGGGCAGGTGATAGACAACGCACCCAAAGTGGTGGATGGTGCGCGGAGATTCTGGAATGCCGTGGCGAAGCGGCAGGCGCCGGAAGAGGCTGAGGTCGTCGATGTGCCGGCAACGAATGAGGCGGCGGTCTTGAGTATGCTGAGGCAGCGGCTGAGGGCGCTGGAGAGTGCCAATGCCGAATTGCAGCGGCAGATGCTGGAATCGTCCGAGCTGATCAAGAATCTGGCGGACCAGAACGCACAGCTCATACGGCGTATCGAGGCCAACCGCAAACATATGGTGCGCCTGACCTGGTTGGCCGTGTTCAGTGCCGTCGTCATGCTCGGCATCGTCGCCTTTGCCGTCAGACAGCATGCTGGCTGACGGCAGGGTCTGCCGAATCCTTACTGCAGCTCTTTCAGCAGCGTTTTGATCAGATCGACGCGGTGCTGCAGGTCGGGCAGCTGTACCGTGACGCGCAGCTTGTCCGGCCCGTTCATGCGGCAGCGACGGTCACGCTGCAGCAGCGCGATCAGCTTGGTCGGGTCGAGGTCGGCCCTGGGATTGAACTGCAGCTGGATCGCATTGTCGCTGGCGTCGATCTTCACGATGTCCAGCGACCTGGCCGCCACGCGCAACCGGTGACAGGCCATTAGTGCCTCGCCGGGTTCGGGCAGCAGACCGAAGCGGTCGACCAGTTCCTCCTGCATCATATCCAGTTCATCGTCATTGCTGCAGTTGGCAAGGCGCTTGTACAGCACGAGCCGTTCATGTACATCCGGGCAGTAGTCGCTCGGCAGCAGCGCAGGCGTATGCAGGTTGATCTCGGTGGTGACGCCGAGCGGCGCATTGACGTCCGGTTCCTTGCCCTGCTTGAGCTGCTTGACGGCGTAGTTCAGCATGTCGGCATAGAGTGAGAAGCCGATTTCCTGCATCTCGCCGCTCTGCTTGTCACCCAACAGTTCGCCGGCGCCGCGGATCTCAAGGTCATGCATGGCGAGATGAAAGCCCGCACCGAGGTCTTCCAGCAGCTGGATGGCATCCAGGCGCTTCTGCGCCTGCGGCGTGATCTTGCGGTTGGGGTCGGTCAGCAGGTAGGCATAGGCCTGATGGTGCGAACGTCCGACACGGCCACGCAGCTGATGCAGCTGGGCCAGACCGAACATGTCCGCCTTGTTGATGATGATGGTGTTGGCGGTCGGTACATCGATGCCGGTTTCGATGATGGTCGTGCACAGCAGCAGGTTGAAACGCTGCTGGTAGAAATCGCGCATGACGTGCTCCAGCTCCCGCTCGCGCAGCTGGCCATGGGCGATGCCGATGCGCGCTTCCGGCAACATTTTCTCCAGTTTCTCGCGCATGCTGTGGATGGTTTCCACCTCGTTGTGCAGGAAGTACACCTGCCCACCGCGCTTGAATTCACGCATGGCGGCTTCACGGATGATGCCTTCCGAGAAGTCGGTGTGGAAGGTTTTGATGGCAAGGCGCTTTTGCGGCGGTGTGCTGATGACGGAGAACTCGCGTAATCCTTCCATCGCCATCGACAGCGTGCGTGGAATCGGGGTGGCGGTCAGCGTCAGCACGTCCACCTCGGCGCGCAGCGCCTTCAGCTGCTCCTTCTGCCGCACGCCGAAGCGGTGCTCCTCGTCCAAGATGACGAGCCCCAGATTCTTGAACTTGACATCCTTCTGGATCAGCCTATGCGTGCCGATGATGATGTCTATCTTGCCCTCGGCCAACCCCTGCAATGCTTCCTTCTGTTCCTTCGCGCTGCGGAACCGTGAGATTTCCGCAATCCGGACCGGCCATTCGGCGAAACGGTCGGTGAAATTGTTGTAATGCTGTTCGGCCAGCAGTGTGGTCGGCACCAGCACGGCAACCTGGCGTCCGCCCATGACGGCGACGAAGGCGGCACGCAGGGCGACTTCGGTCTTGCCGAAGCCGACATCACCGCAAACCAGACGGTCCATGGGACGGCCGGACTGCATGTCGTCGATGACGGCCTCAATGGCGGCCAGCTGATCTGGCGTCTCCTCGAACGGGAAGGCGTCGGCGAAAGCCTCGTAATCCTGCAATGACAGTTTGAATGCATGGCCCTTGCGTGCGGCACGCTGGGCATAAAGATTGAGCAGTTCGGCCGCAGTGTCGCGGATTTGCTTCAGGGCCTTCTTCTTTGCCTTTTCCCAGTGGCCGCTGCCTAGACGGTGCAGTGGAGCGGATTCCGGCGGGCCACCGGAATAGCGTGAAATCAGGAACAATTGCGAAACCGGCACATACAGCTTGTCGTCGCCCGCATATTCCAATAGCAGGAATTCCGTCTCCCCCTCACCGAAATCCAGGTTGACCAGGCCACGGTAGCGGCCGACACCGTGTTGTTCATGTACCACCGGGTCGTTTTCGCGCAATTCGGAAAGGTCTTTCAGCATGCCCTCGGCATTGCGTGTCCTTTCCCTGTCGCGGCGGCGCTGCTGACGTACCGTGGCCGCGTACAGTTCCGCTTCGGTGATGATGACGAAATCGGTGTCCGAGAAGCCGTTGTGCAATGTCGTGATGCCCAGCATGAGGCGGTCCTGGGTGGCCAGAAAGTCCTGCCAAGACTCGCATGGGGTGGGCTTGAGCCCGTGTTCGGCGAACAGCTGCGCGATGGTTTCCCTTCTGCCCAGACTTTCGGCGCCTATCAGGATGCGCTTCTTCGTCTTGCCGAGAAAGTCCTGCAGTTTGTGTAGGGGATGTTCGGCGCGGCGTTCGATATCCAGTTCGGGCAGATTGTTGCCGCTCTGCAGTTGCAGCAGGATGCGTGCGTAGCGGTGCGTGGCAGTGAAGAATTCGTCAGTCTTCTGTAGCAGGAAGTCCGGATGCAGGATGGGACGCTCCGGATCGTGCGCAAGGTGGCGATAGCGCGTCTGCGCTTCCTGCCAGAAATCACGAGCGGCGGCATCGAGGTCGCCGTGCAGGCAGAGGATGGTATCGTCGCTCAGATAGTCGAGCAGGGTGGCGGTTTCGTCGAAGAACAGCGGAAGATACCATTCGATGCCGCCGCCGGCGATCCCCTTGCTGACATCCTTGTATATGCGGCTTTTTGAAGGGTCGCCTTCGAAGACTTCGCGGAAGCGCTGGCGGAAGCGGGCGATGCCGGCCTCGTCCATTGGAAACTCGCGTGCCGGCAGCAGCCGGATTTCCGGCACCGGGTAAAGGCTGCGCTGCGTATCGACATCGAAGGTACGTATGCTCTCGATCTCGTCGTCGAACAGATCGAGCCGGTAGGGAAGCGCGCTGCCCATGGGGAAGAGGTCAACGAGTCCGCCGCGCACACTGAACTCGCCCGGGCTCATGACCTGGCTGACATGGTGATAGCCAGCATGCGCACACTGTTCGCGCAAGGCTTCCAGGTCGAGTCGCTGTCCCTTCTTCAGCATGAATGAATGGGCCGCCAGATAGGATTGCGGCGGCAGGCGCAGCAGCGCGGTGCCGGCGGGCACGATGAGGACGTCGAAGTTGCGCTGACTGACCTGATAAAGCGTTTCCAGACGTTCGGAGACGAGGTCGGGATGCGGCGAAAAATGGTCGTAGGGCAGCGTTTCCCAGTCAGGCAGAAGATGCACCTTGAGGCCGGGTTCGAACCAAGGCAGTTCTTCCAGCAGTCGCCGGGCCTCGAAGGCGCTGGCGGTGATGATGGTGAGTGATCTCTTGGCGGACTGCTGCTTCAGTTCCAGCGCCAGTCTGGAAAGCGCCAAGCTGTCCGCGCCGCTGACGATTTTCTGAACGCGCTCGGCCTTGCCGTCGGCCGGTACGGGAATGGAATGCTGCATGAAGAAAAATGAAGGCTGGAAAGTTTTCGAAAGCGAAATTATAGCCGCAGCCTGCCGGTACAAGCGAATCGGGCAGGTCGGGGGTGATATCCCCCTGCGACGGCAGGGGGCGTTACGAACTGGTCAGTGGCTCAGCTGCTGGCTGATCTGACGTTCGGCGGCAGTCCAGTATTCGACCGGATTGCCGGCAAAGCCGTTTCGCTCCGCCAGGAAATAGGCCGCCACTTCGACCATGTGGTGGCGCTCTTCCGGCCTGATATCGGGCGTCTTGCCACTGCCGTTCCTGCCTGATGCGGCGGATTTTCTGGTCGCCGTTCTGGTGGCTGTCGATCTTTTGGCTGTTGCGGGTTTCGTGTTTACTGCCTTGTCGGCAGCGGACGGTTTTGTCGTCTTGGGAGATGCCATCTTGGTTCCTTTCGTTAAGGACTTCAATATTGCGGATGATGAAAGCGGTAACTTTCAATCCGGATGATAACTCCAAATTTCTAAACTGTTCCACCCACGGTCAGACCATCGATGCGCAGGGTGGGCTGACCGACGCCGACCGGCACGCTCTGTCCTTCCTTGCCGCAGGTACCGACGCCCGGATCGAGTGCCATGTCGTTGCCGACCATGGAAACGCGTGTCAGGACATCCGGGCCATTGCCGATCAGGGTCGCTCCCTTGACCGGGTAGGTCAGCCTGCCGTCCTCTATCATCCACGCCTCGGCAGCCGAGAACACGAACTTCCCGCTTGTGATATCGACCTGACCGCCGCCGAAGTTGACGGCATACAGGCCCTTCCTGACCGAACGGATGATCTCCTCCGGCGCCATGTTGCCGTTCAGCATGTAGGTGTTGGTCATGCGCGGCATCGGGATATGCGCATAGGACTCCCGGCGACCGTTGCCAGTCAGTGGCATGCCCATCAGACGGGCATTGAGACTGTCCTGGAGATATCCGCGCAGAATGCCGTCCTCGATCAGTACCGTGCACTGGGTTGGATTGCCTTCGTCATCCACGCTGAGCGAGCCGCGTCGGTTGGCGATGGTGCCGTCATCGACGACGGTGACGCCTCTGGCAGCGACCTGGCGGCCGATGGCGTTGCTGAAGGCGGAACTGCCCTTGCGGTTGAAATCGCCCTCGAGGCCGTGACCGATGGCCTCGTGCAGCAGAATGCCGGGCCAGCCCGGTCCGAGCACCACAGTCATGCTGCCAGCAGGCGCAGGGCGCGCTTCCAGGTTGACGAGTGCCTGATGCACGGCCTTGCGGGCGTAATCATGCAACACCTCGTCACTGAAATAGGTGTAGTCGAAGCGGCCGCCGCCGCCGGCCGAGCCCTGTTCGCGGCGGCCGTTCTGTTCCGCGATGACCTGGATGGACAGTCGCACCAGCGGCCGGATGTCGGCTACCATGACACCGTCATGGCGTGCAACTAGGATCACTTCATACTCGCCGGCAATCGATGCCATGACCTGCGTGATACGCGGGTCCATACCGCGCGCAAGACTTTCCAGCCGTTCCAGCAGTTTCACCTTGGCAGCCGCGTCGAGGGATGCGATCGGATCCTGCGGCATGTATAGCTGCGGCGCACTGACACGCTGCATTGCGTTGACGGACCGCGTACTGCCAGACGCCGCGATGGCGCGCGCGGCCTGGGCCGCCTGCCGCAGTGCCGGCAGCTGGATATCGTCGGAATAGGCAAAGGCGGTTTTCTCACCGCTGATGGCACGCACGCCGACACCCTGGTCGATGTTGAAGTTGCCGGACTTGACCTGACCTTCCTCCAGCACCCAGGTTTCAGAACGGTTGTACTGAAAGTACAGGTCGGCGTAATCGACCTTGTGTGACATGATGCTGCCGATGACATCCTGCAGCACCGGAATGTCGAGCTCGGCCGGTGACAGCAGCGTCTCGGTCGCGATGGAAAAGTGCGAACCGGCAGCCGGACTGGAGTTGCCGGGGATCGAATCGGATTTCATGTGTTCAGTGCTTTATGCAAGTGGGATGGATGTTTTCCATGGATGATGTGCGTCCGGGGCATGCATGATGGACAACGCATGGATGTCAGCGTTCACGGCAGGGTACGGTGCTGGAGCGCTGGCAGGCTCTTGCGCAGGCTGGCCAGATATCCCGGATTGACAGAGGCCAGAACGACCCCGGAGCCGCGTGGCAGGCGGTCCAGTACCACGCCCCACGGATCGACGATCATGCTGTTGCCGTGGGTTTCGCGTCCGGACGTGTGATAGCCGCCTTGCGCCGGTGCCAGGACATAGGCAAGGTTCTCGATGGCGCGGGCGCGCACCAGGGTTTCCCAGTGTGCCTTGCCGGTGGTTTCCGTGAACGCGGCAGGCACGACGATGATATCGACCGGACCCATGGCACGGTAGAGTTCGGGAAAGCGCAGGTCATAGCAGATGGAGAGACCGATCCTGCCGAAGGGCGTATCCAGCGTCACGACCTTGTCCCCGGGTTCTATGGTGTCTTCCTCGCGGTAGTGCTCGTTGCCGAGATCCAGACCGAACAGATGGATCTTGTCGTAGCGCGCTACCTGGCGCCCCTTGTCGTCATAGACCAGGCAGCTGTTTCGCACCTTGTTCGGGCTACCGCATTCGAGCGGGACGGAGCCGGCGATGATCCAGATCTGGTGCTTTTTTGCCGTCTTGGCGAGAAAGCGCTGGATCGGTCCGTTGCCTTCGGTTTCGCGGACGGCGACCTTGTCCGTGTCCTTCATGCCCATGATGGCGAAATATTCCGGCAGCGCCACCAGCTTGGCGCCCTGGCTCGCGGCAATCTCTATCAGCCGCTCCGCCTCACTCAGGTTGGATGCGACGTTCGGCCCTGAAGCCATCTGAATGCCGGCGATTCTGGTCATGCTCGACGTGCTGGACGCGGTTTTGGTCTTGGTGGATTTGGTCTGCTTGCCCCTGGAATTGATTGCCATGATGCTCTTTCTTGCTGGATTGAATGCTGCGTAACTCGATTTATACGGATAGTATGCCTCACTGCCCCGGAATTTTCTGCACCGACTCGTCTGTCCCCTTGTCGATCTTCTGTTCGACAGGCTCATCCCAGGTGCCGCCGATGTCGTACTCCTCGGCGGCGAACTTGTTCAGAGGGTCCTTCAGCAGCTTTTGTGCGATGAACGTGGCGGCTGCCACTGCCGGGCCACCTGCCAGCGCCGCCAGTGAGACGCTGTCGCTGATGTAGGGGGTGACCTTGACCCGGAGTTGCTGGGTCTCCCGTTTCAGGTCGGTTTCTCCCCGGATTTCGATTTTGGCGACCGGACCCTCCAGCAGGAAGTCGTCGCTGCGCATAATGCCCTGACGGATTTCCGCGCTGGATGTGACCTTGTCGAAGGTGAAACCGCTGCTCAGCACATCGCGGAAGTCCAGGGTCAGGCGTCGCGGCAGATTCTGCAGGGTCAGCACACTGAACAGCCGGCCGACGCCGGGCTTGATCTTCAGGATCTGGCCGTTACGGGCATCGAGCGTGAGCGTGCCTGACAACTGTTCGACATTGAATTCGTGCGGGCTGCCGGGCCAGCTCAGTTTGCCGCTCAGTTTGCTGGTGCCGTCGCGGATGACATCCGGGTAGCCGAAGCGGGCCAGCGTATTACCCAGCTGATTGATGTCCCAGTCGAAGCTCATTTGTGTGTTGGGATTGCGGCGCCAGTTGTGCCATTCCCCGCTCGCGGTCAGGACACTGTCGGGGTTGCTGATGCGCAGCTGGTCGATGTGCCAGTTGTCGCGCACCTCGCTGGCGTGCAGCTCAAGGCGGCCGAGTTCCTTGCGGTCGTAGATGAAATTGTCGGCGACGATGTCGAGATCCGGGTATTCGCGCTTACCACTTTCCTGTTCGAGGGCGTCTTCGACTGCCTGCGGAGACTTGTACGGCACCGTCAGGTTGCGCAGTCTGGCGACGACCTTGCCGTTGTCGCTGTCGATCCAGCGCAGATCGCCGTTCATCTCGTCGCTTTGCAGCTTCATCTGCCAGCCGTCGTTCGTTTTTCCGGCATCCAGTCTGAGTGCATTGAGTCGCCGTCCGAAGATATCCAGCGCTGCGGCGCTTACATTGACGCGCTGCACCGGCAGTGCGGACGATTGGGCGGAGCCGCCGTCCGACTCCCTGATCTGCGCCAGCACGTCCAGCCATTGGTCGAGGTCGAGCTGTTCGAAACTGCCGCGCATCTCCAGACCAGTCTGCGCAGGGATCTCGGGTAGCAGATTGATGCCGATCTGACCGCGGTCTACCTGATAGATGCCGTTGATTTCGTTGCGCTGTATCAGTGCCGAAACCTGGTTGGCCATACTGATGACGATCGTGTCCCTGCCGGGGACCTGCTGGCGTTTTTCGATACGCAGTGGCATCTTTTCCGCGGCGCGCTTGCCGAGCGGTTGTGGCAGATCCAGCGCGAGTCCGGCGAGGTTGGAACGGATGACGACGTTGGCCTGTTGCGGGCGGATGCTGATATCCCCGAACCATTCGGTGCTGCCGTTCACGAGGTTGCCGAGGTTGCTGCCGAGTGCGCGGCGTATGCCCGCATCACTGATGGTTCCGCGCGCGGTGACCCTGACCAGGCGGTTCTCACCGCTATTGATGTCGATGCGGGCAGGGCCGCCGTAGACGTCGGCATTGATGTTTTTCGCACTGATGCTGGATTCGGTAAAGTCAAGTTTGCCGTTGATGCCGCTGAGATCGGGCAGCGCGGGGGCACTCAGACCGGCATTGAGGATCTGATAGCTGCCCTTGACGCTGCTGGCATCGATATTCGTCAGCGGGATACGGAGCTGCAGTTCGAGTCTGCCGAGGCCGTTTGCACGCATGTCGTTGGTGAATCCGTCTGTCAGCTTGAACACTGGGCTGTTGTTGACGAAACGGATGGCATCGTTGACTTGACCTTCGGCGGTGCCGGTGATTTCGAGCACGGGATCGTCGGCATCTAGCACTGGAATGATGGCCTTGACCGACTTGAAGCGGTTGCCGAGGATGTTGCCGCCATCCGCGGTCAGCTCCATGCGTGAGCCCTGAAACAGCATATCGAGGCTGAGATTCTCGATGCGTGGCCAGCCCTCGGCATAGTCGAGCAGGCCGTTTTCCAATCTGGCGGTGACCTTGAACAGCCCCTGTGCAGGATCGTTGTAGGGGAACTGGTCGATACGACCCCGCACGATGACGCGGATATCCGACACACGGCCGGCGATGATGGAGTTGTCGAGCCAGTCCAGGGTGTCCTCGCCCAGCATGATCGGATAGTAGAACGGGGCGTATTTGCCGTCGCCGCGCTCAAAGCGGCCGGTCAGTTCGATACTGGACGGCGTGTCCATGCCGTGCCGGTAGATGGCGTTGACCACACCTTCCAGGTGCGGGCTGTTGATGGTGAGGTTGTTGACGCGCACATCGATGCCACGAGCATGATGGTTCCATTTGACGATGCCGGTCAGCTTGTCGGCCGGGATGGGCCAGCGCATGATGCCCTTGATATCGACGGCTGCCTGCTGCGAGTTGATCGTGATGGTGCCCTGCTTTTCGTCGGCATTGAGTTTCCCGCTCAGCTTGCTGAATCCCGGGATGCCGTTGTAGGCACGGATGCCGAGGTCGCGGAACTGCATGCCGATGTCATATTCGCTGAACCGTTCCCGGTCGCCTTTCCAGCGCAGATCGAGGTTGCTGACGATGCCGGACGGTTCGAGCTGCTGCAGATGAACGGCGACCTTTTCCGGCAGCGGCAGGTGGCGGACCAGTCGGTTGATTGCGGCCAGGTTGACCTGAGCCAGATTGACATGGCCTTCCATGCTTTCATTGCCGTCCTGCAGCCTGGTGCGCAGGCTGAATGCTCCGCTTTCCAGCTGCAGGCCTTCGGTGTCGGTGAGCTTGACGCGCTGCAGGTCGATGGATTGCCCATCCGCTCGTCTGGACCAGATGATGCGCGCACTGAGCTGTTCTAGGCGCGCCTCCTCGCGATGGCGGTCGAGCCGGCCGTGCACCTTCTGCAGGATGACGTCCGTGGTCAGGCGGTCGGCTGCACCGCCGGAGAAATCCAGCCAGAAACGTGCGGCGCCGTAACCCCGGTTCAGTTCGAAGGGAAAATCGACCCACTGGCGCCAAGCGGCGATATCGGTGCCGTCCATGCGGCCATAAAGGGTGCCGCTCCAGTCGGCGAGCCTGCCGAGGTCGTTGCCGTAAACGTTGCCGCGCAGTTCGACCGGATGTGAGGCACCTGCGGAAGGGATGGCCTTGAGGGCGAACCGGTGACGGTTGAGTATGCGATCCAGCACCGGGTTCTCTATCGTCAGCTGCAGATCGTTTAGCAGTAGCGGCGCGGCGCGGCGCAGGTCATCCTGCCAGAGTACGGTGGCATCGACGATGTCGATGCGCGACTGGCGCAGAATCCAGTTGGCCAGTTTCGGATCGGACTGGCCGCCCATGGGGATGCCGGCGATGACCAGGGTGCCATCGGCTTCACGCCGGATGGACAGTACCGGCCCCTGTATGACGATGGCTGCCAGTCTGGGCTCCAGCGCGACGATGCTGAGCCAGGAAAGGCTGGTTTCGACTTCGTGCAGGGTCAGCGCCATGCGGTCGTCGGTATCGTAGATGGCGACTTGGCGCATGCTCAAGTGCGGATTCATGCCGCTCCAGCTGGCATCGATATGGCCGATGGTGACCTTGCGGCCGGCAGCCTCACTGATGCTGGCGGAGATCTGCTCGCGGTAATGTTCGATATTGGGCAGGATGAAGTAGCGCAGGCTGAGGATGGCGAGCGCGAGCAGGATGATGGACGCCCACAGCGCGGTGATTGCGGCCCGGTAAGTCCAGATCAGCGATTTTTTGATCATTGCAACTGCTTGCGCCAGGGAACGATATACGTCGATATTTTACTGCATTATTGCCGATGTTCGCGGCGTCGAACGTCTTCAAAAAGCGGAAAATTCCGGTGTCTGCTGCACTTTGATTTAAAATGACGATTTACCTTACCTAACGCCGGCACTTGGCCGGCTTTTGATTCTGTCAGTCCGAACTTGCTTCAATTCAGAAATCTCACATTGGCGCGCGGCGCCAGGACCCTGGTGTGCGGGGCATCGTTTCAGCTGCATCCGGGGCATAAGGTTGGTCTGACCGGAGCCAACGGTGCGGGCAAGTCCAGCCTGTTCGCCATGCTGCTTGGCGAACTGCAGCCGGAGGCGGGCGAGCTCGAGGTGCCGCCGGACTGGGTGATTTCGCATGTCGCCCAGGAAACGCCGGCGTTGCCCGATGCCGCCATCGAGTTCGTGCTTGACGGTGATGGCGAGCTGCGCAGGGTGGAGCAGGCGATCGCGGCAGCCGAGCAGGCGCGTGACGGTACGCGCCTGGGTGAGCTGCATGCGCGTTTCGGCGATATCGGTGGTTATGCGGCGCGCTCGCGCGCAGCCTCCCTGCTGCATGGTCTCGGCTTTAGCGATGCCGATATGATGAGGCCGGTAAGCGATTTCTCCGGAGGATGGCGGGTCCGGCTCAATCTGGCGCGGGCGCTGATGTGCCGCTCCGACCTGTTGTTGCTCGATGAGCCGACCAACCACTTGGATCTTGATGCGGTGATCTGGCTTGAGGGCTGGCTGAAGGACTATCGCGGTACATTGCTGATGATTTCCCACGACCGCGATTTCCTTGATGCCGTGGTCAATCACATCGCCCATATCGAACATCAGCAGCTGACGCTGTATCGGGGTGGATACTCGGATTTCGAAAGGCAGCGCGCCGAAAGGCTGGCGCAGCAGCAGTCGCTGCATGAGCGGCAGCAGCGTGAAAGGGCGCATCTGCAGCGTTATATCGACCGTTTCCGCGCCAAGGCGACCAAGGCGAGACAGGCGCAGAGTCGCATCAAGGCGCTGGAGCGCATGGAGCCGATCGCGGCGGCGCATGTCGATTCGCCGTTCGGCTTCAGTTTCAGGCCGTTGCAGGTCGCCCCCGATCCGCTGCTGGTGCTGGATGGCGTCGATGCCGGTTACGGCGGGCGCGTCGTGCTGAGCAGGCTGGTGCTGACCATCCGGCCGGGCGAGCGCATCGGACTGCTGGGCCGTAACGGTGCGGGCAAATCGACGTTGATCAAGCTGCTGGCGGCGGAACTGCAGCCCATGTGCGGCAAGCGCATCGAAGGCAGGGATCTTGCCATCGGCTATTTCGCGCAGCATCAGCTGGAACAGTTGCGGCCGGACGAATCACCGCTGCAGCACATGCTGCGTCTGGATCCGCAGACGCGCGAGCAGGGGCACCGCAACTACCTGGGCGGATTCGATTTTCGTGGCGACGTGGCGACGACGCCGTGCGGCGGCTTCTCCGGCGGTGAGAAGTCACGGCTTGCACTGGCACTACTGATCTGGCGGCAGCCCAATCTGCTACTGCTCGATGAACCGACCAACCACCTCGACCTCGAGATGCGGCATGCCCTGACCATGGCGTTGCAGGACTACGAAGGCGGCATGGTGCTGGTGTCGCACGACCGCGCTCTGCTGCGATCCTGCTGTGACCGCTTCATTCTGGTGGAGGACGGCAGGGCGGAGCCGTTCGACGGCGATATCGACGATTACCGTGACTGGCTTGCCGGCAGGGAGGCCGCATCCGGTGAGACGGCCAGGCCGACGTCTGACCGCCCTGTCGCCAGAAGCGGGCGCGCACAGGACAAGGCCGAACGTCAGGCGCTGCTGGCTGCCCGCCGGCCCTTGGTCAAGGAAGCGGAGCGGCTGGAGGCCGACATGGCACGCTGGCAGCAGGAAAAGTTCGAACTCGAACGGCGTCTGGCAGATCCGGCGCTCTATCAGGCCGATGACAAATCAGGCCTGCAGGAAATGTTCAGGCGCCAGTCCGAGCTGGAACGGTTGATCCTGCAGGCCGAGGAACGCTGGCTGGAGCTGCAGGAAAGGCTGGAAGCCATCCCTATCTAAACCACCACCTGGAACAGACAATGAAATACTCAGAACGCCTCAGCCTGCTCTATGCGCTGTGCCTGAACGATGAACGTGATGCCGGCCGGAATCCGAGCACCATCCCCAGCGCCAATCTACAGGACTACGAACCGCTGGAAGCGGCCAACTATCTGGCTTGCTATCTGGCCTTCAAGGCGATCCAGCAGGCCGAGCGCTCGCCTGCCGATGAACGGCTCGAGAATTTCGACATGCTGAGCGTCTACCACGCCTTCGCCATGTTGATGTACGCCTACCTCATGTTGCCGCTCGCCGATGAAGGTATCGCGCCGGATACCGAAGCGACGGCGGTGGTCGTGGCCAGAACGCTGTTCTCCGGTTTGAGCGATGAGGAGCTGGCGGAGATCATCGAATCCGGTGCGCACAAGTTCCGCCTAATCGCAGAGACCAGACAAGAGTACTGGACGGAGTACCGCGAGCGGCTGGACAAGACCGTGATCGCCTTCCTCGTCGCCGGTACCGACGCGGAGGCTCCCTTCGAGAAAGAGGAAGTTCTGCCCATGCTGGGCGGTCTGCTCAGCATGCTGTGCGAGGCATTCGAGCACTAAGGCCGCCCGGCGCACCGACAGGCAGCCTATTGGTCCTCGTCCGGCTTCTGGGCGCTGAGCCTGGCGAAGAGCCAGATCAGGTAGGCTGCCATCGCGATGACGAAGACGATGACGCTGATACTGAGCAGGCCGGAAAATGTTCCGAATAGATCCGCTAACATAGGATTCTCCTTATGAACGAGTTCGTCGCCGGTCCGGCGGGTATCTGATTGGAATTGTATGAATCGGCGGCAACGGCATATTGATTTAAATCAAGCGTTGCGGCATCCAGCGTCTTTAACATATACCTGCCGGGCAGGAAATGACGGGTTCGCAGCCGTGGCCGCTGGTTCGCTGCCGGTTTTCCATTTGTCGCTAAGGGGGCTTTGACGTAAAATGCACTCCCGTCGCTGAGAATCGTTCAGCAATCAATAAGTCCCTCCCATGACCAAATATGTATTCGTTACCGGTGGTGTCGTTTCCTCTTTGGGCAAAGGCATCGCCGCCGCCAGTCTTGGCGCCATTCTCGAGTCGCGTGGCATCAAGGTCACCATGCTCAAGCTTGATCCGTATATCAACGTCGATCCGGGAACCATGAGCCCGTTTCAGCACGGTGAGGTGTTCGTGACCGAAGACGGCGCCGAAACCGACCTCGACCTCGGGCATTATGAGCGCTACACCAGCGCGCGCATGAGCAAGCGCAACAACTTTACCACCGGTCAGATCTACGAGAGCGTGATCAAGAAGGAGCGCCGCGGCGAGTATCTGGGCAAGACCGTGCAGGTGATTCCGCACATCACGGATGAGATTCAGAACCACATCCGGCGCGGTGCGGAAGGCGCCGATGTCGCGATAGTCGAGGTCGGCGGCACGGTGGGCGACATCGAATCCCTGCCATTCCTCGAGGCCATCCGCCAGATGGGCATACGCGAAGGCAAGGGCAACGCCTGCTACATCCACCTGACCCTGCTGCCCTGGATTTCGACGGCAGGCGAATTGAAGACCAAGCCGACCCAGCACTCGGTCAAGGAGTTGCGTGAGATCGGTATCCAGCCGGATATCCTGCTGTGCCGTGCCGATCGCCCCATTCCGGAAGACGAGCGTGCCAAGATTGCGCTGTTTACCAATGTCGCACCCGAGGCGGTCATTTCCGCGCTGGATGCGGAAAGCATCTATGCCATTCCGGGCATGCTGCACGACCAGATGCTGGATGAGATTGTCTGCCACAAGCTGGGCATTCTGGCCAAGGCTGCCGACCTTTCCAGTTGGAAGCGCATCGTCGATGCCCAGAAGAATCCGAAGTACCAGCTTGATATCGCCTTCGTCGGCAAGTATGTGGATCTCACCGAGTCGTACAAGTCGCTGACGGAAGCGCTGGTACATGCCGGCATCCACACGAACGCCAAGATCAATATCCATTACATCGATTCGGAAGACATCGAGAAGAACGGCACGGACTGTCTCAAGTCCATGGATGCGATACTGGTGCCCGGCGGTTTCGGCAAGCGCGGCACCGAGGGCAAGATTGCCGCGATCCGTTATGCGCGGGAAAGCAGGAAGCCTTATCTCGGCATCTGCCTCGGTATGCAGCTCGCAGTCATCGAGTTCGCCCGCAACGTGGCCAACCTCAAGGGCGCCAATAGCACCGAGTTCGATCCGGATACCCCACATCCTCTGGTCGGTCTGATTACCGAATGGAAGGATGCAAGCGGCAAGATAGAGACGCGCTCGGAGAATTCCGATCTGGGCGGCACGATGCGGCTCGGCGCGCAGCGCTGCCCGATAGAACCCGGCACGCTGGCCGCCAGAATCTACGGCAAGGAAGTCAACGAGCGCCATCGTCACCGCTATGAAGTCAACAATCGTTACGTCGATCAGCTGAAGGCCGCCGGCCTCATCGTTTCCGCACGCACGCCGACCGAGCAGCTGTGCGAGATGATCGAGTTGCCGCAGGATGTTCATCCCTGGTTCGTCGCCTGCCAGTTCCACCCGGAATTCACGTCGAATCCGCGCACCGGCCATCCGCTGTTCAAGTCCTATGTCGAAGCGGCACTGAAAGCCAAGGGGGCGATCAAATGAAGTTGTGCGGATTCGAGGTCGGTCTCGACCAGCCGCTGTTTCTGATTGCAGGCCCTTGTGTCATCGAATCGCAGCAGCTGGCGATCGATACGGCCGGGCAGCTGAAGGAAATCACCGATGCGCTCGGTATACCGTTCATCTACAAATCGTCCTACGACAAGGCCAACCGCAGTTCGAACAAGACTTTCCGCGGTTTCGGTATGGAGCAGGGGCTGAAGATACTGGATGAGGTGCGTCGCCAGATCGGCGTTCCCGTGCTCACCGATGTGCATACCGAGGAGCAGGTGGAGCCGGTGGCGGCCGTCGTCGATGTGCTGCAGACGCCGGCCTTTCTCTGCCGGCAGACCGACTTCATCACGGCCTGTGCGCGCTCCGGCAAGCCGGTCAACATCAAGAAGGGGCAGTTCCTCGCTCCCGGCGACATGAAAAACGTCGTGCAAAAGGCCAAGGACGCCAACGGTGGCCAGGATAACATCATGGTCTGCGAGCGCGGCGTTTCCTTCGGCTACAACACGCTGGTTTCCGATATGCGCAGTCTCGCCATCATGCGCGAGACCGGCTGTCCTGTCGTTTTCGACGCCACCCATTCCGTGCAGCAGCCGGGCGGGCAGGGCGACAAGAGCGGTGGCCAGCGCGAATTCGTGCCTGTGCTGGCGCGGGCGGCGGTGGCCAGCGGCATCGCCGGTGTCTTCATGGAGACACATCCTGACCCGGCCAAGGCGCTGTCGGATGGTCCGAACGCATGGCCGTTGCCGCGGATGAAGGAACTGCTGGCCGTTCTGGTCGAACTCGACAGGCTGGTGAAGCGGACCGGTTTCATCGAACAGACGCTTTGATACGCGGCGCTAGCGACGGATGGCTCCGGCGCCATGGGGAATGAACATAAACCATCAATGTAGAGGAAAGCATCATGAGTGCAATTGTTGACATCATCGCCCGTGAAATCATCGATTCGCGCGGCAATCCCACTGTAGAGGCGGATGTGCTGCTGGAGTCCGGCATCATCGGCCGTGCCGCCGTGCCGTCCGGTGCTTCCACCGGTACCAAGGAGGCAGTCGAGCTGCGTGACGGCGACAAGTCACGCTATCTCGGCAAGGGCGTGCTGCAGGCAGTGGAGAACGTCAACACCGAGATTGCCGAGGCTCTGGTCGGCCTCGATGTCGAGGAACAGAGCTTCATTGACCATACGCTGATCGAGCTCGACGGTACCGAAAACAAGGAACGTCTCGGTGCCAATGCCATCCTTGCCGTTTCCATGGCCTGTGCGCGTGCCGCAGCCGATGAGTCCGGCCTGCCGCTTTACCGCTATCTCGGTGGTTCCGCCCAGATGCGGCTACCGACGCCGATGATGAACATCATCAACGGCGGCGCGCACGCCGAGAACAGCGTCGACATGCAGGAATTCATGATCATCCCGGCCGGCCTGCCCACTTTCCGTGAGGCCCTGCGTGCTGGTGCCGAAGTGTTCCATGCGCTGAAGAAGACTCTGCACAAGAACGGGCTTGCCACGACTGTCGGCGATGAAGGCGGCTTTGCCCCCGATCTGCCGTCCAACGAGGCGGCCATCCAGTACATCCTGGAGGCCATTTCCGATGCCGGCTACGAGCCGGGACGCGATATCCTGCTGGGTCTCGACTGTGCCAGCTCGGAATTCTACAAGGATGGCCTGTACCATCTCGAGTCCGAGGGGTTGCAGCTGACCTCGGAGCAGTTCGCCGACTATCTCGCAACCTGGGTCGATAAATATCCGATCATCAGCATCGAGGATGGAATGAGCGAACATGACTGGGATGGCTGGAAGCTGCTGACCGACCGACTGGGCCGCAGTGTGCAGCTGGTCGGCGACGACTTGTTCGTGACCAACGCCAAAATCCTGCGCGAGGGGATTGCACGCGGCATCGGTAACTCGGTGCTGATCAAGGTCAATCAGATCGGTACATTGACCGAAACCTTCAATACCATAGAGACCGCCAAGCGCGCCGGCTACACCTCGGTCATTTCCCACCGCTCCGGTGAGACCGAGGATACGACCATCGCCGATATCTCCGTCGCGACCAATGCCCTGCAGATCAAGACCGGCTCGCTGTCGCGTTCCGAGCGTATCGCGAAGTACAACCAGCTGCTGCGTATCGAGGAAGAGCTGGGCAACGTCGGCAGCTATGCCGGCATGGACGCCTTCTATCATCTGGCCCGCTGATCGGCCGGCCGGTCCAGGCATGCGTGCTGAGCTTCCGTGAAGGCACTGACGCTGATTTTCGTCATCCTGATTGCCCTGCTGCAATATCCGTTGTGGCTGGGCAAGGGAAGCTGGCTCAAGGTCTGGGATCTGAACCGGCAGATCAGCGAGCAGCAGAAGGTCAATGCCGAGCTGAAGGCGCGCAATGACGCAGTGGATGCGGAAGTGCGCGACCTCAAGCAAGGCTTTGCCGCGATTGAGGAAAGAGCCCGCAGCGAACTCGGCATGATCAAGCAGGACGAGGTCTTCTATCAGGTGTTCGAGGGCACGGCGCCCAGGGCGGAAGAGAAGCCGGCTGGCGCAGTCGCCTCAGAATAGGCTGTCCGTCACCTATTCCGGCAGTGCGTAAGGCAGCGTGCCGAGCCGCAGGCATGCACCGCCGGATGGCGACAGCCGGATCGCTTCCGGCTGCATGGCTTCCAGTCGCAATTCCGCAAGGGCATCCAGACCGCCGTGTGGAGACGGCGCGACCCTGACCAGCATGCCGACTGCCTCGCTGTCGTTCTCTCCGGCATAGAGCGGATCCCCCGCCTGTGCTTCCAGTCCCGCAGGGATGTGCAGGGGCAGGGTGCGGCGCTTGACCTTGCCCAGGTAGTGCGTGCGGGCAACGATCTCCTGTCCGGTATAACATCCCTTTTTGAAACTGATGCCGCCCAGGACGTCGAGGTTGACCATCTGTGGCACGAAGGCTTCCTGCGTGGCAGGCCCGATGTCCGGGATACCTGCTTCCACCTCCAACCAATCCCAGCATGGCGCACCCACCGGTTGCGCCGTACGCCGCAGGGATTCCCACAGTGCAGGCGCCTTGTCCACCGGGACGAAGATCTCGTAGCGCGGCCGCTGCCCTGGCAGGCGGATGATGACCGCATCCGGCAGCGTGAGCTGTTCATGGACCGAGCGGGGCGCCTGCCCGAACTGTTCCGTCAGCAGTCGTTCCGCTACATCACCGGCAAGACCGAGGCGCACGATGTCGCTGGATGCGTCACGCAACGTGACCTTGGCGCGCAGCACATACATCTGCAGCCGCTTCATGGCGGGTTCCAGCAGTGCCCCGTTCAGTTGCAGGCAGATGCGCTCCTTGTCGGCAAAGGCGAGGAACAGGGCCAATAACCGGCCCTTGGCGGTGCAGTAACCGGTGTACTGGCTGCGGCTGCCGTCCAGCAGCCTGATGTCATTCGTCAGCTGCCCCTGCAGAAAGGTCACCCGGTCTTCGCCTTCGACGTGCAGCAGTCCCAGGTGCGAAAGGTCGGCCAGAATGGTGGCTGACGCGGTTGCCTGCAATTCCTGTTGCGGGTCGCCGAAATGCAGCACGCGCCGATCGGCGATTTCCACCTGTTGTGTAATGAGGTATGAATGCCACTGTGTCATGATGGATCTGTTCACTGGTTGCTCATGTCGCCGCCGGCGACCTGTCGGGATATGATTCGCTCCAGCAGCATCCGCCAGCGGAGGTAATCGTTTGTCCTATTATAGCGCCAAGCCGGTGCATCTCGAATTGCGGCCGTCAGCCATGCTTGCCCGCGCCATCCTTCTTTCCGTGCTGGTCTCCCTGTTCGTGCTGCTGTTTCTGCCACTGCCGGTGTCGCTCAGGCTGCTGACGGCGGTGCTCGTGCTGCTTGCGGCGCGGCGTGCGTATCGACGTCACGCTGTGCCGGCGTTGCCGGATGCTATCGTGCGGCTGAGCCTGACCCCGGAATCCGGTCTGCAGGCGATGCTGCAGGACGGCCGGACGATGCAGGTGACCGTATGTGATGACAGCTTGGTCACGGCCACAGTGACGGTGCTGAACTTGCGGTCTGTGGAGGACGGCAGGCGCTATGCGCTGCTGTTGCTGCGCGACAATGTCGATGCGGATGCCTTCAGGCGCCTGCGTGTCTGGCTCAAATGGGGAAGACGGCCCGAGGAACGTCCGGCATCAGACTGAGCGCCGCCAGCGCTTCGCCGCAAGTCGGGCAATGACGGTGCGCATCTCCTGCAACGGGTGCTTGGGGAAATGGGCGAGCAGAAGCAGGATGCCGGCCGCACTTGCCAGCAGCCAGTCGATACCGTACGGGGCGATATCGCGCCGTGCTGGCCGTTGTTCCCGCATGGCGGCCAGAATGTTGTGCAGGCTGTCGCCGCGCACATACCTGGCATTGATCTCTGCGGTCAGTTCCTTCAGATACTGCTCGTTCAGCACGGACAGATAGCGGTCGCCTTCGCTGGCGGCTACCTTGTCGTCACGCGTACCGATATTGGATTCCGAGATCTGTGCGATGCCTGGCTGCATGGCGAAACTGTCTCCGGACCAGTAGCCGATCAGCTGGTTCTTCTCGTCCAGCTTGGGGATGGGCGTGCCCTTGTCGCTGCCGACGCCGACGAAGAGCCAGTCGCTGCCGCCCTGGAAGTTGCTGAGGTCGCGCTTGTTGAACACATGCAGCACGGGGGCTTCCTCGCCGTCCGTGAAATAGACGACCTGCGCCGGCTCAGGGAAGGAGCGCAGCGTGCGCGCGAGGTTGGGCAGGCTTTCACGGATGCGGCTGTTGCCGGACCAGCCCGCACGCCAGTCGAGATGGTCTATGGTGTCGCTGATCTCGGCGAAATTGCTGCAGACTTCGATTGGCGTGTACATGGCAGCCACGCTGACGCCGGCGAATAGACCGATGCTGACCTTGGTGCCACAGGGCAGGGAGGAGATGATGCCGTGCATCATCTGTTGCGTGTGGGCAAGCCGCGTCACCGGATTGCCTTCGCTGCCCATGTCCGGGACATTCATGCTCTGCGAAATGTCCGCCACCAGCATGTAGCTGTAGATGTTGCGCTTGAGCGGGATACTGGGCTGAAACATGGCCAGCAAGAGCAAAAGCAGTGCTGCCAGTAGGAGCGCGGCATCGCGGCGGTGCACGAGCCAGCGCTGCAGGTGATGGAAGTGTTTCATCACGGCAGCCCCACCGGGATGTTACCCATGATCAGGCCCGGATTGTCGGATTCACCGACTCCCGGCGTGGGGATCTCGGGTAGCATGCCGATCACGCGGTCGAGGTTGTGGCGCGTGTCCCAGTGGCTGTTGTCCAGCTTCACCGACTGCATGTATGCGCCCTTTGCCTGACGGAACAGGTATTCGCTTTCATCGCGCACGGTCATGCCGTTGCCGTTCACGGCCAGACCGCGCAGGAAGAAGATGTTACCTAGATTATGATGTACGGCGGAGCGCTGGTTCAGGTCACCCTTCTCGGCAAGCTGCTGGAACAGCATGGTGGCTTCCTTGTAGCGTTCGCCTCTGGCCAGCCAGTAGGCCGTGGCGAATTTCGCCTCGTAGCTCTGCCGGTCGGTCGCCGGCGTGTCGGCAGCCAGTATCGCCCGGTTGAAATCCCGGATCTGCTGGATGCGGTTCCATGCATAGGCTGCCGTCAGCGTGCTGGCCGTCGCCAGTATCGCCAGGGTCCAGGTGACTTTTCTTACGCTAAGCGCCATGTGCGCACCTCCAGATATTTGATGCCGAGCAGCAACGCAATCATCAGCGCCGCCACCGCAAAGCAATGCCGTGTGTAGTCCTTGCCCGGGGTCTTTTCCAGGTAGACGATGGGTTTCCGTTCCTTCTGGTTGATGTCGGCGATCGCCCGTGCCAGCGAGGTCGGGTCATCGGCTTCATAGGCGTTGAACGGCGTCTTCAGTGTCTTGAAGTATTCGTACAGCGCCAGGACGGGCGGCAGCGGCTCATCATCACGCGGCACATAGGTTTCATCGAAAATGCTGAGGCCGCCCGGCTGCTTCAGTACGATCCAGTACAGACTGATGTCCATGCGGTCCAGCCAGTCACGCACCTTCTGCTGCACTTCGGCACTGATGCGGCCGGCACCGTCCGACAACAGGATGATCGCGCGTGAGCCCGAGTTCGGAATCTTCTCGAACAAGGCAGTACCGCTGGTCAGGCCGCTGCCGATGTTGGTCTGGAACAGCGCGTTGTTGGCGGTGGCCTGCACGGCGGAGATGACGGCATCGCGATTCTCGGTCAGCGGCAGCACGTGCATGGCGGAATTGCTGAACGTGACGAGGCCGATCAGGTCGTTTTCACGCTGGCGGATGAAATCGGTAATGAGACGGCTGGCTGCAGCGGATTTCGTCTCGCCGACCCGGCCGCCGACGCCGGCACCGGAGAACGGGTCGTCCATGCTGGCGCTGCGGTCCAGCACCAGCGCGATCTGCGCGCCGATGCCGGTCTTCTCGACTTGCTGTTCCATCGTGTGCGGCGATGCCAGCCCCAGTAAGATGAAGATGAGCGCTACTGCGGCCAGCAGCCGGAGAAACACGGCGATGATGCTGGACAACGGATCGCTGGGCAGCATCGCCACCCAGGAGTAGCTGCGGTTGTGCTGCCGTTCCAGCAGCAGCGGCAGCAGCGCCAGCGGCAGCAGCCATAAGACGTATGGATACAAGAAGCTCATGATTTCATCGGCTCTGGCTGCAGGCCACGCTCGCAGTCGCGGCAGCGGCGGGTGAAGCGTCTTAGCCATTCATGCTGTTCGGCGCCGAACTCCTTGCCTGCGGCCGGTTCGAAGAACACCTGGCGCGACAATGCGAAAAACTGTTCGATGTCCGGACGGATCGCGGCGAATATCGGTTTCTGCTGCAGGAACTGCTCCAGATTGCCGCCGAATACGCTGCTGCCCGCACTCCGGTTGAAGGCCTGGTGTATATGGTTCAGAGCGAGCTTCAGCGTCTTGCCGTCCTCCGGCTGCCGGCGCAGTTTGCGCAGCTGACGATAGGCACGGGCGAAGGGACCACCCATGCGCGGCAGCCAGGCATGGATGCCGAAGATGTACAGGAGTCCGATAGCGGACAGCGCCAGCACGACCAGCGCGCCCTGCAATAGGTATCTTTCCTTCCGGTCAGATTTCAGCAGGGGTCCGCGGAACGGGCTCATGTCGCTTTCCAGCTTGACGTCGCCGAAGACGGCGATCGGCGAGATACGGAAGCCCCAGCTCGGGATGCGGTATTCGTAAATGTCCTTGCCGTTCTGCACCTTGACGATTTCGGCGGGCAGGGCTGCCGGTTTGGCGACGACATTGCGCGTGAACACCTGATAGGTGAGGGTCAGCGTGTAGCGCGTCGTATCGGCGCTTTCCTTGACCTCCTTGCGGATGTCGCGAAGCTCGATGCCGATGACCTGACCGCGGTAGCGTTTCTCATAGCCGACGATAGGCAATGAGGTATCGATCAGCTTGTAGGGCTTTTTGAGCTCCAACGTCACGACGCGTGTCAGCAGGTCACCCACGGTATAGCCGGAATCGCGTTCCGGTTCGACGATGCTGAGTTTGACCAGTTTGGGGTCCAGCGCTGGATACTTGATCTCGTCGTTCGCCAGTGTGCTGCCGGAAGCGAGCAGCAGGCAAAGCGCGAGGCAGCGCAGAAGGTTGTGCATGAGGATGGATATTTTCATGGGTTCAGGCAGCCACATATAGGTGGAAATAATCGGTCAGCATATCGGCATCGAAGCCGTGCTCAATGAACAACGGCGGCATGTCCAGCCGCAGGAACAGTGACCGGATGGCCTCGCGCCGCTCCTCGAAGTTGGCGATGATACGGTCGCGATAGCTCTTGCGCATGAACAGCGTGCGCCGCGTGCCGCTTTCCGGGTCGATGACGCTGGTGATACCGAAATCGGGCAGCCGCTTGTATTCGGCCTCGTCCCAGAGCACGATGGGCACGATGTGATGACGCAGCATCAGGGCCAGTGTATCCTCGAGGTCGGTCATCGGCATGTGGAAGTCCGAGATCAGAAAGATCAGCGAACGCTCGCGCGGTAGATGGCGCGGTACGTCGAACAGCCCCTTACTGCCTTTCGCCTCCGGATGGTAGTCACGCAGACGTTCTGCCATCTCCAGCGCGTGATGGGGGCGGAAGCTTGCCGGGCAAAGCCATTCCTCGCGCACTTCGTCATCGAAGCTGACCAGCGCGAACGGATCCGCATTCTGGGTGGCGGACTTGGCGATGGACTGCACGATGTCGGCGGCGACCGAGATCTTGCGCTGGTAGCTGCCGAATTGCATGGAACCCGAGATGTCGCACAGCGCGATGACCGGAATCGCGCTCTTCTGGTTGAAGAGGCGTACATAGACCTGCTCCATCGGATCACGTATGGTCAGCCGGATGTCGATGCGGCGTGGGTCCGGGTAGGATAGCAATGTGGTGTGCCCGCGGAACTCCATGCCAAGACCGCGCTGCGAGCTGTCGTGGGCACCCGGCCGGCGGCCGCGCGAGCGCCAGCCGATGTGATAGGTGAACGGCTTGATCTGATCGAGCGCGGTCATGACAAGGTGTTTCCGTCTGTATCGGCCGTCATGCTGACGGCCTCGATCGATTTCATCACGTTAGTGTGCTCCGCCTGCCGCCTAGGGCGCCGAGATCGTGCTGATGATGCGCGACAGCAGCTCGCGCGCGATCTCGGTACGACGCATCTCGTAGACGGGGCTGAAGACGAGGCGGTGGGCGATGGTTTCGTGGAACACGGCGTGTATGTCCTCTGGCACGACCGACGAACGGTTGTTGAGCCAGGCATTGACTCGGGCGGCTGCCAGCAGCATGCCGACGCCGCGCGGACTCGCGCCGGAAACGATGAGCCGGCTCATCTCGATGCCCGGCACCTGCACTCCGAACTGCTCCGGCGATTTCGTCGCGGTCCAGAGGTCGAGTGCGTAACGGCGCAGCGCCTGGCTTGAGTCTATGGAGTTCTGGATGATGCGGGCGACGGCATTGATCTGGTCGAACTGCAGGATATCCGGTTCCACGGTCTCGACCAGGGTATCGACATCGTGGTACTTGGGGTTGAACATCAGTTCTTCCCGAACGGCCGGATCGCCAGGCACGACGATGGGAATCTCCATCATGAAACGGTCGCGCGCGGCGGAAGGGATGTCGAAGGTCTCTTCCTTCTCGACCTGGTTACGGTCGGCGAACACCAGCATGTGCGGAAAGTGGTGCTCCTTGTTGAAGGCGGTCAGTGTGCGCTCCGCCATGACGCGCAGGAGCAGAGAGTGCACCTGTGGGCGGGCGCGGTTGATTTCGTTGAAGAAGAAAATGGACAGATGCTCCCCCGACATCAGCAGCGGGCCGGGGCTGACGTGCGGCTTGCCGTCCTCGCCGAGATAGGTGTGATAGACGAGATCGTTCGGCATCAGGTCGATAGTGCCTTCGATGCGCTGATAGCCGCCGCCGATGCCGCGCGTGAAGGCGCGCAGCAGTGTCGTCTTGCCGACCCCGACATCACCCTCCAGCAGCACATGGCCGCGGGCGAAAATGGCAGTGGTGATCAGACGGATGGGCTTTTCCTGGCCCACTACCACCTTCTTGATTTCGGATTCCAGTTTCAGCGCATGTTCGCGCCAGTCGGCCAGTTGGCGGTCGCTCATTAGATTCGTCCCAGATGAATGATGTGAATGATGGTTGCAAAATGTAAAATAATGTAACAGAGTCGTATGGTAAACAGATTCCTGCACGGTGTAAACAGATCTGTATACCCCCTCCCGACCCGGGTAAAATTGCGAGGGCTTTCGTTCAGAGGCAATTCCGGCGAAAATAGCGGGATTGTCCCGTTCACATAGATAAATTCCTTCATGTCAAGAAAACACAGTTATACCTACGAGGAGCTGCTCGCCTGTGGCCGCGGCGAAATGTTCGGACCCGGCAATGCGCAGCTGCCGCTGCCGCCGATGCTGATGTTCAGCCGCATCGTGTCGATCACCGAGGAGGGCGGCAAGTACGGCAACGGGCAGATCGTGGCCGAGCTCGACATCGATCCGGATATGTGGTTCTTCAAGTGCCATTTCGAGAATGACCCGGTGATGCCGGGCTGTCTAGGGCTGGATGCCATGTGGCAGTTGGTCGGTTTCTATCTGGGCTGGATGGGCGGTTCCGGCCGTGGCCGTGCGCTCGGTGCGGGCGAGGTCAAGTTCACCGGCCAGGTGCTGCCGACCGGCAAGCTGGTGACCTATCGCGTAGACCTCAAGCGGGTCATCATGCGCAAGCTGGTGATGGGCATCGCCGATGCCACCATGGAGCTCGACGGTCGCGAGATCTATGTGGCGAACGATTTGCGTGTCGGCCTGTTCACGCGGACCGACAATTTCTGATGCAAAATACAACCGGATTATGCGAATAACGCTGTTGGGAGAATCACGATGCGTCGTGTCGTAGTCACCGGGATGGGGATTGTTTCCAGTCTCGGCAATAACAAGAACGAGGTGCTGAACAGTCTGCGCGAAGGGCGCTCGGGCATTACCTATCAGCCGGAATATGCGGAAAGGGGCCTGCGTTCCCAGGTCGCCGGCTCGATCCGGGATCTGCCGCTGGAGGAGCTGATAGACCGTAAGCTGCTACGCTTCATGGGCAAGGGGCACGCATATGCCTGGCTTGCCATGCAGGAAGCGATCCAGGATGCAGGCCTGTCGCACGAACTGGTCTCCAATGAGCGGACCGGTCTCATCGTCGGTCAGGGCGGCGCCTCGCACGAGAGCATCGTCGAAGGCGTGGATACGCTGCGAGAGCGCGGTGTGCGCCGCGTCGGCCCCTACATGGTCACCAAGTCCATGGCGAGTGGCATCTCGGCTTGTCTCGCCACCGGTGCCCAGATCAAGGGCATCAACTATGCTATCAGCTCCGCCTGCGCTACCAGCGCGCACTGTATCGGCGCCGGCGTCGAGCAGATCCAGCTCGGCAAGCAGGACATCATTCTTGCCGGCGGTGGCGAGGAGGAGCACTGGTCGCTCTCCTTCATGTTCGACGCCATGGGCGCGCTCTCTAGCAAGTACAACGACACGCCGGACAAGGCCTCGCGCACCTATGATGCCAACCGTGATGGTTTCGTGATTGCAGGCGGTGGTGGCATCCTCGTTCTGGAGGACTACGAGCACGCCAAGGCGCGCGGCGCCAGGATTTATGCCGAAATCGTGGGCTACGGCGCCACTTCCGACGGTTATGACATGGTGGCGCCTTCCGGCGAGGGTGCGGTCCGCTGCATGCGGCTGGCGCTGCAGGGTGTCGAAGGTGAAATCGACTACATCAACACTCATGGCACCAGCACGCCGGTCGGTGACGTCAAGGAACTGGAGGCCATCCGCGAGGTGTTCGCGGACGGCAGATACGGCAAGGTGCCCGCCATCGCCTCCACCAAGTCGCTCTCAGGTCATTCGCTCGGAGCGGCGGGCGTGCATGAGGCCATCTACACGCTGCTTATGATGGAGAACAATTTCATTGCCGCCTCGGCCAATATCGAAACGCTGGACCCGGCAGCGGAAGGTCTGCCCATCGTGCGTGAGCGTATCGACAATGCAAACATCAGGACCGCAGTATCGAACAGCTTCGGTTTCGGCGGAACGAACGCGACGCTGACATTCTCCCGCCGTCGTCTCGATTAGGAATCCATCCTAACCGCTAAGTCCGATCAACAGTGCCGCCGCGACATGGCGGCCTTCCGCCATCAGGATGTTGTAGGTGCGGCAGGCCGCTGCCGTCGTCATGCATTCGATGCCGATGCCGGCCGCCGTCAGGGCATGCGTATTGCGCGGATGGATGAAACGGTGCCGCTCCCCTGTTCCTAACAGGACGATTTCCGGTCGCAGCGGTAGCAACGGCTCGAAATCGGCCGCCTGCAGGCTGTCGAAATCGCCGTCGGTCCAGTTCTCGATCAGGCGGTTCGGCAGCAGGATCAGCGAGCGGTGGTGACGTGTCGCGTTGATCTCCACCCATCCGGCATCGTAGCCGGTGATCAGCAGGCTGCCGTCGGCTTGGGTCAGGTGCAGTTTCATGATGATGAATGGCGTGTCAAGGGCGGTGTCGTTAAAGGCTGGAGGCGCATACCGGCCTTTCATTGCTGGCATGTCTGCGACAATGTAAGATATCACACTTTTTGCAGGGCGAATTTTGTCACCGGCACCATCATGGACCCCATACTGAAATCGACCAAGCTCAACAACGTCTGCTACGACATCCGCGGCCCCGTGCTGCAGCGCGCGCGGCAGATGGAGGAGGAAGGTCACCGCATCATCAAACTCAATATCGGCAACCCTGCGCCGTTCGGCTTCGAGGCGCCGGAGGAGATCCTGCAGGACGTCATCCGCAACATGGATCAGGCATCCGGCTATACCGATTCCAAGGGACTGTTCTCCGCACGCAAGGCCATCATGCACTATACGCAGGAAAAGCGTATCGCGGATGTGACGATAGATGACATCATCGTCGGCAACGGGGTCTCCGAGCTGATCGTGATGGCCATGCAGGCATTGCTCAATAACGGCGACCAGATTCTAGTACCGATGCCGGATTATCCATTGTGGACTGCAGCCGTCACGCTGGCTGGCGGCACACCGCGGCATTATCTGTGCGACGAGGCGAGTGGTTGGCTGCCCGACCTCAAGGACATGGAGGCCAAGATCACGGCCAACACGCGTGGCATCGTCATCATCAATCCGAACAATCCGACCGGTGCGCTGTATCCGAGGGAGATACTGGAGGGTATCATCGAGATCGCCCGTCACCACAAGCTGGTCATTTTCGCCGATGAGATCTACGACAAGGTCCTGTATGACGGCAACACCCATACGTCGATCGCATCGCTGGCGGACGATGTGCTGTTCGTCACATTCAACGGGCTGTCGAAGAACTACCGTACCTGCGGCTACCGCGCCGGCTGGCTGGTGGTGTCCGGGGAGAAGAAGCATGCGGCCGATTACATCGAGGGCCTCAACATGCTGGCCTCCATGCGCCTGTGCGCGAATGTCCCCGGGCAGCTCGCAATACAGACCGCGCTGGGTGGATATCAGAGCATCAACGAACTGGTGGCGCCGACCGGGCGCCTGTGCAAGCAGCGCGACCTCGCCTACAAGCTGCTGACCGACATTCCTGGCGTTACCTGCGTCAAGCCGTCGGCAGCCATGTACCTGTTCCCGCGGTTGGATCCGGCGATGTATCCGGTCGAGGATGACCAGCAGCTCGTGCTCGACCTGCTGCTGGAAGAGAAAGTGCTGCTGGTGCAGGGCACCGGCTTCAACTGGCACGAGCCGGACCATTTCCGCGTCGTGTTCCTGCCCAACGTGGATGATCTGACCGAGGCCATCGGAAGGATTGCGCGTTTCCTGGAAGGTTACCGCAAGCGATACGGTAAATAGGAACCGGCTGCTGCTGACATGAAACTGAAAGGCTGAAAGAGAAGTTTGGAAACCATGAAACCCATCAATGTAGGTCTGCTAGGCATAGGTACCGTCGGTGGCGGTACGTTTACGGTATTGCGGCGTAACCAGACGGAAATCAGCCGCCGTGCAGGCCGCAGCATTCGCATCGTCAGGGTCGCCGATCGCAATCTTGAGCTGGCGTACGAGGTGACGGCAGGCGCCTGTGACGTGACGGACGATGCCTTCGCCGTCGTCAATGATCCCACCGTCGATGTCGTCGTCGAATTGATCGGCGGCTATACGGTTGCCAGGGAACTGGTGCTGAAAGCCATCGAGAACGGCAAGCATGTCGTCACCGCCAACAAGGCGCTGATCGCCCTGCACGGTAACGAGATCTTCGCAGCCGCGCAAAAGCGTGGTGTCATCGTCGCCTTCGAGGCCGCAGTGGCCGGCGGTATTCCCATCATCAAGGCGCTACGCGAAGGCCTTTCGGCCAATCATATCGAGTGGATCGCCGGCATCATCAACGGCACGACCAACTTCATCCTGAGCGAGATGCGCGACAAGGGGCTGGCGTTCGCCGATGTGCTGAGTGAGGCCCAGCGTCTGGGCTATGCCGAGGCCGACCCGACTTTCGATGTCGAGGGCATCGATGCCGCACACAAGCTGATGATTCTGTCGGCCATCGGCTTCGGCATTCCCGTGCAGTTCGACAAGGTCTACATCGAGGGCATCACTAGGCTGGAAAGCAAGGACATCCGCTATGCGGAGGAGCTCGGCTATCGCGTCAAGCTGCTCGGCATCACGAAGCGAAGCGAGCAGGGCGTCGAGCTGCGCGTGCATCCGACGCTGATCCCGGAGAAGCGTCTGATCGCCAACGTGAACGGCGCCATGAACGCCGTCGTGGTCAAGGGGGATGCGGTCGGCCCGACACTGTACTACGGCGCCGGTGCCGGCGCCGAACCGACGGCCAGTGCCGTGATTGCCGATCTGGTCGATGTCGCGCGTCTCGCGGATGCCACGGTGGAGCAGAGGGTGCCGTATCTGGCTTTCCAGCCGGATCAGATCGCCGACCTGCCGATTCTGCCGATGGACGAGGTCAGCACCGCCTACTATCTGCGCATGCGTGCCTCGGACAAGCCGGGCGTGCTGGCGGAAGTCACGCGTATTCTCGGCGACCTCGACATTTCGATCGATGCCATGATGCAGAAGGAGCCGGCCGAGAATGAAACCGAAGCCGATATCATCATCCTGACGCATGTCACGGTGGAAAAGAGCATGAATCAGGCGATTGCCGCCATCGAGGCACTGCCGGCAACGGTGGGCAATGTGACACGCATCCGTATGGAAGAATTGGGCAGGTAGCATGAAATACATCAGTACGCGCGGGCAGTCGCCCGCACTCGGGTTCAGTGAGATTCTGCTCGGCGGTCTGGCGCCGGACGGTGGTCTGTATCTGCCGGAACAGTATCCGCAATTCAGCGATGCCGATCTGACCGAGATGCGCGGCATGAACTACCGTGACCTTGCCTATGCCATTCTGTCGCGCATGGCGGACGACATCCCGCCTGCCGACCTGAAGGCGATCATCGACAAGACCTATCGTCCGGACGTCTATTGCCATGCGCGCAAGGGGCAGGATGCGGCAGAGATCACGCCGGTCCTGAAGCTGGAGGACAATCTTTACCTGCTGTCCCTGTCCAACGGTCCGACGCTTGCCTTCAAGGACATGGCCATGCAACTGCTGGGCAACCTGTTCGAATATGTGCTGGGCAAGCGTGGGCAGGAGATCAACATCCTCGGCGCCACTTCCGGAGACACCGGCTCCGCCGCCGAATACGCGATGCGCGGCAAGAGGGGTGTGCGTGTCTTCATGCTGTCGCCATACCAGAAGATGAGCCGTTTCCAGACCGCGCAGATGTTCAGCCTGCAGGACGAGAACATCTTCAACATCGCCATCCGCGGTGTGTTCGACGATGCGCAGGATGTCGTGAAGGCGGTCTCCAACGACCATGCCTTCAAGCAGCGCTACAAGATCGGCGCCGTCAATTCCATCAACTGGGCCAGGGTGGCTGCGCAGATCGTCTATTACTTCAAGGGATATTTCGCCGTCACGCAGAACAACAGCCAGAAGGTCAGCTTCGCCGTGCCTTCCGGCAATTTCGGCAACGTCTGTGCCGGTCACATCGCCCGCATGATGGGGCTGCCGATCGCCAGATTGGTCGTGGCAACCAACGAAAACGATGTGCTGGACGAGTTCTTCCGCACTGGAGTCTATCGGCCGCGCGGCTCTGCCAACACCTACCATACGTCCAGTCCGTCGATGGATATCAGCAAGGCTTCGAATTTCGAACGCTTCGTGTTCGACCTGGTTGGCCGTGATGCGGCTAGGGTGCGCGAGCTGTGGAACCGCATCGATGCTGGCGGCGCATTCGATCTGAAGCAGGATGGCACCTTCGACAGGGTCGGGGATTACGGGTTCGTATCCGGCAGCAGCACGCATGCCGACCGTATGCGCACCATACGCAGCACCCGGGAAAGGTACGGCGTGACCATAGACACGCACACCGCGGACGGTCTCAAGGTCGCGCTGGAATATCGCGAGCCGGAAGTGCCGATGGTGGTGCTGGAGACCGCGCTGCCGGCCAAGTTCGAGGATGCCATCGTGGAGGCGCTGGGCGAGCCGCCGGAGCGTCCGGATGACCTGGTGGGTCTCGAAGACCTGCCCCAGCGCTTCGTCGTCATGGATGCGGATGCCGAGGCCATCAAGCGATTCATCGCGGAACACTGCTGAGGAGACACCATGAAGGTCTATCACGACTTGCTGCGCCATGTGCTGGAGCACGGCCACAGGAAGGAAGACCGGACCGGAACCGGCACCATATCGGTGTTCGGCTATCAGATGCGCTTCGATCTGCAGGAGGGGTTCCCGCTGCTGACGACCAAGAAGGTGCATCTGAAATCCATCATCCATGAGCTGCTATGGTTCCTGCAGGGCAGTACCAACATCGGGTATCTGAGAGAGAACGGCGTCACCATCTGGGACGAATGGGCGGACGAGAACGGCGACCTGGGCCCAGTTTACGGCTACCAGTGGCGCAGCTGGCCGACCCCGGACGGCGGGCATATCGACCAGATCGCCCAAGTGGTGGAAGCCATCAGGAAGACGCCGGATTCGCGCCGTCTCATCGTCTCCGCATGGAATGTCGCCGATGTTGACAAGATGAAGCTGCCGCCGTGCCATGCATTCTTCCAGTTCTATGTCGCGGACGGCAGGTTGAGCTGCCAGCTGTACCAGCGCAGCGCCGATCTTTTCCTCGGGGTACCGTTCAATATTGCGTCCTATGCACTGCTGACGATGATGGTGGCGCAGGTCTGCGGCCTGAAGCCCGGTGAATTCGTGCATACGCTGGGCGATGCCCACATCTATCTGAACCATCTGGAGCAGGTCAGGGAACAGCTCGCGCGCACTCCGCGCAGTCTGCCAGTCATGCGGATCAATCCGGACGTGCATGATATTTTCGGTTTCAGGTACGAAGACTTCACGCTGGAAAACTACGATCCCTATCCCGCCATCAAGGCACCCGTCGCGGTCTGACATCCGTTCAGTTTCCGGACCATGTCCGGAATGTATCCATCCCTGGCTATATGTAACCAGACTGGTTACGCGTAGCCAGCATCGGTCCTTGCCGATGTAGCACGGCTTCCTTTCATAACAACGGTTTGAGCCATGGCCTGTCGAGGCATGATTCTTGCCATGCCTGCAGCGGCAGGCGAGAAACGGGAATGCTCGGGAAATTCTCCCATTTTGGTTTATGTGAAAGTCTCTAAAATGAACAGTTTTCTGGACAAGCCGCTGAATATGAGTCTGACGGTCCGCCTGAATCTGATGATCACGCTGCTGCTCCTGCTGGTGATCGGTCTTGGCGCGGTGTTTTCGATTCATAGCGCGCGTGAGGACGTGAAGGCCGAGGTGCAATCGACCGCTTCGCTGGCCTCCCATCTTTTGGATGCCGAGATTCTGCATTACACCTCGGACTACTCATGGCTGAACGGCGCCGACCCGAACCGGGCCTCGATTTTCAGACTGGAGTCGCTGGCGGATATCCGGCACCTGAAGATCGAGTTTTACGATCAGTTCGGCCGGCTACGCGACAGCAACCGCAAGGCAGAGGTGGAGCAGGCCGACATGCCGCCCGGCTGGTTCGTCCGCCTGATGGATGTGGCGGCCAGCGAAAAGATGGAAATCCGGCGCTACATCTATGCGAGCGGGCGGGTCATAGGCGAACTCGTCATTACGCCGGACAGTTCGTTCGAGATCCAGGAAATCTGGAATGACACGAAGGGGCTGCTGTGGCTGGTCGCGATCTTTTTCGTGGCTGTGAACGCCATGGTGTATTGGGCGTTGAAAAAGGCGTTGCAGCCGGTCGGCAGCGTCGTCAATGCCCTGAGTGCACTGGAGAAGGGCGACCTCGATGCGCGTCTTCCCCAGTTCAGGCTGCCGGAACTGGCCGGGCTGAGCGTCAAGTTCAATGCGATGGCGCAGACGCTGCAACAGAGCATCCGGAACAATCACCGCCTGACGCAGAAGATCATTCGCCTGCAGGAGGACGAGCGCAAGAATCTCGCGCGCGAATTGCACGACGAGATCGGCCAGTGCATGACCGCCATCAATGTCGATGCCATGGCGATTGCCAGCAGCAAGGATCTGGATGCGGCGAGGCGTAGTGCGGAAGCGATCGCCGAGGTTTCGATGCAGATCCTCGACATGGTGCACAACATGCTGCAGCGTCTGCGTCCAGGTGTGCTGGATGAGCTCGGGCTCGCGGTTGCGTTGGACGAATTCGTCTGCGGCTGGCGCGAGAGGAATGCCGGCATCACGAGCAATATCAATATCGGTCAGGATCTCGGGGAGATGGACGATGAGGTCTCTCTCGCCGCGTATCGTATCGTTCAGGAGGCCCTGACCAACATCACGCGGCACGCCGGTGCGGGAAGCATGAGCCTTTTCGTCGCGCGGGATGCGGACGAGCTCATCATCGAGGTTGGTGATGACGGCAAGGGGTTTGATCAGGAGCAGGGTTTCGAGGGGTACGGTCTCGCCGGCATGCGCGAGCGCGTCGAGGGCCTGGAAGGAGTTTTCGGGCTGAAGACCGCGCCGGGCATGGGGACCAGGATTACCGTACGGTTGCCTATCAGGATGAAAGAGGTGTTATGACGAATCCATATCGCGTGATGCTGGTGGACGATCATGCCGTGGTTCGTTCCGGGTTGCGTCGTCTGCTGGAGCAGGATAACAGTGTGCTGGTCGTGGCCGAGGCGAGCAGCGGCGAGCAGGCCTATCAGCTTTACGGCGAGTACACGCCGGATGTGGTCATCATGGATATGTCGATGCCTGGCATGGGTGGGCTCGAGGCGCTGCGCCGCATACTGGCCCGTTATCCAGCGGCTAGGGTCATCATTTTCTCCATGCACGAGAATGCCGCCTTCGCCACACAGGCGCTGAGTGCCGGCGCCAAGGGATATATCGCCAAGTCGGGCGTGGCCGGTGACCTGTTGAATGCGATCCATGAGGCGATGGTCGGGCGTTCATGGATCAGTCCGTCGATTGCGCAAAAGATTGCATTGCAGAGCCTGACCGGCGAGGACGATCCAGTGCGCAAGCTGTCCGGCCGGGAGTTCGAAGTTTTTCGACTGCTCGCCGAGGGCAACTCGCTCGAGACCATTTCGGAAACATTGAAGATCAGCCAGAAGACCGTGGCCAACTATCAGACGCTGCTCAAGCAGAAGCTGGGCATATCGGGACCGATCGAGCTGGTCAGGCTGGCGATACGTTACGGCGTGATCGAGGGATAATGACAAGGGAGAGTGAGATGCGTTTGAGGGACATCGTTCGGGGGGTGCTGCTTGCCGCAGTTGTGCAGACTGGCGTGGCGCACGCCGGATTCGAGGAAGGCAAGGCGGCATTTCTGCAGCGCGATTATGCGAAGGCTTTCAAAGAGTTCAAGCCGCTCGCGGAAAGCGGTGACGAAAAGTCACAGCACATCCTAGGCATGATGTATGACGAGGGGCAGGGGGTCCGCCAAGATTACGCGGAGGCAGCCAAATGGTACGAGAAGGCGGCCAGCAGAGGCAATGTCGATTCCGCCTATAACCTCGGTGTCATGTATGCCATGGGGCAGGGAGTGCAGCGGGACGATGAGAAGTCCGCCAAATGGTTCCGCATGGCGGCAGAGAAAGGGCATGTGCTGTCGCAGTTCGCGCTCGGCCGTATCACGACCATCGGCCGCGGCGTCAAGCAGGACGACAAGACGGCCAACGTCTGGTACCGCAAGGCCGCCGAGCAGGGGCATTTCAAGGCGCAGCTGGCGCTGGGCAAGAACTATCTCGAGGGGCGTGGCGTCAGGAAGGATCCCAGGCAGGCCTTCCACTGGATCAGCCAGTCCGCCGAGCAGGGACATTTCAAGGCACAGTACGAGCTCGCCCGTCTGTATCGGGACGGCATCGGGGTCAAGGCAGACCCGGTGCAGGCCTACAAGTGGTATCAGCTGGCCGCAACACAGGATCACGAATACGCCATTCTCGAAAGGGACGAGCTTGCCGGCAAGATGAGCGCCGAGCAGATCGCGCGCGGCAAGCTGCTCGCATCGGAGTGGGCGCCGAAAACGCCTGATCTGCATCAGGCAGCTAAATAACGCTCATGTGACACGGCAGCCACCGTCCTGGCGGCTGCCATTCACTTTCCCAGTCAACCGATATTTGATTCCCGACAAATGTAGGAATCTTTCCCAGCATGATTCGGGAAATGCGCTCGTTCTGTTTGTTTTCTTCCTCTCTATAGTTCCTGTGCGTCCTCGGCAATTAATGGGGAATGGCAACAAATTTAATCAGAACAAGGAGGATGTAATGAGAAAACAACAGCCTATGCTGCGTGGGGTAGTCGCAGCGCTGGGCGCGGTTGCGATGTTCGGCATCGCCGGACAGGCCTCTGCCAACGACGAAATCATCCAGCGCAGCAAAAACCACAATTACTGGGCAGCTCCGGGTCAGAACCTGTCGCTGCATCGCCATAGCCAGCTGAAAGACATCAATACCAGGAATGTCAACAAGCTGCAGTATGTCTGGTCGCAATCCACTGGCACCCTGCGCGGTCACGAAGGTCAGCCGGTCGTGGTCGAGCATAACGGCAAACCCATGATGTTCTTCGTCAGCGCATGGCCCAATATCGTGCAGGCGCTTGACCTGAGCGACCCGGACCATCCCAAGCAGGTCTGGAACTACACCAAGAAAACCGACCGTGACGAGTCCGCTGTACCGCGCGCCTGCTGCGACACCATCAACCGTGGTCTCAACTATGCAGATGGCAAAGTCATCTTCCATACGCTCGATGGTTTTCTGATTGCGCTGGATGCGACGACCGGCAAGGAGATCTGGGTAACCAAGCACGCCTATCCGGAAAAGGGTGAAACCCATACCGGTCCGGCACTGGTTGCCGACAAGTACGTGATCGCCGGCTTCGGCGGTGACGAGTTCGCCGCACGCGGTCGCATGGTGGCTTACGACATCAAGACCGGTAAGGAAGTCTGGAAGTGCCACAGTACCGGCTCGGACGAGGACCTGTGCATGACGCCGGAAACCAACAAGGCGAATCCGCACTACGGCGTTTATGGCCAGAAGACCGGTCTGACCTATCCGGGTGACGAGTGGAAGATCGGTGGCGGTGCTCCGTGGGCCTGGTTCAGCTATGACCCCAAGCTCCGTCTGGTCTATGCCGGTACCGGCAACCCGGGGCACTGGTCGCCTTCCTACCGTTGCGGCGAGACCGGTGCCAATCTGACCCACACCAAGTGTAACGAGGTCGACCCCAAGACCAATCTCGGCAAGTGGGACAACAAGTGGTCCATGACCATCATGGCGCGCAAGGTGGATACCGGTGAACTGGTCTGGGCCTATCAGAAGACTCCGTTCGACCAGTGGGATTATGACGGCGTCAACGAAAACATCCTGGTCGACAACCTGGAAGTCGATGGCAAGAAATACGACGCACTGGTCAACTTCGACCGCAACGGCTTCGCCTACGTGCTCGACCGCAAGGATGGAACACTGCTGCGTGCCCACAAGTTCGTGACAGTGAACTGGGCTGAGAAGGTGGACCTGAAGACCGGTCGCCCGGTGAAGGTGGAGAAGCACTCTCCATTCGCACGTGACGTCAACGTCCAGGCCTGCCCGTCCGCGATGGGCGGCAAGGACCAACAGCCTGCAGCCGTGGATCCAAAAGAACCCAACATCTTCTATGTGCCGACCAACAACTGGTGCATGGAGGATGAGCCGCAGGAACGTACCCACACCCAGCAGGGTACCGTTTATGTGTTTGCCAATGTCTACATGTATCCGGAAAAGCCGGGTGTCACTGGCAAGCTGAAGAAGTTCGACGTGGTCACCGGCAAGACGATCTGGGAAATCCCGGATCCGTATCCGAACTGGAGCGGCGTCCTGGTGACCGACGGCGGACTGGTCTTCTACGGATCTCTCGGCGGTGATTTCCGTGCCGTGGACCGCAAGAGCGGCAAGGTGCTGTGGAGCCGCAAGCTCGGGTCCGGCATCATCGGCAACCCGATCACCTACAAGATCAAGGGCAAGCAGTATGTCTCCGTGTTCGCTGGCATCGGCGGCTGGATCGGCTTGCCAGTCACTGCCGGTCTGGACATGGACGACAAATACGGCGCCATCGGTGCGACCGCCATGGCCAAGGCCTCTGGTCTGGACAAGATCCCACAAGGTGGCGAACTGTACACATTCCGTCTGTTCGACTGATTGGTGTCAAGGCAGTAAGTCATGCCGTAAACCGGCCGAGCTGTGGCGCAAGCCACCCTCGGCCTTTTGTAATCATCGGTAATTAAGGATTGTGATGAACAGAAAGCTTCATGTGTGGTGGCTGGGACTGGCGCTGGCCGTGCTGCCTGCCGTTGCATCAGCTGAGAAGATAGAGCCGCTGCGTGTCTGTGCCGACCCGGGCAACATGCCGCTTTCCAACAACAAGGGTGAAGGTTTCCAGAACAAGATCGCCGAACTGATCGCAAGATCGCTGGGAACGCATGCTACCTATTTCTACCGACCCTACCTCAATCGCGGCCTGACTCGTCAGACATTCGACAACAACGAGTGCGACATCCTGATGGATATGTCTGCCGACGACAAACGCCTGATGACGACGATGCCGGTCTATCGTAGCACCTTCGTTCTGGCCTATCGCAACGACCGAGGTTTCGAGATCCAAAGTCTGGACGACCCAAGACTGCTGAATGACATGAAAGTCGGTGTTTTCCAGCATTCCGCCATCCGCACGGTGTTGCAGGAGCGTGGTATCAGACGTGAAAACACCGTGGTGAAGACCATTGCGCATGACGCCGATCTCAGGCCGGAAAGGCAACCGCACGTGCAGGTGCAGGACGTCATCGACGGCAAGCTGGATGCCGCGGCCATCTGGGGTCCCATGGCCGGCTGGTATGTCAGCATGAAGAATGCGCCGCTTACGATTTTGCCTTTGAATACGCTGGAAGATTCCATGCCGCTCGAGTTCGAGCTCGGTATCGGCTTGAAAAAGGGTGCTCATGAACTGAAACAGCGCATCGAGAAGGTCATGCTGGAGAATCGCGACGCGATTCGCAAGATCCTTGAGGATTATGGCGTGCCTCTGGTGCAGTGCGACCATTGCGTGGTGTCGGGGTCCTTGCCGAGCCATGGACCCTATCAGCCGCATACCAGGCGTTCGTCCGAGTCCATCAAACCGAAGCTGACACCTCCGGAAGAGATACCGGCGCTGGTCGAAGCCGCACTAAATGCCGGCTCATCCCCGGATCAGGAACTTATCAACGCCACGATTCAGGGTGATACCAATCGCATCGAATACCTGCTGCAGCATGGCGCCAATATCAACGGCAAGGATGTCGAGGGCATGACGGCGCTGATGTATGCGGTCAAGAGCTCGGACCTGAACCTGATCAACGGGCTGCTGGAGTACGGTGCGGACCCGAATCTGCAGGATAACGACGGCTGGACCGCCGCCATGCACGCCGTACGCCAGAACGACGGCAAGGTCATGCGGCTGCTTGCCAGATTCCGTGCGAATTTCGACCTGCTCAATCTGCAGGGCTTCAGTGCGCTCGGCATGGCCGTGCGCGACAACCGGGTCAACGCGGCCGTCGCCATGCTGGATAGCGGCGCCAACCCTTCCGTTGTCATGGGCGACTCCGGCTACACGCCGTTGATCATTGCAGCCAAGGCGGGCAACAAGGTGCTGGCGCAAACGCTGCTGCAGTACGGTGCCAAGCCAAACGAGCAGAATGCGGGCGGCTTCACCGCGCTGATGCTGGCCGCCGCGCGCAATGACGTGGACATGATCCATCTGCTGCTGAAGGCAGGTGCAGATACCCGGCGAAAGAGCGTGGCCGGCAAGACGGCCAGCATGATCGCCGATGAAGAAAACGCCAGGGAGGCGCTTGATGTGCTCGCCTCATACGGCTCCGGGAATTCGTGACCGGTGCAATGCATATCGACTCGATTTTTTATCTAGGAAAGGTAACAAATGACTGAATTACGTAAAGTTTCCCTATCCATCGCAATACTGGCCGTGTTTGCCGGTTACGGTTGCGCTTCGGCAGAGCTGACGGCTGCGGATGCCGCGACTGCTACTGAGACCGTGGCGGAAGCTCCGCAGATGGAGGATGGTTTCCCCGTGCCGCAACAGAAAAGCAAGCAGGCAGAAGGCGCTGCGTCTGAACAGCTGGGCGGCAGCATGACGCCGATGGAGCGCGTCGCATCCACGCCGATCGGTGAATTGAAGAACCCGTATGTCGATGCCAATGACCAGGTGCTGGAGCAGGGCCGCAAGAAGTTTCTGTCCGCAAGCTGCAACGGCTGTCACGGCGGTACGGGCGGCGGCGGCATGTGCCCGCCGCTTTCGAACGACGTGTGGGTCTATGGCAGCGACGACGATACCTTGTATCGTCTGATTGCCCTGGGCAGCGACGAATTCACCAAACAGACCGGAGTCACCCGCAAGGGTAGGGAAAACGTGGTCGGTCCCATGCCGCCTCACGGCACCATCGTGAAGACCGATGACGACATGTGGAAGATCATCTCTTTCATCCGCTCCGTCTATCGCGGCGATCCGGCCAAGAAGAACTGGTAACGGCATGGTATGCCCCGTGTCTTGGTGTGCATGGGGCAGACGAAAACAATGAGTGAAAGGTCCTAGGTTTGACAGGACGGGTTTGCAGGCGAGACCTGCTGTGTGCGGCGGTGGTCGCAGTAGGTCTGCTGCTGGCGGAGGCCCCGGCTGAGGTGGGTGCCGCCTATGCCTATATCACCAATCAGGGCTCCGACACGGTTTCCGTCATCGATCTCGCCATAGATAAGGTGATTGTGGACATCCCGGTCGGTAGGGCACCGGTCGGTGTCGCCATCGATCCCGTCCGGGAACGCGTCTATGTTTCCAGTGTCGAGGGGCGATCGGTTGCGGTGATCGATATGCGCCGCAATCGGTTGATACGTGAGATTGCGTTGCAAATCGCACCGGTCGGTCTTGCGCTGAGCAGAAGCGGCAGTCATCTGTTCGTCGCAGACTGGTTTCATGACCGCGTGCTGCTGATCGATACGGAAAACTACCGGCAGATCGGCGAGATTGCGATCGGCAAGGCGCCATCCGGCATGGTAGTCAGTCGGGAAGGGGGCACCTTGTACGTGGCCAATCGGGACAGTGACGATGTCGGTGTCATCGATATCCGCAGCCGCAGGCTGGTTTCAAGAGTTCCGGTGGGCAAGCATCCCTTCGGTCTGGCACTGAGCGGGGACGGCAGACATCTGTTTGTGGTCAATGTCGAGAGCAATTCGCTCTCGGTGATCGACGTTCGCCGCGACCGGGTCGTGGCGACGATTCCGGTAGGCGAGCATCCGTATTGCGTGACATCCAGTCCCGACGGTCGATATGCCTATGTGACGAATACCTAGGAGGACACGGTATCCGTGGTCGATGTGCAGCAGCGCAGCGTCATCGCGACGATAGACGTCGATGGATTTCCGGAAGGGATTGCCTTCGATGCCGGAAGGCAGCGTGTCTACGTTGCCAGCTGGATGGATAACGCCGTATCGGTTATCGATGCCAGGAACAACCGCAAGATCGGAACGATACCCACTGGTTCACAGAGCAGGTCGTTCGGTCAGTTTATCGGCTACCCGACGAACAACAACATACATGAATTTAAGGAAAGGAAAGATTGACATGAGAAGTATTCTGGCAGTTCTTGCGCTGTCGCTGACGCCTTTGCTGGCTGCGGCACATGGTCCTAGCCGCAGAAGATCGTGAAGGAAACCGTCATCAGGGCGGAACCGGAGAAGGTCTGGGCCGTATTGACGGATTTCGGCGCCATCGACCAGTGGCACGGGGATGTAGCCGAGGTCACGCTGGAAGCGCGCAAGGACAGCGAGAGCGAAGCCGTGCTCAAGCATAGGACGGTCAAGTTCAAGGACGGACTGTATATCGTCGAGAAGCTGAGAGAGGCAACGGTCGAAGAGTTTAAGCTGGATTACAAGATGGTGGAGGGAACGGTGCCGGTCAGCAATTACCGGGCAGTCATGCAGGTCAAGCCGGGTCCCGGAACGGGTGAATCGACGCTGGTCTGGACCGGACGTTTCTACAACATGGCCAATAGTCTGGAAGCGCCGCCCGGGCAGGACAATCCGGCAGCCGTCGCCGCCATCAACAGGATTTATGACGTCGGTCTGGAGGGAATCAAGCGCTATCTGGAGAAAGAATGATAACGGACACGATTGGGAATAATTCCCAATGCAATTCGGGAATATCGGCCTAGTACCGCAAGGCCGAACTCCTTAAGATGGAATCAACACTTCATGCGGCTGGCGAAGCAACTTAGCCAATAACCATCTCTTGATGTGTATCTCCATAACTCGGCCAGACACCAAGGTGTCTGGCTTTTTTTTGAAAGGACGCAGCTATGAAACTTGCCTTGGGAAATGCAATACTGACCGGATTTTTTACATTCTGTATCCAGCAGGCGGTCGCCGCGCCGTTGGCTTATGTGCCGAACGAGAAGGATGGCACCATCTCCGTGATCGATACCGGCACCGACAAGGTTGTGGACACGTTGCCCAAGGGCGGCAAGCTGGGGAAGCGAATTCAGGCGACAACACTGGATGCCGAAGGTAAGTACCTATATGTGGTGGTGCGCGACGACAATGCTGTGGCAAAGCTGGATGTGACGACCGGCAAGGAGCTGGGGCGCGTAGTCGTGGGGGATGAGCCGGAGGGCATCATGATTTCTCCTGACGGCAAGCGCCTCGCCGCCTGTCTTGAGGAGGATCACGCGGTCTCCTTTGTGGATCTGAGCAGCTACAAGGTTCTGCAGAAATCCAAAACGCAGGGCAAGAATCCCGAGCATTGCGTTTTCAGTCCCGATGGCAAGTGGCTGATCGCCAGCAATGAGAAGAGCGGAGACCTCGATGTGTTCGACGTCGCCACGATGAAGTCGGTGTATCTGATCAAGGGTAGCAAGCATCCCAGGGGGATTGGTTTCCTGCCGGACGGTTCGCGCTTTTATGTCGCCAATGAGGCAGGCAATCAGGTAGAGGTCATCAGCACCGGGGACTGGAAGGTGATTGAGCGCATCAAGGTCGGAGTGCGCTCGAACGGCATCACCGTTTCCCGCGACGGTTCCAGGGTGTACGTCAGCAATGGCGGTGAGAAGTCGGTCAGTGTCATCGATACGCAAACCAACAAGGTCATCAAGACGATTCCGGTCGGCCAGCGTCCGTGGAACATGGCATTGACCCCAGATGACAAAAAACTCTATGTCGCCAACGGCAGGTCCAACACCGTCTCGGTGATCGATACCGTCAAGTTGGAGCCGGTGACCGAGATACCGGTCGGTTCTTTCCCGTGGGGTGTCATGATTCACTGAGGGTCTGTTTGCTCGGTTCGATGAAGGCCCGCTATGCCGCGCACATGAAGCGCGGGCACGGCGGGCCGTTTTGTTGTTTGTGGCGATTCCTGCCCGCCTCAGCGCGGAATGATACGGATGCTGTAGATGGACCAGTGCTGATTGCCTGCACGGGTTTGCGAGCACCCGAGCGGTACCGGGTCCCGACCTGGCGGCAGAATATGCTTTGTATGGTCGGCCGTCTGCACGTTCATGAACCAGCGATCCACCCAAACCTCAAAGGTGGCTGCGCTATCCGAGTTGGCGAGGGCGACCAGTTTACCGTCCTTTTCCGCACATTCGACGTCCTCAAGTTCGACCAGGGTGACCGGCTGCTGGCTATCCTGACCGGTTTCGTCGGCTGATGCGAATGCGGAAAACATCAGCAGGCAGCCCAGCAGAAGGTAAGCCGTGACATGGTTTTGCGTTGTGGTGTCCATGATTCCTCCTGTAGGTGCTAGAGCGGTACAAATTCCGTATCGCCAGCGGATGCAGGCGGATTGACCGGAGTGCCGCCGGTCAGCCGTTCCGCATCCTGTTTCAGACTGTTCCCGATGGCGGAAAGTGTGGAGAGAATGTCTGCATCCGCGACGATCATGCCGAGCTGTACCTCGTGAGAGGGTGGAGGTTCTGGTCCAAGCCTGGACAGAACCAGATTCAGATTGTGCGCCGTGATTGCCAGCTGCATGGGATCGGCAGCGGCGGGGAAATGGAACTCCGTCTTACCTCCGTATGCGGCAATCATCATGGTCTGTATGCCGGTAATCAATGCCAGCACCCGGTCTCCGCCGAATTCCGGCGCGAATGCCAGATGCAGGGCATCCGTGCCCTGAGCATTGCGCAATCCCTCGAATTTCCAGCCGAACGGCCCTTCGAATACCCATTGCACCATTTCCTTCGCGCTGACGGAAGCGCTTTTCCTCAGCTCATGAGGATTGAGGCGGTACAAGCCGAGCATTGCGTCGCGTAGCTTGTCGGCGTGTCCCGAGAGGATGGCTTTGCGCTGGTTCGTCTGGAATTGAGTAGAGAGCGCAGGCTCGGCAGCTGCATTGCGTGCATGGGCGGCATCGCATAGCAGGGACAGCGTCAGAGCTGCGGCAGCAATAAGGGAAAGGCAGGATGCCGTGTGCATGACTCAATGACCTCCAAAAGAAAAACCGGCCGTGCGGCCGGTTGTAAGGATGCTGCGTTATGGAGATGACAAACATACTATGGAGTAGAAAGAGAAAACCGATGAGCAATTCGTCTTTCCGGTTGCAATTATTGTGATTCCCGGGATTCGGAGAAAGTGAATTATTCCTCCATGGATTGCCAATTGCTCCCTTTCTCCAGGATGCCATACCGTATGGCCAGATGGACCAGCTGTCCGGTGGTCTGCACCCCCAGTTTCTGGCGTACCTGTGTCTGGACGTTGGCTGCCGTCTTGTAGCCGATCTGCAGCTGTTCCGAGATGGTGGTAAGGGACTCGCCCAGCGCGATACGGCGGAAGACTTCGAATTCACGCGGTGAGAGCTTGTCCAGCGGTCTTTCCGTGGGAGAGAAACGATCCAGTGCCAGGTGCTGGGCCAATTCGCGTGCAATGTAGCGCCCGCCGCGCGCGATCTGGGAAACGGCTTCGAGCACGGTTTCCGGTGGATCTGTCTTGACGACGTAACCGCGAGCGCCGGCCTGGATGGCCCTGGCTGCGTAGATGTTGTCGTCGTGCATACTGAAGATCAGCAGTTTGGCATGATGGTCGCGCGCCAGTATGCGATATAGCGTTTCCATGCCGCCGATACCGGCCATGTCCAGATCCAGCAGTCCGATGTCCGGCCGGTGCTCCTGCCAGAGCGCAACGGCCTTTTCGCCGCTATCTGCCTCTGCCACTACCTGATGACCTGCATTTTCGAGCAAGAGCCTGAGACCCTGCCTGACTACGGCGTGGTCGTCAGCCAACAGTATTTTCGACATATTCGGATTTTCTTGCGTAGTTGAGTGGAATGGATGCCGTAATGGTCACACCGGCACCTGGCTGAGACGCCAGTACGAAATGCCCGTGCAGCGATTCGATGCGCTCCCGCATACCGGTAAGGCCAAAGGAGTTGGGAGTCGCAGCAGACGGCAGAAAGCCGATGCCATCATCCCTAATCCTGAGCATCAGCTGGTGATGCTTGCGCTTGAGATCGATCTCGACCCGATGTGCGCAGGCGTGCTTGGAAATATTGGTCAATGCTTCCTGCACGATGCGATAGACGACAATGCTAACCGCCTCCGGCAGACGGTTGCAGGACTGGTCAAGACTGGTCTTGCAGGCGATTTGCGCATTCTGTCTGCTCCAGTCTTGGATCAGCTGCTGCAGGGCCTCGACCAGGCCGTGCGCGTCCAGTGCGGCTGGCCGCAGCTGCTTGATGATACGCCGGATGGCAATCTGGATGTATTCGGCATGGCGCACGATGCGTTCAAGATAGACCGAGGCGGTCTCGCAGTCGCCGACCTTGGAAATGGTCGCCGCATCTAGACGGATCGCGGTCAGGTATTGACCGACATCATCATGGATTTCTCTTGCCAGCCGGCTGCGTTCCTCTTCCTGGGCCTGCAGCGCGTGTCCGGCTAGCGCCCGGTTCTCCGCGAACAGCTGCGAGAGTTCCTTCTCGGCCAGATACTGCTCCGTGATGTCGGTGAAATAACCGTGCACCTCACTGATCTCGCCGGCTTCGCCTGTCACCATCCTGAATCTCGCCATGACGACCCAGATGCCTTTGTCCGGGCGTTCCAGGATCAGCTCGGGGAAATCCATGGGGGTGGATGCCAAGTGATGGTCGAGGATGTGGTGCCACTGCGGGCCAAGCGCCTCCGCGATGTTGAAACGTTGTTCACCGCGCACCGCCATGCCTGACATCAAGCGGAAGGCAGCATTGCATATCGTCACATTACCGAGTCGGTCGGCGATGAAGTTTCCGCTCAGTCCCTCCTCGAACAGTGTTTGAAATCTGTGCAGGTTCTCATGCGCCTTGTTTTCGGCCTGCTTGCGAATGGCAATCTCCGCAGCAAGTTCACGCATGCGGCGCACGGAGAACCAGATGGCAGTCAGGGCCGCCGCGAGAAAAACGAAGGGCAGCTCGTCGATCTGGCTGTGCTCCAGAGGTTCGGCCCAGGCAGTGAAGTGCTCGGCGAAATCCAGATATATGGAGAGCAGATAGGTCAGAGCGACGACGATAGAGCCAAGCGCGATATCCCGGTGGTGTCTGTTCTGCCAGAGATTGATCAGTGCAGTTTTCATGGACGTGGAATTTTCAGGTATGCGGATGGGGTGTGGAAGTGAATTTTTCCTGATTTGACGGGGATTGCGCCCGAGTGTCGTCAGAACTACAGGTACATGAAATCTTTCACGTAACAGCGGGAATCTTTCATCTACATAAGCTGTTACAACTTGTTAACAATGCAAGCCTGCCGAACGGAAACGTAGGGCAGGGGTTTGTAATTCAACCAAATTCAGGAGAGGTAACTATGAGAAGCAAATTAGGCGGTGCCAGCCTCGGTGCAACCATAGGCGGCCTGCTTGCACTGACATCGATGCAAGCTGCAATGGCCAACGCGGATCTGCTTAAGCGTCAGGCTGATCCCAATCAGTGGGTGATGCAAACGGGAAACTTTTTCGGTCAGCACAACAGCACGCTCGACCAAATCAATAAGAAGAATGTGAAGGACGTCAAGGCAGCATGGTCGTTCTCTACCGGTGTTCTGCACGGTCATGAAGGTGCTCCGCTGGTGGTCGGCGACATGATGTACATTCACTCTGCGTTTCCGAACAATACCTACGCCATCAATCTGAACGACCCGGGCAAGATCGTCTGGTCGCACAAGCCGAAGCAGGAAGCTTCCGTGAAGGCCGTGATGTGCTGCGATGTCGTTGACCGCGGTGTGGCCTATGGCGATGGCCAGATCATCAAAAAGCAGGCCGATGGCCATTTGCTGGCACTGGACGCCAAGACCGGCAAGGTCAACTGGAAGGTTGAGGTCTGCGATCCCAAGGTCGGCGCAACACTGACCCAGGCTCCGTTCGTTGCCAAGGGCACCGTGCTGATCGGCTGCTCCGGCGCTGAACTGGGCGTTCGCGGTGCCGTCAACGCATTCGATCTGAAGACCGGCGAATTGAAGTGGCGTGCCTTTGCGACCGGTTCCGACGAATCCATGCGCATCGGCAAGGACTTCAACAAACACAATCCGCACTATGGTCAGTTCGGCCTCGGTCTCAAGACCTGGGAAGGCGATGCATGGAAGATTGGCGGCGGTACCAACTGGGGCTGGTATGCCTATGATCCCAAGCTGAACCTGTTCTATTACGGTTCCGGTAACCCCGCGCCATGGAATGAAACCATGCGTCCGGGCGACAACAAGTGGACCATGACCATCTGGGCGCGCGACCTCGACACCGGCGAGGCCAAGTGGGGTTATCAGAAGACTCCTCACGATGAATGGGACTTCGCTGGCGTCAACCAGATGGTGCTGACCGATCAGCCGATCAACGGCAAGATGACGCCGCTTTTGAGTCATATCGACCGCAACGGCATCCTGTACACCCTGAACCGCGAGACCGGCAGCCTCATCGTGGCGGAAAAGGTCGATCCGGCCGTCAACGTGTTCAAGAAGGTGGATCTGAAGACCGGTGTGCCGGTTCGTGATCCAGAGTTTGCGACTCGCATGGATCACAAGGCAACCAACGTCTGTCCGTCTGCGATGGGTTTCCACAACCAGGGCCTGGATGCCTACGATCCCGACTCACGTACCCTGTATGCTGGCCTGAACCATATCTGTATGGATTGGGAGCCATTCATGCTGCCGTATCGTGCAGGTCAGTTCTTCGTCGGTGCAACGCTGGCGATGTACCCAGGACCGAATGGCCCGACCAAGACCGAGATGGGTCAAGTGCGCGCCTTCGACCTGACCACCGGCAAGCCGAAGTGGACCAAGTGGGAGAAGTTCGCGGTCTGGGGTGGCACTCTTTATACCAAGGGAGGCCTGGTTTGGTACAACACGCTTGATGGCTACATCAAGGCTCTGGATAACGCCAATGGCAAGGAGCTGTGGAAGTTCAAGATGCCGTCCGGCGGTATCGGTGCCCCGATGACCTATGCATTCAAGGGCAAGCAGTACGTCGGTTCCATGTATGGCGTCGGTGGCTGGCCTGGCGTCGGTTTGGTGTTCGACCTGACCGATCCGAGTGCGGGTCTGGGTGCGGTCGGTGCCTTCAAAGAGCTGCAGAACTACACCAACATGGGTGGCGGTCTGATGGTGTTCAGCCTGTAACCCGGAGGCGAAGCAATCTGCTGAGCTGATCACCGTGTCGCCGGGGTATTCGTCCCGGCGGCACGGTCAACCTGCCAGGGTGCATGCAGATAAAGGTTGGTTGGACGTGGATTGGCAACATTCATCTGGATGCGTCTTGTATCAACAAAACTCAAGTTAGGACGGATTCGTAACATGCAAACATTCAATCGGAAGTTATTACGTCTTGCGCTGAGCGGCATTTTTTCAAGTGTGCTCGGCATGGTCTCGTTGACCGGCATGGCGGCGCAAGAACTCAATGTCTGTGCCGGAGAAAACGAGATGCCCTTTTCCAACGCAAAGCTGGAAGGTTTCGAAAACCGGATTGCGGAATTGGTCGGCAAGGCGCTCAACAGAAAGGTCAATTTCGTATTCTGGAAGGATGCGCGACTGGTCGTTCGCGACCACCTCGACAAGCACAAGTGCGATGTCATCATCGCCGTTGACAGTACCGACCCCCGCGTACTGAAAACCCAGCCCTATTACAAGAGCAGCTATGTGTTCATCACACGCGAGGACAAGGGCATCGATTTGACGTCCTGGAATGACGATTTGCTGAAGAGCCGGAATTTCCGCATCGGCGTCATGCCGGACAGTCCGGGCAAGGTCATGCTGCTGCAGATCAATCGTTTTGACGACATGTTCGACTACTTCACCGAAAAGCAGGGGTATAAGTCCACGCGCAACAGGTACATCCGGGTGGAGCCGCTGGAGATCGTGAAGGATGTCAGTTCGGGTTATATCCATGCCGCCATGCTTTGGGCTCCGGAAGCCGCCAGATACGTCAGGCAAAGTTCCGTACCGCTCAAGATGCAGGTCGTCAGGGACGATGCCAGAAAGAGCAATGGCGAGCCGGTTCCCATGCATTACGAGGTATCCATGGGCGTGCGCAAGGGCGATACCGCACTGCAGGCCGAACTGGATCGCGTCATCACGGAAAAGCGCGCCGAAATCGAGGCGATTTTAAAAGAGGAAGGCATTCCACTGCTGCCAATCACCAATCAGTAAGTTGAGGAAACAATGAGTAAACCATCTTTCAAGCGCAACACTTGTTCAACCATTTTTGCGGTACTGGCGCTGTCCTTCGCTCTGCCTGCTGCACATGCGGATGAAGCCGCATCGACGGAAGACTGGGCCAATGCACCAGTTCTGGAATTTCGCGGCACCATTTCCGGCGACGTGCTCGACCTGAACGACGGCAAGGGGCCTGAGACCAAGGCGGTTGAACAGTTCCTGCGGACGGGCAAGAACCCGTACAACGACAATGAAGCGGCCATCAAGAATGGCTACACCCTCTTCTCCACCGCATGTTCCGGCTGCCATGGGCATCTTGCGGAAGGCAAGCTCGGCCCGGCGCTGTCCGACGATTATTGGACCTACCCGAAGAATGCCTACGACAAGGGGCTGTTCGAGACGATCTATGGCGGTGCGCAAGGCATGATGGGGCCACAGCGCGGCCTCATTACCAAGGATGAAATCCTGCAGATCATGAGCTGGGTGCGCAGCATTTACGAGGGCGACCCGAAAAAGGCAAAGTGGAGGAATTGATCAGTCAGTTTTCCGCAGCGGAGCTTGACTGGTGGCCCGCTGCGGAGATTGGCACTCACCAGTAACCATATGACAAGAAGGAGAAGTTCATGAAACGCGTTTTGACGATGGTGGCTGTTGCAGCTGCAATGATGTCCGCAGGCGCTGCTATGGCCTATGACGGCACGAACTGTAAGGAAGCTGGTAACTGCTGGGAGCCCAAGCCCGGATATCCGGAAAAGATCGCAGGCAGCAAATACGACCCCAAGCATGATCCGGTCGAGCTCAATAAGCAGGAAGCCAGCATCAAGGCGATGGATGAGCGCAACGCCAAGCGTATCGCCAATTTCAAGGCAACCGGCAAGTTCGTTTACGAGCTTGATTGAGTTCATCTAGGACCGCCGGCCCGGGGACGGGCCGGCGCCGGCAACAGGGTGATTCATGCGAGGTATTTGTCCTGGTGAGTGTCTCGCTTGAATTTTCCTGAGTCGGCAAACAGTTGCGGGATTCACATGCAAAACAAAGATATCAACCTTTCCGAATGGCGTGAGCGTGCCCTGCGCCTGGAAGCGTCCCTGAACGGGACGATGGTGGGCATGCAGACGGCAATACGTGCGCTCGTGATCAGCATATTCTCGCGGGGGCATGTATTGCTGGAAGGCGATGTAGGGGTAGGCAAGACGACACTACTCAGGGCCGCCGCGCGGCTGCTCGGCGGTGAGTATCAGCGCATCGAGGGCGCGGTCGATCTGATGCCGAGTGATTTTCTCTATCATGCATATCTGGACCAGAACGGACAGCCGGCAGTAGCTCCCGGGCCATTGTTGCAGCACGAGGAAAGGCTGGCGGTATTTTTCTTCAACGAGATCAACCGTGCCCGACCGCAAGCGCACAGCCTACTGCTGCGCCTGATGGCGGAACGCAGTGTCAATGCCTTCAACCGGGAATACCGTTTCCCCCATCTTACCGTGTTTGCCGACCGCAATCGTTTGGAGCGGGAAGAGACCTTTGAGCTGCCCGCGGCGGCGCGTGACCGCTTTTTCATGGAAATCAACGTCGATGCGCCGGATGACAGGGCGCTGCAGAAGGAGCTGATGTTCAGTCAGCGCTTCCATGATGTCGATGCGATGATCGAAGCACTGCCGCGTGGCATCGTGCCGTATGACGAGCTCAATCAGCTGGCGGTCGAGATCCAGGCAGGCGTGCGTGCCGAACCGCCGCTGCAGGAGTATGCCGTGAATCTGTGGCGTGCCCTGCGGCACCCGGCACAAGCGGGTCTGGAACTGGAGGATGTCGATTGCAGCAAACTCGTCGCCGGTGGCGCCAGTCCGCGCGGCATGGCCATGATGATGCGGGCGGCGCGTTGCCGTGCCTGGCTGGAAGGGCGTGATTATCTGACGCCGGATGACATACGCAATGTTTTCCACGTCACGGTGGCGCATCGCGTGTTCTTTACTCCGGCCTATGAGCTCCGCCATGACGAGATAGCCGCCAGGCTGATTGCCGCGATTCTCGACCACGTATCGGCGGCGTAACAAATTGCAGCAGGTCAAATTGCAAGAGTTCGCTCCACAAGATTTCTATTACCGCCTAAATTGGCGCACCTGCGGCATCCACCCGGGTAGCCATGCGACACGCATGCCCGGTGGGAGTCTCGATTTTCGCGGCCATGTACCTTTTCTGGAAAGTCCTGACCCGCGCCGCATCGATATACGCGCTACCATGCGCAGCATTCCGCGCCGGTTGATGTCCCGGGCATTCCATGAACGAGGTGCCGTGGATGTCGTGGCCATACTCGATTTCTCAGCATCCATGCGGTTCTCGGGCGTCGGTCGCAAGTTCGAGCAGATGGCCGACATCGCTGCCTCCATCGCCTGGTCCTCCATCCGAAACGGCGACAGCTTTTCCCTGATCGTCTGTGATGACGAAATCCGTGCGGACCTGAGTGTACCTCCGTCATACCGGCCGGGTCTGGCATACGAGGTCTATACGATGCTGCGCGCGGCTGTGCCGAGGGAGGGTGTCCGTGCATCGGCACTGACGCATGCTGCGGGGCAAATCAAAAGGAAACGCGCGCTGGTTTTTCTGGTGTCTGACTTTCATCTGGATGAGGAAAACGTGGAATCGGTTCTGCAGTCGCTGGCAATGCATGACGTGGTGCCCATGGTGTTGTGGGATAGCGCTGAATACCGGGATTTGCCGGATTGGGGGTGGGCCAGGGTGAGTGACATGGAAAGCTCGGCCACCGCATCCTTGTTCATGCGGCGAGGCATGGCATCGCGAATCCGGCAGTCCTATGAGACAAGACGCAGAGAGCTTGCCGATGTTTGTCGCCGGGCCGGCGCACGCAGCCCGTTTTTCATGGGTGACCGCTTTGATGCGGAACAACTGAGCCGGCATTTGCTGGAGGTGGCGTGAGACCGGATTGCATACACGCTTTGATCGGGCTGATTCTGTACCTGGTGGTGCCAGTCGCGGCGATTGCCGTCGAACAGGGTACCTCGGAAGAGACAAGGGGCGACACCCTGACGGCCCGCTCGTCCCTACGCGAGGTCGGCTATCGTGTCGGCGATGTGGTACGGCAGAGCGTGGTGGTAGAGACGCCGCCGGGCTATCGTTTCGATCCTGCATCCCTGCCATCAATCGGCAAAAACTCGGGATTCGTCGAACTGCGTGACGTTAGCTGGAGATCCGAGGAAGGAAGGCGTGCCGCGCGGCATGCGTTGGTACTGGAATGGCAGGTGTTTCAGGTGCTGCAGGAAGTGCGCGCCTATTCCCTGATGCCGCTACAGCTGAAATTCCGCAACGGCGACCGGGTTCTGCAGGCCGACGTCAAGCCTGCCAGCGCGATCGTTTCTACCATGCTGCCGGCCAGACTGGACACTGCGCGTCTACTGCCACTGCCTGACGTGAAGCCACAGCCACGGGACATGCGGGGTACGCAGTGGGGGCTTCTGGCATCCCTGTCAGTCGTCCTGCTGACGCTCACTTACCTTGTCTGGTATTTCGACTGGCTGAAACTGGGGCATCAGAGGAACCGGCCGTTCCGGATGGCGTGCAGAGATCTGCGTGCCATGCGCGGCAAGAACGGCGACGGAACCAGGCAGATAAGGGCTGCCATGAAAATCCTGAGGCAGGCGTGTGACGGCACGGTGGGCGCCGCATTGAGCCACGAGCGGTTACCTTTGCTGTTCCAGTCGAACCCATGGCTGTCTCCATTGCGTTCCGAACTTGAGCAGTTGTATGCGTATTCCGACCGTGTGTTTTTTGCCGGCGAGAGGGAAAACGTTGACTTCGAGGCCCTATACAGACTAGGGCGCAAACTGCGGGCTCTGGAATCCGGGGGCCGATGATGTGGGCATTCTCCGGCTTGGTGATTGTGCAGCCATGGTTTTTATTGTGGTCCCTGTTGGCACTGGTGCCTTTGCTGATGAAGGGGCATCCGTCCTTTCCCTATCCCGCCTTGGCGCGCCTGCCAATCGATGCGCTTTCGGTCTGGGTGGAGCGCCTTTGGCGTCTGCTGGGGGCCTTGGCGATCCTGTTCATTTCGATGGGGCTGTCCGGCATTCATTGGACGGAGAACATGGTGGAGCGGGTCGGCAATGGCGCACATGTCATGATCGTGCTAGACCGTAGCGCAAGCATGAATGACGATTTTGCCGATCCCCCGCCAGGGGAGCGCGAATCCAAGATGGCTGCAGCGCGTCGCCTGCTACAGGATTTCGTCGGTCAGGGCCAGGATGACCTGCTCGGCATGGTGACATTCAGCACATCACCGATTCTGGCCGCGCCGCTGGGCGGGGATCGCACGGCGGTGCTGGCCGGATTGCAAGCGACGGAAGCAGGTGGCATGGGATTCACGGCCGTGGCGCGTGGCCTGGGTATGGCGCTTGAGTATTTCAAAGGGCAGCCGGTGACCGGGTCGCGCGTCGTGCTGCTGGTATCGGACGGCGGTGCCTATCTGGATGGCAAGACGCAGGAGATGCTGCGCAACATGTTCCAGCGCGAAAACGCCTCGCTGTTCTGGCTGTATCTGCGTTCCGCGAATGGTGCCAGCCTGATGACAGCGCCGGCTGAAGACGAGGAGGACGCCTATCCGGAATACCAGCTGCATCGTTTCTTCGGCACCCTGGGCACGCCGTATCACGTCTATGAGGCTGACAATCCATCGGCCGTCGAACGTGCCCTGCAGGATGTCAGCCGGCTGAAGAACAAGCCGGTGCGCTATACCCAGGCGGCACCCAGGCGCGATCTTTCCTGGCTGTTCTATCTGCTGGCCCTGTCATGCGCTGGCGGTGTTCTTGCGTTACATCTGACGGAGATCAAACAATGGCGAAACGCCTGAAACTGTTCCCATGGATGCTGTCGCTGTGCGTGCTTTCACTGGCGGTATCGGCATGGCTGACAGTCCGCCTGTATCAGGATGCAGGGTTCAATGCCAGATTGCAGACAGGGGTCCCGCAGCATAGCAGGTCTGCTGATGCGTTGTTCGCTGACGCCTATCTGCTGGCACGCCGGGGAGACATGCAGCAGTCGCTGGCCCTGTATGCGGAGGCGCTGACGAATGGTACGCAGGATATACGGAAAGCATCGTATTTCAATTCAGGCAATCTGTATCTGACCCAGGCGAATCGATTGCTGGATGAGCGGGGGATCGAGGCTTTCGATCAAATCAGTCCGCTGCTGGCGTTAGCCAGAGAGAGCTACCGCGAGGCGTTGAGGCTGGACCCCGACTGGCACGAGGCCAAGTACAACTATGAACTGGCATTGCGGCTGTCACCGCTGTTCGAATTGAAGCGCAGCAACCGCGAGCCGGATGACGAGCCGGACGAAGCCGAGTCGATGGATGGCTGGGCATCGATACCCGGCTTCCCGCGTGGAATGCCATGAAGGTCTGGCGCAATCTCGATGTGCAGGGTCGCTGTCTGGCCAGCGCGATACTGCTGCTGATGGTCAGCCTGCTCGGACCCAGGGCGGAGTTGCCGGGCCGGTTGCATGATTGGTATTTCGTGACTGACATCACGCAGAGCATGAATGTGCGTGATGTTGTGACAGGCGACAACAGCATCAGCAGACTGGAATATTCCAAGAGGCAGATGCGTCACGCCCTGCGCAGCCTGCCGTGCGGTTCGCGTGTCGCACTGGGGCTGTTTACCGAGCGCAGCGCCGCCACCATACTGAATCCTTTGGAAGTCTGTGCGCATTTTGCGGCGCTGGACGGGACCATTGCCGCCATCGACTGGCGCATGGCTTGGGCTGCGGATTCCTACGTCGCCAACGGGGTCTTCAGCGCTATCGAACAGACGGAACGCTTCGGTCCTGATATGCGGCTGGCGTTCTTCACGGATGGCGACCAGGCACCGCCCATCAGCTCGCGCTATACCCCGGTATTTAACGGGGAGCCCGGCAGGGTGCGGGGCGTGATACTTGGTGTCGGTTCCCAGACCGCCGGGCAAATCCCGTTACTGGATGAGCACGACAACATTACCGGCTACTGGGGCACGGAAGACGTGCAAAGGTATGCGACGTTCGGCATCTCGGAAATAAAGTCGGTGCTGGAAATGGAACAGCCGGAAGGCTACCACGGCAGAAACGCGCCGCACGGTCGAGCGCCTGCCGAGGTGAAAGATGCCCACCTCTCGGCGCAGAACGCAGGCAATCTGGGCAAGATTGCCGCAACCACGGGGCTGCAATATGTCAGTCTGGATGCCGACCAGCAGATTGCCCGCATCGTCCTGTCCGGGGAAATGTCATCCTGGCGCTGGTCCGAAACCGATTTGCGGCCATGGCTGGTGTTGCCCGCGATGTGGCTGCTGCTGATTTTCTATATCCCATCGGCGCGCATGCGCCATTTTTCTCAACGCTTGTCATTCAGGAAGAAATCATGAAACTGTTGCAAATCTTGTGCATCTCCGCTTTCGCCTTGCCAGCCTATGCGCACGGGCCGACACCGCAGAAGACCGATCAGTCAGTCTTGCTGGCTGCTGCGCCGGAGTCGGTCTGGAAGGCATTGAGCGAACCCTGCGCAATCGCCGACTGGCATCCCCAGGTGGTGGAATGCAAGGCGGATGGACAGCTTAAGCGCACACTGACGCTGAAGAACGGAGGCATCATCGTTGAGGAGATCGACGAGATCCTGCCGGAAGAAATGTCGATCTCCTATCGTTTCGGCAGCAGCTCGGAGATCAAGGCGATCCCGGTCAGTTCACTGACCGGTAGGATCAAGGTCAAGGCCGAGGGCGACAAGGTCAATGTCGTCTGGATTGCGCGCTATTACCGTGCCGATACGACCAACGAGCCGCCGGCAGGCATGGATGATGCGGCTGCCCAACTGTCTGTGAACGGCTACGTCAAGGAGGGCCTGGCCGGACTGGAAACACATCTTGCCAAATAGGCTTTCTGCCGCATTCCGCATTCCGCATTCCGCATTCCGCATTCCGCAGTTGCAGGGGCGGGGAGCCTCTGCAGCTCTTACAAAATACCGTGACTCATGGCGATATGCACCATCTGGCTGGTGCTCTGCACATCGAGTTTCTGCCGGATCTGGGTCTGAATGTTGGCCACGGATTTCGGGCTGATGTTCAGATGTCTGGAAATTTCGCTCAGGCTTTCACCCGCAATCAACCGGCTAAAGACCTCGAATTCCCGCTGGGAAAGGGCGTCGATCGGGCTATTCTGTCCGGATGACTGCTCGATGGCGATTTGCTGGGCAATCTCGTGCCCGATGAAGCGCTTGCCTGCAAGAATTTGCTGAACCGCTTCCAGCAAGACTTCCGGGTCTTCCGATTTGACGACGTAGCCGCGTGCTCCGGCACGGATGGCGCGTGCCGCGTGTATCGTGTCATCGTACATGGTGAAGACCAGGATTCTGGTAGCGGCATCTTGAGCGAGAATGCGCTGTAGTGTTTCCAGACCACCCATGCCCGGCATGTCGAGATCAAGCAGAACGAGGTCAGGACGCTGCAGTTGCCATGCGATATAGGCTTGCTCCCCGGACTCTGCTTCGGCAACGATGGCATAGCCTGCCTGTTCCAGCAGGGTACGCAATCCTTGCCGGACCACGGCGTGATCATCGACCAGCAGCAGACGTTTCATGACTGGTTTCCTTCAAGTGTTACGCTAACGTCAGCATGCGGCTCGGGTTCCCTTGCGTGGGAATCGGGTTCGGACGCAGCACGCAAGCCGCACGCTGAACCGACTGTCGTTCTCATGTCCCGGAGCAAGGAGTGTCCGTGACCGATCAGTGCTTTCATGACGCACCGACCTCGAAGGATATGTTGATAGCGCCGATAGCAGTGGAAAATACATCGGCATTTCTGGCGCAATTCGACATCTCGGACAGCGGCATGGGCAGTATTGAATCAGGTTGTTACCGATTCGTAACGATGTGAGATTTTTTCTTTCATGAAAAGGGAAAAAATCCTGATTTATCTATGATGATTTTCCCGAAAAGACCCTGGCCGAGATGCTTACGGTTGTTTCATCCGATTACCTGGTGAGGTCTGGCATAGGGTGCCGGGCAAAAAAAAGCGGAACCTTTTCGGGGAGGGAAGGCCCGCTGTCAGGGGAGACGAGGAAACCGTTATGTGCTGATCGTATTGCTGTCGATGATTCTTACCCTGTCGCCGATCCTGTGCTGCGGCTTTCCGTCTTGTCGCAACTGCAGGCGGTTTCCGTTCAGCATGCGGATATCGATGACATGGATGGTGATTTCCTGTTCATCGGCATGGTGAGCGAAATCCTCCGCAGCCAGCAGTCTGGCATTTTTCTGATGCGCATTGAGGTACTCGCTTAGCATGTGGTCTGTCCAGTTTGCATCCGCCTCGCCATCGGAAAGTCCGTCCGGCGGCATCGCAGCAGGACGAATGTCAACGACGATGCCGCAATTGAAGCACTCGGTCAGTTTCGGCCTGACGGCGCTACTGAACGCATCCGGCTGGGATGCGGAGGCGGGCGGCAATACCTGTGCAAGCTGCCGATGCGGAGTTCCCGAAGCCTGTGCCAGAGGGAATGGCAACAGACCGGAAATCATGAGGCCACCGATGATGCTGATCGTGGTGAGCAGTATGGTCAGATAGAGGACGACTGCGTGGTAACGCGTTAGCCTGAGTTTTCTCATCTTATGCAACCTCCCTGCAACGATGATGCGTCGGGTCGATCAGCCCTTGATCACGAGCGCGTTCTTCACGGATTGCACGCCCTGAACGCCGGAAGTGATGTACACCGCTCTCAGGAGTTGTTCGCCGTTGTTGACGAAACCGCTGAGTATCACCTGTCCCTTGTGGGTTTCGACGCTGATATCGAGACCATCAAGGCCGGCATCCCTGATCAGTTCCGCCTTTACCCTGGCGGTAATCGTCGCATCGTCCACATAGGCGGCGACACGTCTTTGCTGTATGTCGCTCTTGAAGCGTGTGTATTCGTCTATCGAGAGCATGCCGTCCTGGTCGATATCGGCTTCACTGAAAAAGTTGCTGATGTCCTTGTCCCCGGATGCCTCGAGCCGGCTCAACTGCCGGTCGGAGTTGCTGTCGAGCTTCCTGAATTCCGCAGACAGGGGCTTCTGGTTGACCGAATCCTCGGTACCGATGGCGGCAACGTGAGAACTGATGAAGGCCATGCTTAGCGCAGCGCCGACGGTGAGCGCAATGGCTGCGATCCCGGGCCTGTGCTGTCGGCTGTTGTCTTTGTACATGCTGTAATCTCTCCATGACGTTACGCAGAGAGATACAGCACGTGGCGTGCCAACCATAGAAATTACATGTGGAACAATGGGTTATGCTGCTATGAAGGTGCTCATTTGCCTGCAAATCGTCGTCAAAAACAGACAGGATGGCAGGAGTCTTTTGCTAACCGATTGAAAGAAAAAGGAATATGGTGTCGTCAAATGGTGACACTTAGCCGGATGCCGCGTCTTCCTTGAATAGGGCGGGTGTCAATTCGTGACGCTGGAGCAGCTTGTAGAACTCGGTCCGGTTGCGCTGCGCCAGCCTTGCCGCCTGCGTCACGCTGCCGTTGGTGGCCTTGAGCAGCTTGATCAGATATTCGCGCTCAAAGTTACGGCGCGCCGCTTCAAACGGCACGATGCTGCCGATATCGTCCTGCAGCGCCTTCTGCACAAGAGCGGCCGGCACCAGTGAAGTGGTGGAGAGCACGACGGTTTGCTCGACGATGTTCTGCAACTGGCGCACGTTGCCGGGCCAGGGAGCGGCAATCAGGAGCTCCATGGCCTCCGGCGAGAAACCGTTGACCTTCTTGCCATATTTTTCGCCCAGACGCTGCAGGAAGCAGTTGGCAAGTAGTGGGATGTCCTCACGTCGGGCGGCAAGGGCGGGGATTTCCAGACCGACGACGTTGATGCGATAGAAGAGATCCTCGCGGAACCGACCGGCTTTCATCTCCGCTGCCAGATTGCGGTGGGTGGCACTGATCACGCGCACGTTGACCGGTATGCTGATGCTGGACCCTACGGGACGGATGGTGCGTTCCTGTAGCGCACGCAACAGCTTGACCTGCAGGGGCATGGGCATATCACCGATTTCGTCGAGGAACAGGGTACCGCCGTCGGCGCTCTGGAATAGGCCCTTGTGGTCGCGCAATGCGCCGGTGAATGCGCCCTTGCTGTGACCGAACAGTTCGGATTCCAGCAATTGTTCCGGAATCGCACCGCAATTGATCGCGATGAAAGGATGGTCGCGCCGCTGGCTCGCCTTGTGGATCGCGCGTGCCAGAAGTTCTTTGCCGGTGCCGCTTTCACCCTGGATCAGCACGCTGGCATCGGAGCTGGCGACCAGCCTCGCCTGGCTCAGCAGATTTTCCATCTGCGGACTGCGCGTCATGATTTCCGCGCGCCAGTCATCGGTATCGTCATTCTGTCTGTCGATATGCGAACCGGCGGAGGTGCGCAGCGCTGCCTCCACCTGCTGCAGCAGGGTCTTGCTGTCGAACGGCTTGGTCAGGAATCCGAACACGCCGCGCTGGGTCGCCTCGACGGCTTCCGGAATGGAGCCGTGCGCGGTCAGCATGATGAGCGGCAGCGCGGGGTCCTTCTGATGGATGGCGTCGAACAGGGAGAGGCCGTCCATGCCGGGCATGCGCAGATCGCTGATGACCAACGCCGGCCGGTGAATGGCGATCTGCGCCAGCGCCTCTTCGCCGTTGCTGGCGGAGATGGTCTGATAGCCGGCGGCATTGAGCCGCATGTTGAGTAGCTTCAGGATGTCCGGGTCGTCATCGACCGTGAGGATGCGTTTGTTCGACAGGACGCCTTCAGCCTGTGCTCTTCTGCCGTTCATTTTCTGATTCCCTGGTCGCGGTCAACCATTGTTTTCTCAATGTTTTTCAAATCGTCGAGTTTCTTTTGCAGATCATCCAGTCTGGATTGAATGGCATCAGCCCGCTTTTGTTCCTCACGCAACCTTTGCGATGATCGCGACAATTCGCCGAGATAGTCGCGCATGATGGCGGCAAGCGACTGGCTGGCTTGGTCCAGCTGCTCGTTGCCGACGATTTCCTCCAGCAGGGTCTGTGCCTTCGCGATGTCCCTGGTCGCCGTGCCGGGCAGACCATAGGCCATTGCCAGCAACAGTCTGGAATAGGGATCGGACGCAGTCTGGTTCAGTCGGTTGATCTCTGTTCGCTGCGCCTCGGCGGAAAGCCTCGGGAAATCGCGGGCGAAGGCAAACGGATCGGCATGTGCCTGCTGTTCGATGCGTACGTCGGTCGTCATGGCTGCAGCATCGTTGCCGTGCGGCTTGCCAGTGTGCGTGCAGCCGGCAAGAACTGCCGTCAGTGCCAACAGGACATGCAGGCCAGGCTTGAAAGATTCTTTTGTGAAAACGCTGCTCAATTCTTGGACTCCAGAGGCAGGCTGACGCGGAAATGCGCGCCCTGTGCCGAGTGGAGCAGGGTGATCGTGCCGCCATGCGCATCAACATACTCCTTGGCGATGGAAAGGCCAAGACCACTGCCACTCACCAGACTGTCATAAGCGTTGCCACCGCGGTAGAACGGCTCGAATAGCCGTGATCTGTCGGCGGCATTCACACCCGGACCCTCATCCAGAATCTCGATGATGCCTGTCGTTCCTGCCGGGTACATGCGGACGGTGATTTTGCCCTGCTGTGGTGAATATTTGACGGCATTCGAGATCAGATTGTCGAATATGGTATGCAATTTCTCCCTGTCTGCCACGAGCATGAACGGCTTGCAATCGCGCACGATGTCGATCTGCTTGCTGTTCAGGCTGAGCGCATAGTCCGCCAGCACGTCTTCCATGACGGGCACGACCTCGACCTGACGCCTGGTCAGTTGTGGCTTTTGCGAATTGACAGTCGTATAGCTCAACAGGTTCTCGATCATTTTCTGTAGTCTGATGCTGCTTTCGCGCAGGATATCGGCGATCTCGCGCTGCTGGGGCGTCAGTGGCCCGCCCACCTCGTCATGCAGCAGCTCGCTGCCTTCGCGAATGGCGGTCAGAGGCGTCTTCAGTTCATGCGAGACATGGCGCAGAAAACGCTGCTTCTGCTGTTCCAGTTCCAGCAACTGCCTGCGTAGCCATTCCAGGCGCTCGCCCAGACTTCTCAGATCGCCCGGGCCGTCGATGCTGATGGCCTGTCCGTATTCACCCTGTCCGAGTCGGCGGATGGCGGCATCCATACGCCGGATCGGCTGAGCGACGAGAAAGGTGATGAGCAGGGCGGCGAGCATGGCGACAGGGATCAGCGTGATGGCCTGCTGCAGCATCATTTTCTGTGCTTGCAGCGCTGCCTGTGAAAGGGCCGCCGATTCCTCGTCGATCATGCGGTTGTTTTCGGTCAGGAGCTGCTGCGCCTGAGCCGACAGGTCGAGAAAGCTGGCGACGATGCTTTCCGGCGGTGTCAAGGCGTGGGTCTGGATCAGTATTTCGTTGTTCAGCGCCTTTTCGTCGCGGGCGAGTTTTTCCAGAGCGATGCGTTGGCCTTGCCCGAGTGGAATGGTGCTCATTTCGCGTATGATGTCGTGGAACTTGTCGTGCGCGATCAGATAGTTGTCCAGCAGCAGTTTGTCCTGCAGCACGAAGTACTGGCGTGCGCTGCGTTCCATCAGGTTGAGCTGCTCGATCAGCAGGCGGCTGGTGCGCGTCGCCTGCACCGCCTGGGTGAGGGTGCTCTGGCTCTGTTCGGCCAGCCGATCGACGTGCAGCATGGCATTGCCGAAGGCGAGTAGCAGCGGCAGCAATGCCAGCGTGAAGCCGAGCAGCAGCAGCTTCAGGAAGGAGTTCGGATAGCTAATGCGCAATTTGGTGCTCCGCGATGCAATGGTCGATGATGTCACGGCACCACCGTCCCCGACCGGGAAGTATAATGACGCCATGACAACCCTTTCGATCATCGTGGCCGTCGCCCGCAACGGCGTCATTGGCATCAACAATACGCTGCCCTGGCATCTGCCGGAAGACCTGAAACGGTTCCGTGCCCTGACCACAGGCCATCATATCATCATGGGGCGGAAGACATATGAATCCCTGAATCGCCTGCTGCCAGACCGCACCACCGTCATCGTGACCCGCAATCGACATTATGCCGTGCCCGGCGCCGTCATCGTGCACTCGCTGGAAGAGGCGATTGCCAGGTGTGGTGATGATCCGGAAGCCTTTCTGATCGGTGGTGCCGAGCTCTATGCCGAAGGTTTGCGCGTCGCGGACAAGCTTTACTTGACGGAGATTCATGCCGACTTCGAAGGGGACGCCGTGCTGCCGGATTTCGACCGGCAGCAGTGGCGTGAGGTCGGGCGCGAGCCACATGTGTCCGTCAACGGCTTCGAGTTCAGCTACGTCACCTACTTGCGTGAAGATCCCGACGCCGGCAGGGCGGATGCCTGATCAGTCCTGGGTGACGCAATCGACGTAGTACGTCGACTTGCCATCGACCGTGCCCTTGACCAGACCGTGCACGTCGGTCTCGAAGCCGGGGAAGCGCTCGTTGAACTCGCGCGTGAAGCGCAGGTAATTGACGATCTTGCTGTTGAACTGCTCGCCGGGAATCAGTAGCGGGATGCCGGGCGGGTAGGGTGTCAGCAGAACGGCCGTAATGCGGCCCTCAAGGTCGTCGATCGGTACGCGGTCGATGCGCCGGTGCGCCATGCGCGCGAAGGCATCGGTCGGCTTCATGGCCGGTACCATATCGGACAGATACATTTCCGTCGTCAGGCGGGCGACGTCATTCGCCTTGTACACTTCATGAATCTGCGTACTAAGGTCGCGCAGGCCGATGCGTTCATAGCGTGGATGCTTGGCGACGAATTCCGGCAGGACCTTCCAGCAAGGCTGGTTCTTGTCATAGTCATCCTTGAACTGCTGCAGGGCGGCTACCAGCGTGTTCCAGCGACCCTTGGTGATGCCGATGGTGAACATGATGAAGAAGGAGTAGAGCCCGGTCTTCTCGACGATGACGCCATGTTCGGCCAGATATTTCGTGACGATGGCGGCGGGGATGCCGAACTCTTCCGAGAAAGAGCCATCGACATCCAGTCCAGGCGTGATGATCGTCGCCTTGATCGGGTCGAGCATGTTGAAGCCTTCGGCCAGATTGCCGAAACCATGCCAGCGGTCATTGGCCTTGAGCATCCAGGCCTCGCGTTCTTCCAGTCCTTCCTCCGACAGGTCGTCCGGTCCCCAGACCTTGAACCACCAGTCGTTGCCCCAAGCCTCATCCACTTTGCGCATCGCACGGCGGAAGTCGAGCGCCTCACGCAGTGATTCCTCGACCAGCGCAGTGCCGCCCGGTGCCTCCATCATGGCGGCAGCGACATCGCAGCTGGCGATGATGGCATACTGCGGGCTGGTGGAGGTGTGCATCAGATAGGCTTCGTTGAACACATCGCGGTCCAGCTTGTTGTTCTCCGCATCCTCCACGAGAATCTGCGATGCCTGGGACAGGCCGGCCAGCAGCTTGTGGGTGGACTGTGTGGAGAACACCATGGATTCCTTGCAGCGCGGCCGGTCCGGACCGATGGCGTGGTAATCGCCGTAGAAGTCATGGAAGGTGGCATGCGGCAGCCAGGCCTCGTCGAAGTGCAGGGCGTCGATCTTGCCGTCCAGCATTTCCTTGATTTCTTCCACGTTGTAGAGCACGCCGTCATACGTCGATTGCGTGATGGTCAACACACGCGGTTTGGCGTTCTTGTCGGTTGCGAACGGGTTCGCGGCGATCTTCTTCTGGATATTCTCCCAGAGAAATTCCTCCTTCGGAATCGGGCCGATGATGCCGAAGTGGTTGCGTGTCGGCATGAGGAAGACCGGGATCGCGCCTGTCATGATGATCGAGTGCAGTACCGATTTATGGCAGTTGCGATCGACGACGACGATATCGTTCGGCGCTACGGTCGAGTTCCAGACGATCTTGTTGGAGGTCGATGTGCCGTTGGTGACGAAGAACAAGTGGTCGCAGTTGAAGATGCGGGCGGCATTGCGTTCGCTTGCTGCGACCGGGCCGGTATGGTCGAGCAGCTGCCCCAGTTCATCGACCGCGTTGCAGACGTCGGCACGCAGCATGTTCTCGCCGAAGAACTGGTGGAACATCTGGCCGACGGGCGACTTGAGGAAGGCGACACCGCCGGAGTGTCCGGGGCAGTGCCAGGAGTAGGAGCCGTCGGCGGCATAATGGGTCAGTGCACGGAAGAATGGCGGCGCGAGGCTATCGAGATAGGCGCGGGCCTCACGCACGATGTAGCGTGCGACGAATTCCGGTGTATCCTCGTACATGTGGATGAAGCCGTTCAGTTCGCGCAGGATCTCGTTGGGGATATGGCGCGACGTGCGGGTCTCGCCATGCAGGAAAATCGGGATTTCCTCGTTGCGATAGCGGATCTCGTCAACGAAATTGCGCAGATTCTCCAGCGCTTCCGGCTTTTCCTCGACGATTTCCTCGTCGTCAATCGACAGAATGAATGCGGACGCGCGGCTTTGCTGCTGCGCGAAGGAGGTCAGGTCGCCATAGCTGGTGACGCCCAGTACCTCGAAGCCCTCGTCCTCGATGGCTTTTGCCAGCACGCGGATGCCGAGCCCGGAGGAGTTTTCGGAACGGAAGTCTTCGTCGATGATGACGACAGGGAATCTGAATTTCATAGGCTGCCCGTGCTGCTTAGACCAGGGAATTGAAGCGGCGAATATAGCATGTATGCGCGGCGAGGCAAGAGTGTCGGCTAAATTTTGGGCAGGGTGACGCCGACCTGTCCCTGATACTTGCCGCCGCGATCCTTGTACGAGGTCTCGCAGACGTCATCCTCATCCGCCTCGAAGAACAACACCTGGGCGCAGCCCTCATTGGCGTAGATCTTGGCCGGTAGCGGTGTCGTGTTGGAGAATTCCAGCGTCACATAGCCTTCCCACTCCGGCTCGAACGGCGTGACGTTGACGATGATGCCGCAGCGGGCATACGTCGATTTTCCGAGGCAGACAGTCAGCACGTTGCGCGGAATGCGGAAGTATTCGACGGTTCGCGCCAGTGCGAAGGAGTTCGGTGGGATGACGCAATAGCCTTGGCCGGAGACCTCGACGAAGGATTTCGGATCAAACTGCTTGGGATCGACGATGGTGGAGTTGATGTTGGTAAAGACGCGAAATTCATCGGCACAGCGGATGTCGTAGCCGTAGCTGGACGTCCCGTAGGAAACGATCTTCTGGCCGCCGGTCTCGCGGATCAAGGATGGCTCGAACGGGTCGATCATGCCGTGCTGCTCTACCATGCGGCGGATCCACTTGTCGGATTTGATGCTCATTGTTTTTCCCTTTTTTCGATGAAAAACGGCCGCGCTCATGCGCGGCCGCGTCGTCTTCCGGATTAGTGGGCGTCACCGCCGAGTTCGATGGAATAACGCCAGAACTGGTCGGACGATTCGAAAATAATCCTGGATTCCTCCGGATCGCGGCTACCGGCAGGGTATTGATGTACCGGTCTGCGGTCCTTGGCCCAGGCTTCGATGACGGGATCGACCAGACGCCATTGTGCCTCGACCTCGCTGATGTGCAGGTATTGCGAGTTGTCGCCTTGCATTAGATTGAGCAGCAGCGCCTCGTAGGCGTCCACGGTCTCATCGCCTTCCTGGCGGTTGGCGGCATCCAGCACGATGGAGCGGGTCTTCACGTCCAGCCCCGGAATCTTGGATTGGATTTCCATGCGGATGCACTCGCGCGGCTGGATGCCGATGATCAGCCAGTTCTGCTGTTGATCTTCAGCAAGTTGCAGCGGTGCCTTCTTGAAGCGTATGGCGATGCGCGTGTCGGCCTCATGCAGGCGCTTGGCGGTGCGGATGTAGAATGGCACGCCCTGCCAGCGCGGGTTGTCGATGAACAGCTTGAGCGCTGCGTAGGTTTCCACCACACTGTCGTTGCGACCCAGTTCCTCCAGATAGCCAGGCACCTTCTCACCGTTGATTTCGCCAGCGGCATACTGGGCGCGGAATGCATATTTCTCTAGCTGATCGATCGGGATCGGGCGGATGGCTTCCAGCAGCTTGATCTTTTCGCTGCGGATGCTTTCCGGGGTCAGATCTTTGGGCATCTCCATCGCGGTCAGCGCCAGGGTCTGCAGCACATGGCTCTGAATCATGTCGCGCAGAGCGCCGGTCGCATCATAGAACTGGGTGCGGTCGCCGACACCGAGCTGTTCGGTGTTGGTGATCTGTACGTGATCGATATATTTGTTGTTCCAGATCGGCTCCAGTATTGTGTTGGCGAAGCGTTGCAGCAGGATATTCTGCAGTGCGGACTTGCCCAGATAGTGGTCGATGCGGTAAATCTGGCTTTCCTTCAGGTGCTTGGTGATCGATGCCTGTAGCGCCTGGGCGGAAGGCAGGTCCGTACCGAACGGCTTCTCGATGACGACGCGGCGCCAGTATTGGTCTTCCTTCAGCAGATCGACCGAAGCCAGCTGGTCAACGACCTGGGCGAAGTCGGACGGACGCACCGACAGGAAATAGGCGAAATTCTGCGGGAAGACGGAGGTGTTGCTCAGCGTCGTGCGCAGGCGCTCGAATGCCTGCGGATCGGTCGGCGGGTTGGCGTGATAGTGGTTGCGCTCGATGAATCGCTCAAATACCTGCTGGTCGTAACCTTGCTTGAACTTGGCATCCAGCATGCCCTTGATTTCTGCACGCCAGGCCTCCTGCGTCATTTCCCCGCGGCCGACGGACAGAATCTTCATGTCCTTGGGCAAACGTCCCAGCGCATCAAGACGATAGAGGCCGGGCATGAGTTTGACACGGGAAAGATTGCCGCTGGCACCGAACAGCACCAGGGTACAGGGGTCGATGTGTTTCATGGATGAAGATTCCGTTGGTGTTTTAGAGTGACAAGCCAATAATTCTACTGCCATTCATGGCAATTCATAAACCTGCCGTAGCAGGAAAATCCGGGCACATCCGCGGATGGCAGATGCGCCCGGAACTGCATCGAGGAGCCGGTTGGGCTCGCAGGTAGGTTACTTCGTGGTCTTGACCGCGTGTCCGCCGAAGGCATTACGCATCATGGATAGCAGCTTGTAGCTGTAGCCATGGTCATCCTGGCTGGCGAAACGCATCTGCAGCGCGATGGTCAGCACCGGTGCCGCCACGCCCTGTTCGACTGCCTCGACCACGGTCCAGCGGCCTTCGCCGGAGTCCGCCACGTAGGGAGCCACATCGCCCAGATCTTGGTCGTGCTTCAGCGCCTCGGCCGTCAGGTCCAGCAGCCAGCTGCGGACGACGGAACCGTGACGCCACAGTTCGGTGATCTGAGCCAGGTCCAGCTTGAACTCTTCCTTGCCCTTGATCAGGTCCAGACCTTCTGCCATGGCCTGCATCATGCCGTATTCGATGCCGTTGTGTACCATCTTGGTGAAGTGGCCGGAGCCGATTGGGCCGACGTGAGCCCAGCCGCGATCTTCATGTGCGAGGGCCTTCATGGCCGGTTCCAGAACGGCTGCGGCTTCCTTGTTGCCGCCGTACATCAGGCAATAGCCGTTTTCCAGACCCCAGATGCCGCCCGATGTGCCGCAGTCAATGAATTCGATGCCGTGTTCGGCCAGAAACTGGCCGCGGCGGATACTGTGCTTGTAGTTGGAGTTACCGCCATCGACGATGATGTCACCCTTCTTCAGGAGGGGTACCAGGTCACGGATCTGGTTCTCGGTGATGTCGCCGGCCGGCAGCATCAGCCAGACGATCTTGCGTTCGGGCAGTCGCTGTATGGCGTCTTCGACCGAACGAGCGCCTTCCAAGCCTTCACGGGCAGCCAGCTGACTGACGGTGTCGTGGTTGGCGTCGTAACCGACCACTTCGATGTTGTGACGTAGAAGACGGGCCGCCATGTTGCCACCCATCTTGCCCAAACCGATCATTGCTAATTTCATTGCGTTTTCCTTGATGAGGATTGATATAACATCACCTTATTGTGTAAGGTAAAATGCGAAGCCTGATTCCATAGAAAGCCCTGAATAAATCCCTGATCGGTAGGCCGGTATTTTGCTGATGGAGACTTATTCAGGGCTTTCCATCGCAGCCCGTCAATTATATCGCAAAGGCAAGACAAATTCATGCAAAACTCAAGCCAAGTAACCAAAAGCAATCAACAAGTTACCCGCTGGCATTCGTTCGAAAGTCAGGAAGCCATCAATCAGGCTACTCTCAAGCGCATTCTCGATGCCGCCAGCAAGGCAATCGATGCACGCGACAGCTTTTCCATCGTACTGGCCGGCGGCACCACGCCCAAGCAGGTATATGAACTGCTGCGCCATGCCGAGGCCGATTGGAGCAAATGGCACATCTACCACAATGACGACCGCTGTCTGCCGGTCGACCACAAGGATCGCAACAGCCTGATGGCGCGCGAGGCTTGGCTCAACCATGTGCCGGTGCCGGCCGAGCAGATTCACGACATACCGGCGGAACTGGGTCCGGACGAGGGGGCGAAGGCTTATGCCGAAACCCTGAAGAACGTGGGCGATTTCGATCTGGTATTGCTCGGTCTGGGAGAGGACGGCCATACCGCCAGCCTGTTCCCGGGGCATGTCTGGGATGACAGCGTCGATGCCTTTCCGGTCTTCAATTCGCCCAAGCCGCCGGCGGAGCGGATCTCTCTCAGTGCCGCACGGCTGAGCCGGGCACGCGAGGTCATCTTTCTTGTGACCGGTGCCGGCAAACAGGATGCGGTTGACAACTGGCGCAAGGGAGTGGCGATCCCGGCGACGACGATCAGACCGGAAGCCGGTGTCGATGTTTATACATACGGGGTCAGTGTTTCCTGATCAAGTCTGATTCCGGGTGCTGGCCCGGTGACGGAAAACAGAAAGCCCGCGACTGCGGGCTTTTGTTTGTTCAGGTGTTCTGAATCACGATGTTCGGGAATTTGCTGCTGTAATCCAGCGCCTTCTGCGAAAGCTTGATACCGACCGTGCGGGCGATCTGCCTGTAGGTGGCGGCGATCTTGCTGTCCGGCTCGGCGATGACGGTAGGTTTGCCGCCGTCCGCCTGTTCACGAATCCTGATGTCGAGCGGCAGGCTGCCGAGCAGTTCGACATCGTAGTCCCTGCACATGGCGGCCGCGCCGCCGGTGCCGAAGATATGCTCCTCATGACCGCAGTTGGAGCAGATGTGCGTGCTCATGTTCTCGACGATGCCGAGGATGGGGATGCCGACCTTTTCGAACATCTTGAGGCCCTTGCGTGCGTCGAGCAGGGCGATGTCCTGCGGTGTCGTGACGATGACGGCGCCGGTGACCGGCACCTTCTGTGCCAGAGTCAGCTGGATGTCGCCGGTGCCGGGCGGCAGGTCGATGACGAGATAATCCAGGTCCTTCCAGCGCGTCTCGCGCAACAGCTGTTCCAGTGCTCCGGTGACCATGGGGCCGCGCCAGACCATGGGCGTGTCGATATCGACCAGAAAGCCGATGGACATGGCCTGGATACCGTGCGCTTCCAGCGGTTCCATGGTTTTGCCGTCCTTGCTCTCTGGGCGTGCGCTGATGCCCAGCATCTGCGGCTGTGACGGACCGTAGATGTCGGCATCGAGAATGCCAACGCTGGCGCCTTCCGCGGCCAGTGCCAGTGCCAGATTGACGGCGGTGGTGGATTTGCCGACACCGCCCTTGCCGGAGGCGACGGCGATGATGTTCTTGACGTTGGGCAAGAGCTGCACGCCGCGTTGGGCGGTGTGTGCCGCGATGCGGCTGCTGACATTGACAGTGATGCTGCCTGCCTGCGGCAGCGTTTTCAGTCTTCCGGTCACGAGTTGGCGGATTTCGTCCTGTACCGATTTCGACGGGTACCCCAGTACGAGGTCGAGTGATATGTCGTTGCCGTCGATGCGGATGTTTTTGACGCATTTGCTGCTGACGAAGTCCTTGCCGGTGTTGGGGTCAGGCAGTGTCTTGAGTGTTTCCTGAATCTGAGCTTCCGTGATGGCCATGCTGAATCCTGCTTGTGCAAATGGTTGAGATAAGGATGAGATTCTAGACCATGTGCCGGTTCGCTGCATGTGTTGATGAACCTCGACCGGCGATGTGGCAAGGGAATCACAATGCAGAGCGCAAGCTCGCTGCATTTGATAAAATGCCGGTTTCGTTCAGTCACTTGAAATCGCCGAATTGCATTCAATGTCCGCTAACCAACCACGCAAAATCCTTGTCACGTCCGCTTTGCCCTATGCCAACGGCAGCATCCATCTCGGCCATCTGGTGGAATATATCCAGACCGATATCTGGGTGCGCTTTCTCAAGATGCAGGGGCACAGCGTGCATTATGTCTGTGCCGATGACACACACGGCACACCGATCATGCTGCGTGCGGAGAAGGAGGGCATTACGCCGGAGCAGCTGATCGAGCGCGTGCACAAGGAGCATAGCGCCGATTTCGCCGGGTTCCTGATCGATTTCGACAACTATTATTCGACCAATTCGGAAGAGAACCGTGAACTGTCAGGCGCCATCTACAAGGCGCTGAAGGCGGCGGGCAAGATCGCTACGCGCACCATCGAGCAGTTCTACGATCCGGTCAAGAACATGTTCCTGCCGGACCGCTTCATCAAGGGCGAATGTCCCAAGTGTCATGCCAAGGACCAGTACGGTGATTCCTGCGAGGTCTGCGGTGCGACCTATAATCCGACCGAACTGATCAATCCGTTCTCTGCTGTTTCCGGCGCTACGCCGGTACGCAGGGAAACCGAGCATTACTTCTTCAAGCTGTCCGAATGCGAGGAGTTCCTCAAGCAATGGACACGCTCCGGCACGCTGCAGGCGGAAGCCGCCAACAAGATGGGCGAATGGTTCTCGGCTGGTCTCGCCGACTGGGATATCTCGCGTGATGCGCCGTATTTCGGCTTCGAGATTCCGGATGCGCCGGGTAAGTATTTCTACGTCTGGCTCGATGCGCCGATCGGCTACATGGCGAGCTTCAAGAACCTGTGCGGCAGGATAGGGCTGGATTTCGATGAATACTGGAAGGCCGGCAGCAAGACCGAGCTGTACCATTTCATCGGCAAGGACATCCTGTATTTCCATGCGCTGTTCTGGCCCGCGACGCTGGAGTATTCCGGCCATCGCACACCGACGAAGATATTCGCGCACGGCTTCCTCACCGTGAACGGCGAGAAGATGTCGAAGTCGCGCGGCACCTTCATCACCGCCGAGAGCTATCTGCAGCATGTGAAGAACCCGGAATACCTGCGCTATTACTACGCGGCCAAGCTGAATGGCTCGATGGAGGATATCGACCTCAATCTGGAGGATTTCGTCGCACGCGTAAACTCCGACCTGGTCGGCAAGTACATCAACATCGCCAGCCGCACCGCAGGGTTCATCAGTAAGCGTTTCGATGGCAGGCTGCAGCCTTCTGCCGACAATCCGGTCATCGCTGAGATGCGCGCGCAGGCGGCAGCTATCGCAGAAAGCTATGAACAGCGGGATTTCAGCCGGGCGCTGCGCGAAATCATGCGTCTTGCCGATATCGCCAACGGCTTCGTGGCCGAGAAGGCGCCATGGGTCATGGCCAAGGATGAGGCACAGACTGCCAGCCTGCAGCAGGTCTGTTCGGATGCGCTGGAGATGTTCAGGCTGCTGACGCTGTACCTGAAACCCATCCTGCCGAAACTGGCGGCTCAGGTCGAGGACTTTCTCAACATTGCGCCGCTGGATTGGCAGGCGGTCAACGGCAGCCTGCCTGCCGGCCATGTCATCCGTGCCTATGAGCATATGATTACCCGTATCGACCCGAAACATATAGAAGCCATGATCGAAGCCAACAAGGAAACCATGCAAGCCACCAACAACGACGCCCCGGCTGTAGTGCCGGCAGCCGAGGAAAATCCGTATATCAGCATCGACGATTTCGCCAAGGTCGATTTGCGCATCGCCCGCATTGTCGAGGCCAGGCATGTTGAAGGCGCAGAGAAGCTGCTGCAGCTGACGCTGGATATCGGCGAGGAAAAGACGCGCAACGTGTTTGCCGGCATCAAGTCGGCCTATGACCCGGCATCGTTGCAGGGTAGGTTGACCGTGATGGTGGCCAACCTGGCGCCGCGCAAGATGAAGTTCGGCCTGTCCGAGGGCATGGTGTTGGCGGCATCCGATGAACGCGGTGGGCCGTACATTCTGTCGCCGGACAGTGGCGCCCAGCCCGGTATGCGAGTGAAATAGGCAGATCTGAACGAAAAAGCCCCGGTAATCCGGGGCTTTTTCGTTTGGGTCGATGCGCAGTTATTTCTTGGCCGGTGCGGTGGCGGTCTTCTTCGCACTGCCGACCGTCAGTTCACTACGCATTTTGTCGATACTGGCCTTGCCCAGTCCCTTGACGTTCTCCAGTTCATCGACCGACTTGAACGGGCCATGCTTCTTGCGGTATTCCACGATGGCCTGCGCCTTCTTCGGTCCGATGCCATTCACCGACTCTAACTGCTCGACCGTTGCGGTGTTGATATCGACCGCAGCAAGCGCGGGATGGGCGGAGAAGGCGATGGCGGTTGCAAGGATGGATAGCAGTTTTTTCATATGGTTCCCCCTGTGAAAGCAAAAAACGATGAAGAAACAAGCTATGTGTGCGTGACTGTGCACGACACGGAAAAGCTACAGGGGGAGCGGGTACGTCGACAAGAGGCTGGGATGGATTTGGGAAAAAATCCAGAAAAATTCTAGAAAATTTCCCTGGTTTCCAGGAAGCGGATGTCCGGATAGCGTTCCTGTACCATTTGCAAGTTGACGCGGTTGGGTGCGAGATAGACGTAATCGTCCGCACCGTCCAGCGCGACGTTGAAGCCGTATTTTTCGGCGATCGATTTCAGGTCGGCTTCCGAACCTCTCAGCCAGCGTGCGGTGGAGTAATCGACATTCTCGAAAATGACGTCGACGCCGTACTCATGCGCCAGCCGATGTGCCACGACATCGAACTGCAGGATACCGACCGCGCCCAGAATCAGGTCGTTGCTCAACATGGGGCGGAATACCTGGGTCGCGCCTTCCTCGGCGAGTTGCCTGAGGCCGAGCTGCAGCTGCTTCATCTTCAGCGGATTCTTGATGCGTGCGCGGCAGAAGAATTCCGGCGCAAAGGACGGGATACCGATGAACTTCAGCGGCTCGCTCTCGGTGAAGGTGTCGCCGAGCTTGATGGTGCCGTGGTTGGGGATGCCGATGATGTCGCCGGCATAGGCCTCATCCATGGTCGTGCGGTCCTGCGCCATGAAGGTGATGGCATTGTTGACCGCCAGCTGCTTGCCGGTGGCAACCTGCCGGATTTTCATGCCACGCTCGAAGCGGCCTGAGCACACGCGGAGGAATGCAATGCGGTCACGGTGCTTGGGATCCATGTTGGCCTGAATCTTGAACACGAATCCGGAAAACTTCGGATCGTCCGGTGCGACGGTCCGTGTCGTGGTCTGGCGCGGCAACGGGGCCGGCGAGAGGTCGACCACGGCATCGAGCAGAGTCTGCACGCCGAAATTGTTGATGGCGGAGCCGAAGTAGACGGGCGTCTGTTTGCCGGCCAGATAGGCTTCCTTGTCAAAGCTGTGCGAGGCGCCGCGCACCAGTTCGATATCGGTGCGCAGCTTATCGGCCTGCTGACCGATCAGCTCGTCGAGGCGCGGGTTATCCAGCCCCTGAATCATTTCCGCGGCGCCTTTCTCGCCGTTGCGGACGAGGAAGATGACGGTATCGGTATAGAGGTTGTAAACGCCACGGAAGGTCTTGCCCATGCCGATCGGCCAGGTCATCGGCGCACACTGCATGCCGAGCACAGATTCGATTTCGTCCAGTAGTTCGATCGGTGCGCGCGATTCGCGGTCCAGCTTGTTGATGAAGGTCAGGATGGGGGTATCGCGCATTCGGCAGACATTGAGCAGCTTGATGGTCTGCGCCTCGACGCCGTTGACGGCATCGATGACCATGACCGCCGAGTCCACGGCCGTCAGCGTGCGATAGGTGTCTTCCGAGAAGTCGTCGTGGCCCGGCGTGTCGAGCAGGTTGATCATGTGGTCCCGGTAGGGGAACTGCATGACCGAGGATGTCACCGAGATGCCGCGCTGCTTTTCCAGTTCCATCCAGTCCGAGGTGGCATGACGCGCCGCCTTGCGGCCACGCACTTCACCGGCGACCTGAATCGCGCCGCCGAACCAGAGCAGCTTTTCCGTAAGCGTGGTCTTGCCGGCGTCCGGGTGGGAAATGATGGCGAAGGTGCGGCGGCGGCGAATTTCTACCTGCAGGGTGCTCATGGAACTGGAAATGGACGAAAAGGCGCTATTCTACGCGATATGGCTGCCGAAACCCAATCGTGCGTCGGGAAATTGCGCTATCAGGCATGGGATATCCGTTCACTACGCTTGGTGTCTGGATGCAGAACCAATGCATCCACGGCGTCAGCCATTCAGTCGCCACGCGCCCTGTCCGGAGCGAAGCTGCTGACCCTGCGGTCCCTGCGTTGCGCATATTTGCGCAGGAAGGCCTTGTCGTCCTCGTCCAGTCGTTCCTTCTGCGCATACTGCAGATAGAAGCGCAGGCGCTGACTGCAGCGCAGCTTGTAGCGTGCCACGCGGTCGAGCGAGGCGAGGTCCTTCAGCACCCGGTGCTCGAACAGCCGGCCGTGCCAGAACGCGCCGAGCGGGCAGTCGATGAGAAATAGCTTCCCTTGGTCGTCAACCAGTAGGTTGCGCCACTTAAAGTCGCCATGGATGAAATGCTGCGCGTGCATGATGCGCAATGCATTGGCAGCCTGCCGGCTGACATGTCTGACCCAGCGGCTGTCGGAAAGCCGCGGATCGTTGCTTCTGGCGATGTCGGCAAGGTCGCGCGTACGCGGGATTTCCTGCGTGATCAGGGCACCGCGCCGGAACAGGCCGCAACGCCTTTCCATGCCATAAGCCACGACCTGTGCGGCCGGAATGCCATGCCGTGCGAACCACATCAGGTTCTCCCATTCGCTCTGTACGCGCGGCTTGCCCAAAAATCGCCGCAAGCCTTTACCGGCGAGGCGATAGCGTTTAACGTAGTAGCGTATGCCGGCATGTTCGACGCGGATGACGTCGGAAATGCGGTCGCCGGTGATATGCTCGCCCTGCAGGCGGAAGACGTCATCGAGGCTGCCGAACACGGCAGACAGGGATTCAAGGTCCGGGAGCAGGCGCCAGTTCGAAGCTGTTTTCATAATCCGCAATTCTAAGGCATAGCCGAATTTAACTTCACCCGAATTCACCATGCGCACCCTGAACGAGATACTGGAACATCCGGAACATAACAGCGATGCGGAGGGCAGGCTTTATTTCGCCATGCAGTGCAGCCCGTTCCTTAAGCGGTTGCTGATGGCGGATGCCGAACTGCTGGCGGAGGTCCTGCGCGATATGGATCAGCCGTTCACGCAACAGGAGATGCGCGACTGGCTTGAGACTCAGGAAATTCGCGACGAACATGAATTGAAACGGGTGCTGCGCAGATTGCGCAAACGCGTCATGGCGCGTGTCATCACGCGCGACCTGAACGGTCTTGGCGATCTGCAGGAAGTGACGCTCACCGTCAGCCATCTGGCGGAGGTGGCGGTGCAGTTCGCGCTGCAGCACCACACCGTGTGGCTCGAGGCGCAGTACGGGCAGCCGATCGGCGAGAGCGGCGCGCGGCAACAGATGATTGTGGTCGGCATGGGCAAGCTCGGCGGATATGAGCTCAACGTGTCATCGGACATCGACCTCATCTTCGCCTTCGAGGAGGATGGCGTGACGAACGGAGAGCAGTCGCTCAGTAATCTGGAGTTCTTCACGAGACTGGGCAAGAAGCTGATTGCCGCCATCGACGAGGTCACTGCCGATGGTTATGTGTTCCGTGTCGACATGCGTCTGCGACCTTACGGCTCGGAAGGTGCGTTGGCCTGTAGCTTCGCGATGCTGGAAGAGTATTACCAGAACCAGGGACGCGAATGGGAGCGCTACGCCTGGATCAAGGGGCGCGTCATCGCTGGCCCGGAGCAGGGGCTGGCCGACATGCTGCGCCCCTTCGTTTTCCGCAAGTATCTGGACTACGGCGCCTTTGCCTCCATGCGTGACCTCAAGGTGCAGATACAGCGCGACGTCAACCGGCGCGACATGCACGACAACATCAAGCTCGGTCGCGGCGGCATACGCGAAATCGAATTCATCGCCCAGGTGTTTCAGCTGATCCGGGGCGGCAAGGATCGCTACCTGCAGGTGCGTCCGACGCTGCAAGTTCTGGAACTGCTGAAGGAGAGGGGGCTGCTGGCGGAACAGGTGGTCGAGGAACTGACCGCTGCCTATGTTTTCTTGCGCAACCTGGAACACCGGCTGCAGTATGTCGAGGATGCACAGACACACGACCTGCCGACGACGGGCGAGGCACGCGCGCGCATCGCGCAGGCCATGGGATTCTCCGACTGGGCACTGCTGTTGCCAGTACTGGAACGGCATCGCGCGCGGGTGGACTGGCATTTCCGCGAGGTGTTCAGTGACCCCGGTGATGTGGGGAGCGTGGCGTATGCCCGTGAAGCTGACATCTGGCTCGCCGGCGTCGATGACCGGCAGGCGCGGGAAATCCTGCACGAGATCGGCTACCAGGATGTGGAGCAGACCCTGCAGCGCATCGGCAGCCTGTATCACGGCCACCGCTACAAGCAGTTGCCGGAGGTGAGCCGGCAGCGCTATGACATGCTGATGCCCGCCGTGATTGCACAAGCCGCGCAGCAGCCGAACCCGGATGAGACCCTGATGCGGGTCAGCGACCTGCTCGACAGCATCTGCCGTCGGGCGAGCTATCTTGCGCTGTTGGTGGAATATCCGGACGCGCTACGATTCCTGGTCAAGCTGGCCAGCGCCAGCCCGTGGCTGATCCAGTATCTGCGCCAGCATCCCATACTGCTCGACGAGTTGCTGGATACCCGCAATCTTTATGCCGAACCGGATTTCGCGTCGATGCGCGAGGACCTGCGTCAGCGTCTCGCGGACTGCGACGGCGATGTCGAGCGGCAGATGGACGTCATGCGCGATTTCAAGCATGCCTACACCTTCCGCTTCGCGGTCAAGGATGTCATCGGCGAGCTGATGCTGGTCAAATTGTCGGACTACCTGAGCGAACTGGCCGACATGCTGCTCGAGCAGACCCTGGAAACGGTATGGGACCATCTCAAGGCCAAACACCGCGACCGGCCGCGATTCGCGGTCATCGGCTACGGCAAGCTCGGTGGTAAGGAACTGGGCTATGCTTCGGATCTCGACATCATTTTCCTGTACGAGGACGATGCGCCGGAAGCGAGCGAGGTGTATGCGCGTTATGGTATACGCATCAACAACTGGCTCGGTAGCCTGACCTCGGCCGGCATTCTGTACGAGACCGATCTGGCACTTCGGCCGGACGGCGCCAGCGGCATGCTGGTTTCCGATATCCGTGCCTTCCGTGAATACCAGCTCAACAAGGCATGGCCATGGGAACACCAGGCGCTGACGCGAGCGCGATTCTGTGCCGGCGATAAAAACATTGGCGAGAAATTCGAGCAGATCCGCATCGAAGTCATGCGCCAGCCGCGCGACCTCGGCCGGCTCAGGGCAGAGGTCGTCGCCATGCGCGAGAAAATGCTGGCCACGCATCCGAATGCCAGCAGCCTGTTCGATCTCAAGCATGACCGCGGCGGAATCATCGACGTCGAGTTCATGGTGCAGTACCTGATACTGGCGCACGCACATGAATATGCCGAGCTGACGGCCAACTCCGGCAATATCGCACTGCTGCTCAAGCTGGGCGAGCTCGGACTGATCGATGCCGGCCAGGCGGCGGACGTGGCGTCCGCCTACCGGCAATACCGCAGCCTGCAGCATGCGCTCAAGCTGCAAGGGGAGAGCCGGGCGCGCGTGGATATCCGGGCGGTGGCGCGCGAGGTGGAAGCGGTGCGAACGCTCTGGACCACGCTGTTCGGCTGACAGTCTGGCCCTCGACTCAGGTCGGCTTTAGCTGGCGGTCGACTGCAGCAGCGCGGAGCGCCATATTTCGATCTTCTGCGTGAGCGATAGCGATGCATGCGCCGGACTGGTGGAAGGGAGGCGCACATAGCGCAGTGTCGCGGCATGCTGCACCCGATGCAGCACATGCCGCCGGTAACTGTGTTCCGCCATGCTGCCATTGAAGCAGACCAGCCGGATGTTAGGATGGTCCGAAAAGAATCCTGAAAAATCATTCACTTCAATGGAGTCACGTGCGATAGCCGTGTCAAGGCTACCTTGCCGCCGGCAGCTGTGCAGCACATCCCACAGCGCGATGCCGGCCCGTTGTAGCGCTTCCAGCCGCTCGGCATAGGGAGCGTCCAGTGCAAAACCGAACAGACTGCCCATGATGGGCCAGAACGCGTTGCGCGGATGCGCGTAATACTGACCTGCCGCAAGCGAGGCAGCCCCTGGGATGCTGCCCAGGATCAGGATGCTGGCCGATTTCCGGGCGACGGGTGGAAAGCTGGCGATGCGCTGCGTCATGCGTGCGGCGGTCATGACTGCGTCGAGCGTATTTCCGCACCTGCGTTCCCTGCCGCGAAGCGGATGTCCACGGTGTCTCCGGCAGCCAGCTGACGGCTATCGCGCACGATGCTGCCGTCTGGCTTCTGCACCAGCGCATAGCCCCGGCTCAGTACGGCGCTGGGGTTGAGGTGCTGCAGATTAAGCGAAAGTCGCAGCAGTCTTTCCTGCTGCTTGTGCAGCAGTTGCTGCATGGCGTTCTGCAGGCGGATGCCGAACTGACCCAGCTTCTCACGCCTGTGCGCCAGCTGCTGGGCGGGCGAGAGCATGCGGCGCGCGAGGAAATCCAGCTGCTGCATGCAGTGGTTGAGCTTGCAACGCATGCTGTGCTGCAGGGCCTGCTGATGCCGTTGCAGCATGGCGAGCAGGGCATCGCGCGAAGGCGAGGCCATTTCTGCCGCAGCGGTCGGCGTCGGTGCCCGACGGTCGGCAGCGAAGTCGGCGATGGTGAAATCGGTTTCGTGGCCGACGCCGCTGATGACCGGAATGCTGCAAGCGGCAATGGCGCGGGCAACGACTTCCTCGTTGAACTGCCACAGATCCTCGATGCTGCCGCCACCCCGGCAGACGATCAATACATCGCACTCTGCGCGCTTGCTGGCGGTCTCGATGGCGGCGGCGATCAGCCTGGCGGCACCCTTGCCCTGCACCGGCGTCGGATAGATGACGACGGGGATACCAGGCATGCGGCGCCTGAGCGTGGTCAGGACATCACGCAGCGCGGCGGCATCCGCCGAGGTGACGATACCGATCTGCCGCGGGAATGCCGGAATGGGCCGCTTGCGCGCCTCATCGAACAGACCTTCGGCCTGCAGTTTCTGCTTGAGCCTTTCATAGGCCTCGTACAGCGCACCGAGGCCAGCACGCTGCAGGAATTCGATGGTGAGCTGGAAGTCGCCGCGTGCCTCATACAGCGTGACATTGGCGCGCGCCTCGACCTTGTCGCCTTCCTGCGGTACCCAGTCCAGATAGCTGTTGCGGCCGCGGAACATGACGCAGCGTACCTGGGCGCTGCCGTCCTTCAGCGAGAAGTACCAGTGGCCGGAGGCTGCGCGGGTCAAATTGGAGATTTCGCCGCTGACCCAGAGCAGCGGAAAACTGTGTTCGAGCACGTCGCGCGCCATGCGGTTGAGTTCGCTGACGCTGAAGACGCGGGGTGAGTTGATCTGCGGGGTGTCTGGCATGGGGTGAATCCGTTACAATTAGCCCATTATATAGTCGAGTGAGCATCATGCCATCCCAGAGTCTACGCAATTGTTTCGCCGGCAGGACCGGATATCTCATCGGTTTTCTGGTCAGCTTCAGCCTCGTTGCCTATGCCCTCTACATCCAGCAGCGCTACAGTCTGGAGCCTTGCCCGCTCTGCATCTTTCAGCGCATCACTTACATGGTGACAGGCGGACTTTTCCTGCTGGCCGCGCTGCATAATCCGGCCGTGACCGGACGCAGGGTTTACGGTGCGCTGCAGTTCATTGCGGCCGCGACCGGCATCGGTATCGCGGCACGGCATGTCTGGATACAGGCCAATCCGGACAAGGTCATGGCCGAGTGCGGGGCCGGTTTCGATTACATCTTCGAGACCTTTCCGTTGAAGCGGGCACTGGATCTCGTATTCAAGGGCACGGGCGAGTGCTCGGCAATCGACTGGACCATGTTCGGTCTGACCATCCCGCAGCTGTCCCTCATCGCCTTCTCCGGCCTTGCGCTGTATGCCGTCTGGCTAGCATTCCTGAAAAAATAATTTCGAGCACACGATATGTACAAGACACTGGAAGACTTCGTCGGTAACACGCCGCTGGTGAAACTGCAGCGTATTCCCGGCAAGACCAGCAACACCATCCTGGTCAAGCTGGAAGGCAACAACCCGGCGGGTTCGGTCAAGGACAGACCGGCGCTCTCCATGATCAAGCGTGCCGAGGAGCGCGGCCAGATCCGCCCCGGCGATACGCTGATCGAGGCGACTTCCGGCAATACCGGCATCGCGCTCGCCATGGTCGCAGCCATGCGCGGCTACAAGATGGTGCTGGTGATGCCGGAGAACCAGAGCATAGAGCGGCAGCAGACCATGAAGGCGTTCGGTGCGGAACTGGTGCTGACACCAAAGGATGGCAGCATGGAGCTCGCGCGCGATGTTGCGCTGAAACTGCAGGCCGAAGGCGAGGGCATCGTGCTCGACCAGTTCGGCAACATGGACAATCCGCAGGCACATTACGAAGGTACCGGCCCTGAGATCTGGCGCGACACGCAAGGCAGGATCACGCATTTCGTCTCCAGCATGGGGACCACCGGCACTATCATGGGCACCTCGCGCTATCTGAAGGAAAAGAATCCAGATATCCGCATCATCGGCGTGCAGCCGGAAGAAGGCTCGCAGATACCAGGCATCCGCAAATGGCCGGAAGAATACCTGCCCAAGATCTATGACAAATCGCGCGTGGACGAACTGGTTTACGTAAGCCAGGCGGATGCAGAGAAGATGACGCGCCGTCTGGCGGCGGAAGAGGGCATTTTCGCCGGGATTTCATCCGGCGGCGCGCTGCATGCGGCATTGCAGCTGTCCAAGCGGGTCGAGAATGCCGTCATCGTCTCCATCGTCTGCGACCGGGGAGATCGGTATCTGTCTACCGGGGTGTTCCCGGCCTGATATCCGGAATCCCGGCATGAGTCATGGCTGAATCTTTTTCTCATGCCCTGTCATACCGATGTATGAGATGCTTTGCCAGACTCCTTTTGCCCGCTCTGTTCTGGATGCCGGCAGCCCATGCCGTTACCGGCATCAGCGTGGAAATCGGCCAAATCGAGAGTGATGCTGGTGCAGCACGCGATGTCAGCCTGAATTACACGCTGGCCAAATCCGCGTCTGGGATATCGCCGCTCAGTCTGAAGGCGCAGGTCAAGACGCCTGATGACGCGCAATGGTCAGATTTCTCGTTCTCGTGCGCTTCATTGAACAACCCCAGTCCGGATGAATGGCACTGTCGGGATGGCAGGCTGGTCAGCAGGCCTCTTTCGATCCCTTTCGAACTCAAGATCAGCGCAGGCAATGTGCAGGGCCGGCAACGGATAGGCGCACGGGTTTCCCTGAAGGATGCGAGCTTCAACGACGAGGCCGGTCTGCACGCAGGCGAGAATGTGACCGGAAGCGTCACGATGGACCTGCAGCAATCGGCCGAGTCCGGTAACTGGCAGTGGCAGGCGGAAATCGACTGGCAAAGCGGCGAGGTGTTCTGGCAGCCGTTCTACTTCGCTTCCGGTGGGCATGGATTCAGGGCAAACGGCAGTTTCAGCAGCCAAACGGTAGGTATCGACAGCGCCACGCTCATGCTCAAGGATGTCGGTCAGGCGGTGCTGAAAGGCATATGGCAGCGCGATGCGGGACGGTTCAGTGATGTCAGTATCGAAACCGGCATGCTGGATCTCGCCGCGCTGTATCCGCTCATCCTCAAACCCTTGCTCGAGAAGACGGCCTACAGCGACCTCGACGTGGCGGGCAGAGGCAGCATCAGGCTGGAGATGCAGGGCAACGATTTTCGGGCATTCCGGCTCGAACTGCAGGATGTGGATATGGACGACAACAACGGCAAGTTTGCCTTCTACAAGCTGAATGCGTCCATTCCCTGGTCGTATGATGCAGCAAACGACCTGCGTCTTGCATACGAAGGCGGCCACCTGCTCCGCATCCCGCTCGGCAGGGCAAGCCTGACGGCTAGGAGCAACCGCTATTCGCTGACGGCACCGCGACTCCGATTCCCCATCCTCGACGGAGCGCTGGTGGTCTCCGATGTCTCGGCCGCCTGGGTCAATCGCCGCTGGCATTGGCACCTGCGTGCTGACCTCGAACCCTTCACCATGGGTGAACTCACGCACGCGCTGGGCTGGCCGCGCATGGAGGGCAAGGCGACAGCGAGCATTCCCATGGTCACCTATTCCAACGGTTACCTCACGACCGACGGCGCCATGCATTTCAGCGTCTTCGGCGGCGACATCTCCGTGCACAATCTCACCATGCGCGACCCATTGGGCATAGGTCCGCGCCTGAATGCCGACCTGCGGATGCGCAACTTGGATCTCGGCAGCGTTACGCGTACGTTCTCCTTCGGTAGCATAGAGGGCAAGCTGGATGGCGATGTAAGGGACCTGCAGCTCGTCAACTGGCAGCCGGTGCATTTCGATGCGGACCTGCGCAGCAGTCCTGGCAGCTATCGCAAGAAAATCTCGCAGCGCGCGGTGGAGAACATCTCCGCACTGGGCGGCGCCGGCGCAGTGGCAGCGATCCAGCGCAGCGTCCTGCGTTTCTTCGAGGAGTTCAACTACAGCGCACTGGGACTGTCCTGCAAACTGCGTGGCGATGTCTGCGAAATGGGAGGCGTGTCGTCAACGCCGCAAGGATATGTCATCGTTAAGGGAAGTGGCGTCCCTGCGATTACCGTGCTGGGATACAATGAAAGGGTCAGCTGGAATGAGCTGCTGGAACGCCTTAAGCGTGTTACCGCAGGCAATACCCAGGCCGTCGTCAGGTGACCGTCATGCATGAAAGAAGAAAAGAGGACTGCAAATGAAGAAACTGATCTGGCTGTTGCCGGCAGCCGTGCTGCTTCCGGCATGTGTCACCATCAACATCTATTTTCCTGAAGCAGCCGCCGAAAAGGCAGCGGATCGCATCATCGACGATATCTGGCAACTCAAGCAGGAGCAGCAGCCCGCCAACGGAAAGACTGCGCCGACCGGGGAATAAGGAGCCGACCATGAAAAAGAAACTCATCAGTGCATACCTGCTTATTGTAGCCCTGCTGGCTGCGCCACTGGCTTTCGGGCAGGCCGATCTTGAGATCAACACGCCTGCCATCACCGCGATCAAGGAAAGCATGAAGAGCCAGCATCAGCAGCTTAGGTCCTATTACGAGAACGGCGCGATCGGGCAGACCCGTGACGGCATGGTGGCGGTGCGCGATGCCAAGCTCGTTCCGCTGTCGGACCGCCAGAAGCTCAATTCGCTGGTTGCCGCGCAGAACAGAGACCGCAGCGCGCTCTACAGGGAGATCGCAGTCGCCAACGGTCACCCGGAATGGGAAAGCGAGATTCGCAAGACCTTCGCCGAACGCTGGATCAGCAAGGCCAGACCGGGCTGGTGGGTACAGGACGCCAGCGGGGCGTGGGTGCAGAAGTAATTCCTGCCACAGAGAACACGGAGGTCACAGGGGCGATGACTGGCTGAAAGGGAACCCCTGTGACCTCCGTGGCTAAAACATGACGCCTGACTAAGACAATGACCCCGACTCTTGTATTCGATATCGAAACCATCCCAGACACCGACGGCCTGAGAAAACTGCTCGACCTGCCGCCGGAGACCTCGGCGGAAGACATCGCCAACATCGCCTTCCACAAGCGCCGTCAGCAGAATGGCAGCGAGTTCCTGCCGCATCACCAGCACCGTGTCGTTGCTATCTCCTGTGCGCTGCGCGAGCGCGACAGTTTCCGCGTCTGGACGCTGGGCACACCAGAAGCGCCGGAACAGGAGATCATTCAGCGCTTCTTCGACGGCATCGAGAAATACACCCCCAACATCGTGTCTTGGAACGGCAGCGGCTTCGACCTGCCTGTGTTGCACTATCGTGCCATGATTCACGGCATACAGGCGCCACGCTACTGGGACATGGGCGATGATGACCGCGATTTCAAATGGAACAACTACATCAGCCGCTATCACATGCGGCATCTGGACTTGATGGATGTGCTTGCACTCTATAGTGGCCGTGCCAACGCGCCGCTGGATGAGATTGCGCAGCTCTGCGGCTTTCCCGGCAAGCTGGGCATGGACGGCAGCAAGGTGTGGGATGCATACAAGAAGGGTGAGATCGGTGCGATCCGCAATTACTGCGAGACGGATGTCGCCAATACCTATCTCGTGTTCCTGCGCTT
>DATCJT010000048.1:0-4728 GCA_036562645.1 Methylophilaceae bacterium | reverse complement strand
CCTCTGAATACGGCAGGTCGAAAACATATTGCTTGGTGGCAGTCTTGCGATACTGCAAGGCACCGATGAGGTTTTTGGAACGCGTCCGCACGAACGGGTAGGAAAGTGTGATGTCGTGACTCTTCACACGACCGGAGATGTCGAGATCGCGGAAGTCGCCGCCCAGTTTGTAATCGATTTCCAGAGCGGAAAATGCCAGCTTCCAGCCATCGCTACCAAGTGGGATCCCATAGCCGACCCGATGATAGCGAAACAGATTGTCCGTGGACTCGATCGACCGTAGCGAAAGCACATCGCCCATCCTGAACGGGTTATTGAGTTCAACACCGACATCGATCCGGCGTTCTCCGGTTTCCTCCGTACCGGTATTGGAAAAACCCAGATAGGCATCAATCAGCTTTTCCGCGACGTCGATGTTGATGCCGGTCGTGCCGAACTTCTCGCCGGGCACCAGCGTCGCCCTCGCTTTCAGGCCCGGAAGGTCGTTGAGCAACAGCATGCGTCGCTCCAGACTGTCGTCGGTCACCACCTCCCCGTTCTCTCCGACAGTGAACCCGTCCACATACGACTGCAGCAGTTTCTCGCGATACCAGCTCTGTCCGTTGAAGGTCACACTCTCCAGCCTGCCTTCAATGATCTGGATCGTGACCAGGCCATCCACGATGCGTTGCGCCGGCACAAAGGCCCGCGCAACGGTATAGCCCCGGCTTCGGTAATAGGCCGTGATGCTGGCTGCCGCCTGGTCGAGTTCAGCCAGGGTGAGCTGCAAATCAAGGAAACGTTCGGTGAGACGATGCAACACGGCATTCGAGACTGCAGTGTTGCCGACGAAATTGAAGCCGCTGACCAGAAAGCGCTTGGCCTCCGGCTGCACATCCAGTTCCACCGGATCATCATAGAAAATCACCTGCGGCTGCGTGGAAATCGCCGGAAGATGACGCTGCGGCAAGGTATCCTGCACTGCCCCAGGCGTCGGGGCCGTCGCCGGAGAGGGAACCACACCGCCGGCCATGACACTCGACGGCGCGACCAGTAGCCCAAGTAGCAGCCCGTGGGACAGTTTCGCTCGCATGGATCTCAACCCTGCGTGGTGATACATGACAAACCGCTTGCTCGGTCAGAAAGGAGTCGGATCACTGGTTGCGTGATACCAGCCGACGTTCCAATTCCGCAAGCTCGTTCGGCTGCAACCGCCTTACCGCGGCGTCACGGTTTCCACGCCCATTCGGATCGCCATTCTCAGCTGCCAGAGTGAACCAGTAAGCAGCATCGACATAGCTCAACGGAACCCCGCGCCCGGTGCCGTAAAGAACCCCGAGATTGTTCTGTGCCTTCGCATACCCCTGCAGGGCAGCCTGGCGATAATACTGGGCTGCCATGGTTTCGTCCTTGGGCACACCGATGCCCTTTTCATACAGGACCCCCAGATTGTTCTGCGCCTGCGGCAAACCTGCCTGTGCCGCCTTGGTATAAAGCTCGATGGCGCCGGGCAGATCCGCCGGCACGCCACGCCCGGTTTCTTTCATGGCGGCAAGATTGTTCATTGCATTGCGGTTGCCCTGTTTGACCGCTTCCTGGTACCAGTGCGCCGCCTCGGCATAATGCTGCGGCCCACTGCGCTCGAGCAGCACGCCCAGATTGTTCTGGGCATTGGCATTGCCACCCTTGGCTGCCTTCAGATACCACTCCTTCGCCTTGTTCAGATCGATAGGCCGCCCTAGTCCCTTTTCGAAGAGTACACCGATATTGTTCTGCGCTTCCGCGTTGCCCTTGTTGGCTTCGCTTATCCACTGGTTATAAGCCTCGGTGTAATTGCCTGCCCTGGCAGCCCGTAGCCCCTCCTCGACTCCCGCTTGAGCAACACCGGCAAGACCAAACACCAGCAAAAGACTTAGTACGTTTCGCATGGTTTCCCCTAATTCATCACGCCAAAACTTGATTGATCAAGCTCACAAGCCTATTGTTCTCGGTATTTATGAAATTTATACGGCCAATCGTCCGGTCAAATTCGCCACGAACTATTTCAATCGTGGGATATTTTATACTAAGCTATTGATTCCGGCGTATAAAAATAACTCATCATCGCATCATGAACAATGTCGAGATAATAAGCTATGTTAGCTGATACGGTTGAAACTCAATTCAAGCGCATATTCCCGCAGTTTGCCGGGCGCCTGTCGCAGGCTGGCCTGAATCGCCTACTGAAAAACTGCTCACGGATTGAATTCAAGTCAGGCCGTGAACTCTTTCGGGACAAAATGCCGACCGATGGCATCCTGTTCATCCTGTCTGGTGAGGCCAGCATCTACGTCGAGAATGACGAAGGCCATACTGTGAATCTCGGTAAGGTGACTGCCGGTCAGATTCTTGGCGAGGTCTCGGTGCTCTCACGGCAAATGGTCGCCAGCTCGACCGTACAAGCCGTCAGCAATGTGACAGCACTGAAGCTCAAGCACCAGCCGCTGGAAAGCCTGCTCACATCTGACGATACGGGACCTGCACTGCTGGACCTGCTTTCGGAGATACTCGCCGCACGGCTGAGAGTAACGGCATGAACATACGTAAATCATTTTCGGAAATCGGGCAGCCATGAGACTTTTGACATTCCTGCAGGACCTACCTGCCTTCGAACGTTTTAGTGAGGAAGAACTTGAAGCATTCATCGCCTGCTGCACCCTGTTCGAGTTTCCCGAAGGGCATGTATTCTCCAGCGAACAGGATGCTGGCGACGCCACCTATCTTCTGATCAGCGGCCGCGTCCGCGTCTTCCAACACGACACCGTGTTGAAAAAGACGCTGTCGGTCAATGAAATCTGCTCGGGCGAGATTTTCAACATTCTCGCACTCGTCGAGAATCTTACCGTGCCCACCACGGCAGTCGCCCTGGAACCCAGCATCGCGCTGAAATTTCCACGCGATGGCCTAGGCAGACTCAAAACCACTTCTCCACGGGTCGCCCACCAATTCCAGTACATGGTCGCGATTCAGCTGGCAAACGCACTTTTTGCCCGCAATGCCGAACTGCGCGCAAGACTTTGAGCCACCAGGCCACACTCGCTTAACCTGATGACGCATTTCCACGAACCTTTCCGGCGCTCAATCGAAAAATGGCGCGCCTACGCCTGTATTCCGATTCTTGCGTGCAGCTTCTCGCTCACCCATGCTGAAGACTTGTACGACGGCTTGCGACATGCTGCCTTTGCCGAATCCGGGTTCGATTTCGACGGTATCGAACTGGATGTGGACGGCTTGCCGCAAAGTGTGGAGAACATCAACGATGCAGCCGATTTGGCCGACGGCGGTCAGACGCATCCGCATGAACATAGCGAGCAAGCTCACAACGCGACACCGGAACAGAAGGGAGCCAGTATCGACTTCTGGCGCATGATGCTGGATGGCTTCGCCATTCCTCCCCTGAACACGGACAGCGTTACCGGCTTGACTAGGCTGTATGCTGGCAATCCACAGTTTCTTGTCCGTTCCATGCAGCGTGCCGCACCTTATATCCACGAGATCATCAGCGAACTGAAACGCCGCGGCATGCCAACGGACCTAGCTCTGCTGCCGGTCATCGAAAGCAGCTACGACCCACGCGCGATATCGCCCGCTGCCGCTGCAGGCATATGGCAGTTCATTCCAGAGACCGGCAGGCGCTACGGTCTGCGTCAGGACTGGCTGCGGGACGAGCGGCGTGACCCGATGGCCGCTACCCGGGCCGCACTGGATTATCTGAAATTCCTCTACGGCATGTTCGGTGACTGGCATCTCGCGCTGGCCGGATATAACTGCGGCGAAAACTGTGTCGCCCGCGCCATCGAAAAATCACGGTCTCTCGGCGGCGGCCGCGACTTTGCCAGCATCGCCCATTTTCTGCCGCAGGAGACACGCGACTATGTGCCCCGTTTCATCGCGGTCCGGAATGTCTTCCGCACTGCGCGCCTGCAACTGCCGGCTATCCATCGCAATTCGAGAATCACCGCGATCATGCTCAACCATCCGGTGGATCTCATCTCCCTAGCCAACCTAGCCGGCATGAGCTATCAGGAACTGAAGACCCTGAATGCAGGCGTGCTACGACAGGTCGTGCCATCCAACAGCGGCGTCATCTGGATCACGGAAGAAGGCTTGGGCAGACTGAAAGAACGGCTAGCCAAGGCTGAGGACGGCATAGACCAGCATCTACTCATCAATCTAAAGGCGGTACGTGCCTATCCGGGTGAAAGCCTTCATGCCTTCGCCGCCAGGCACGGTCTGAGCATCCAGGAAGTGAGAACCATCAACAACATCCATCCAGCACTCAGCGTCATTTCATCGGGCACGCTGTTCGTGCCGCGCCGTAGCGATGAAGCTCCCTTCACCGGCAATGCCGGCGACCTGCGTCCACTCGTCATGGCAGGAGAACAGGCGCTGAACATGCGCATCAAGCGCGTAAGCGATTCCCGGAACCAGCTCACCGCCCATCCCATCGTCAACAGCGATAGCGGATGGATACCCGGGCGGCTCAAGATCGGCGGCTCAAGAAGCAAGTCACGCATGAAGAAGCTACGCTGACCCTACAAGCCATTTATCCTTCCCCCTGCCCCGTTTTTGCAAAATTCCAAACGGTCAGCGATGCTGGATGACGGGCGGTTTTGCCACCCCGCGGAGTGGTTTCACTGGGAATTATTGGATGAATTGCAAGACACTTATCACAAGTGCTTGATTTTTTGGAGGCGCGTGCCGGAATCG
>DATCJT010000046.1:0-2815 GCA_036562645.1 Methylophilaceae bacterium | reverse complement strand
TGTTCCAGGTCCCCATCGTCTAGAGGCCTAGGACACCTCCCTTTCACGGAGGCGACCGGGGTTCGACTCCCCGTGGGGACGCCAAACACTAAAGCCACCGCAAGGTGGCTTTTTTGTTTCCTGATACCCCGTTAATCCGGTATCGTCACTCATACTAATCCCGATCGATCACGATGCAGTTACCTTTCTTGGCTTGCCCCGGCGGACAGCCATGCGGGTGTCGCTTGTGAAAGCAGGCGGCGGTAAACATCGCCAGCATCAACACCAACAAAATTTTGCTCGTCATATCCGATCTCCTTTTCATCATAAATCCCTGTCCGGCAATACTTTTTAAATATGCATCCAGGCTGACGGGCACTTTAAACAAAAAATACCGTTTGACATTATTTCTATAATTATGGAAATATAGAATTCATGAATACTCATGATGCCGTCACCATCCTCGCTTGCCTGGCCCAAGAAGCCAGACTCGAGATATTTCGCTTGCTCGTGCAGCACAGTCCGGAAGGGCTCGCCGCCGGCGAAATCGGCAAGCGCCTGAACATCCCGGCCAGCACCCTCTCTTTCCACCTGAAAGAGCTGTCGCACGCAGGTCTGGTGAGAGCGGAGCAGTCGAGCCGCTTCATCTATTACTCGACCGACTTCAAGGCAATCAACGAACTCGTGGCCTATCTGATGGAAAACTGTTGCGGCGGCGAACCGGGCAAATGCGTGCCACCGGCATGCAACTGTTAAGAATCTGTAAGCATTCGAACTGAAAAGGAAAACACCATGAAACGCATGCACGTCCATGTCTCGGTCGATGACCTGAACAAGAGCATCCAGTTCTACAACCAGCTGTTCGGCACCACGCCAAGCGTGGAAAAGCCGGACTATGCCAAATGGATGCTGGATGACCCGCGCGTCAATTTCGCCATCAGCCAGCGCGGCAACAAGCCGGGGCTCGATCACTTGGGCATCCAGGTCGACAGCAGCGAAGAACTGGCCGAAATCGAGCAGCGCCTGCAGGCGGCGGATATGAGCATGCTAACGCAGGAAGGCACGACCTGCTGCTACGCGAAATCCGACAAGCACTGGGTGCAGGACCCCTCGGGCATCGCCTGGGAAAGCTACCACACGCTGGATAGCGCGCCGACTTTTAATGACGCAAACGGTGCAGCAGCCAACAGCGCATGCTGTGCACCTGGCGTGGAAACCATCAATTTCATTTCACGCAAAGCCGGCGGCTGCAAATGAGCGCACCGGCAGCAAAAATCAGCTTCTTCGAGCGTAACCTGACATGGTGGGTATTGGGCTGCATCGTCGTCGGCATCAGCCTCGGCAAGCTGATGCCCGGCGTATTCCAGGCCATCAGCCATCTGCAGATCGCCGAAGTGAATCTGGTGGTGGCCGTGCTGATCTGGCTCATGATCATCCCGATGCTGCTGAAGATCGATTTCGCCCGCATGGGCGAGGTGGCACAGCACGCCCGTGGCATCGGCGTGACGCTGGCCATCAACTGGCTGGTCAAGCCATTCTCGATGGCGCTGCTGGCCTGGATCTTCATCCGCCACCTGTTTGCCCCCTATCTGCCGGCTGAACAGATCGACAGCTACATCGCCGGCCTCATATTGCTGGCAGCGGCACCGTGCACCGCCATGGTGTTCGTCTGGAGCAACCTGTGCAACGGCGAACCCAAATTCACGCTGTCGCAGGTCGCGATCAACGACATCATCATGCTGTTCGCCTTCGCTCCCATCGTCGCCCTTCTGCTCGGGTTATCCAGCATCATCGTGCCGTGGGATACGCTGGCGATCTCGGTCGTGCTGTTCATCGTTGTTCCGGTCATCATCAGCCAGCTCTGGCGCAAGGCGTTGCATGGCGATCCTGAGCGGCTGCAGCGGACGCTGGCAACCATCCAGCCGGTTTCCATCAGCGCCCTGCTGGTCACGTTGGTGCTGCTCTTTGCCTTCCAGGGCGAGCAGATATTGGATCAGCCGCTGATCATCCTGTTGCTGGCTATCCCCATCCTGATCCAGGTCTACTTCAACTCTGGCCTGGCTTACCTGCTCAACAAGAAACTGGGCGTGGCGCATTGCGTCGCCGGCCCATCCGCGCTGATCGGCGCCTCCAACTTCTTCGAACTGGCCGTCGCCACGGCCATTGCCCTGTTCGGCTTCAATTCCGGCGCGGCATTGGCCACTGTGGTCGGCGTGCTGATCGAGGTGCCGGTAATGCTCACCGTCGTCAACATCGTCAACCGTAGCCGTCAGTGGTACGAAAATGGAAAGGAACCCGCTTGAACATCCTGTTTCTCTGCACCGGCAACTCCTGCCGCTCGATTCTGGCCGAGGCCACCTTCAATGCCTTGGCTCCGGCCGGCATGCGCGCCGTGAGCGCCGGCAGCCAGCCGGCCGGCTATGTGCATCCGCGTTCGCTCGCGTTGCTGCAAAAGGAAGGGATCGCGACCGAGGGTTATCACAGCAAATCGTGGAACGACCTGGCGGTGACGCCGGATATCGTCATCACGGTCTGCGGCAATGCCGCCGGCGAGACCTGCCCGGCTTATCTGGGCAATGTACTGCGCGCGCACTGGGGGGTGGAGGACCCGGCCAAGGCGACCGGCAGCGACGAGGAGATCGACGCCGTATTCAGACACGCCTATTCGATTCTGCGCAAGCGCATCGAAGCCTTCCTCGCGTTGCCTGCCGACATCCTGCAGGACAGGGCTAAACTGGGTCAGGCGCTGAACGAAATCGGCCAGCGCTACACTGACTGAGGTTCCAAAGCCAGATCAACGCGCGATCGAGATGCCCAGGCGTATCTGGGTTTCACG
>DATCJT010000036.1:0-1719 GCA_036562645.1 Methylophilaceae bacterium | reverse complement strand
AGCGTTGACCACAAGGTTCCCGTTAGCCGGGGCGGAAGCCGCACCGACATCGACAACTGCGTCTGGTGTGACAGGAACATCAATGCCTTCAAAAACGACTCTACCGACGTTGAATTCATTGACCTTTGCAAACGCATCGCGGACAGATTCCATTGACCAATTATGTAAGGGTAGCAACACAGAAAGGAGAGCGGGAGTAGGGCTTGTTACGCAAGCCGCGCTATCCCTCCCCGGCCTGAAGGCCGAGGTTTCCCGCGCATTCAGATGAGCATCGCCCCGACCATTGATGAGTATGGCATCAGCGCCCCGACGTTTGCGGATGTGCTGGCCTACCTGCAAGACCAATACCGAGCTATCTATGGTCAGGATATTTACCTCGGCAACGATTCGCAGGACGGGCAGTTCCTCGGCATCATCGCGCAGGCGATCACCGATGCGAACGCCGCCGCCGTCGCCTGCTACAACTCTTTCAGCCCCGCAACCGCGCAGGGCAACGGCCTTTCCAGCAATGTCAAGCTGAACGGCATCACGCGCCGCATTCCGACGCCTTCAACTGTAGATGTCCTGCTGGGCGGCAACGCCGGGACGGTCATCACCAACGGCATCGTGGCGGATGCTGACGGCAACAACTGGATGCTCCCCGCTTCCGTCACCATCCCGCTCGCGGGCCAGATCACGGTGACGGCGACAGCCGAGAAGCCGGGCGCATTGCTAGCGCCGACAGGCACGATCACCAAGATCAAGACGCCTGTCTATGGTTGGCAGACGGTCACGAACACAAGCGACGCGGTGCCTGGCAATCCGGTCGAGACTGATGCCGCCCTTCGCGCTCGGCAGGCCATCTCTGTGGCAGTGCCATCGCAGACAATCTTCGAGGGCATCGTGGGGAGCGTGGCGAACCTGCCGGGCGTGACGCGCATCAGGGGCTACGAGAACGATACCGACACGACAGATGCGAACGGCATCCCCAGCCATAGCATCGCCATCATCGTCGAGGGCGGCGACGCGCAGGCTATCGCGCAGACGATTGCGAACAAGAAAACACCCGGCACAGGAACATACGGCGACCTGTCATTCCCGATCATTGATGACGTTGGCAGCAGCCACACCATCAAGTTCAGTCGCCCCGATCCGGTCGTTGTTGGCGTGGCTCTGACCATCCAACCGATGGCAGGGTACAGCGCGAGCGTTCTTCCGATGATTAAGAAGGCCGTCGTGGACTTCATCAACGGCCACGACATTGGAGAAGATGTCATCTATGCGCGGGTTTTCGTTCCGGCGAACCTGAACAACTCTGCTATGGGAGAGACATACGCCATAACGCAACTGCAGATCGAAGCGAACGGCGGTGGCATGGGAACGTCAGACATCACGGTCGCATTCGACGAGGCCGCAGAGTGCGACGAGAGCGATATCACAATCACGGTGCTATAAATGGCTAAGGACTATACCAAGCTCATCACCAGCGAGCACAATCAGCGCCCAAAGTTCAGGGCGATGGTCGAAGCGGTCGCTGGCGCATGGGGCGCTGTATATGACGCCACTTTAGCCATCCCACAGTCCTTCGACCTTGATGTTGCAGAGGGCGTCCAGCTTGATGCTGTCGGCCTTTGGGTCGGGCAGTCGCGCCTGATTCCTGACGTGCTTCTGATCGAGTTCTTCGGCTTCGAGGACAACCCTGCTGCGCTGCCATTCGGCGAGGAAGGCAATATCGCTATT
>DATCJT010000034.1:0-7325 GCA_036562645.1 Methylophilaceae bacterium | reverse complement strand
ACGGGATACACCGCTCAGCGTTCTTTCCGCGTTCGGCGGTTTCGAGATCGCCATGATGGTCGGTGCGATGTTGAGAGCGGCGGAACTGCGCTGCATCATACTGATCGACGGTTTCATCGCAACCGCCGCGCTGCTGGTGGCAAGCAGAATGGAGCCTGCCATCATGCATTACTGCGTGTTCGGCCACTGTTCGGATGAGGCCGGTCATGCTCTGCTGCTGCAACAGCTCAAGACCCGTCCCTTGCTGCAGCTCGGTATGCGGCTGGGCGAGGGCACCGGCGCTGTGCTGGCCTATCCGCTGTTGCAGGCGGCAGTCAATTTCCTCAACGACATGGCCTCGTTCGAATCGGCCCATGTCTCAGGCCGGGAGGCCTAGACATGCAGTGCCTGATCCGTCAGTGGCGTTTGCTGAAGACCGCGCTGGTGTTTTTCACCCGTGTGCCGTTGATGCTCCCTGATTATGATGAGGCCGATCTGGCGCGGTCGACGCGTTATTTTCCGCTGGTCGGTCTGCTGGTTGGTGCTTTCGGAGCGCTGGTGTTCTGGCTCGGCGATTTCCTGCTGCCGCTGGAATTGGCCGTGTTGTTGAGCATGGTCGCGACATTGCTTCTTACCGGCGCATTCCATGAAGACGGCCTGTCGGATGCGGTGGACGGCCTGGGCGGGGGATGGGAGAAGGAACAGGTGCTCACCATCATGACGGACTCGCGCATCGGCAGTTATGGCGCCATTGCCATGGTGCTGGTGCTGCTGACCAAGTTCCAGGCGCTGAGCCATATGCCGATCCCGGCGATTCCGCTGGCGCTGATCGCGGGGCATGCGCTGAGCCGTTTCTGCGCCACGCTCGTCATCGCTACGCAACGTTACGTCAAGCCTTCAGGCAAGGCCAAGCCGCTGGCGACGGAAATCACGGCGGGTGAACTACTGGTGGCCGGCATCTTCGGACTCGCGCCGCTCGTGCTGCTCGAGGTGTGGCAACTGCTGGCGCTGCTTCCCGTCGCGCTGGTCTGGTTCTGGTTCAGCGTCAAGATACATAGGCGCATCGGCGGCTATACCGGCGACTGCCTGGGTGCCATGCAGCAGCTGACGGAGGTCGCCTTCTACCTCGGGTTGCTGGCCGTTGTGACAGTCTTTTCCGGTTCCTGACACTGCCATGCGCATCACGCTGATCCGCCATACCGCGCTGAACGTCGAGCCGCACATTTGCTACGGGCAAAGCGATGTCGAGGTCGCCGCGACCTTCGAAACCGAAACACAGGCGCTGCTGCAGAAGCTGCAAGGTCTGAGGTTCGATGCGATCTATACGAGTCCGTTGCAGCGATGCCAGCGGCTGGCGCGGGTGCTGCACTCGGCGCTGGACTGCGAGGCAGAGGAAGTGAGGCCGGATGACCGGCTCAAGGAACTGCATTTCGGCGACTGGGAGATGGTGCCGTGGGACGCGATTCCGCGCGAGGAGTTCGACCGTTGGGCCAATGATTACGCCAATCTGGCGCCGCCCAATGGCGAGACCTTCACCCAGTTGCATGCACGCGCCAAGAGCTTTGTTGAGGATGTGAGCAGTCACTTCCATGGCAAGAATCTGTTGGTGGTGACGCACGGCGGCCTGATTCGCGCCCTCATCGCAGAAACCCTGAACCTGCCCCTGAAACGGTTGTTCCGCATCGCGGTCGATCACGGCAGCGTGACGCAGCTGGAGTTCAAGGGCGAGGTGCCGAGAGTGCTTCGCATCAATGCCTAGCTCTCAAAAACATCTACTAGCCACAGAGATCACAGAGGGAGAATGTCTGTAGGAATTCTGATGGTTTGAGGTGAGATTTATCCGTTTTATTGGCGGTTAAATCAAAGGTTTTGTAGTTGGTTTTCTCTGAGTTCTCTGTGAGCTCTGCGGCAAATCAAGTTTGAAGCGCATCGCGCAATCGATTCCAGCTATCTGCCGGCGGCAGGCCGAACCTCAATGCCGCTACATCCGTGAACAGTCGCACCCAGATGCCTTGTTTTGCCAAGTGCTGATGCCATTCTGCGGCGTCCGGCGTAAGCACGAACTGAAACAGCGCGGTGCCGCCCGTCGGTGGCAGGCCGTGTTGCGTGAGCAGGTTGGCGAGTCGTTGGCTGTCGGCAAGTAGCTGTTGTCTGCTGCGATGCTGCCAAGCCTGATCTTCAAGTGCCGTTTTGGCTGCATGGCGGCTCGGGCCGGCGACGGACCACGGGCCGATGATCTCCTGCGTCGCTTGCAGCATCGTTTCTGCCGCCAGCAGAAAACCGACCCGTGCACCGGCCAGCCCGAAGAACTTGCCGAGCGAACGAAGCACGAACAAGCCGTCGAGATGGGCGTGCCGCGCGATGCTGTGTTCCGGAGTTGCATCCATGAAGGCTTCGTCGACGATGAGCCAGCCGTCGCGCTGTGCCAGTTCGGCATGCCAGCCCAGCAGTTGTTCTGCTGTAAATCGGGTTCCGGTCGGGTTGTTGGGATTGCACAGTAGTAGTACGTCAGCCTGGCTCAGCACATCCTGATCCGGATGGGTATCGAAGCGCAGCACTTCATGTCCGTGTCGCTGCCAGGCTTTGGCATGCTCCTGATACATCAGCTGCGGCATGGCGACTCTGGCCGGTGCCTTGAACTGAGGACCATTGCGCAGTTGCGGCAGCACCTGCAGCGCGGCCTGCGAGCCGGCGGTCGGTAGGGCGTAGCAGCAGCCGTAGTATGCGCAAGCAACCTCGATCAGCCCGTCATTTTCCAGCGGTAATCTTTGCCACGCCGCTGGCGGCATGGCCGGAACCGGATAGCCGTGCGGATTGATGCCGGTGGATAGATCAAGCCAGTCGTCCAGCGCAATGCCGTATTGCTGCGCTGCTGCCGTCAGATTGCCGCCGTGTTCAAGCATGGGCGATACCGGCTATCAATAAAGACAGCAACAGAGACAGCAGCAGCCACAGGTAGACGCCGTGCCTGACCAGCATCAGTGCGCGACCGATGTCGGCGGCAATCGGCTGTTTGTCGGAGCCCAGTTGCGGACGCTCATGCCATTCGCCTTGATAGCGGGCGGCGCCGCCCAGTTTGATATCCAGCGCACCGGCACCTGCAGCCATGACAGGGCCGGCGTTGGGGCTTTCCCACGCCGGTGCTTGGCTGACCCAGCAGCGTAATGCGGTGCGGGTCTTGCCGAGCAGGGCATAGGTGATCGCGGTCAGCCGGGCCGGTATGTAGTTCAGTACGTCATCGAGCCGCGCGGCCGCCCAGCCGAAATAGTAATGACGCGGCGTTTTGTAGCCCCACATGGCATCCAGCGTGTTGACCAGCCTGAACAGCAAGGCGCCGGCGCCGCCCAGTACGAAGAACCAGAACAGTGCGCCGAATACGCCGTCATTGCCGTTCTCCAGCACGGATTCGATGGTGGCGGGCACCGGTTCGATGGCGGCGGAGTCGCGGCTCACCATCCATGATGCGGCGGTTCTGGCTTGCCCCTCGTCATGGTTTTCCAGCGCCTGCGTGACGGCATGGGCATGCTGGTGCAGGCTTTGGTGGCCGAGGGCGAAGTAAAGCAGCAGGGTGTTGACGACGATGCCGAACGGCTGCAGATTGCACAGCCACCAGGCCAGCAGAGCAAAAGGGCTGAGCAGCAACAATAGGGCCAGACTGCCGGTCAGTCGCTGTGTCGGCCGGTGCTGACGGCTGGCCTGATTCAGCCATGTATCGAGCTTGTTCGCCAGCCGGCCGAAACCGACCAGCGGATGATAGCGGCGCGCTTCGCCCAGCACGTAATCCAGCGCCACGGCGACGAGGGCCATGGCGGGCACTATGAGATAATCCGGATATGAAAACATTGATGGTTCAGGGCACGACTTCGGATGCGGGCAAGAGTACGCTCGTTGCTGGAATATGCCGGGTATTGTACCGCAGGGGGGTCGCTGTCGCCCCCTTCAAGCCGCAGAACATGGCCCTGAATTCGGCCGTCACCGTCGACGGCGGCGAGATCGGTCGAGCGCAGGCAGTGCAGGCACAGGCCTGCGGGCTGGTGCCGCACACCGACATGAATCCGGTGTTGCTCAAGCCCAATTCCGATACCGGTTGCCAGGTCATCATTCAGGGCAAGGTGGTCTGCAATCTGGAGGCGACCGGCTACCATGCCTACAAGCCGACAGCGATGCGCGCCGTGCTCGATTCCTACCGGCGGCTGGGCGCGCGATACGACTGTATCGTGGTGGAAGGGGCCGGCAGCCCGGCCGAGATCAATCTGCGGCAGAACGACATCGCCAACATGGGCTTTGCCGAGGCGGTGGATTGTCCGGTCATCCTGGTGGCGGACATCGATCGCGGCGGCGTCTTTGCGCACATCGTCGGCACGCTGGCCTTGCTGTCGGAGAGTGAGCGCAAGCGCGTGATCGGCTTTGTCATCAACCGCTTCCGCGGCGATATCGCGCTGCTGCAGCCGGGCCTCGACTGGCTGGAGCAAACGACCGGCAAGCCGGTGCTCGGCGTTTTGCCCTATCTGCACGATCTGCATATCGAAGCGGAAGATGCCGTGCCGCTGCCACCTTCCCCCTGCCAGGGGGAAGGCCGGGATGAGGGTGAACTGTTGGATTGGCATACTTCCAACCCCCGCACTCCCCCCGGCAGGGGGAGGGGGCATGCCGTGCTGCGCGTCATCGCGCCGGTATTCCCGCACATTTCCAACCATACCGACCTCGATGCCCTGCGTCTGCATCCCCAGGTGGATTTTCAGTTTGTCCGCATGGGTGAAGCGATTCCGCCCGCTGATCTCATCATCCTGCCGGGCAGCAAGAACGTGCGTGGCGACTTGGCGCAGATGCGCGCCAGCGGCTGGCCGCAGGCCATCGCGCGCCACCTGCGCTATGGCGGCAAGCTGCTCGGCATCTGCGGCGGATTCCAGATGCTGGGCCGCAAGATTCATGACCCGCAGGCGCTGGAAGGCGAAGCCGGTAGCAGCCCTGGACTGGGTTGGCTCGACCTGGAAACCACGCTGATGCCGGAAAAGCGGCTGGCACAGGTGCAGGCCAGGCTCGCGTTCGCCGATGCCGCCGTCAGCGGTTACGAGATCCACATGGGGGTCAGCAACGGTCTTGCCTTGAGCCGGCCGGCGCTGCTGGTCGACGGCGCGCCGGAGGGCGCGCTTTCTGAAGATAATCAAATTGCCGGCACCTATCTGCACGGCCTGTTCGACCATGCAGAATCGTGTGCGGCCTGGCTGCAATGGGCCGGGCTCGCGTCCGGTGGTCCGGAGTTCGATTACGAGCAGTTGCGCGAAGAGGGGCTGGACCGGCTGGCGGACAGCGTCGAACAGCATCTCGATTGGAGCAGGCTCAAGGTATATCTGCCCTGATTGCCGACGGTTCTATTTGAGCTTGAGTGGCAAACCGGCGGCGACAAAAAACACCTCATCGCTGACAGTGGCGACTGCCTGATTCAGTCGCCCCTGTTCGTCCTGAAAACGGCGGTTGATTTCGCCCAGCGGTACGATGCCCATGCCGACTTCGTTGCTGACCAGGATGATTTGTCCCGGCAGGCTCGGCAGCAGTTCGAGCAAGGCCGCACGCTCGGCCTGCCAGCTGGATGCGGCGGGCGGGTTGCAGTCGTTGCAGATCCATTGTGCCAGCCACAGGGTCAAGCAATCGACGATGATGCAGTGTTGCTCCGAGGCGTTGGCTTGCAGCGCCCGCGCCAGAAAGTGCGGCTCTTCGGCCAGGGCCCAGTGCGGCGGGCGCCGCTCCTGATGGTGGCGGATGCGCGCGGCGAATTCGTCGTCGTAGACCTGTGCCGTGGCGATGTAGGTGACGTCGAGCCCGTTTTGCTCTGTCAGCTTCTCGGCCAGCTTTTCGGCGAACGCGCTCTTGCCGGAGCGGGCGCCGCCCAGTATCAGTGTCGTGCTCATGGTTGCTGCCTTCCTAATCCCAATGCTTCCTGAAAGTCTGCCCTACATTCCAGCGTTGGATGATGCCCTGCAGTTGCGGCAAACCTGCCGTGATCAGTGACGGGCCGGGCTGCAGGATGTCGGCGGACTTGATCTCCTGCACGAAGCCATTTTGTACCGCCTTGATGGCATCCCAGCCCGGACGCTGCATCAGCTGTTCCGGCTGGAATTTCTTGCCGCACCAGGAGCCGATGATGATATCCGGATTGTGCCGGACGACCTCGTCCGGGTCGGCGATGACGCGGTCTTTTGCGTCCTTGTACTGCGCCAGCTCGGCAAAGCAGTCGCTGCCGCCGGCAATCTCGATCAGCTCGCTGACCCAGCGGATGCCGCTGATCAGCGGGTCGTTCCACTCCTCGAAATAGACGACGGGTCTGGCCGTAAATTCGCTGGCCATGTCGCGCGCCCGTTCGATTTTTTTCTCCAGATCGGCGACCAGCGCGGTCGCCTTGTCCGTGGCGCCGACCAGGCTGCCGACGGTCATGACCATGTCCAGCATCTGCGCGATTGAGCGCTGGTTGAAGATATGCACCTCGACGCCGGCGCGTACCAGTTCGGCCGCGATATCAGCCTGCAGGTTGGAGAACCCGAGCACGAGGTCGGGGTCCAGGGCCAGTATCTTGTCGATGTTGGCGCTGGTGAATGCGGCGACCTTGGGTTTCTCCTTGCGGGCGATGGCGGGGCGCGTCGTGAAGCCGGAAATGCCGGCGATACGATGTTGTTCGCCCAGCAGGTAGAGCACTTCGGTCGGCTCGGTGGTCAGGCAGACGATGCGCTGCGGGAATCTCATTCTTTGCTGTCCCAGCCGTTCTCCAGCACCATGTCCTGCAACGGTCTTGCCGTCCTCCAGCCGGTTTCGACCAGCATCGGTTCCTTGTAGAAGCTGTTGACGTGCCCGAGGCATAGAATGGCGACCGGTTTTGTGCCGTCCGGCATGCCGAGCAGTTGTGCGAGTTCTGCCGGGTCGAACAGAGATACCCAGCCCATGCCGAGGCCCTCTGCCCGTGCGGCCAGCCACATGTTCTGGATAGCGCAGCTGACCGAGGCCAGATCCATTTCCGGCATGGTCCGGCGGCCGAAGATGTGCTGCTCGCGTTGGTCGCACAGTGCCGCAACCAGAAGTTCGCCGCAATCGAGAATGCCCTCGACCTTGAGCCGGAGGAATTCGGCCATGCGCGCCGTGTTTTCGTACTCGCCGATGGCTTGTGCGGTGCGAACGCGCTCGGTATCGACCAGCCGGTGGATGTCGAGGCGCAGGTTGCGGTCGGTGATGCGGATGAAGCGCCAGGGCTGCATGAGACCGACGCTGGGGGCCTGATGGGCAGCAGTCAGCAGCCGGTCGAGCACTTCGGCTGCTACTGGAGTCGGCAGGAAATGCCGCATGTCGCGGCGTTCGGC
>DATCJT010000030.1:0-3699 GCA_036562645.1 Methylophilaceae bacterium | reverse complement strand
GCTTCGACGGCTGCGCTGGACAAGACGACGATAGAGGCGGGCCAGTCCGTGACGCTTTCCGGTCTGGTGCCTGGTGCCCGCGTTTCCATCACTGGGCCCGCGACGCAGACGTTCACCGCAGAGGTGGATGCCGCCGATCTTACGTTCGTTCTGCCGGGCACCTACGAGATCGCCATTGAAGCCTTCCCGCAGCGTGATGCTCGCTTCACTGTGGAGGTGCGCCAATGACCAACCAGGCCATCACCGTCGCCCCGCCGCTTGACGCCTTCCGTGAACAGGCTGAGCACGCCATCGATATGCATTTCGCACAAGTCTCGCCGCGGCTCGTGCCGGCCAGCGAAGATGCTGCAACTATTGCGGCCGCAATGCGTGTCAGGGATGGAGGTACGCCACCAGCTGCCTTCGTGGCGGAGGCCGACATGCGAGGCATGTCAGTGGCTGATCTCGCCTCGCGCGTCCTGGTTATGTCCGAGGAAATGTTGGAGCACAAACTGCGGCGTGTTGCCGTAAAACAGGCTGTGCGGGCCGCCCAGACGCACGCCGAAATTGCCGCGTCCTTGAGCGCGGCGGGTATCCCGCTGCCGCGCTAACCCCTGAACACAATCCTGTCCCTTCCGTGCCGCGCACCACGCGGCCGAGGAGCGCACAGCCGTAACGCCTTCCCCGCCCTAAAGGACGGGGCTTTCCGTCAACTGGAGGGCGGCGTTCCGCCCCGACATCAGGATTAGCCGAGCGGAGTTCACATCACGATCATGCGATGCGCCACACTCAGAACAAACCCAATGCCTCACTCCGAGACCTTTCAGCCCTTTCGGGCCGCCGAGGCTTCCGCACTCGGAACAGGTCTGCGAGGTCCATCGTTCGTCGACTTCGACATACACCGCCTGCCTTCTGGCAGTCTTGTACCGCAGCATGTGCCGGAACGTGGACCAGCCCGCGTCCAGAACGGACTTCGCCATTCTGGTTTTCGCAAGCTTCGCCGCGTTCACATTTCCGACGACGATCAATCTATTGGCGTCCGCCAGCCTTTTGCTGGCGACGTGAAGGTGATGTTTTCGCGCATTGGCGATCTTCGCCTGAATGGCGCGGGCGATTTTCTTCCGACCGGCGCGCTGGGCTTTCCCGAGTGCGCGTTCGTATTGCCGGTAGTGCCGCAGCGCCGGGATTTCGGCTCCGTCGCTGCAAGTGGCGAGCGTTTTGAGCCCGAGGTCTATACCGATCTCGCCATTGCCAACCGGAAGATCGTCGGCAACCTCGCACTGGAAGCAGACATACCAGCGTCCGCGCGCGTCCTGAACGAAAGAGCCGGCACGGAAGACGCCTTCGATGCCGCGATGCTTCCAGAAACGGAAACGGCGCTTGAGGTAGACTGCGGCGTCCCCGTCGATCTTAACGGCGCGCGGGATAAAGGGTATCCATCCGAGTGCGCGCTTGGCCCCGAAGCTGGCACGAAAGCGCGGGCATCGGCGGTGAAGGTCGCGCGATGCGGCAAACTGGCGGCAGATGGTCTGCACGGTATCGCTATGCAGGCCGAGTTCGGCGGCGCTTCCGGTGCAGAGCTTGATAAGGTCAAAGGCAGAAGGCCATCGGACATTCATGCCGCCTTTGCGCCGCCGTTCGGCTTCGCGCTGCGTGGCGACGCAGAAATTCCAGACCTGATTGCATGCGACAGCATGGCGAGCGAGATGCTTGCCGGTGACGGAATCCTTGACTCGGAATTTGAACGTGAGAATACTCACTTCGGGTCTGTCCTGCTTCCACCAGGGCCGATCAAGAGCGCGTCACTGGATTGCCGTCCAGTGGCGCGTTCGCGTTTTGTATCACCCTACAACATCAACAGCAAGAGGCGCGCCTTCCTCCCCGGCCTGAACGCCGGGGTTTCCGGCGCGAGTCTCTGATGACGCTTGCATATCCCTACCTCTACGGAACCAACATCCCCGGCGCGGGGCAAGGCTCGGTCGCGACTGTGACCAACGGCAGCCGGATTGTGACCGGAACCGGCGGCGCATGGACCTCGGCCCTTGAGCAGGGCGATCTCTTCCTCACGGGTGGTGCGATTGGCCTGATCGAGGAGATCATCTCGGATACCGAGTTGAGACTGGCCCTCAACTGGACAGGCGCTAACATCACCAACGGGGCGTATGTAGTGATGCGCGGCATCGCGCACACCGACCCGCGCAATTACGGGCGGAAGTTGGGTGAATATCTGGTGCGCTTGCGTGATCTGCCTGATCCAGGCGACATCGGCGATGTCTTCGGTCCGAGCGGCGGTGTGGTTAACAACGAGGTTGTCGTGTTTGACACCACCACCGGCAAGAAGATCAAGGCCTCGAACGGCGTGACCGCCAGAGCCCGCGGCAGCCTCCAGGTGGATGGTCAGCTCGATGTGCTGGGCCCGAACATCGTCATGCGCGGTGCGGGCAACGCCCATTTCCGGTTCAGGAATGCTGACGGCTCCCTGCAAAACGCTGTAATATACTGGGCCAGCGCAAGCAGGAACATAGCAATTGCTATATATGATCCTGATGGAGTGACTATCGCAAGGCAGTTATTTGTTGGCGAAAATTTGCTGTGGAACGATGGGTCCGCCAGCCGCACTATCTGGCACTCCGGAAACTTGCCCCAGAGCGCCATTGGCCGAGTAGTGCAGTCGGTCTACTCCCAGAACACAGCGTACACTGCCATCACTGCCAACATCCCACTCGATAACACGGTGCCGCAGATTGGCGAAGGGACGCAGGTGCTCGCGGCAACCATTACGCCGTCAAGCGCCACCAACAGGATTCGCATGCGGGCAGTCGTCCCGCTGTGCAGTGATGCCACCGCCAACCGCGCCCTGATCGCGGCGCTTTTCGTGGGCGGTTCTGTAGATGCTGTCCGCGCGTACTTCCTGAACACGGTGCCGGCAACCGCGTTCGCGCAGATCGTCCTCGAGCACAATCAGGTCGCCGGCACCACGGCCCCTGTGACGGTGACCGTCCGTGCTGGCGCGAGTGCCGGCACGGCCTTCCTCAACGGCGGCCCGACACAGTCTTGGCTTGGCGGTGCGCAGGCAGCCACGCTGACCGTCGAAGAAATCAGGGTCTGAGCGATGTCCTACACTTTCATTGCTGCCCGATATGCCAATGCTGAGCAGACTGCCGCCGTTGCCGAGACGGAGGAGGCCGCATCGGTGGCGCTGTCTGCGGTGGACACGCCGGAGGACTGGGCGGCGCTCATGGCGAGCGGCATTCCCATCGCGCCATATGAGCAGCCCGAGCCGCCGCTGGTCCCGCTCACGGCCCGGCAGCTCCGCCTTGGCCTCGTGGCAGTAGGCATCTCCCTCGGGGACGTGGAGGCGGCCATCGACGCCATCGAGGACCCGACCGACCGTGAGGTTGCGCGCATCGAATGGGAGTACGCGACCACATTCGAGCGGTCGCATCCACTCATTGAGCAGGTTGGCGCTGCGCTTGGTCTGACGCCGGAGCAGATCGACGACATGTGGATGGGGGCTGCTGCGCTATGACGACCGCTCTGCTCGCTATAGTCGCGTGCTCTGGCCTCAACCGGGCGCGCGGGGATGATCGCTGGATGCCGGATTGGATGCCTGGGAGGGCGCTTTTCCCGGTATCCATTGCAATCGGACTGATAGGGGCCTGCTTTGGCGGGCTCTGGTACGGGGCGGCCTTCGGGGCCGCCTTTCTTGTATGGGGCGTC
>DATCJT010000152.1:0-1718 GCA_036562645.1 Methylophilaceae bacterium | reverse complement strand
ATGACGTGGCTGAAGAACGACTTCGCCAATGCGCTGCTGTGCAACAAGGCTCCGGTTTCATACACCGAGGACGTGCTGGTTTTCTTCAAGAAGTACGACACGCTGGCGCAGCATCCGTTGCGGCAGTACGCCGAGCGAGTGTTGGCAGCCTGCGGTGGCGACCTGAAGGCGATCAATGCGAGGCTGGGGCATCGGCGCGCGGAACACTTTTTCTATGTGAAGTCCACGCAATTCGGGCTTTGCACGGAACAGACCTACGCGCAGTTGTGCGAGGTGTACGGGCTGGAGGACTTTGAGTGGTTCAAGCCATACGCGGAGCTTGAGGAAATCAACCACCGCTTCAAACGCCGCTTCAACCTGCCAGAAGGCCAGAAATACAAGTCGAACGTCCTGCAATACCGGAAGGACTACACCGGCCACCATCCGACGCAGAAGCCGGTCGCACTGATGGAGGACCTGGTAAAGACGTACACGGACCCCGGCGAAACGGTGCTTGACTTCACGATGGGTAGCGGGTCAACAGGCGTAGCCTGCGCGAACACTGGGCGGCGCTTCATCGGCATCGAGCGCGACGACAAATACTTCGACATTGCCTGCCGTCGCATCGAGGACGCGCAGCGCCAAGTGAGGCTGATCGCATGACTGAGCCTTGGCAGGAAATGCTGAGCGACGACCAGCGCCGTCTGTTCAACGCAGCGTGCGGCGACCTGTCGCGTTGCATGACGTGGCACGGGTTCCGGCTGAGCAAAGACGATTGGCGGCACTTCATCTCCGGCACGATTCTGGGTTGGCGGATGCTGCCGGGGATCGACCGGGGCGAAGGCGCGCCGGGCTTCGTGATGCTGGGCGGATCGAGCCTCGACTTGACGAAGGCCCAATGCACTGAGGCGATTACGCTTGCGTTTGCAATTGGCGACCAGCCGTGGGAATATGACCCGTCGCAGACGAAGCCGGTGCAGTGGTGCGATAAGGTTTTGCTGGCGCGGGGTTTTGATCCGAGGGAGATGGCGGCATGAGAACGAAAAACGCCAAGGCAATCACCCGCGCCGAGGCTGCCCACATGGCGCGCGTGAAGGAATCGGGCTGCGCGGTCTGCGGTGCGGGCGGGATCGTGGAGGCGCACCACATCAAACAGGGCAGGCACTTCACGACTATCGGCTTGTGCCCGGACTGTCACCGGGGGCCGATGGGGATTCACGGCGACCGGACCATGTGGAAGATTCACAAGATGGACGAGATCGACGCGCTGAATGAGACGCTGAGGAGGGTGCTTGGATGAAGAAATGCACGCGCTGCGGACAGAGCAAGCCACTCGACATGTTCAGTCCGCTCAAGAAGTCGAAGGACGGCCGGCACTCGCACTGCAAGGCGTGCCGCAGCGAGTACACGAACGCCCGCAAGAAGCGTAATCGGAAATTCCCGGGTCGGGTGAGGGCGCCGAACCGTGATGAGATTTGGCCCCGGCCGCTGACTGAGCAGCTGCTTGACCTAAAGGCTCGCAACTGGCGCTATCCCGCGAGCGCGGGGCAACTGGTGTGGAGGATCTGATGGGCGGCGCCTACTCACGCAACAAGGGTGCCCGTGCCGAGCGCGAGCTGTGCAACCTGCTGACTGAGTACTTGGGCGTCGAGGCCACGAGGCAGTACAAGCAGTTTGCGCAGGCACAGCATGGGGACATCGAGCAGCTCATCGGGCCGTACCTGGTGGAGGTGAAAAAC
>DATCJT010000125.1:0-46872 GCA_036562645.1 Methylophilaceae bacterium | reverse complement strand
TGCGCAGCTCTGCGGCTTTCCCGGCAAGCTGGGCATGGACGGCAGCAAGGTGTGGGATGCATACAAGAAGGGTGAGATCGGTGCGATCCGCAATTACTGCGAGACGGATGTCGCCAATACCTATCTCGTGTTCCTGCGCTTTCAGCTGATGCGTGGCATGCTGGACCGGCAACGCTATGAGGAGGAGGTGCGGCTGGTCAGGGATACGCTGCAGGGATATGGGCTGCCGCACTGGCAGGAGTTTCTGGCGGCTTGGGATAACGGTTAAAGCGGATTGCCCATCCGTCCGCGCATCGAATGTGCGGTCTTGCTAATCGTAGTCGTCCGTATCATGTGAAGCAGGCTCTTGGCACTGGCCTTCACAGTCATGGCCTTCTCTTTCCAGTCGGACGCGATACTCGCATGTCGGCAGGTGGCCTTCGAGTTTGCCGTTGATGGTCGTGGTCTCCACCTTGCACAGGGCGCAGCGGTAGCGGTACATCTGACCCTCGTAGGGCTCCTGCGGATAGTCAATGTAATAGAGTCTTCTCATTGATGTCCTCCTTGATGCAGGATGTCGGAACAGCCAATTACTACCGTCAGTATTTCACAAGCGAGCACGGATGCGTAGAGGATATCGTGGTTGCTCGCCTGCCATCCTCAGGCCATATACTGTAGAATCGCCCCCATGCAAAATCATCCCTCCGCCGTAATCGAGTCCCTTGATCAGGAAGCCCGTGGCGTTACCCATGTCGAAGGCAAGGTCGTTTTCATCGATGGCGCGCTACCGGGCGAGACAGTGAGCTACCAGTCGCGCAAGCGCAAGCCCAGTTACGAGTTCGCCGATGTCGTCGAGGTGCTGCAGCCGTCGAGCGCGCGCGTGACGCCGAAGTGTCCGCATTTCGGTGTCTGCGGCGGCTGCGCACTGCAGCATATGGAGCCCGCTGCGCAGGTGGCAGCCAAGCAGCGCATGCTGGAGGCCGACCTGTGGCATATCGGCCGTACACGGCCGGAGTGGATGCTGCCTGCCATACAGGGGCCGGCCTGGGGATATCGTCACAAGGCGCGGCTGCGTGCCCGATACGTTCCGAAGAAAGGCGGGGTGTTGGTCGGATTCAACGAGAAGGCGAGCAGCTACGTCGCCGACATGCGGACATGTGCGATTCTGCCGCCGCATGTTTCGGCCTTGCTCGAACCGCTGCGGGAGCTGATCGAGCAGCTCAGTGTGTGCGACCGGCTGCCGCAAATCGAGGTGGCCGTCGGCGATGTGACGACAGTGCTGGTGCTGCGTCTGCTGGAGCCGTTGCAGCCACAGGACGAACCCCTGCTGCGTGCCTTTGCCGACCGTCATCGGATACAGTTCTGGACCCAGAGCAAGGGGCCGGATACCGCACAGCCGTTTTATCCGATCGATGCGCCTAAACTGAAGTACCGACTGCCGGAGTTCGATCTCGAGTTTCCGTTCCGGCCGACCGAGTTCACGCAGGTCAATCCGCACATCAACCGGGTCATGGTGCGTCGTGCCATGCAGCTTCTGCAGCCGCAGCCGGGCGAACGCATCGCCGACTTCTTCTGCGGCCTCGGCAACTTTACGCTGCCGATCGCCCGTAGTGGTGCGCAGGTATTCGGCTTCGAAGGTTCGGCATCGCTGGTCGAGCGTGCGGTGGAGAGCGCACGGCTCAACGGGCTGCAGGACAAGGCAAGCTTTAGCGAGGCCGATCTGTTTCTGATGACACCGGAAAAGCTGGCTGCACTCGGCCATTTCGATAAGTGGCTGATCGACCCGCCGCGCGATGGCGCCGTGGAACTGGTCAAATCGCTGCCGGCGGCGGATGACCAGGAAGGCGTGCGGCCGAACCGCATCGTCTATGTGTCCTGCAACCCGGCAACACTGGCGCGTGATACCGGCATCCTGGTCATGACCAAGGGATACCGGCTGGTGGCGAGCGGTGTCATCAACATGTTTCCGCATACGACGCATGTGGAGTCGATTGCGCTGTTCGAACGGGCGGAGTGATTGCGGCAGTCCGTCCGGTCGGACAGGCTTTTCTTGCTGAAGGAGTTTTGCTTGCACGGATTCGTCCTCATTCTGCTGTGCATGCTGCTTGCCAGCTGTGGCGGGACGCATTCCCGGGATGATATCCGCATGGCTCTGGCGCAGGCGCCGCTCAATCTGGATCCGCGCTATGCTTCCGATGCGGCTTCGGAGCGCATCAATCATCTGATCTATCGCCCGCTGGTCGATTTCGACGAGCATTTTCGGCCACAGCCGGCCCTGGCGGACTGGCATGTGCTGAATCCGACGCACTACCGGTTCACGTTGCGGCAGGAGCGCAGCATGTTCCATGACGGCAGCACGCTGGATGCGGTCGATGTGGCGACGACCTACAGGTCGCTGCTGTCACTGAAGGATTCGCCGCATACGGCAGAGTTCTCCAACATCCAAAGCATCGATGTCGTGGATGCGGATACGGTCGATTTCGTGCTGCATACACCGGATGACCTGTTCCCTTCGCGTCTGGTCATCGGCATCCTGCCTGCGGAGAAGGTGGAGGCCGGGCATGATTTCAGCCGGCAGCCGGTGGGTAACGGCCCGATGCGTCTTTTGTCATGGCAGGGAATGCTGCGGCTGGAAAGGCTGACGGATGGTCAGCACTTCACGCTGCAGGAGGTGCGGGACCCGACCGTGCGCTTGCTGAAACTACTGCGTGGCGAAGTGGACCTGCTGCAGGGGGATTTGCCGCCAGAACTGGTGCGCTACCTGAAACGGCAGCCGCGGATACGCGTCGATGAGGTACACGGTTCCAATTTTTCCTATCTCGGTTTCAATCTGCAGGACGAACGATTGGCAATACCGGAGGTCCGCCGCGCCATCGCGCATGCCATAGACCGTCGCGCGCTGCTGCGCGAAGTGCTGGTCGGTGGCAGCAGGGAGGCGGGTGCGATTCTGCCACCGGAGCACTGGGCCGGGCATGATGCGTTGCCGGCTTATCGCCATGATCCGGCGCTTGCCCGCGATCTGCTGCGCCAGGCAGGCATCGAGTTTCCTCTCCGAGTCACGTACAAGACCTCGACCGATGCCCAGCGCGTCAGACTGGCGACCGTGCTGCAGGCCCAGATGCGCGAGGCGGGCATCGCGCTGGAAATCCTCAGTCTTGACTGGGGCACGTTCTTCGACGATGTAAAGCATGGTAAATTTCAGCTCTATGGCCTGACCTGGGTCGGCATTAGAACACCTGAAATCTACCGGCTGGCATTTCACAGCGATTCCGTCCCGCCTCGCGGGGCCAACCGCGGCCGTTTCACGGATGCCGAGACCGATCGGCTGATCGAGGAGCAGGACTGGCGTGCCGTCAGTGAACGCGTGCATGCGATGCTGCCTTATGTGCCGCTATGGTACGAAGGGCAGTTCGCCGCCATGCGCGACGAACTCACGGATTATCATGTCAAGGCCGACGGTAGCTGGGACGGGCTGACGACGGTGAGAAAGGTCCGGGTACGGCAGGGAACATGAATCCGGGATTCCACATGCAGGCGGCGAAGTGTTGCAGTAACCTCGCTCCGTACAGACTTGCCAAAATAAGCCTCGGCGAATGAGACAGGACTGCTCCGACATGCGTATCGAGATATCGATTGCCGACCAGCAGCTGCGCCTGCTGGATGCACAAGGCAGGGTGCTCTCCAGTTATGCCGTATCCACCGCGCTGAACGGGCCGGGGGAACGGAAGGAGAGCGGCTGCACGCCGCGCGGCTGGCATGTGGTGCGTGCCAAGATAGGCGCCGGGGCACCCGTCAACACCGTTTTCGTCGGACGCCGCGCTACCGGCGAGATGTGGTCACCGGAGTTGGCAGCGAAGTATCCGGACCGCGACTGGATATTGACGCGGATACTCTGGCTTTCCGGCACCGAGCGAGGCTTCAACCGACTCGGTTGTGTCGATAGCATGCAGCGCTATATCTACATCCATGGCACGCCAGACGACCAGCCGATCGGCGTACCCGGCTCGCATGGCTGTGTGCGCATGCGTAATCAGGATATCCTGGCCCTGTTCGACGCGGTTCCGGTCGGAACGCCGGTCCATATCGGCGAATCTTCCTTTACGGATAGCGGGCGTGCTTAAAAGACTGTTCGGTATCGTGCCGGTGGTGTTCGGCGTTCTGCTGCTGACCTTCCTGCTGGTGCATATGGTGCCGGGTGATCCGGTCGAGGTCATGCTGGGCGAGTCTGCCAGCAGTACCGACCGCAGCAGGCTGCGCGCCGAGCTGGGCCTGGACAGGCCGCTCGTCGTGCAGTTTGCCGGATATCTTTCCCGTCTGGCTCACGGCGATTTCGGTCATTCCATCCATAGCCGCGAGCCGGTAGCCGCCATGCTGGCCGAACGTCTACCGGCAACCATACGCCTTGCGTCGCTGTCGCTGGCCATCGCCATCGTCATCGGTCTGCCACTCGGTGTCATTGCCGCGCTCCGTGCCAACGGCTGGCCGGACCGCATCGCTACGCTGGCCAGCCTGACTTTCTCCGCGATGCCGCATTTCTGGCTTGGTCCACTGCTGATGCTGGTGTTCGCACTCTGGCTCGGCTGGCTCCCGGTCAGCGGCATGGAAAGCGGCGCATCCATCGTGCTGCCCGCGCTGACGCTGGGGCTGGGGCTGAGCGCTATTCTGACGCGCATGACACGTGCCAGTCTGCTCGAAGTGCTCGGCGAGGATTTCGTTCGCACCGCGCGCGCCAAGGGGTTACGGGAAGGGCAGGTGGTCCTGGGACATGCAATGCGTGCGGCGTTGCTTCCGGTGGTGACCATACTCGGACTGCAGCTCGGCAGTTTGCTGGCGGGTACCGTCATCACCGAGACGGTGTTCGGCTGGGAGGGCATAGGCCGTCTGCTGGTGGAATCCATCGAGAAACGCGATTATCCGGTCACTCAGTCTTGTGTGCTGGTCATTGCGCTGACCTATGTACTGGTCAATCTGGCGACCGACCTACTGTATGCGCGCCTAGACCCTAGGGTCAGGTTCGGTTCATGAGCGCGACATGATGAAGCACTGGCCCATCCATGTACTCGTTTTCTGGCTTGCCGCCATTGTGTTGGCGGAGCGCGTCGATCTGTCGCCGAATGCCATCGATCTCGGCGCCATCCTGCATGGGCCGAGTGCTGCCGCCTGGCTGGGGACCGACGACCTCGGGCGCGACATCTTGAGTCGCATCCTTGCCGGTGCCCGCGTTTCCATGACGGTGGCGGTGACGGTGACGGCGATCACACTTGGCTTCGGTGTGGCGCTGGGCCTGGTTGCCGGGTATTTCGGCGGCTGGATCGACCGGCTACTGATGCACGTGACCGACGTATTCCTGGCATTTCCCGGCATTCTTCTGGCCATCGCCTTCGCCGCCGTGCTCGGACCGGGGCTCAATAATCTGATACTGGCGCTATGTCTGACTTCGTGGGTGGGCTATGCACGACTGACCCGAGCGCAGGCGCTTGCCCTGCGCGGTCGCCAGCATGTGCAGGCCGCGGAGACGCTGGGCGCCGGGACACTGCGCATCATGCTGCGCCACATGCTGCCCCTGCTTGCCGCGCCACTGGTGGTCGAGGCGACCTACAGCATCGCGGGACTGGTGATTGCCGAGGCCAGCCTGTCATTTCTCGGCTTGGGCATACAGGCGCCGCAGGCATCATGGGGCTCCATGCTGCGCGACGGCGTACGCTACATGCTGGTGGCACCGCACTATGTGCTGGCTGCGGGACTGAGCCTGATGTCGCTGGTGTTGGCAGTCAATGTACTGGGCGATAAACTGCGCGATACGCTGGATGTGAGACGCTGATGGGCGCTCCGAGGCGGAATTGACTGAAGAAAGGTGGAAAATGTCGCTTGGCCCCGTCATGCTGGATGTCGAAGGTACCGAACTCAATGCGGACGATATCCGTCGCCTGCGACATCCGCTGGTCGGCGGGGTGATCCTGTTCGCGCGCAATTTCAGTTCCTGCGCGCAACTGAAGCAGCTGACCGAGGCAATCCATGTCGTGCGCAAGCCGCCGCTGCTGATTGCGGTCGATCACGAGGGCGGACGTGTGCAGCGTTTCCGTGAGGGATTCACGCGCATCCCGCCGATGCGCGAATTCGGCAGGATATGGGATGTCCATCCGAAGAAAGCACGGCAACTGGCGGAAGACGCGGGCTGGATACTGGCGGCGGAACTGCGTGCGCATGGCGTCGATTTCAGTTTCACGCCGGTACTGGACATCGATTACGGCGGCAGCCAGGTGATCGGCGACCGTGCCTTTCATCGCGACCCGCAGGCCATCCGGGAACTCGCGTTCGCGCTGATGCATGGACTGCGTCGTGGCGGCATGGCGGCAGTCGGCAAGCATTTCCCCGGGCATGGCTACGTCACCGCCGACTCGCATGTGGCAGTCCCGGTTGATGAACGCGGTTTCGACGAGATTGCCCAGAACGACATGCAGACCTTCAAGCAGCTGATCGATGACGGCATACAGGCCATCATGCCGGCGCATGTCATCTATCCGGCAGTTGACGATAAGCCGGCCGGTTTTTCCGAACGCTGGCTGCAGAAGATACTGCGCCAGCGGCTGGGGTTCAACGGAGTCATCTTCAGTGACGACCTCGCCATGGAAGGCGCCGGTGTGGCGGGCAGCGTGACGCGGCGGGCGCTGGCCGCACTGCAGGCAGGCTGCGACATGGTGCTGCTGTGCAACCGGCCGGACCTAGCGGATGAACTGCTGGAAAACCTACGGTGGGATATGTCGGCCCTCAGCCTTGCGCGTCTTGCCCGCATGCACGGCGCCCGCAAGCCGCCGAGCATGGTGGCGTTGCACGAGAATGCAGCGTTCATGCAGGCGGTGCATGCGATTGGCACTGTCGGCAAGGAAGACGGCAATCTCTTCGCCTGATCTTCGATCCGCTTGCATGAACCATGCCGTAAATGTGCTGGTGGCAAGTGCAATTTGTAGGTTTGGGTTGAAACTAAAAGCGCTTTTCTATAGTCTTAGCCGTGAGTTTCAACCAATGAGGAAAGTCTGAAGATGCAACCGAATTATCAAGTCGCTAGTTCGCAAACCCTGTCGCCGGCCGCCCACAAGGTGCTGCGCAACACTTACATGATGCTCGGGCTGACGATGGTTCCGACCGTCATCGGCGCCTTGATCGGCATGAGCATCGATTTCTCCTTCGCTGCCAGTAGCCCGATCCTGTTCGCGCTGGTCTCCCTGGCCGTGATCTACGGCATGTTCTTTGCCGTTTCCGCCAACCGGAACAACAGCATGGGCGTGGTACTGCTGCTGGGTCTGACCTTCATTATGGGCATGCTGCTCGGTCCCATCCTGCAGGTCGCGCTGAGCCTGCGTAACGGCGGCGAGCTGGTCGGTCTGGCAGCCGGCGGCACTGGCATCATCTTTCTGACACTGTCCGCAATCGCCAGCACCACCAAGCGCGATTTCAGCTTCATGGGCAATTTCCTGCTGGTCGGCATCATTCTGCTCATCGTCGCCTCACTGGCCAACCTGTTCTTCCAGGTGCCGGCACTGTCGCTGGCCCTGTCTGGCGTCGCCGTGCTGCTGTTCTCCGGTTTCATCCTCTATGACGTGAACCGCATCGTGCACGGCGGCGAGACCAACTACGTGATGGCGACGCTGTCGATCTACATCAGCATCTATCAGCTGTTCACCAATCTGCTGCATCTGCTGATGGCATTTGCCGGAGACCGCGAATAATCGATCGGCTAGCTGATAAAAAAGCCCCGCATTAGCGGGGCTTTTTTTTGTTGTTAATTCAGAGTTCACAGAGAAACTACATCGGTCGTTCCGCACATGGCATCGATTGGTTTCGCCCGAACCTCTTTGGTTCTCGTAATGAATTATCCTCTGTGGTTTCTGTGGCCGGTTAGTCCAGAACCTTCGCCGACTTCCTGCGGCTGGCGAAGAATGCGCTCAGCAGTCCTCCGCATTCCTGCGCTAGGATGCCGCCGGTGACAGTTGTGTGGTGATTGAGCCTGGATTCCGCCATGAGGTCGATGACGCTGCCGCAGGCGCCGGTCTTGGGGTCGCTTGCGCCAAATACCAGATGGGCGATGCGCGCATGTTGGATGGCACCGGCGCACATGGCGCAGGGTTCCAGCGTGACATACAGGCTGCAACCGACCAGGCGGTAGTTGCCAAGCCGGCTGGCTGCGTCGCGCATGGCCAAGATCTCTGCGTGAGCACTGGGATCGTGACGAGAAATCGGCGCGTTGCGGCCACGTCCGATGATTTCTCCATCCTTGACGACGACGGCGCCGACAGGAACCTCGCCCTGATCGGCAGCTTCCTTTGCCAGATCCAGCGCGGCCTGCATGTAACGATGATGGTCTATTTGAAGGTTCTGATCAGCCATTTCAGTAATTCGGTCGATTCTGCGGTTTTATGGTCTCGGTAACGCATCTGTGCGTAGAGGTCGGAGATCCTCCCGATCCGTTCAGCGTGCTGCGGCAGCGCATTTGCGGCGCGTCTACCGAAAGCGAGCGGACCTTCCTGCGGCATGCGTATGATGCCCTTGTGCCGCAGCTTCTTCAGGAAAAGGCCATATAGCCGCTGCAGCTCATCCCTGCCTAGGCGCTGGCCGCGCAGGGCGAAATATGCGAGCAGTAGCACGATCAGAACGACCGAGACCATCATGGCGACGGCCAGGTCCTGCCAGGACAACCGGCTACCCGTCAGGCTGCTCAGGAGTTCCATCTGCCGTTCCTGATTGTAATCCAGAACCCACTGGTTCCATGCATGATCGATGGCGTCCAGATTGAGATAGAGGCTCTTCATGCGCGGGTTGCTGTTTCTGGCCAGCAGGGGCAGGGGATTCTCGTTCGGAATGGCTATTTCGATGCCGTATTCAATGCGCGAGGGTGCGACTGCGGCGGTCGGGTCTATGCGTACCCAGCCGCGTTCCTGCAGCCAGACTTCAGCCCAGGCATGGGCATCGGACTGGCGGACGATCAGGTAGTTGCCGACCGGATTGAGTTCGCCGCCCTGATAGCCCGTGACCACGCGTGCCGGTATGCCGGCGGCCCGCATCAGATAGACGAAGGCACCGGCATAGTGCTCGCAGAACCCGCGCCGCGTATCGAACAGAAACTCGTCGATCGGCTGCTGTCCTAGACGTGGCGGGCGCAGGGTGTAGTAGAACTCGTTCTCGCGGAACATGTCGAGTGCAGTCTGTACGATGGCTTCCGGCGTCCTGCCGGATTCCGCCCATGAACGGGCCAGCGCAAGGCTCCGCGAATTGCCTGTATCCGGCAGGTGCAGAGCGGCCTGCAACGCGTCCGGGGCGGCATCGCGACCTAGCGTGTAGTCGGGATGGGATGTGGCCTGATAGCGGATGCGGCGGAGGATAGGATCCTTGGACAATACCTGGCGGTCACTGCGCAGGATGCTGTCGGCAGGCAACTGTGTCGGCATGTCCAGTAGCAGCATGAAATTGCGGTTGCTGGGCTCCATGGTGATGGTGTATCGGACAGGGTCGCCGCGTGCCTGTAGCGATTCCTCCCGCCACTTCGCATCGGCATCGGCCATAGTCCACTTGCGACCGTCGAACTGCCACAGCACGGGGCCGCGCCAGTAACGCTGGCTGGGTGGAGGCGGGTCGCCGTCGAACTGCACACGGAAGGCGATTTCGCCTGACAGCGTGAGTTCGCTGATCTCGCCCGGCTCCATCGTGTCCGACAGCCCGCTCATACCCTTGCCCGTATCCTGCGGGATGCTCCAGAGTGGGCCTGGCACGCGCGGGAACAGCAGAAAGAGTGCGAACATGATGGGTATGCCCTGTAGTAGTAGGCTCGCGGCGGTTTTTGCCTGGAAGCGCCAGTCAAGGCCGCCGACCGGATGGCTGACACCGACCATGGTCGCCGTCAGTGTGAAGGTGGCGACCAGCATGACGGCGCTGGAGGCCATCGACTGAGAGAAGAGAAAGGCGGCGATGGTCAGGAAGTAGCCGCCGAAAATGAGCAGCAGGAAGTCGCGCCGGGTTCTGGCCTCCATCAGCTTCAGGCCCAGCATCAGCGCCAGCAGTTCAACGCTGGCATCGCGGCCGAACAGCCCATGGTAATTCAGCATGATGCCGATGCCGGCAAGCACGGTCAGCGGCATCAGGATGTAAATACGAGGCAGCGGGCGACGAAAGTGCGCGAGCAGATAACGCCAGACCAGCAACGCGAGTACGGACAGCGCGACCCATGCTGCGAAATGATGGAGATGCAGGATCATGACCAGGCACAGGCCGGCGAGCAGCCAGCGCACGTCGTTTATTCCCGGGATTCTGGTCTTCATGCTACAGCAGTGCGAGTGCCTGCAGGCATTGCTGCATGTGGGAAGGGCCGCTGTCAGGCGCGAACTCGTGGTTCGGCAGACGCAGGCCGTAGTTGCGATCCAGCGCTGCGGCGTCAAGAATCCAGCGCGTCAGTCGGCTGATGCGCTGCTCGTCATCATTGCCCGGTGTCGCGGCCCAGTCGAACCACAGCGCACTTTGCGCGGCCCCCTGAAACTGCTTGGTTAGTATTCCCTGTTTGCGCGCGGACGCCTTCCAGTCGATGCGCCTGGGCGAGTCGCCGGGCTGATAGCTACGATGACCGAAGAAATCGTCGTCACCGGCCACGGTGTCGGCACCACCCTGGTTCCTGCGGTCGGTCGCGGAAGGAAACGGTATGTGGCTGTCGGCGGGGCGGGGATAGACCAGACAGCGGTTGTTGAGCTCGACGTAACCCCAGACATGGAACAGGCCGAGCGGGAATTCCGTATATAGCCGGATGCGGCCGGCTTGTAGCCAGCCGCGTCGGCGGCTGCGGATGGACAGTGTGGCGGTGGCGGAACCGCCGGCTGGGATATCGATGCAAGTCGGATTTGCTGTGTCGTCCTGCGCCGGGTCGAACCGGGCGCAGACAGCATGGCGTGTCCGACCGTCAGCATCGGTCAGCACGATGTCGAAACGCGCGGTTTCGCCGGCGTACACCGGATCGGCACGACCCGCCCTGGCCTGCAGATGGGCGAGGTTGCGCCAGGTGTGCAGCATGCAGACGATCGCCATGCCGGTCAGCAGAAAGACCAGCACGAATCCCAAGCTCAGTGTGTAGTTGATGGAACCGGCCAGCATCAGCAGCAGGACGAAGCCGAAGAACCAACCAGCGCGGGTGGGCAGGATGTAGATATGACGACGGTCCAATAGCGCGTCCGCATGTGCTGCGCGAGTGGTGCGCAGCCAGCGGGACCAGTTCGGCAGTTTCAGTGCGCGAGCCATGGATGGCGCCCGATTACGGGATGGGGACGCTCTGGAGCAGGAACTGCACGGGGTCTGTGTCGCCCCATTCGCCGCCTGAGGACTGCAGACGGTGGCCGACTACGCCAGGCAGAACGGCCTGGATATCCTCCGGCAGCACATAATCACGTCCCGCTATCATTGCCCAGGCTTGCGCACACTGGCGCAGGGCCAGGCCGGCGCGCGGAGACAGCCCGTGGGCGTAGCGCGGCGAATTGCGGGTGAATTGCAGAATGGCTTCGAGATAGTCGATCAGGGCGTCGGAAACATGGATTCGCTCTGCGGCCCTTTGCAGGTCGATAAGACCGGCGCGATCAATACAGGGCTCGATGTTGGCAATCTGGCTGCGGCCGCCGCTGTTCTTCAGCAGCGCACGTTCGGCATCGGCATCCGGATAGCCGAGCTGGATACGCATGAGAAAGCGGTCGAGCTGGGATTCGGGTAGCGGGAACGTGCCGATGTGATGGGTCGGGTTCTGGGTCGCGATGACGAAGAACGGTTGCGGCAACACGCGGGTCTCGCCTTCGACGGTGACCTGGCCCTCCTCCATGACCTCGAGCAGGGCGCTCTGGGTCTTGGGAGTGGCCCGGTTGACCTCGTCCGCGAGGAGCACGTTGGTGAACACCGGGCCCGGATGGAACTTGAACGTCGATTCGTTGCGGTCATAGATCGAGACGCCGAGGATATCGGCCGGCATCAGGTCGCTGGTGAACTGTACGCGGTTGAACCTGAGGCCGAGCACCTGCGCCAGGGTGTGGGCGAGAGTGGTCTTGCCCATGCCGGGCAGGTCCTCGATCAGCAGGTGTCCGCGTGCGAGGATGCAGGCAAGTGCCATGCGGACTTGTCTATCTTTGCCGAGGATGATGTGGCTGACGGCGTCGATGATGTTTTGAGTGATGTCTTGCATGCGCTATCCGCTGTTATGGAAATGCCGGCCGAGCAGATGTCAGCTGGAAGTGAACGTGGATCTGCCCCAGCGGACCAGTACGAACAGGATGCCCAGTACCAGCGAGGCGCCGACCCACATGACCAATTCACTGGTCGTCGGTGTGATTTCCTGCACCGGCATGACGATAATCTTGCGCAGGACCACGACCATGGCGACCTCGACGAAGGTTTCCACCTCGAGCTTGCCGTCCTGCAGATAGCGTATCTCGGCCGAAATCAGTGCCGAAATCGACCATAGCAGCATCAGCGTGCCCAGCGCATGCAGAAAGCCATGCACGAGGTTGTGGGCATAGACTGCTTCCTTCACTTCGGAAAAGAACAGCCAGGTGAACATCAGCACGGCAATCGCGAGCGACATGCCGATGATGATGTGGGCGAAGCCATTGAGCCAGCGCATGGCGCGAATCATGTAGCTGCCGATTCTGTTGAGTTCCTGCGGCAAGCGGTCTGGCATGCTGGGTCATCCTTTCTGATTAAGTGATTTGCGTATTATCAACAATAAAGCTGCGTGTTGGAATGCCGATGGAGCAGGTCTGCTGCTTCACGGCGGGTGCCGCTTGCAAGACACTAGAGTGCTAGCTGCTCCAGCGTCATGTTTTCCAACCGCTTCAGCAGCCACTGCTGCGCCCTGCCGCCGCTGCTACGCCAGGCCAGATAGCCTTGCGCCTCAGGCCGATTCTCGGCGACTCGGCGGGTGACCAGTTCCCCGCGCGCCGCATGCCGTTCCGCCATCGTTCTCGGCAGATAGCCCACACCGAGCCCGGCAATCTGCGCGGCGAGCTTGCTTTGCATATCGGGTAGGGTCAGCACATCCTGGCCGCTGAGGATGCCGGACGTGCGTGGTGGCAGATTGCGCGAGCTGTCGGCCGCCGATATGGCGCGATACTGGCGGATGTCTTCGTTCTGCAGCGGTTCCGGCAGCTGTGCCAAGGGATGATGTGGCGCAACGGCGAAGACGAACTCGAGGTTACCGAGCGCCCGGAAACTGTAGCCGCCGCCCGGAGGGCCCTCACCCGGTGCGCCGATGGAGATGTCCGCACGACCAGTGATCAGGGCGTCCCAGCATCCGCCGAATACCTCGCGCAGCAGGCGTATGCGCGTGCCGAATCCCTCGGCGTAAAAATCCTGCAGGATGGGATAGAGGGCTTCGATGTTGAGCAGGTCGCTGAACGCGATGGAAAGCTCAGTTTCGATCCCGGTGGCGATGCGCCTGACGCGCAGTTCCAGTTCGTTCGCTGCGCGCAGCAGGTGGCGGCCTTCGCGCAAAAGCTCCTCGCCGGCCTCGGTCAGCACGGCACGGTGCCCGCTGCGGTCGAACAGCTTGACCCCTAGGGCGTCCTCCGCATTGCGCACGACGTAGGTGATGGCCGACGGCACACGGTGCAGCGATTCCGCGGCAGCGGCGAAGCTGCCCTTGCGGGCGATGGCGTCAATCACTTCAAGCGCTTCGAGCGAGAGTTTTGAATTCATTATTTTTGAACGATATCTGCAAAATAATTCGCTATCAAGTTGAATATAACGAAATTATGATGCTGATTCATTCAAATTAGTTGAATAAGGAGGGCGCAACATGATGGAACTTCGCCGCTCCCACGAGCGGGGGCATGTCAATCATGGCTGGCTCGACAGTTATCATTCGTTTTCCTTCGATACCTATTTCGACCGCAGGCACATGCGCTACTCGGTCCTGCGCGTCATCAATGAGGACGTCATCGCGCCGGGGCGGGGGTTCGGTATGCATCCGCACCGGGACATGGAGATCGTGACCTACATGCTGGGCGGCTCACTGCGTCACATGGATAGCTTGGGTAACGGTTCGGTCATCCGTGCCGGTGACGTCCAGCGCATGTCGGCAGGTAGCGGCATCGTGCACAGCGAGATGAATGCCTCCTCGGCAGAGTCTGCACATTTGCTGCAAATCTGGATGTTGCCGGAACGCAGCGGTATCGAGCCGGATTACGAGGAAAGACATTTCACCGTCGGCGAGAAGCTGAACCGGCTGCGTCTGATCGCCTCGCGTGATGGGCGTGAAGCATCGCTGCGCGTGCATCAGGATGTCGCGCTTCATGCCAGCGTACTGCAGCCGGGCAGATCTCTGGAACATGTCCTTGCCGTCGGACGCAGTGCCTATCTGCAGCTTGCGCGCGGCAGCTTGCGGATCAACGGCGAGTTGCTGCAGGCAGGTGATGCTGCCAAGATTAGCGGAATCGAGCATATCGTCCTGCAGGCGGAAGACGAATCGGAGTTTCTGCTGTTCGACATGCCGCCTGCGGATTGAGAATGGTTTTTTTCGTCATCGCATGATGAACGAAACATCACCTCATGGAACGAATGGCTGCCGCGTCAGTCCATTCACGGATTTCAACAAGAAAGGGAAGAGTTTATGAAACAAGCTTTGACAACCGCCATTGCCGTCAGCATGCTGTTTTCCGCTTCGGCCTATGCTGCTCAGGAGACCTATGTCATCGACAAGGACCACAGTTTCGCCAACTGGAGCGTGCGCCATGTGGTCGCCAGGACCAGCGGCACCTTCAGCGATGTGCAGGGCAAGGTCGTCATCGATCGCAACAATCTCGCCAATTCCAGCGTGGAGGCGAAGATCAGCGTGCTGAGCGTCAACAGCAGCCATCCCAAGCGTGATGCCCACATCGTCAAGGATGACTATCTCAATGCCGCGAAATTCGGTGAGATGACCTTCGTCAGCACCAAGGTGGTCGCCAAGAGCGAGACCGAGGGTGAGGTGACCGGCAAGTTCACGATGAACGGCGTCACGAAGGAAATCACCTTCCCGTTCAAGGTGCTGGGCTATGGTGAAGACCCATGGGGTGGCTACCGCGTAGGCCTGGAAGGGCACACCACACTGAAGGCCTCCGATTACGGATACAAATGGGGTCTGAAACCCAACGGCCCGGTCGGTGACGAGATTGAAGTGACGCTGCTGATCGAGGGCAAGCGTCAGTGACCGGCCTCTGGCGCTGATTTGAGACCATCGGCCACAGAGAGCAGGGGAAGCAGTTTGCAGGTTTGGGTCGCCAGCAATGGTCGACGTTTTCTCCGCGACCTCTGTGGCTGAATCAAGGGTTACAGTTCCAACAACATTCAATCATCCAATAAGGACACCGGAAACATGACCATAGATTTGTTCACGCCTGTCACGATAGGCAGCATCGCGCTGCGAAACCGTATCGTCATGGCACCGCTGACACGCAACCGGGCCGGGGAAGGCAATGTGCCGCAGGACATCAATGTGACCTATTATGCCCAGCGTGCCAGCGCCGGCCTCATCATTACCGAGGCGACACCGATTTCACCGATGGGGCACGGCTATCCGGCCACACCAGGCATACACAGCGAAGCCCAGGTTGCCGGCTGGAAGCAGGTGGTGGAAGCGGTGCATGCCAAAGGTGGCAAGATCGTCCTGCAGCTATGGCATGTCGGCCGCATCTCGCATCCCTCCCTGTTGCCGGACAACGCGCTGCCGGTCGCACCATCCGCCATCAAGCCGGCTGGACAGGCCTTTACCTATGACGGACTGGTGGATTTCGTCACGCCGAGAGCGCTGGAAACGGAAGAGCTACCGGGTATCGTCAACGATTATGCCCAGGCGACACGCAACGCGCTGGCAGCCGGTTTCGACGGCGTCGAGATCCATGCCGCCAATGGTTATCTGCTCGACCAGTTCCTGCGTGACAGCACCAACAAGCGTAACGACGCCTACGGCGGCAGTATCGAGAATCGCACCCGCCTGTTGCTCGAAGTGACACGTGCCGTGGTCGATGTGGCTGGCAGCGGCAGGGTGGGTGTGCGCATTTCTCCGCTCAATCCGTTCAACGACATTTCGGATTCCAACCCGCAGGCGCTGTTCAACCACGTCGCGGAATCTCTCAACCCGTTCAACCTCGCCTATCTGCATGTGGTCGAGGGTGGCATGGTCGGCAGCGATCTGCCGCCGTTCGATTTCGTCGAGCTGCGCCGACACTTCAATGGTGCCTATATGGCCAACCTGGGCTACACTAGGGATTCCGCCAACGCCGCCATCGCGGAGGGCAGGGTCGATCTGGTCGCCTTCGGCGTGCCGTTCATCGCCAACCCGGACCTGGTCGAGCGCTTCAGGTTGAACGCACCCCTGAACGAAGCCGACCCATCGACCTTCTACGGTGGTTCGGAAAAGGGCTATATTGACTATCCCACACTGCAAGGATGAATCATGGAAAAACCTGCGCTGACGCAAGTGCCGATAGATGCGACCATCGCCGCCCGCTGGAGCGGTCGCGCATATGATGCAAGCAGGGTGGTGACCAGGGAGCAGGTCATCGCGCTGCTGGAAGCCGCCCGCTGGGCGCCGTCCTGCTATGGCGACCAGCCATGGCGCTTCATCGTCTGGGATCGCAACACCGATGCCACGGCCTGGCAGCAGGCTTTCGAGTGCCTGGTGCCAGGCAATCAGGCATGGGCGAAGGATGCCCCGGTCCTGCTGCTGGTCGCTGCTGACAGCCTGTTCAACCACAACGGCAAGGAGAATCGCTGGGCCCAGTACGACACGGGTGCGGCGGCCGAGAATCTCTGCCTGCAGGCCGCCAGCATGGGATTGATGGCACACCAGATGGCCGGCTTTGATCCGGACAGGGCGCGAGCCGTCTCCGGTGTGCCGGAACGGTACGCATTGATGGCGATGATCACCGTCGGCTATCCGGCCGATATCGCCACGCTGAGCGGTGAGGCATTGGAGCGGGAAACCTCCGTCCGCACGCGCCGCCCACTGGGTGAACTGTTCTTCAATGGCATCTGGGGCAAGCCTGTCGTCTGACGGGCTGGTCATGATTCCGGCATCTGCTAGAATGCGCTTTTCATCCGAGCAGAAAGATTGATTATGGCGGTTTTGCAACTCACCAAGGAAAACTTCAAGGACACCATCGTCAATAACGATTTCGTCATCGTCGATTTCTGGGCGCCGTGGTGCGAACCCTGCGTCGAATTCACGCCGGTGTTCGAGGCCGCTGCGGAAAAGAATCCGGACATCGTGTTTGGCATGGTCAATACAGAAGCCGATCCGGAGATCAGTGAGTATTTCGAGATCCGCCAGATTCCCGGTATTCTCTTTGTGCGTGAGCAGGCCGCCATTCATGCCCAGGTCGGCGCGATCGGCGCACCTGCGTTCGACAAGCTCATCGAATGGGCGCGTGAGAAGGATATGACCGCAGTGCGTGAGTACTATGCGGCAGAGGCAGCCAAGGCAGGCAAGTCGGAGTAGTCAGGCAAATGTATGAGAAAGCCGCCTGCGGGCGGCTTTTTCTTTTTCAGGCATCAGAGGCTGCCGGTCGTGAACAGGCGTAGCAGAAAGAAGATGCCGATCCCCATCATCAGGTACATCGGGATATCACCGCGCCGGCTGCCTGAACCGAGCGGTGCAGAGTTGATCCAGCGCCAGCAAAGATAAAGCAGGAACAGGACGAAGATTCCGCCGGCCAGGCTGCTGCCGGAACTGAACATCTGAATCAGCAGCTGCTTGATGATACCTTGGTCGCGGAAGACCTCGGCCGCAATGCCGATGATGCCAAGCAGCATGAGACCCATCTGCACGGAAGCGATGATGGTTTTGAACAGGGTATCCGGCTTGCTGTTATCAGGCTTCTTGTTCATGCTCGATCCCTCGTTGGCAATTGCCGTTCGGGCACTTATCCCGGATTTGCGGGCAGGAATTGCGCCGGATCGACCGACTTGCCCTGACGGCGTATCTCGAAATGCAGCTTGACCCGGTCTGCGTCACTGTTGCCCATCTCGGCGATTTTCTGACCACGCGCAACCGTTTCACCTTCCTTGACCAGGATCTTGCTGTTGTGCGCGTAAACCGAAAGGAATTCATCATTGTGCTTGATGATGACCAGACGACCGTAACCGCGCAAGTCCGACCCGCTGTAGATGACCTTGCCGGGGGCGGCGGCCAGTATCGGCTGACCGTTGCTGCCCGCGATGTCTATGCCCTTGGCATTGCCGCTCTCATTGAATCCGGACAGCAATTCGCCGCGAGTCGGCCAGGACCAAGTGATGCCGGCGTTTGTCGCCGTGGCCGTGGGTGCCTTGAATGTGGTGGTCGTGGCAGGTTCGGCGGCGGCAGTCACAGGCTGGGCTGGTGCCGATACGGCATTCGTCGGGCTAGCTGCCGGAGTTGCCCTGGTGGTCGACGGTGGTGTATTCAGGGCTTGCTCGCTGTATGGCTCGCGCATGGCGATGGGGCCGCTCAGCAGGGGTGCGCTGCCGGTTACCGCGGGTGCCGGCTCGACGCTGCCGACGGCAGCCGGTTCGGTGGTTTCCTGGATGACGCTGCTTTCTATGCCGCCCGTGTTCAGCGGCGTGATGATGACACCGCTACTTTCCGTCACGCTGACCGGGGCAGGTTCGATCGCCGGTGCCGGCGTATCCGGCTTCAGCTTGAGCTGCTGACCGACATAGATGGTATAGGGCGGCGAGATATTGTTGGCGCGGGCGATTTCCTTGTAGTCGTAGCCATGTTCGAGACCGATGCTGTACAGCGTGTCGCCCTTCTTCACGATATAGACATCAGGACGCCAGTCCTTGGCTTGTGCCGCCTTCGTGACGGTCGGCGTGCGGTCGATGACGGGCGCCTTTTTGGCGGGAGCACATCCGGCAACGAGCACGGATGCGATTGCAAGACCGATATAGCGTATCAAACCTGAATATTTCCTTGTTCTGTAACGATGCATGGAATCAGCTGGTGCCACCGAGTAGTGGGACAAACTTGACCGCTTCGAGTTTGCTTTGCCGGTATTCGGTCGGTGTGCGTTCGATCAGGTACAGCGTTTGTTCTTCGGTTCCGACCGGGATCACCATGCGTCCACCGACGGCGAGCTGCATCAACAGGTCTTCCGGGATGTGACTGGATGCGGCCGTGACGATGATGCCGTCGAACGGCGCCAGCTCCGGCAGACCCATGATACCGTCGGCATGTTTCAACTTGATGTTCTGCAGGCGCAGCTTGCGCAGATTTCCGCGCGCCTTCAGGAGCAGCGGGCCGATGCGCTCCACCGAGTAGACTTCCCTGGCCAGCTTGGACAGTACTGCCGTCTGGTAACCGCAGCCGGTGCCGATTTCCAGCACGCGACCGAGGCCGCCGTTGCCGCGCAGCAGCTCCGTCATGCGGGCGACGATGTAGGGCTGCGAGATGGTTTGCCCGAATCCGATGGGCAGCGCGACATCTTCGTAGGCGCGGGATGACAGCGCCTCGTCAACGAAGATATGGCGCGGAATGCTGCCCATGGCCGACAGTGTCACCTCGTCGCGTATGCCTTGTTCGCGCAACCGCGCGAGCATGCGGCTGCGCGTGCGCTGCGAGGTCATGCCGATACCGCTCATTACGGAGTTCATGCCTGTTGTCCTGCTGCGTTTATAATGTCTTGGATGTTGTTTTTCATACATCTAGCCACTGGGCGATCTGGTCGATCTGCCTGTGCTGGGTCAGGTCAACCTGCAGGGGAGTGATCGAGACCTGCTCGGCAGCCACGGCGAAGAAATCGGTGCCGACACCGGCATCCTGCGCATCGCCAGCGGCACCCACCCAATATACGGTTTCGCCGCGCGGCGTGCTGGTCTTGATGACCGGCTCTGCCTTATGGCGTTTGCCCAGCCTTGTCACGGCATAGCCGTGCAGTTCCTCATACGGGATGTCCGGTACGTTGATGTTGAGCAGCAGGGGCGGTGGCAGGCCGATCTTGTCATAGCGCTTGACCAGATCGACCATGACGCGCGCGGCGGTCTCGAAATACTGCGGGTTATGTCTGGCCATGGAGACGGCGAAGGAGGGGATATCGAGCAGATAGCCTTCCATGGCGGCGGCGACAGTGCCGGAATAGATGGTGTCGTCACCCATGTTGGCGCCATCATTGATGCCGGAAATGATCATGTCCGGCAGTTCCTTCAGCAGTCCGGTAACGGCAAGGTGCACGCAATCGGTTGGCGTGCCGTTGACGTAATAGGTGCCGTTGCTGGTCTGGCGTACTGTCAGCGGTCGGTCGAGCGTGAGGGAGTTGCTGGCGCCGCTACGGTTGCGTTCCGGTGCGACGATGACGATGTCGGCGATTTCGGAAAGATGTTCGGCCAGGATGTTGAGGCCGGGCGCAAAGTAGCCGTCATCGTTGGAAAGTAGGATACGCATGTACCGATTATAACCGAGACGTGTGCAAGTTTTAATGCGGCTGGCGCGTTAGCCGGGCGCGTTTCGGGTCATTCTCGCATAGAAGATGGCGCAGAAGAAGAACGCCAGTGTGAGCAGGATTTCCAGCAGTGCCAGCCATGCCGACAGACCATGATCCGACCAGGCGCGCACCACGCCTTCGGTGAAATAGAGCAGGATGAACATGGAGGACCACTGATAGGTGTAGCGTTTTCCGTGCAGGATGCCGAAAAGCGGCAGCAGGAGCGGCAAGGCCTTGAGGATCAGCATGGAGCCTCCCGGCCGCAACGGGGCGAGCCATCCTTCCCAGGCGATGCAGAGCATGATGAGGGCGATCAGGCTGATGCCGGCACCGTTTCTCAACACCGTCATGAGTCGCTGGTCCTTGCCATTTCGATCAGCGCGGTACGGGCCGAGTCTGCATCAGTGACGTGTCGTTCGAACCCGAAGCGCAGTATCCTGCCGTCGGCGTGCAGATCAAAGCCGTCACCGTCGATGCCTATCATTTCAACCTGCTGTGGTGTCACACCGTGGAAGTGCCGGCAGAGATGCTGCATGCTGCTCCGGTGATCACGGTTCATGTGTTCGATGATGGCGGCTTCCTGTTCCGCCAGCCGGGTGGGCGGCGACCGGAACTCGGTTCCATCCACCCAGCCGATGCGGCCGAAGCCGGCGATATAGCGCGCAGCACGGACCTGCAGCCGGTAGAAGCGGAAATCGTGCATCTCGAAATATTGCCTGGCCTGCGGCATATAGCGCAGATAACGGTCACGCAGCGGTCCGTCCTGCTTGGCGACAGGCTCCGCCTCCGCCAGCAGCGTCAAGCGGGCATTGGCCTGCAGGTCTGCGGCGCCGGCAAATACCAGAAGCGATACACGACAGTCGTGCATGATGTTTTTCGTGTGTTCCGCGAGCGTGCTGATCAGCAGGATGGGCTGTCCGTCATGGTCGGGCACGAAGGGGGCGACCGAACCGTAAGGATAGCCGGCATGGCTGACCGAATGTGTGCACAGCAGGCCGCTTTGCGTGCTGCGCAGGAACTGTCGGGCTTCGGTGGTGAGCGACATCAGGCGGCAAGCTTCAGTGCGGTTGTCGCGAGGCGCTTGCCGAGCGCGATGCAGAGCCTGCGCTCTTCCTCCGTGATCGGCCTGTCGTCCGCGACGCCGCCGATGTGGCTTGCACCATACGGAGTACCGCCGGATGTCGTGGCGCTCAGTTCCGGTTCGGAATAGGGCAGGCCGACGATGAGCATGCCGTGATGCATCAGCGGCAGCATCATGGTCAGCAACGTGGTTTCATTGCCACCGTGCAGGGAGCCGGTGGAGGTGAAGACGGCGGCCGGTTTGCCGATCAGTGCTCCTTTCAGCCATTGGCTGACGGTACCGTCGAGAAAGTATTTCATCGGTGCGGCCATATTGCCGAAGCGGGTCGGGCTGCCGAGCGCGAGGCCGATACATTCTTCCAGATCCTTCGGTTCGGCGTAGGGCGCGCCAGTCGTCGGCACTTCCGGCTCGGTTGCCTTGCAGTTGGCCGAAACCCTGGGCACGGTGCGGATACGTGCCCTGGCACCATCGACGCTTTCGATGCCGCGCGCGATGAGCTTGGCCATTTCATGCACGGCGCCGCCATGGGAGTAGTAGAGAACCAGGATTTCCTTCATTTTCTGCGTCTGTCCTTGATACGTTGCTTTTGGGCGTCGACCTCAAACAGGCCAATGGCGCGGACGAGGTCGCTGAATTTGGTGAAGCCGTAATTGCGCGAATCGAAAGCTGAGAAATTCTTGACCATGTGTTTCTTCACTTCGCCCATGGGGGCATAGCCATCCTCGTCGGACAGAGACTCTATCGCTGAACGGATCAGCGATACCAGCCTGGTGTCCATGGCCAGCTCGCGCGGGCTTTTACGAGCATCAGGAGCCGGTTTGGAGTCGGTTTTTCTGCCGCTTTCGGATTTCTCTGGAGTGTTCTCAGCCACCGCCGAATCTGCCTGTCTGTTCTGCGCAAGAATCTCAAAGTACTTGAATTCATTGCAGGCGGACTGCAACGATTCTGGCGTCTTTTTCTCGCCGAAACCGTAGACCAGCTTGCCTGCTTCACGCAGACGGATCGCCAGCCGCGTGAAGTCACTGTCGCTGGAGACGATGCAGAAGCCATCGAGCGGTGCGGTGTAGAGCAGATCCATGGCATCGATGATGAGTGCGCTGTCGGTGGCATTCTTACCCTTGGTGTTGGCGTATTGCTGGATAGGCTGAATCGCGTGCTTGGGCAGGATCTCTTTCCAGCGGCTTAGCTGATTCTGGGTCCAGTCGCCGTAGATACGGCGCACGCTGGCATCGCCAAACTTGGAGATTTCCTCGAAGAGTTCATCTATCAGATCGATGACCCTGAATGTGTTGTCGGCATCGATCAGTACCGCCAGCCGCGGATTGTTGGTATCAGCGCTCATGGGCCAGGCCTTGTGTCGTTACGGGAGAGACTGCGGGCTGCAGTTCTTTCCGCTCATTTGAAACTGAAAGTATACAGGACATCGACCGCGCTTTCGGAGCCGGCCTGGGTTCGGATCGACCAGTTGCTGGTGAGGTCGTAGGTCAGTCTGGCGACGTTCAGCAGGCCGTTGATTTCCTTCTCGTAACTCAGATACAGGTTGGACGTGAGGCGTTTGCCCAGACTGACGCTGGCATTGGCGTTCTCCCCATCGATGCCGCTGATGCTGAGGCTGTCCAGTCCGGCCGCCCGAGCGAAGCGCGTCTGTAACGGCACGGACTGGCCCTGCGACAGCAGGGCGCCGGCCGCGAGTGATAGCAGTGCGAACTGATCCTGGCCGACGCGATCCATGCCGTGACCGAACACTAGCCAGGCGAGCTTGTCGCTGTCCGAGACCTCCGGCACGGAGACCAGTTTCACGGCCGGATTGAGTGCCGTCCCTCGAATTTCGACGCCGGCGCGGACGGCCAGATTCTGCCGCAGAGCGAGGATATCCAGCCCCGGGTTGTCGACCTGACCGTTGAAGACGAGGCGACCGCGTTCAATGTTCAAGACCTGCCCGTAGGCCATGTAGGTGCCGGTGGTGTCGATCGTTCCTTCCGCGCGCAGGTTGCCGCCGACGCGTCCGTTGAGGGTGACGCTGCCGGAGAGCTTGCTGTCGAGTCCGCGCCCGCGCAGAACGAAGTCGTTCCCGGTGCTGACCCTGAGATCGTTGATCTGTATCCGGAGTGGATGTGTTTGTTCTTCCTCGCTCACTCCGATGACGACGACGTCGCTTCCCAGAACCGGCCTGTCCTCGCCGCCCAGTTCGATCAGGCCGCGCATGACTTCAACGGCACCGGATATTTCCATGAGCTCGCCGGAAAGACCGGTGTCGAACTCTCCGGCGATGACCAGCAGGCCGTCGGTGCGTGATATGGCCGTGAAGTCTTCGGCATGCCAGTGCAGGGAAAGTCGAGGTTCTCCGTTCCGCAGGCCGAGGCTGCCGGTTGCCGTGATGTGGCCGTCACCACTAGAGAAACGCGCCTGTTCGATATCGAGCAGGTCATCGCGGAAAACGGCATCGAGTATGCCGTCCCGGAGATCGATGCCGGATAGCATGGAGAAGCGCAATTGTCTTGCCTGCAGCATTCCCTGCAGACCGGGTTGAGCGATGGTGCCTTTGCCGGTCAGCTGCAGGTTGATGCGTCCATCCGTTTCCGCTCCCATGCTGGTCGGGAGTGGCAGCCAGGTCAGCGAATGCAGCCGGGCATCTGCGCGGATTTCCAGCGGGGCTTGGCGGGTCAGCACGAAGCCGGTAGGGGTCGGTTCCAGTGCCGTGGCGAGGGAGAGGTTCAGACTGCCGAGCGTGCTGCCGTTGGCGCGGGCATCGATATGAACCAGGTTCTGTGCCAGTTCCAGCCTGGTTTCGACGACGTCGAGGCCGAGCGGATGCATGCTGCCATCACCGGCCAGGATGTTGATGTCGCCATCGACCAGACGCAATTCCGCCCGACCATTCGCCGATTCGTCTGCCGTTATGTCCCATTTGCCGGAGAACACCGGATTGCCGGTCATGTTGGCCGGCAACACTGGCAGGATTTCCGGCAGAGCGGCAAGATCGACCCTATCCAGGCTGCCTCGTGTCGTCAGCCTACCGTTGCCGAGCTGCAGCCGGTCAACCTGCAGTCGTCCGCCGCCGATTCCCATCGTCAGATTGTCCAACATGAAGCCACGAGTGCTGTCATACCGCATGCCGGCCTTGCCTTGCAGTTCGGTCGGGTGCGCTCCCGTGTAGGCAAGCTTTTCGAGCTTGCCGGACCATATGCCGCTGTCATCGAAGCCGCCCGCGATCAAGGCCTGCAGCAGCGGTTTTCCGGTAGCTGTCATTGTGCTATCGAGCTCGATACGGTGCTGGCGATGCGTGCCGCCGAGCTTCAGAACTGCATCCAGTGCAGCACCTTGTCCGATGCTCAGGCCGGTAGCATGCAGATCGGCGCTTAGCGCCGCATCATCGTGCAGGCCGAATGACGCCTGTCCGGTCAGATGTGCTATGCCCAGATCGTCCCCTTTGGACAGTTTCTCGCCTAGCCATTGCATGTCGGACAGCAGTTGGTCGAACCGGCCGCGTAGTCTGCCGTCGGCGCTGAAGTGGCCGCCCAAGGTGGGGGAAAGAGCGGATAGGTCGCTGAATGCGAGTTGCCAGGAGAGCACCGAGGAAGGTGCTCCCAGACTTCCGTCCGCATGCAGACGGTTATCCCTGAGACCGACATCGAGCGAGATGCTTTCCATGATCTGTCCCAGCAGGCGGACGTCGGCGAGCAGCGTGACAGGCGCGCCGTGCCAGCGACTGTCGAACGCTTCCAGTCGCATGTCTAGGTCGGCCTGTGGCGAGAGTCTGCCTCGTACATGTAGCCCGGCATTCAGCTGACTGTCGGGAACGGCACTGAAATCACTGAAGCGTGCATGCAGTTCCAGCGGCATATCGCCATCCAGTCCGAGCTGGCCGTCGATGGTGATTTTGCCCATCATGACATCCGCTGCGACCGTGCTTTCCGGGTGTAACAGGGCGAGTTGCCCACCCGTCTGCTGCAGCAGGGCTGTGCTGCTGAAATTCAGGCGCTGCAGGTCGCCGGCGAGATCGACGCGGATGTCATATGGATGGCCGCCGTCTGTCCGCATCAGACTGAGGCTGCCGTTGAGCGGGTATGGTCTGGCATTCTGCATGGACAGGGTGCCGTGGACCTGTCCCCAGGGAGTGGCGGCGCCGACCAGCTCCAGTTGTAATTCCCCGGTATCGGCATTCAGGTGAAACACGACGTTGTTCAACGTCCGGCGCGACTCTCCATCGATGATGGTGACTTCCGCGACGCTGGCGTTTTTGACCCGGATTGCCAGCGGCAGGTTGATGCGTTCTGGAAGGCCGTTACCGGTACCGGCCGAAGGTGCGTCCGGTACCAGTGTGATGCGCAGGCGTTCTGCCCGGATGTCCTCGACCAGCAGGCTGCCTTCCACAGTCGGCGAAAGGCGCATGCTGGAGCCGATGTTCTCCAGTGATAGCTGCATGAAGCCGAGGTCATAGCTGATGTTCTCTACACGGGTGCTGATGTTGATACCTGTTGCTCTGGCGGAGAGCATGGCATGGCAGAGCAGGGCGATAAACAGAAACCTGAAGAGACGGGCCGCCATCAGAAATTGACTCCCAGATTGAAGTGCAGACGGTATTCACCGGTATCCTCACCATAAGCGATATCGGCACCGACAGGTCCGGCCGGGCTTTTCCAGCGGCCGCCGAGCCCGTAGCCGAGCACCGGTCTGAGTTCTTTCGTTTCATTGGCGGCATCACCGAAATCGACGAACAGCGCGATGCCCCACTGGTTGCTCAGCCACTGTACCAGTTCGACACTGCCGCTAAGCAGGTAACGGCCGCCGACGATGGCGTCGCCTTCCTCCACCCCCAGGCTCTGGTATGCGTAGCCACGCACGGACTGGTCGCCGCCGGCACGGAACAGATAGCTGGACGGAGCGCTGTTGGCGCCGGTGACGGCGCCGATTTCGAGGCGTGTCAGCAGTTGCGTGCTTTTGGTCACGGGATAGTAGAACTGGCTTTTGACGTGGCTGCGCAGGAAGGTGCCTTCGGATAGGCTGTCGAACGGCGCCGCCGTGAAGCTGGCATTGAACAGGTAGCCCCGCGTCGGCATCAGGTTGTGGTCGGTGCGGCGCAGCGTCAAGCCGTAAGATACGGTGGCGGCATCTTTGCGGCTGGATCCGGCATCCTCGACTTTCTGATGCTCTATCAGGTAGTTGGCGCCTATCGATTGCTCGAAGCGATAGCTACCCCAGCTGCGCTGCACGCTGAAATTGCTGGTGGTCAGTACCTGGTTCTCGATGTCTTCGCGCGCGGTCTGGTTGCTGAAGCTGTCGCGGTAGCCTTGTTTGCTGGTGGGCAACGAGACGGTGGCGTTGAGCGATTGCATGCGCTGCTCTAGGCGCAGGCTGCTGGCAAGGCGCCAGCCGCGTTCGAACAGGTTAAGGTTGTCGTAGGTGAACTGGGTCCGGGCGCCGGTATTGGTACTTGCACCGACGCCGATACCGACCTTGCTGGATTTGTTCTCGGTGATGCGGACCTCCACTGGTACCGGCGCAGCGCTATCGACATCGACATTGGCGGTGACCTCGACGCCGGAGAAATAGCCTGTTGCCTGCAGGGCCGACTGCAGTCCGAGCAGACTGTTCTGGCTGTAGTCATCACCCGGCCTGATCTGGTTGAGGTTGTGGACGATGCTTTCCGGATAACGCTCGAGGCCATGGATGGACAGCTCTCCGAAGCGCCGCCGCGGACCGCTATCGACATGGACGAACAGCTTGACCCGGCCGGACCTGCTATCGACCTCGGCGCGGCTTTCGGCGATTCGGGCGTGAGGATAGCGGAAAACGACCAGTTCAGACAGCAGCTTGCGCTTCTCGTGATTCCAGGCGTTCTGCGTGAATGGTTGGCCGCTCGGCAGTTCCCAGTTTTCCTGTAGCTGGTGGATGGCCGGGCTTTCGTTTTCTTCCTGTAGCAGGATGTCACCGGAAAACTGCAGGTTGACTTCCGTGATGACAGCCTGCATGCCGGGAGTGACCGTGAAGCGGACGATGGATTTGCCGGGCTGCTGTTCAGTCGAGGACTCGATGCGCGCATCGAAATAGCCCTCGGTTGCGATGAGTTCGCGGATTTCGCGCGGCGTGGCGCGGATCAGACGGCGCCATTCGGCATCGTTCAGTCTCGGGTTGTCGAGCGAGCGGATGATCTCAAGATGCTGCTTCAGCAGCGATTGGATGGGGGCAGGCGCCTCGATCTCGACGGCATAACGCCGATCAGCGGTTTCACCGGTACTGCCGAACAGGAGCAACAGCGAAGTGAGCGCTATGCGCACCAGCCTGCCGAATCTTACGGCTGGCCGGCGTGAGCGGGTGCAAATGCTACCTTTGCCGATTAAATCTGGGTTTCCGGATTGCAATACTGGGCATCCATGTTTCAGATCAGATGGATTTTGCCAGTTCTGCCGCCTTGCCGGTATAACTTGCCGGCGTCAGCTCCAGCAGTCTCCGTTTGGCTTCGTCCGGAATCCGAAGTTCATTGATGAAGCTGTGCAGCGACTCGCGCGTGATGCCTCCTTTGCCGCGGGTCAGTTCTTTCAGCTGCTCATACGGGTTCTCGATGCCGTAACGGCGCATCACCGTCTGGATCGGCTCGGCCAGCACTTCCCAGCTGTGGTCGAGGTCGTGTTCCATCTGTCCGGGATTGGCTTCCAGCTTGCCCAGACCGCGTAGGCAGGAGTCGTAGCCGAGCAGGGTGTAGCCGAACGCGACGCCCATATTACGCAGCACGGTGGAATCGGTCAGGTCGCGTTGCCAGCGCGAGATCGGTAGCTTCTCGGCCAAGTGGCGCAACAATGCATTGGCCATGCCGAGATTGCCTTCGGAATTCTCGAAATCAATCGGGTTGACCTTGTGCGGCATGGTCGAGGAGCCGATTTCGCCGGCCTTGACCTTCTGCTTGAAATAACCGAGTGAGATATAACCCCAGATGTCGCGGTCGATGTCGATCAGTATCGTGTTGATGCGGGCCAGCGTATCGAACAGCTCGGCCATGTAGTCGTGCGGTTCGATCTGGATGGTGTAGGGATTGTAGGTCAGTCCCAGTGATTCGACGAACCTGCGGGCGAAGCTCTCCCAATCGAAGTCCGGATAGGCGGAGAGATGGGCGTTGAAATTGCCGACGGCGCCATTGATCTTGCCGAGGATTTCGATTCCGGCCAGTCGTTCGCGCTGGCGGCGCAGCCGATAGACGACATTGGCGATTTCCTTGCCGAGCGTGGTCGGTGATGCCGGCTGGCCGTGCGTGCGGGACAGCATGGGTTGCTCGGCCAGTTCACGCGCTAGTTCGGTGAGACGTGCGATCAGCTGGTCCAGTGCCGGCAGCATGACTTCGTCGCGCCCGCGTTTCAGCATCAGGCCGTGCGACAGGTTGTTGATATCCTCCGAGGTGCAGGAGAAATGGATGAACTCGCTGACGGCGCGAATCTCCGGATTGCCGTCGAAGCGTTCCTTCAGCCAGTATTCCAGAGCCTTGACATCGTGATTCGTACGGTTCTCGATGGCCTTGACCTGGGCTGCCTCGGTTTCTCCGAAAGCGGCTATGGTTCTGTCAAGCTCATCGATGGTTGCCTGGCTGAACGGCGTGATCTCGGCGAGGTCCGGCTCGGCTGCCAGCGCCTTCAGCCACTCCACCTCAACCAGCGCACGATGCCGTATCAGCGCATACTCGCTGAAACAGGGACGCAGCGCGTCCAGCTTGGGCTGATAGCGGCCGTCTAGCGGGGAAAGGGCGTTGAGAGGAGAGAGCGCCATATTGCAACCTTTTCAAAGCGATAAATCGGGAACCCATCATTTTACCCCACATCGGCACAGTCAAAAAATATTGTGCCGGATACGCCGCAGTTTACTGCAGACATGATGCATCTTTTCACGCAGGAGCGCATAATGCCGGGATGAAGCTGCGTGTCTGCGCGCGGCGGGAATTCGAGGTCGAATCATGTTGCGTTACCTGGTCTTCATTGTGTTGCTGGTATCGATGCCGGATGCGGTATTGGCCGAGGAGGACAGTGTGCCCAGCGTGGAGGAGAATCTGCGCGAGATGGACAAGGATGGCAACGGTCTGGTGACCGTCGCGGAAGTGCGCGCCTATCTGCAGGCCAGGCACGGCGCGGAATATGAAAAAGGCGTTCTCGACAAGCTGCTCTCCTTGGAACGTGGTGCCAGCTGCGGAACGCCGTTTGCGCAGAACTTCTACTAGCCCCGACCCGGGATGCCGTCGTCGGGTCTGGTCCGGAATGACGCCATGACGGTATAATTCCTCTTTTTCCCTCAAATTTCGACGAAATACCATGCTGACTGCCTATCGTAATCATGTTGCCGAGCGTGCCGCACAGGGTCTGCCGCCATTGCCGCTGAACGCGGAGCAGACTGCCGCACTGGTCGAGTTGTTGAAGAGTCCGCCGGCGGGTGAAGCGGAGTTTCTGCTCGAGCTGCTGGAGCAGCGCGTGCCGGCAGGCGTCGATCAGGCGGCTTATGTGAAGGCCGGTTTTCTGACCGATGTCGCGCGCGGCAAGGTGGAATGCAGCCTGGTGTCGCCTGCACGGGCGGTTCAGTTGCTGGGCACCATGCTGGGGGGATACAACGTGCAGTCGCTGGTGGATCTTCTGGATGGCGAGCTGGCCGATGAAGCGGTCAGTGCCTTGTCCAACACCATTCTCATGTTCGACGCCTTCCACGATGTGGCCGAAAAGCTGAAGACGGGCAATCCGCATGCGCGCAAGCTCATGCAGTCCTGGGCGGATGCGGAATGGTTCACCAGACGTAAGCCACTACCGGACCAGATCAAGCTGGTCGTGTTCAAGGTGCCAGGTGAGACCAATACCGACGACCTGTCACCTGCGCAGGAGGCGTGGTCGCGGCCGGACATCCCGCTGCATGCCAACGCCATGCTGATGAACAAGATGCCGGAAGGACTTGCTACCATCCGGCAGCTGAAGGAGAAGGGATTGCCGCTCGCTTATGTCGGTGACGTCGTCGGGACCGGTTCCTCGCGCAAGTCGGCGATCAACTCCGTGCAATGGTGGATGGGAGAGGACATACCCTATATCCCCAACAAGCGCACCGGTGGCGTGGTGCTGGGTGGAAAGATCGCGCCCATTTTCTTCAATACCGCCGAAGACTCCGGCGCCTTGCCGATTCAGTGTGATGTCAGCCGTCTGGAAACGGGGGACGTCATCATCGTGTATCCACTGGAAGGAAAGATCACCAATGAGGCCGGTGAAGTCATCAGCACCTTTGAACTGACGCCGCTGACCATGCCGGATGAGGTGCGGGCAGGCGGACGCATCCCCTTGATCATCGGTCGGGGGCTGACCCAGCGCGCCCGCGAGGTGCTCGGCCTAGCGCCAAGCGATCTGTTCATCAGGCCGGTGGCGCCCAAGGATAGCGGCAAAGGTTATACGCTGGCGCAGAAGATGGTGGGCCGTGCCTGTGGTCTGCCCGAGGGCGTTGGCGTGCGTCCGGGCACCTATTGCGAGCCCAAGATTACCACTGTCGGTTCCCAGGACACGACCGGCGCCATGACGCGTGACGAACTGAAGGAACTGGCATGTCTCGGCTTCTCCGCCGATCTAGTCATGCAGAGCTTCTGTCATACCGCCGCCTATCCGAAACCGGTCGATATCAAGCTGCAGCATGAGCTACCGGAGTTCATTTCCAGCCGTGGTGGCGTGAGTCTGCGTCCGGGCGACGGCGTCATCCATTCCTGGCTCAACCGCATGATACTGCCGGATACCGTTGGTACAGGCGGCGATTCGCATACGCGTTTCCCGATCGGTATATCGTTCCCGGCGGGTTCAGGTCTCGTGGCGTTCGCCGCTGCCATGGGTGCGATGCCGCTCGATATGCCGGAATCCGTGCTGGTGCGTTTCAAGGGTGAATTGCAGCCCGGCATCACGCTGCGCGACCTGGTGAATGCCATTCCGTATGCCGCCATCCAGCAGGGGCAGCTGACTGTGGGCAAGCAGGGCAAGAAGAACGTGTTCAACGGCCGCATTCTGGAGATCGAGGGCCTGCCCGATCTCAAGGTGGAGCAGGCCTTCGAGTTCGCCGATGCTTCCGCCGAACGTTCGGCCAATGGATGTACCGTGCGTCTCAACAAGGAACCCATTATCGAGTTCATGCGTTCCAATATCGTGCTGATGCAGAACATGATCGAGAACGGCTATCAGGATGCCCGCACGCTGCAGCGCCGCATCGAGGCGATGGAGGCATGGCTGGCCGATCCCAGACTGCTGGAGCCGGATCCGGATGCCGAGTACGCCTACGTGCTGGAGATTGATCTCAACGAGATCAAGGAACCGCTTGTGGCCTGTCCGAACGACCCGGATGACATCAAGCCGCTGTCGGCCGTCGCCGGCGACAGGATCGACGAGGTGTTCATCGGTTCCTGCATGACCAACATCGGCCATTATCGTGCCGCCGCCAAAGTACTGGAGGATGCCGGCATCCTGCCGACACGTCTGTGGATCGCACCGCCGACGCGTATGGATGAGGCCGAGTTGCGCGAAGAGGGGGCGTATGCGGTGTTCGGTCGCGTCGGCGCGCGGACGGAAGTGCCTGGATGTTCTCTGTGCATGGGTAATCAGGCACGTGTCGCGGACCGGGCAACGGTGTTCTCCACCAGCACGCGCAACTTCGACAACCGCATGGGCAAGGACGCACGCGTCTATCTCGGTTCCGCGGAGTTGGCGGCAGTCTGTGCCAAGCTGGGCCGTATTCCGACGCTGCAGGAATATCTGGCGACCGTCGGGGACAGGCTGACAAAGAATGCGGGCGAAATCTACCGCTATCTGAACTTCGACCAGATGCCGGAATACCGGCCGAAAAAGATCATTCCCATTGCCGAGGCGGCGTCCTGACGGGCGCCAGGCGAAGGTGAATGGAACGGCGGATACCGGTGCGGCTGGATTATATGGGCTTCGCGTATTACAATCGGGTGCGAAATTTCAGGCAAAGTCCGGGCATTGCTGATGTCTGCGAGGCGCTGACGGCGACTTGCGGCATGTTCGGCGGGCTCCGACATCATTGAAGATTATGAGTTTAAACAACAACTCCAAGCGCACCGTTTTTTATATCTCGGACAGTACTGGTATCACTGTCGAGGCGCTGGGGCAATGTCTGCTCTCGCATTTCGAGGGCCTGACACTGAAGCAGGTGCGCATGCCATTCATCGATTCCATCGAGAAGGCCAAGGAGGCAGTGGAGATCATCAATGCCACGCAGGAGCGGGATGGTGTGCGTGCCATACTCTGCATGACAGTGGTCAATCCCAACATCCGCGCCTTGTTCCATCTCACCGGAGGGCACTGCCTGGACATGTTCGGCACGTTCGTCAATCCGCTGTCCTGTGAGCTGGGTATGCCAGCCAATGAGACCATCGGCATGTCGCGCCGTGTCGCCGGTGCGGAGTACCGCAATCGCATCAATGCCATCAATTTCACGCTGGGTCACGATGACGGCATTACCGAATCCGGACTGCAGGAAGCCGATATCATCCTGGTAGGCGTTTCCCGCTGTGGCAAGACACCGACCAGTATCTATCTGGCGATGCAGTTCGGCATGCGTGTGGCGAATTATCCGATCATTCCGGAGGATCTCGACCGTAATGCGTTGCCGGGTACGCTGGTCGATTACAAGGACAAGATTTTCGGTCTGACCATCGATCCGGTACGGTTGAGCAAGGTGCGCAGCGAACGCCGTCCCAACAGTCGTTACGCCGATCTCGAAAACTGCAAGCAAGAAGTGAAACGAGCGGAGGAACTGATGCGGCGCGAGGGCATCAGCATGCTCGACTCCACCTCACGTTCGGTCGAGGAACTATCCTCGCTGATCATGCAGCAGATCAGTTTCAAGGCGACAAAGAACATGTTGCTGAACTGATCCGTGTTGCAGCCGGCCTGAACGAAAACTACGACAGAACACCTTATCTCAAAGATACAGAATAAAACTATTTCATGAGGAAATTGGTATGCAAGCCTATGTAATCCCGTTTGAACAGCTGGGTATGCAGGATGTTGACAAGGTCGGCGGAAAGAACGCATCGCTCGGCGAAATGATCAGCAATCTTGCAGCGAGTGATGTGCGCGTCCCCGGAGGCTTTGCTACCACGGCGCAGGCCTATCGCGACTTCCTGGCCCATGACGGGCTGGAAGGGCGCATCAAGGCTGCGCTCGATGCGCTGGACGTGGATGACGTAGTGGCATTGGCAAAAACCGGCGAACAGATTCGCAAGTGGATCATCGACGCTCCGCTGCCCGCCCGTCTGGAAGCGGAGATTCGCGAGCACTATAGCAGACTGGATACCGGAGATGGCGCCAGCTTCGCCGTGCGTTCCTCCGCGACCGCCGAAGACATGCCGGATGCCTCGTTCGCGGGCCAGCAGGAAACCTTCCTCAATATTCAGGGCATAGACAACATTCTGCATGCGATCAAGGAAGTCTTTGCCTCGCTTTATAACGACCGTGCCATCTCCTACCGTGTACATTCCGGCTATAGCGGCATTGAGGTCGCCCTGTCTGCCGGTGTGCAACGCATGGTGCGTTCCGACCTCGGTGCATCCGGTGTCATGTTCACGCTGGACACCGAGTCCGGTTTCCGTGATGTGGTGTTCATCACGTCTTCCTATGGTTTGGGCGAGATGGTGGTACAGGGCGCGGTCAATCCAGACGAGTTCTATGTGCATAAGCCGCAGTTGCAGGCCGGCTATCCCGCGCTGATACGCCGTGGTCTGGGCTCCAAGCTGCAGCGCATGGTATTCAACGATGAACGCTCGGCCGGACGTTCGGTCAAGGTCGTGGAAACGACACCGGAAGAGCGCAACCGCTTTTCCCTGACTGACGCGGAAGTACTGGAACTGGCGCGCCATGCCATTGAGATCGAGAAGCACTACGGTTGTCCGATGGATATCGAATGGGGCAAGGATGGCCTGGACGGCAAGCTCTATATCGTGCAGGCACGTCCGGAGACGGTGAAGTCGCGTGCCGAGGACAAGGCCATCGAGAAGTTCACGCTGAAGCAGCGTGGCAAGGTACTGGCCGAAGGTCGCGCCATCGGCCAGAAGATCGGCATTGGTCCAGTACGCATCGTGGAAAGCGCCAATGACATGCATCTGGTCAAGGCAGGTGACGTGCTGGTCACCGACATGACCGACCCGAACTGGGAGCCGGTCATGAAGAAGGCGGCGGCCATCATCACCAACCGCGGCGGCCGCACCTGTCACGCTGCGATCATCGCCCGTGAGCTGGGCATCCCGGCCATCGTCGGCTGCGGCGATGCGACCAGCAAGTTGACGGAAAACCAGATCGTCACCGCGTCCTGTGCGGAAGGCGACACTGGCTATGTCTACGAAGGCGAGCTGCCGTTCGAGAAGACCGTGCAGGAACGTCAGTCGCTGCCGGAGCTGCCGGTGAAACTGATGCTGAACGTCGGCAATCCGTCGCTGGCCTTCGAGTTCGCTCAGCTGCCTTCCGCCGGTGTTGGTCTCGCCAGACTGGAATTCATCATCAATAACCTGATCGGTGTTCACCCCAAGGCCATCCTGCGCTGCGACCAGGTGCCGCATGAACTGCATGACGCAGTGGCGGAGCGTGCCCGCGGCTATGCCGACCCGCGTACCTTCTACGTCGAGAAGATCACCGAGGGCGTATCGACGCTGGCAGCAGCCTTCTGGCCGAACAAGGTCATCGTGCGCCTGTCGGACTTCAAGTCCAATGAATACCGCAAGCTGATCGGGGGAAAACTGTTCGAGCCGATCGAAGAGAATCCGATGCTCGGCTTCCGTGGCGCAGCCCGCTATATCTCCAGCGATTTCCGCGAATGCTTCGCGCTCGAATGCGAGGCGATGAAGAGGGCGCGTGATGTGCTGGGCTATACCAACATCGAACTGATGATTCCTTTCGTACGTACGCTGGAAGAAGCACGTAGCGTGATCGAACTGCTGGAGAAGCATGGCCTCAAGCGAGGTGAGAACGGCCTGCGCCTGATCATGATGTGCGAGATCCCGTCCAATGCGCTGCTGGCGGAGGAGTTCCTCGAGTACTTCGACGGCTTCTCCATCGGTTCCAATGACCTGACACAGCTGAGCCTCGGACTGGATCGTGACTCCAGCCTCGTTGCCAACAGCTTTGACGAGCGCAACGCGGCGGTCAAGAAACTGCTCGCCATGGCGATTCAGACCTGCAACAGCAAGGGCAAGTATGTCGGCATCTGCGGTCAGGGGCCATCCGATCATGTCGATTTTGCCGAATGGCTGATGGCACAGGGTATCCAGACCATGTCGTTGAACCCGGATACGCTGATCGATACCTGGAACACGCTGGCCAAGGTCGCCAGATAACAAGGTTGCCGAAAAGGCCGCATAGTTAGCAAGAAGCCCATTCACTGCCCGGTGACAATGGGCTTTTTGCCATATTGGGATACGGTTCCTGGAGCCGGGATGACAAAAAACTGTTCGGAGGAGAAGTGTAGTCATGAGTTCGATCGAATCGGTAATGCATGAAACCCGTTTGTTTGAGCCGAGTGATGTGGTGAAGGCGCAGGCGGCGATACCGGACATGCAGGCCTATCGAGCGTTGTGCGACGAGGCAGAGCGTGATTATGAAGGCTTCTGGGCGAGGCTTGCGCGCGAGCTGCTGGACTGGAAGAGGCCGTTCACGCAGGTGCTGGACGATACGAATCCTCCGTTCTACCGCTGGTTCTACGACGGTGAGCTGAATGCCTCCTACAACTGCTTGGATCGACACCTGACGAAACGCGGCGACAAGACGGCCATCATCTTCGAGGCCGACGATGGCGAAGTCACGCATGTCAGTTACCGGGAGCTGCACCGCCGTGTCTGCCGTTTCGCCAACGGCCTGAAAAAGCTCGACCTGAGGGTCGGTGACCGCGTCCTGATTTACATGCCGATGGGGGTAGAGGCGATTACCGCGATGCAGGCATGTGCACGACTCGGTCTGACGCATTCCGTCGTTTTCGGCGGGTTCTCGGCCAAGAGTCTGCAGGAACGCATCCAGGATACAGGTGCGCGCGTCGTCGTGACGGCGGACGGTCAGTTCCGCGGCGGGCGCTCGCTGCCACTGAAGCCGGCAGTGGATGAGGCCCTGCAGATGCCGGGATGCGAGGGTGTCGAAAAGGTGGTGGTATATCGCCGTAGCGGTATCGATATCGCATGGAATGTCAACGACATCTGGTGGCACGACCTGATCGCGGATGTCGGCGATGAATGCGACCCAGTCTGGGTCGATGCTGAGCATCCCCTGTTCCTGCTCTACACCTCCGGTTCCACCGGTAAGCCCAAGGGCGTCCAGCATTCGACAGCAGGATACCTGCTGCAGGCGATGAACACCACGCGCTGGGTGTTCGACGGCAAGGACAACGATGTCTTCTGGTGTACGGCCGACGTCGGCTGGATCACTGGCCACACCTATGTCGCCTACGGACCGCTGGCGCTCGGCATGACGCAGGTCGTGTTCGAAGGTGTTCCGACCTACCCCGATGCCGGTCGTTTCTGGCAGATGGTGGACCGTCACAAGGTCAGCATCTTTTATACGGCACCGACCGCAATCCGTTCTCTGATCAAGGCCTCCGCCAGCAATCCTGCCGTTCATCCGAAGCAGTTCGATCTTTCCAGTCTGCGCCTGCTCGGTTCGGTCGGCGAGCCAATCAATCCGGAAGCATGGGTGTGGTACTACGAGGAAGTCGGCCGCCGTCGCTGCCCGATCATGGATACATTCTGGCAGACCGAGACCGGTGCGCACGTGATTTCGCCGCTACCGGTGACACCGTTGGTTCCAGGTTCCTGTACGCTGCCGTTGCCCGGCATACAGGCCGCCGTGGTGGATGAGACCGGTCAGGAGCTGCCGTGGGGGCAGGGCGGCTTGCTCGTCATCAAGAAGCCATGGCCATCCATGATACGCACCATCTGGGGTGATCCGGAACGTTACAAAAAATCCTATTTCCCGGCCGATCTGGGGGGCAAGCTGTATCTGGCTGGTGACGGTGCAGTGCGCGATGCCGAGACCGGTTATTTCACGATCATGGGCCGCATCGATGACGTGCTCAACGTGTCAGGTCATCGTCTCGGCACCATGGAGATCGAGTCAGCGCTGGTGGCGCATCCGCTGGTCGCGGAAGCAGCGGTCGTCGGCAAGCCACATGATGTCAAGGGCGAGGCGGTCGTGGCCTATGTCGTGCTGAAGGGCACGCGTCCCGAAGGCGAGGAAGCGAGCCGCATCGTCGCTGAACTGCGCGACTGGGTCGGCAAGGAAATCGGGCCGATCGCCAAGCCGGACGAGATCCGCTTCGGCGAGAACCTGCCGAAAACGCGTTCGGGCAAGATCATGCGACGCTTGTTGCGGTCACTGGCTAAGGGCGAGGAGATCACTTCCGACATCTCGACACTGGATAATCCGGCCATTTTGGATCAGCTGAAGCAGGCGGTGGTGTGACTCTGATCAGAAGCGAGGACCTGATTGCGAGCGTTGCCGACGCTCTGCAGTTCATGTCCTATTACCATCCGGAAGATTTCGTCCGTGCGCTGGGCGCTGCCTATGAAATGGAGCAGTCACCTGCCGCGCGCGACGCCATCGCGCAGATTTTGACCAATTCGCGCATGTGTGCCGAAGGCAGAAGGCCGATTTGCCAGGATACCGGCATCGTCGTCGCCTTCGTCGATGTCGGCACCGAGGTACGCTGGGAGCCGGGTGCCGACATCGAGGCCCTGATTAACGAGGGCGTACGGCGTGCCTACCTGTTGCCGGAGAATCCGTTGCGCGCTTCCATCGTCAGTGACCCGGCCGGACGGCGGAAGAACACCTTCGACAATACGCCGGCGGTGACGCATGTGCGTCTGGTGCCGGGCGACAAGGTCAGCGTCAGGCTGGCAGCCAAGGGTGGCGGTTCCGAGAACAAGGCGCGGCTGGGCATGCTCAATCCGTCCGACAGCATTGTGGACTGGGTGCTGTCACAGGTCGAGGACATGGGAGCAGGCTGGTGCCCGCCCGGCGTTCTCGGCATCGGCATCGGCGGCACGGCGGAAAAGGCCATGCTGCTGGCGAAAGAGGCGTTGCTCGACGGTATCGACATGCCGATGCTGAAGGAGAGAGGGTCGCGTAATCATATCGAGGAACTGCGCATCGAAATCCATGACAAGGTCAATGCGCTCGGGATCGGTGCGCAGGGACTCGGCGGCCTGACTACGGTGCTGGACGTGAAAATCCTCGATTATCCGACGCACGCGGCATCGTTGCCAGTGGCGGTGATTCCCAACTGCGCAGCCACCCGCCATGCCCATTTCACGCTGGACGGCAGCGGCCCGGCGACGCAGACGCCGCCGGATCTGAGTGACTGGCCGGAGGTGACATGGTCGCCGGATCCACAGGCGCGACGGATCGATCTGAACACGCTGACGCCGCAGGATGTCGAGAGCTGGCGCCCGGGCGAGACCTTGCTGCTGTCCGGCAGGTTGTTGACCGGCCGCGATGCCGCGCACAAACGCATCGTCGAACTGTTGGTCGAGGGCAAGCCTCTGCCGGACGGACTGGATTTTACAAACCGTTTTATTTACTACGTCGGCCCCGTCGATCCCATAGGCGATGAACCTGTCGGTCCTGCCGGACCGACGACGGCCACGCGCATGGACAAGTTCACCGAGATCATGCTGAAAAAAACCGGATTGCTCGGCATGATCGGCAAGGCGGAACGCGGAGATGAGGCGATCGAGGCCATACGTCGTCATCGCTCGGTCTATCTGATCGCTGTCGGTGGAGCCGCATATCTGGTGGCGAAGGCGATCCGGTCGGCGCGCGTGCTGGCATTCCATGACCTCGGCATGGAGGCGGTTTACGAATTCGAAGTGAAGGACATGCCGGTGACCGTGGCGGTCGACTGCCGTGGGGAGTCCATCCATGAGAGCGGACCTCGGCAATGGCGTAGTATTGCAGCTATTCATGCCACAACCTAGCCCGGAAACGGCAAACAAAAAGGCGGCCCTATGGCCGCCTTTTTGTTTCGCATAATCGCCTAGTGCGATTTTTCGGGATGTGCAGAATGCGACATCAGCTTGTCGATATAAGCGATGGAGACGGCAGAAAGGATGAAGGCGATGTGGATGATGGTCTGCCACATCATGGTCTTCTGATCCAGGTTCTGCGCGTTGATGAAGGTCTTCAGCAGATGGATGGAAGAAATGCCGATAATGGCTGTTGCCAGCTTGACCTTCAGAATGTTGGCGTTGACATGGGACAACCAGTCCGGTTCGTCCGGATGCCCCTGCAGGTTGAGGCGCGAGACGAATGTTTCATAGCCACCGATGATGACCATGATCAGCAGGTTGGAAATCATGACGACGTCGATCAGTCCCAGTACGACCAGCATAATGTCCGCCTCAGTAAGTTGCGGGACCTTTTCCACCAGATGGGTCAGCTCGACAACGAAATGGAACACGAACACTGCCTGCGCGATGATCAGGCCGAGATAGAGTGGCAGTTGCAGCCAGCGGCTACCGAACAGGATGGCGCTCATCAGCGGCATGCGTGGACGGGAATTGGTATCTTGCATGAGGGATTTCCGTAAAGATGTCAGATTAAAAACAGGCTGCAAATGATAGCAAAAGCGCTTTCCCATGTAATGACTTAATTCCGGGACATGTGGGCGAGATGCTGACCAAGGATGGTCAGCCTTGCAGAACCCGCGCGGAAATCATGCCAGACACGCATCAGCTGATATGTGATTCAAGCTGGTATCCCGCCCCCTGGTCCACGGCCAGATATTCCGTCAGTACGGGCATGGTCTCGTTCAGCAGGGCGGGCAACGTCCATGGCGGATTGACGATGAAAAGGCCGCTGCCATGCATGCCGAAACCATCGGCGGTGGGGGAGCGGACCGTCAGGCCAACATGCAACCAGTTCTTCAGCGACAGCTTTTTCAGTTTCTGCAACATCTGTTGCGGCTCCGGTCTTTGCAGGATCGGATACCAAACGATGTAGGTGCCGGTGGCGAAGCGCCGCAGGCTATCCCTCAGCATATCGACGACACGCTGATAGTCCTTCTTCTCCTCATAGGGCGGATCAATCAGGACGACGGCGCGTCGCGGTGGCGGGGGCAGCAGTCCCTTGATGCCGGCGAAACCGTCTTCCGCCATGATCATGACCTGACGGCTGCTGGCGGACAGCCTGCCGAATGCCTGCAGCAGTAGCTTGTGATCGCTGGGATGCAGCTCGAACAGCCGCAGACGGTCGTCCGGACGTATTGCGTGGAATGCCAGCACGGGGGAACCGGGATAGAATCTGAGCTCCTGATCCCGATTGCAGCGACGGATCAGACCGACATAGTCTGTGAGCGGCTGGGGCAGTTCCCTGGCATCCCACAGGCGACCGATGCCGCCGCTGAACTCCGCATTCTGCACCGCATAACCCTTGTCCAGCGCATAGCTGCCTGCTCCGGCATGGGTGTCGATATACCAGAACGGCTTGTCCTTCTGCGTGGCATGGTTCAGCACCTGCAGTAGAACCATATGTTTCAGCACGTCGGCATGATTGCCGACGTGGAAGGCATGACGATAGCTGAGCATCGGAAAGGGTGACTATTCGATGATGCCGCAGGCGATGCGTGCGCCGCCGCCGCCGAGCGGTTGGGGATTGTCACTGTAATTGTCGCTACCGGCGTGGATGATGATGGCACGACCAATGATGTCGGCGATCTTCAGCTTGGGCGCGATGACCGTATGGGTGGCGGTACCGTCAGCGGCAACGGACAATGCCGGTAAGTCTCCGGCGTGACCATCGCCTGCCGGTCCGGCATGCTTGCCACTGTGCGTCGGGTCATAGTGACCCCCGGCCCCGAGTCCTGCGACTGGCTTGCCGTCCTTTTCCAGCGCGGCACAGCTCGGATTTTCGTGAATATGGAAACCGCGCATGCCTGGCGGCAGCTCTGCGAGGTCTGGTGAGATGACGAGTCCGCGATCGCTGTCCGACAGCTTGACGATGCCGATGATCTTACCGATGCCGGTTTCGCTGATGGTGCGCATGGCGACCACCTTCTCGTCGGCTATGGCCGACAGGCTGCCTGACAGCAGGATGGCGATGAGTAAACGACCGATGTTCATGATGTGATCCTTCTGTAATGGAATGGTGACTGTCTGACCATGAATACGCTATTGTATTCCATCCTTATGCAAGTTCCGGTTACGGATGGTCAACCGAATGTATGTGGCAGGCGTTTGAACCAGTGCAAGCATCGCAAATGCATCATGAAAGGAATAGACAATGACTCTGAACAAAATCATCGGTATGACGGCAGCAATTGCACTCCTCGGCATCGGTAGCGCCTATGCTAACGATTCGGCAGACGCCAAGCATCAGCACAAGCACGGCCAGGTCTGGCAGAAGCTGGACGCCGACCAGGACGGCAAAATCAGCTATGACGAGTTCCGTACCGCGCAGGAAAAGCGCATGGAGCAACATTTCAGGCGCATGGATGCCAATGGTGACGGTTTCATCGACCAGTCCGAGCGGCAGGCCATGCGTGACAAGTGGGAACAGCACAAGCGCAAGGTGAAGGGAGAACGTTGCCAGAAAGCGGACAAGGCCAAGACACTGTAATTCCTTCGATCAGTCAGTGAAGGGAGGGCATCCGATTCGGGTGCCCTTTGTTTTTTTGTGGCCGGAACTCGGCAGCGGCAGGCATAAATTGGCTGGCCGCATTGGAGACTGGCGGCGGGACTGCTAGCATTATGCCCTATGGCACACCACCATCATCATTCGCATGAGCATGACCGGCATGGGCACAGCGTTCTGCTGCTGCCCATGTTGCTGATTGCAGGGTTCGCCGTCATCGAGACTGTGGGCGGCTGGCTGACCGGCTCGCTGGCGTTGTTGGGGGATGCCGGGCACATGGCGTCGGATGCCGCGGCGCTGGCACTGGCCTGGTTCGGTGCCTGGGTCGCGGGTAGACCCGCGAGCGCCAGACATAGTTACGGATTGTTGCGAGCCGAGGTGTTGGTGGCGCTGCTCAATACCCTGCTCATGCTGGGTGTCGTGGTCGCCATCATGTTCGAGGCGGTGGAACGGATACGGTCACCACATGCCGTATCCGCTTCGGGTGTGATGCTGATCGCCTTCATCGGTCTGCTGGTCAACGTGTATGTGGCAAGGCATCTGCATTACAAACAGCACACCATCAATCACCGTGCCGCGCTGCTCCATGTCATGGGAGATCTGTTAGGCTCCATTGCCGCATTGACAGCGGGTATCGTCATTTATTTTACCGGCTGGGTGCTGATCGATGCCTTGCTGTCCATCCTGATCGCATTGCTGATTCTCTTTTCCACCCTCAGACTGTTGCGAGAGGTCGTGCACATGCTGATGGAAGGCGTGCCGCCTCATCTGGAACTCGATACCGTGCGGCAAAGGATGACGGCGTTCGCGAACGTGGAGGATGTGCATCATCTGCGGATCTGGTCATTGTCGAGCGAGGTGGTGGCATTGTCGGCACATGTCGTGATTGCGCGAGAAAGCGCGTGGCCTCGGACGCTGCAGGACATGCGCCGGATGCTGGCGGAAGAGTTCGGCATTCAGCATGTCAACCTGCAGCCTGAGTTCGTTCACGATGGACACAAGGATGCGGATGGCTGCTGGCTGACCGGACAGTCCGCAGAAACTGACAAGAGGAACGGATGACACAGAAGTTCGATATTGGCTGTCGGCGCTGCGAGCGGCTTGCCGGCTTTCTGGATGAAGTCAGGCTGCAATACCCGGACTATTTCGCGCGCCCGGTCCCTCCTTTCGGTGACGACCGTCCAAGGCTGCTGATAGTCGGGCTGGCGCCCGGTATGCATGGCGCCAACCGCACCGGGCGACCGTTCACCGGGGATTATGCCGGCATACTGCTGTACGAGACGCTGCACAAATTCGGCTATGCCAGCAATCCGGCCTCCATTGCTGCCAATGATGGCCTGCAGCTGATCGACTGCCGCATCACGAATGCGGTCAAGTGTCTGCCGCCGGAGAACAAGCCGACGGGTGCGGAGATCAATGCATGTAACCGTTATCTTGCGGCAGAGCTCGCGGGCCTGCCGCAAGACCTGGTGATACTGGCGCTGGGCAATGTCGCCCACCAGGCGGTATTGAAGGCGCTCGGCCTCAAGCCTGGCGCGTTCAGGTTCGGGCATGGCGCGCGTCATGTCCTGCCGGATGGCCGCGTGTTGTATGACAGTTACCATTGCAGCCGCTACAACACGCAGACTCGGCGGTTGACCGAGGCCATGTTCCATTCCGTGTTTGAGTCCATACAACAGGAGATAAGGAGGTAGATATGCCCTACATCAACGTCAAACTGGCAGGTTCCCTGACCCGTGAACAAAAGGACAGGATCGCCAAGGAAATCACCGATACCATGGAGCGTATCGCAAACAAGCCCAGGTCCTATACCTACATCGTGTTCGATGAAGTGAAGGAAGAGAACTGGGCGGTGGCAGGGAATCTGCTGGACGAATAAGCAGTTTTGAAACGGCCGGGCACATGCTGTCCGGCATGTTTTTCGGCATTTCTGATGAGTCATGAGTTTCGATCCCAAACCCGTTCTTAAATCCCTTCCCAATCTGCCAGGCGTCTATCGCATGATCAATGCACAGGACGAGGTGATCTATGTCGGCAAGGCGAAGGATCTGAAAAAGCGGGTGTCGTCCTATTTCGTCAAGACGCTGGCCAGCCCGCGCACTCGTCTCATGGTCAGTAACATCGCGCGCATCGAGACCACGGTGACGCGTTCCGAAGCGGAAGCGTTGTTGCTCGAGAACAATCTGATCAAGAGTCACATGCCGCGCTACAACGTGCTGTTTCGTGACGACAAGTCCTATCCCTACATCGTGCTGACCGGTGACGAGTTTCCCCGGCTCGCATTTCATCGCGGCACGCAACGCCGCGGCAATTCCTATTTCGGGCCGTTCCCCAGTGCGACGGCGGTTCGTGAGAGTATTCAGTTATTGCAGAAGGTCTTTCGTCTGCGTACCTGTGAAAACACCGTGTTCGCCAATCGGTCGCGTCCCTGTCTGCAATACCAGATCCAGCGCTGCACTGCGCCCTGTGTCGATTACATCTCGGTGGAGGATTACCGGCGTGACGTGCAGCATGCCGCATTGTTCCTGCAAGGACGTGAGCAGCAGGTCATGCAGGAGCTTGAAAGCAAGATGATGGAGGCAGCAGGGCGGCAGGAATACGAATTGGCGGCTATCTACCGCGACCGTATGCAGAGTCTGCGACAGGTGCAGGCACGGCAGTTCGTCAGTGATTTCAACGTCAATGATGCCGACATCATCGCCTGCGCCGCGCAGGGCGGCGAGTATTGCGTCAATCTGGTCATGATACGCGGTGGCCGACATATCGGCGACAAGAGCTTCTTTCCGAAAAATGCCGATGGCTGCGATATCGAGATGCTGACCGAGGCGTTTCTGGAGCAGCATTATGTCGGACAGAAGATGCCCCCCCTCATTATCGTCGGTGTGCCGGTCGATACCGAAGCCCTGGAAGAGGTGTTCAGCGAGCAGGCGGGCAGGCGGGTGCGCATCGTCACTCGCGCCATTGGCGACAAGAAGGTCTGGCTGAAAATGGCACAGACTAATGCCGAGCTGGCGCTGCAGCAGCGCACCGCCTCGCAGGCGAACCAGCAGGCACGACTGCAGGCGCTGCGCGAGGCACTGGATTTGGCGGACAGTACAGAACGCATCGAATGTTTCGATATCAGCCATACCATGGGTGAGGCGACCGTGGCTTCCTGCGTCGTGTTCGACCATGGCGCCATGCAGAATGGCGAGTATCGGCGTTACAACATCACCGGCATTACACCGGGTGACGATTATGCCGCCATGCGCGAGGTGCTGACACGACGTTACAAAAAGGTGGCAGCCGGAGAGGGTAAGGTGCCGGATCTGGTTTTCATCGACGGTGGTAAGGGACAGCTTGGCGTCGCCGTCGAGGTGCTGCGTGAGGTCGGTCTGTCAGACATACAGCTGATCGGTATCGCCAAGGGGGAAGAGCGCAAGCCGGGACTGGAACAGATGTTTTTCGCCGACCGCGATACGCCGGTCAGTCTGAAAAAGGACCATCCCGGGTTACACTTGTTGCAGCAGATACGGGACGAGGCGCACCGTTTTGCCATCACCGGCCACAGGGTGCGTCGCGGCAAGGCGCGTGTGCGCTCCTCGCTGGAAGAGATACACGGCGTCGGCGCCAAGCGACGTCAGCGCCTGCTGATGCGCTTCGGTGGTCTGGAGGGGGTCAGAAACGCCAGCATCGATGAGCTGGCACAGGTTGATGGCATCAGCCAGCAGCTGGCCGAAAAAATTTACGAGCAATTGCATTGATCGCGCATGCGCGGGATGAGGAGCCACAATAGATGAACTGGAACATACCCAACAGCCTGACCTGGTTGCGCATTCTGCTGATACCGGTATTCGTCGGCATTTTCTACATGCCTGATGTTTACATTGACCCGCACTGGGTCAATTTCTCGGCTACGTTTATTTTCGCGCTGGCCGCCATTACCGACTGGTTCGATGGCTATCTTGCGCGTGCGCTGAATCAGACCTCCGCTTTCGGAGCCTTTCTCGATCCGGTGGCAGACAAGCTGATGGTGGCGGCAGCGCTGATTCTGCTGGTAGAACTGGAACGAACCGGCGCCATCGTCGCGCTCATCATCATCGGTCGTGAAATCGCCATCAGCGCATTGCGTGAATGGATGGCTGGCATCGGCGCAAGAAACAGTGTCGCCGTCGCTAGTGTGGGCAAGGTGAAGACGGCGGCACAGATGGCTGCCATCCTGTTGCTGCTCTATTACGATCCCATCGGTCCGATTGATGTAAAATTTTTGGGCGAGCTGCTGATTTATGTCGCGGCATTTTTGACATTGCTGTCAATGGCTTATTATTTGAGAGCCGCCTGGCCGCAAATCGGGGGTGAAAAAAATCGTTAAAATGGTGTTGACACCGGCGTGAAAACCGCTAAAATTCTGGCTTCTGACAACGACGCGGGAATAGCTCAGTTGGTAGAGCGCAACCTTGCCAAGGTTGAGGTCGCGAGTTCGAGACTCGTTTCCCGCTCCAGATTCCAAAGAAAAGGGAAAGCATAAAAGTTCTGCTTTCCCTTTTTTGCTAGAGCATGGCCGATCAAGGTACGGCGCGTTAGCAAAGTGGTTATGCAGCGGCCTGCAAAGCCGTTTACGCCGGTTCGATTCCGGCACGCGCCTCCAAAAAATCAAGCACTTGTGATAAGTGTCTTGCAATTCATCCAATAATTCCCAGTGAAACCACTCCGCGGGGTGGCAAAACCGCCCGTCATCCAGCATCGCTGACCGTTTGGAATTTTGCAA
>DATCJT010000122.1:0-1810 GCA_036562645.1 Methylophilaceae bacterium | reverse complement strand
CGCCAAGCAGGCTTTGCAGGACGGCTTGGGAGGCTGGTTTCCTGCTGCGTGCGTCGTATTGGCTAAGGCGTTGGATGACGCGGAGAAGCGGGCGGCTCCTCAAGCCGAGCCGAGCGACGAGGAGATCGACGCTATCGCAGCATCTATGCCGGATGGCGCTGGCGGGATGCTCAAGCAGTGGGGGTATCGGCAATTCGCCCGCGCCCTGCTCGCTCGCTACGGGCAACCTGCCGCGAGCGTGGAGCCGAGCGAAGTGGACATGGACGAGTATCAGGCAATGCTGGCAGTCATGGAGCAGATCGACCCGGCCACATTCCCAGGTCTCACGGCCGCGCAACGTTGCGCCCTGAGCCGCTTTGCCAAGCCATTGTCCGCGCTGCCGCAGAGGTCGGCAGGCGAATGATTGAGGAGATGAAATGAACACTCATGACATTGAAACCGTCTTACGCAGCTTTTTGACAGGTGATGGATACATAGCTGCCGACGATATCCCTGCAATTTGCGCCGCCCTCGAAGCGGCGCGGGGGGACGGCTGGCAGCCGATAGAGACGGCGCCCAATGAGGCGTGGTTCTTGGTCCACAGTGATCGAGGCTGGATCGGACTCGCTCGTCGCTCAGATCCTGACTATGCGCCCGATGAAGGTTGGTTTGAGGACGAGCATACCGAGTTTCTCGACCCAGCATGGCTTACACACTGGCGCCCGCTCCCCGCACCACCCGCCATCGACCGGGCGCGCGGGAAGAGTGGGAAGGAGGCGATCAATGACTGACCGCGAAATGCTTGAGATGGCGGCTAAAGCAGCCGGCAACGTTGCGCTAATTCACAACGCGAACACAGGAGAGAAATACTTCGGGGTTGTTCCCAACAATAAGCATTGCCATGGGGGAACCGCAAGGTGGAATCCGCTCACCGATGACGGCGATGCGCTGCGGCTGGCGGTGAGGCTGCACATTGAAATCGAGCCGGTTCCGTTCGGTGGTCGAGCAATCGTGCGTGATGACGACGACTACGGCGAACAGTTCGATGAAGAATCGTCGGACCGCATGGCCGCCACTCGCCGCGCCATTGTCCGCGCCGCTGCCGAGATCGGGAAGCGCACCACCGCTCAGGAGGGCGAGCATGCGTAACAAATGCACAGGCGTGGCGGGCTTCCTGTTCGGCCACAACTTCCAGCCGGTCTATGAAACCGGCCCGGTCAACCCAGAACCGCTCAGGGGGTTGGATGTGAAAGGCGATTGCGCAGGATACGTCCTTAGAAAGATTCTGGATGCCAACCAGCGGCGCACGCTGCGCGTCATGGTATGCCGGAGGTGCGGGGCACAAAGTGGAGGCGAGCATGGCAACTGATATTCGTAAGCGCGTCGATGACGTTGCGGTCGTGCTCGGTCTTGGCTCGATGGACTACGGCATGAGCGCAGTGGTCTACACGCACTCGGAAGAAATCGACGGCGATGACCTGGACGCCGTCATCGACGCCGCAATGAGCAAGGAGGGCGAGCAATGACTGACCAACGAAAACCTTACACCGGCACCAGCGCCGACGACATGATGCGAGCCGGATACCCGACGTTTCCTGACATGTCCCTGCGCGATTACTTCGCGGCGAAGGCGATGGCGGCGCTCATAGCCGAACCCGTCAACGAAGGGTATTCAAGCTCGGCATGGCACTGGACCGACCAGTTGCGAATGCGCACGCAAATGAGCGGGCCTGACATTATTGCGCACGCCGCCTACATGGTGGCCGATGCAATGCTCAAGGCGCGGGAGAAAGCATGAACATCAAAGTACTGACTGACGAGCAGATCGGAA
>DATCJT010000146.1:0-2296 GCA_036562645.1 Methylophilaceae bacterium | reverse complement strand
GAGCGGCTGGGCCTATCTCTCATGGACTGGCAGCGCATCGTGCGCGGCTTCACAATCGGCAATGCGTACGCGGCTTCGGGCAGCCTACAGTCACTGTCATCGATATTTTTCTTCGACCCGAAATCCGCGAACGGCCGCGTCCACTTCGTCCAGCGCGGTGCTGATGCGAAGGCAACGATCTACGAAGATGACATGATCGACAACGGGGAGCCGATTGAGGAAGGCAGCACCCGGCGTGGCGATCCCATCGGCGTCCCTCGCGTTCTGCACCTGAACTACTACGATGTTGCGGGCGGCCTGAACACCGATAAGCAGCGGAGCGAGCGGCCGGAGGGCACTCGTGCCGATGGCGAGCAGTCATTGCAGACCCCGGTCGTGTTGTCCGCCGACGAAGCTGCAACTGTCGTTGCCCGCACGCATGGGCTGATGGTCGAGCAGCAGAAGGGTGAGCTGAACTTCTCGCTGCCCGACAACTGGCTGCGACTCACAGAGTCCGATCCGGTGTTCGTGCAGACAGGCACGAAGATGGTCCGTGCGATCATCACCAAGGTGGAGACGGACGACGGCGAACAGAGATACAAGGCCCTGCGTGATCGACAGAGCCTCTACACGATGCAGGTGCAGGGCATCCCGGCCGCACCAGTCACACGGCCGCCGTCGAGCATAGCCGGTCCGACGTTGATCGAGTTCCTCGACATCCCGATCCTGCGCGACACGCACGATCAGCTCGGGTTCTACCTCGCCGTGTCCGGCGTCATGCCAGCGTGGCCCGGCGCTTACGTCGAGCTGTCACTGGACGGCGGACAGAACTATATCGACGGGCAGACAACCCAAACCGGCAGCGTCATCGGCGAACTGATGACCCCGCTGGGCGATCACCCGCACGAGTTCCCGGACACTGTGAACCGGTGCGAAATCCTGATCAAAACGCCCAACGAGCCGCTGACCAGCACGAACCTTGCCGGAATGCTCAACCGGCGCAACAGGGCGATCATCGGCGACGAGATCGTCAATTTCGCGGACGTGGACGAAGTGACGCCGGGCGTCTGGGATGTGGGGCACTGGCTGCGCGGCCGGCTGGGCACGGATGCGGTTGCGCACAGCATCGGCGAGCGATTCGTGCTTCTGGACACCGCCATGTTCATCCCGGCTGAATTGGCGTGGCTTGGCCGCGACCTGACCTTCCGCGCGGCGACGCTTGGGCGCCCGATTGACGAGGCCACGATCACGACGGTCACATTCACCGGTGCATCGCAGACCGAGCGCCGACCGGCGTATCTGTCCGCACGCCGCGATGGAACGGATGCCGTCATTTCGTGGCAGGGCGTCGGCAGGCTTGGCGCAGGTGCGAACGTCGCGATGGGCGCCTACTTCCAAGGCTACCGCGTCACGCTAACGGACGGCAGCACCACGCAGACACACGACACCACAGCAAACGCGCTCACTACGTCACTATCCGCGTTTGCTGGGCCGGTCACAGTCCGCGTCCAGCAGCGCAACCAGATCACCGGGCTTGGCCCGTACATCGAGGTCACCATCTGATGTCTACCCCAAACACCGGCATCCCCTACGTCCCGGAAAACACGCAAGACCCTGCCGCTGGCCTGAACCTCGCGCTCAACGTGATAGACGCGCTGTTGCAGACGGCGGTCATCGACATGGGCCAGACCGCACCGCCGGGCAGCCCGTCCGACGGCGACCTGCATATCGTGGGCACTGGCGCAACGGGGGCATGGGCAGGGCAGGACAACAACCTCGCCCGCTACGTTGCCGAGGGCGACTTCTGGCAGTTCTACGAAGCCGGTACGCAGGTCCGCATCGTGTTCAACGACTATGACGGCGGCCTGTACGTCTGGCACGGCGGAGAGTGGAAGCTGTTGGCGGCCCTTACTTCGTGACTGCCCTTAACTAACGTTCCAGGCCGCTGTTACGCTTGGCCGATGGACGGACAATGCGCGAGGGCGGCTCCTGGGGCTGGGTGGCGAGGTCGCGGTCAACAGGCTCCCAGCGCGCCCGCATCCTTGCGATAGCATCCTCTGGCACGCCGTGCACGTTCGGCCAGTTTCCAGTGGTTTCCACGATGCGAGCATTGATCCCGCGCTCCTTTGCCGCTTTCAGATACGGCTCCATCTCCCAGCGGCGGGTAAACGTGTTTGCCACGACCACGGAGCGACCTGCATCCATCGCGGCAATGGCACGCCGCAAACAGTCACTATGTGCCGCGTGAAGCTTGCTTGCGTCGAACCGATACTGCCCGTCCACTTCAAAGTATTGGTCCGCCTCGCAGTGAATATAT
>DATCJT010000108.1:0-1721 GCA_036562645.1 Methylophilaceae bacterium | reverse complement strand
CCACGTGACAGATCAAACCACGTTCGACGATCCGTCCTCATCTTCTCCTCCTGCCGGACGGAGCGCATCTAACAACTTCACCAGCCGCGTGGATGCCCCCTACGTTCCCGGCAGCAAGGAGCGGCTGCAAACAATCCGGTTGCCCCTCAACAACGGCAACATCGCTGCGCCGGGTATTCGCAGCATCAATCTCGCCTTGAGCCACACGGCAAATACTAACTCATGGTGCGTCCACCAAATGTTGCTGGACGGGCCATTCCTGAAGCTCCCCACGCAGGTATTTGATCTTCCCGTTACCGTAGCTATGGACAACGCGTAATGCTCCCGCAGGATGGGCAACTCTCAACGACTGCGGCCATCAGCGGGTTCGCTTACCCGGTGAAGGGGCCGCTGCCCGAGGACAAATTGCAGGATTGGGAACTCGGTGGCGTTGCGCTGAATGACCCATCGCAGGGCCTGATGGTAAAAGTCTGGCACTTGCAGGCAACGAAAAGGGCCGGGAGCGATGATGTTGACGTAATCGTGAGCGCGCCCGGGGTGGCGCCAACGCTGCTATTCACTGCGCCGGGCATTACCGAGGTCGCGCTCGCGTTCGACCAGAACATGAATCCGTTTGTCGCCTACCATCAGGGGGACGACGCGAAAATCTACTGGTACGATCCGACCATCCCCGGCATGACGCACACCACGCTGCCATCCGGCATCCGGACAATGCGATGCACGATGGACGAGCGGCGGTCAGCGTTCGTTGCAGATAGCGACATTGTGCTGTCGTATATCAGGGCCGGGAATCTTTGCGTGCGATATCAGCGTGACCGATATCAAACGGAGTATGTGCTACGTGCCGGTGTAGGCGCGAATTGCCAGCTGGTGTCAATGGCGCGCAACCGTGGCAACCGCCTGCAATGGCGGCTGCGCAACTACGAATTGACCAACGACCCCGGGGCGTTGATCAGTTCCGTGCCGTTCCTCGGCGAAATTGTAGAGAACGTCTGTCTTCGCGCGTCAATGCCCCGCGAGCGCGTGGACGTGTCTGACATTTTCGGGACGCCCGTGCGAGGGCTGACAATCGGCAACGCCTATGCTGCCAGCGGCACGCTGCAATCGCTGTCCAGCGTGTTTTTCTTCGACCCGAACAGCGCTGGCGGGAAAGTGCACTTTGTCCCACGCGGCGGGGATGCGAAGGCCACCATCCTTGAATCCGACATGATCGACAACGGCGAGCCGGTCGAGGATGGGGACAGCCGTCGAGGGGATCCCATCGCGATCCCGCGCGTGCTGCATCTCAACTACTACGATGTCGCTGGCGGATTGAATACCGACAAGCAACGCAGCGAACGGCCCGAGGGTACGCGCGCTGAAGGCGAGCAGTCATTGCAGACCCCGGTCTTGCTGTCCGCCGACGAAGCTGCAACTGTCGTTGCTCGCACGCACGGGCTGATGGTCGAACAGCAGAAGGGCGAGCTGAATTTCTCGCTACCCGACAACTGGCTGCGGCTCACAGAGTCCGATCCGGTGTTCGTCCAGACCGGCACGAAAATGGTCCGGGCGATCATTACCCGCGTGGAAACGAATGATGGCGAGCAACGGTACACGGCGATCCGCGACCGGCAGAGCCTGTACACAACGCAAGTGCAGGGCATCCCTGCCGCGCCGGTCACCCGGCCGCCGTCAAGCGTTGCCGGGCCGACCATCATCGAGTTCCTCGACATCCCGATCCT
>DATCJT010000087.1:0-1594 GCA_036562645.1 Methylophilaceae bacterium | reverse complement strand
GTGCAATTAAGTGAAAATCCGCATTATCAATTGCCTAAGATAATCCAGATGCGGATTGGGCTGTCACAATGGTCAGCGATTCTCTTTAGCCATATTGATCGAATACTTAGGTATTTCAACGACAAGGTCGCTGTCGCCGACAATGGCCTGGCACGAAAGGCGGGAGTAGGGTTCCAAGCCCCATGCCTTGTCCAGTAGGTCTTCCTCGCGCTCCTCGGCCGGATTCAGCGAGTCATAACCCTCGCGCACGATGACATGGCAGGTCGTGCAGGCGCAGACCTTGTCACAGGCATGGTCGATGTCGATGTCGTGATTGAGCAGGTTGTCGCAAATGGAGACGCCCTTTTCCGCCTCGAAGGCGGCACCTTCCGGGCAGAGCTCAACATGGGGCAATACGATGATTTGCGGCATGGCGATATTCCTACAGTTCCAGTGTGTTCAGATTCTGCCCGGCCAGAGCCTTGCGCACGGAAGCGTCCATGCGCCGGGCGGCGAATTCCTCAGTCGCCTTGTTCAGGGCCTGCACCGCATCGTGCAGTGTCTGGCTATCGTCGTCCTCAATCAGCGTGCGCAGGGTTGCCATGTGGCTTTCGATGTTCTGCCGTTCATCCTCTGAAAGCAGGTTGCCGTCCTGTTGCAACGCGCCGTCGATGGCCTCTAGCAGGCGCTGTGCCTCGACACGGGCTTCCTGTAGCGCGCGCGCCCGTTTGTCGGCCTCTGCCGCATCGAAGGATGCGCGCAGCATGTCAGCGATTTCGTCCTCGCTCAGCCCATAGGAAGGCTTGACCGTGATGTTGGCCTCGACGCCGCTGGTCTGTTCGCGCGCGCTGACCGAGAGCAGGCCGTCCGCATCGACCTGAAAGGTCACGCGGATGCGGGCAGCACCTGCAGCCATCGGCGGTATGCCGCGCAGTTCGAAGCGTGCCAGAGAGCGGCAGTCCGATACCAGCTCGCGCTCACCTTGCACGACGTGGATGCTCATCGCGGTCTGCCCGTCGCGGAAGGTGGTGAAATCCTGTGCGCGGGCTATCGGCAGGGTCGAGTTGCGCAGGATGATTTTCTCGGTCAGCCCGCCCATGGTCTCAATGCCAAGCGACAACGGAATGACGTCGAGTAGCAGTAGGTCCTCATCACTGCGGTTGCCGGCCAGCACGTTCGCCTGAATCGCCGCACCGAGGGCGACGACCTTGTCCGGATCCAGATTGGTCAGTGGTTCCTGGCCGAAGAATTCGGCGACCGCATGGCGTACCAGCGGCATGCGCGTGGCACCGCCGACCATGACGACGCCTTTGACGTCTTCGACACCGAGGCCGGCATCGCGCAATGCTTTGCGGGTCGGGTTCAATGTCTTGGCGACGAGATGCTGTGTCAGTTCCTTAAGCTTGGCGCTGCTCAGGGTCAGGTCGACGACATCGCCGCTCTGCAGGAGGCCGGTAATGCGTGCTTCTGCGTGGTCGGTCAGCCATTCCTTGGCTTCACGCGCCTTGGTCAGCAGAAGGCGTGTATCTTCCGGGCTGACGGGAGGGAGTTTTGCCTCTTCCAGTATCCAGCAGAAGATACGGCGGTCGAAGTCATCGCCGCCCAGGGCGGAATC
>DATCJT010000086.1:0-44773 GCA_036562645.1 Methylophilaceae bacterium | reverse complement strand
TGCTTCAGCAGGTCCAGTAGGCGGTGCCCCGGATTGACCTCGAGCACGGGCTTGACGTCCGGCGTCTTCTGCCCGGCTGCCTTCAACAGTCGTTCCAGATTGCCTGACAGCTCATGCTCGCCGACCACGAGGCAGGCCGGCGAATCCGTCAGACGATGCGTTACGCGCACTTCCTTCACCCTGTCGCCCAGCGTGGCCTTGATCTTTTCTAGCAGGGGCTTATATTCGTCCTCGACCTTCCTTTGCCGCTCCTTCTCAGCCTCGTCCTCCAGCTTGCCAAGATCAAGGTCGCCCTTGGCTACCGACTGCAGTGGTTTGCCATCGAATTCGGTCAGGTTGCCCAGCAGCCACTCATCGACACGATCGAACATCAGCAGTACCTCGATGCCCTTCTTACGGAAAATCTCCAGATGCGGGCTGTTTTTAGCAGCGGAAAAGCTGTCCGCGGTGATGTAGTAGATCTTGTCCTGCCCTTCCTTCATGCGTGCCACATAATCCTTGAGCGAGACGATTTGCTCGTCGGTATCAAGATGCGTGGAGGCAAAGCGTAACAGGCCCGCAATTTTCTCCCTGTTGGAATAATCCTCGCCCGGTCCTTCCTTCAGCACACGTCCGAACTCGTTCCAGAACTTGCGGTAGTCCTCCGGCCTGTTCTCCGCCATATCCTCCAGCAGGGACAGCACCTTTTTCACCGACCCGGCCTTGATGGCATCAATATCCTTGCTGTGCTGCAGAAGCTCGCGCGACACATTGAGCGGCAAGTCGGCGCTGTCTATGACGCCACGCACGAAGCGCAGATATTGCGGCATCAGCTTTTGCGCATCCTCCATGATGAAGACACGTTTGACATAGAGTTTGACACCATGGCGCTGTTGGCGGTCATAGAGATCGAACGGCGCCTTCGACGGGATATAGAGCAGCGATATGTATTCCTGCTTGCCTTCCACCCGGTTATGACTCCAGGCCAGCGGATCATCGAAATCATGCGACACGTGCTTGTAGAACTCCTTGTAGTCCTCGTCGCTGACTTCGCTCTTGGGTCTCGCCCACAGCGCGGATGCCTTGTTCACGACCTCATCCTCGTCGGTCGGCACCTGCTCGCCATCCTTCCACTCTGTCTTCTTCATGACGATGGGCAGCGCGATGTGGTCCGAATATTTGCGGATGATGGTCTTCAGTTTCCAGTCATTGAGAAACTCATCCTCCCCTTCGCGCAGATGCAGGATCACATCCGTTCCGCGCGTCGCCTTGTCGGCCGAGGACAGCGTATATTCTCCCTCTCCCGTCGATTCCCATTGCACCGCCTCGCTGCTACCGGCGCGGCGCGTCACCAGTGTCACCCGGTCAGCGATGATGAAGGCGGAATAAAAACCGACACCAAACTGGCCAATCAGGGCGGCGTCCTTTTTCTGGTCACCGCTTAGCGCATTCAAGAACTCTCGGGTGCCGGACTTGGCAATGGTTCCGATGTTGTCGATGACCTCCTGGCGGCTCATGCCGATGCCATTGTCGGAAATGGTAACGGTACGTGCGGACTTGTCGAAACTGACCCGTATCTTCAGATCGCTGTCGTCACCGTAAAGGCTGTTGTCGGACAGCGCCTCGAAACGCAGCTTGTCCGCCGCATCGGATGCATTCGAGATCAGCTCGCGCAGGACTATCTCCTTGTTGCTGTATAGCGAGTGAATCATCAGATGCAACAGCTGCTTGACTTCAGCCTGAAACCCAAGTGTCTGTTTTTCCAATTCTTTTACTGTCATTACGATTCTCCGGAATGAAAACGTTTGCGCCTCTCCTTGATATGAGGGTCATAAGCCGTTTTTCAAGCCCCATCATTGTTACAATTTATTTACACTTATGTAACAATGGATATAATTTCGGCATCCGGTGAAGCCCGCCTCCCGGATTCCACGCAGCAATATCAGGAAGCATGAACATGCAGAATGTGCAAGCCAGAACCGTTCCGCAGTACGAGATCCAATCTCTGATGCTGATGCTGAACAGCGGCAGTTTCGCGCAGGCCGAGACCGCCGCCCGCCATCTGCTGCAGCAATATCCCGGCACATTCTTCCTATACAATGCGCTCGGTGTGGCACTGGAGAACCAGCAGAAGTTCAGCGAGGCGGAACAGGTATATCGTCAGGCCATCGCCATCGACAGCCGTGTCGCGGAAATCCATTTCAATCTAGGCGTCGTGCTCGGCCAATTGGGTAGGAACGAAGAAGCCATCGCCAGCTATCGCAAGGCAGTCATGCTGCGCCCCAACCTAGCCCCCGCCTATTTCAATCTCGGCTTTGCACTGCAACAGGCCGGCCGGCTTGACGAAGCAGTTGCCGCCTATCGGCGTGCCACGCAGATCGAGCCAGGATTCTATGAGGCGCACGGCAACCTGGGTGCCGTCCTGCAACTGCAAGGTAAGCTGGAAGATGCCATCGCCAGTTACCGCAGCGCCATCGCCATTCATCCAGATGCTCGCGGCTATTTCAATCTTGGCACCGCCCTGCGTAACGAGGGTTTGCTCGACGACGCAATCAAAAGCTTCGAGCAGGCTCTCGCACTCGACCCGAACTATGCCGAGGCGCATAGCAATCTCGGTGAATCGCTCTGGTATCGGGGCAGGATCAACGAGGCGATCGCCCATTTCCATCAGGCGCTCGCCATCGACCCCGACAATGCCAGCGCCAATTACAATCTAGCCGTGTTCCTGTATGACAACAATGAACTGGAACGCGCCATCCCGTATTTCGAACGTTCACGCTTCGACGACTGGCGCGAACGCACACTCTACTGTCTGTACAAGACCGAACGCTATGACGAGTTCCGCGCCAGGCTGCAGGAAGCCATCGATGCCAACAGCTGCTCGCCCCTGCTGGCCACGCTGTCAACCCACCACGCCATCAATTTCGGCGTCGAGGACACCTACAACTTCTGCAACAATCCGCTCGACTTCGTCTATCACGGCCGCATCGACGAACTGGCCGAACCTGACAGCCCGCTGCTGAAGCAACTGCTGCACGATATCAATGAAGTGGAAGCGACCGGCCGCGTGCAAAGCCGCATGCAAAGCCGTCTGCATCACGGCGTACAATCGTCCGGCAACCTGTTCAAGCGGCCGGAAGCTTCTTTCCGCAAGCTGGCCGAACTGATTGCCGACACCGTACGGCGTTATTACCTGACCTACAAGGACCAGAACTGCGCCTTCATCCGCGAATTTCCGGAGAACATCGAGTTCAGCAGCTCATGGTACGTGCGCATGCGCCAAGGTGGCCACCTCGACTCCCACATCCATGAGGAAGGCTGGATCAGTGGTGCCGTCTATCTCGCCATGCCTAAACAGCTGGCCGACGAAAAGGAAGGCTGCATCGAACTCAGCACGCATGGGGACAACTATCCGCAAAAGCACAATAACTTCCCGACCCGGTTGGTCAGACCGCAGGTCGGCGATGTATGTTTCTTCCCGTCCTCGGTATTTCACCGCACCATCCCCTTCAGTAGCGACGAGGAGCGCATCTGCGTCGCCTTCGACGTCAAGCCGCAAAAGGCGTCGAGAAGGATGGGAATCATGTCGTGACGCGCTTGCGTCGGTGGCGCCCAAGCGCATCCGGGTCTATTGAATTCCTGCCGGATTGGGCAGAAGATATGAAATGTCTTCGCAGCCAATGGAGGAATGCATGATGTCATTGACCAAATCGGTATTGACCGCGCTCTGGATGATTGCCGCATTCTCGTTACCACTCACATCATGGGCCGAGGAAGATGAGGATGAAATCCTCGAGCCATGCACGCCGGAGGAGATTCGCATCGGAACCGAAACACAGGGTGATGTCGGCTTCGTTTCCGGCGGCATCGGGCGCTGCGAGGCCCTGGAAATGCAGAGACTAGCCCGTGAATATCCGCTAGAGCTCGTCTTCGTCAAAAAGACGGTTGAGCATGAGGTCTATCTGGCCAACATCCCGGTCGTCATCAACGACGGCAAGGGCAATCCGGTTCTGGATACGGTGACCAGCGGCCCTTACCTGCTCGCCAATCTGCCGGCCGGTCGCTATACGATAAGCGCCGATTACAACGGCGACATCAAGACGCAGCAAGCCGTCATCAGCAAGCAGCATCGACGCATCGTTTTCGTCTGGATCGAGTAGATGTGCTAAAGCGGTATCGTACAGCGTGTGATCAGGCAGACGCACGCAGCAATCCCAGCGTCAGCGCGGCGGCAGCCATACCGAACGGTGCCGTGACACAGACGGAGGAGCCGTAACCTGCGCAGTTGAGACCGGCCAGCACCGTCTCGCTGTCGCAATGACTTGCGTTGGGTCGCTGCACCGGTTCATCGGAAAATACGCAGGTAATGCCGAATTTCGACCTCTCCCCGCGTGGGAAGCCGTGATCGCGCCGCAGCTGGTTTCTGACCTTTGCCAGCAGGCGGTCGCCGGTGGTTTTGGCGAGGTCGGCACTCCTGATACGCAGGGGGTCGAAGCGGCCGCCAGCACCGCCTGTCATCACGAGCGGCAGCCCGTGCCGACGGCAGTAGGCAGCGATTGCCACCTTTGCTCTGGCATCATCGATGGCATCCAGCACCGTGTCATAGCCTCGCGCCAATAGATCCTCCGCATTGTCCGGCGTGATGAAGTCCTCGACCTGGACAATCTCGCAACGCGGATTGATGCTGTGGATGCGCTCGGCCATCGCCACGACCTTGGCCTTGCCGAAGGCGCCGTCAACCGCATGCAACTGACGGTTTACATTGGATTCGGCGATGTTGTCGAGATCGATCAGGGTGAAACGGCCGACCGCATTGCGCGCCAGTGCTTCGGCTGCCCATGAGCCGACGCCGCCGATTCCGATGACGCAGACGTGCGCCTGTGAAAAGCGCTCCAGCACCTCCTCTCCGTAAAGTCGGCGCACTCCGGAAAAACGACGTTCGAAATCGGGCTGTTCCAACTTTCAGCTTTCCAGCACAACAAAGGCAGCCGCCAGGTTCTTCTCGTCGCTGATCGAAAGATGCATGCTGCGCACGCCCTTCTCATCGAGCAGCGTCTGCAGTTCCGGCGCGATATCCAGCACCGGCTTACCGAGGTCATCGTGCGTGACGCCGATGTTCTGGAAGGTCGCCGGGCCGCGCAGGCCGGTACCCAGCGCCTTGGCAAAAGCCTCCTTGGCAGCGAAACGCTTGGCGAGAAAACGCGCCGGTGTATTCGACTGCACATAGGATTGCCATTCGGCCTCATTCAGGATGCGCTCAGCAAAGGCGTTGCCGAAGCGCGCCAGAGAATCCTCGATGCGTGTGACCTCAACGATATCGGTACCGATGCCGAAAATCATTTTGCCGCAGCCACCATCAGGGATTTCATTTCACGGATCGCGTATTCCCAGCCGACGAACAGCGCATGCGCGACGATGGCATGACCTATGTTGAGTTCCTCCATGCCGGGAATGGCGGCGATCTCGCTGACATTGTGGATATTGAGCCCATGACCGGCATTGACCGCCAACCCCAGCGACCTGGCATGCACAGCAGCACGCCTGATACGCTCGAGTTCCTCGAGCTGAGCCTGTCCGGTGCTATCGGCATAATGGCCGGTATGAATCTCGATCACCGGCGCGCCGGCGGCTTTCGCCGCCTCGATTTGCTCGATATCGGGCGCAATGAAAAGCGACACGCGTATGCCGGCATCCCTCAGCCGTGCACAGATTTCAGCAATCCGATCCAGATTACCCACCACATCCAGCCCGCCTTCCGTCGTGCGTTCCTCGCGCCGCTCCGGGACCAGACAGACATCCTGCGGCAGCACGTCGAGCGCGATGCCGACCATCTCGTCGGTTGCCGCCATCTCCAGATTCATTTTCGTCTGCAATAGCGGCCTCAGCGCATGGACGTCGGCATCCTGGATATGGCGACGGTCCTCGCGTAGATGTACGGTAATACTGTCCGCCCCGGCCTCCTCCGCCCGCAAAGCGGCCTGCACCACGCTGGGATACTGTGTGCCGCGCGCCTGCCGCAGCGTAGCTACATGGTCGATGTTTACACCGAGCTTGATCATAGTTCCTGTAGGTCTATCAGTAGTTGTCTGGTATGCAGCGGCCTGTCGCCCAGATAATAGCCGAGCAGCATGCGCATCAGCAGCTTGCTCTGCTGCCGAGTCTGCGCCTCGTCGTAGACGTCACGCGCCATGTCCAGCAAGGTTTTGCCGGACAATTGTACCCCGGTTTGCCGGTCAGCCGCGTCCGTGACATGGCACGCGCCGCGTTCCGGCACATAAAGGTAGCTGCGGCCACTTTCTACCGGCATGCCATGCTCATCCTGTTCCAGTGGCACCGCGTACCCCATTTCCTGCAGCAGTCTCAATTCGAAACGACGCAGTGTGATGGCGGTATCCGGGTCGCGGCCAGAATTGCCGGAAAGCGCACGCAGAGTCTGCGCATAATATTCGAACAGCGTTTCATGGCCATCCTCGCGCGGCAGCAGGCGCAGCAGCAGTTCGTTCATGTAGAATCCGCACATCAGCGCCTGCCCCTGCAGCAAGAGCAGGCCGCTGCCCCACTCCAAGCCGTGCAGGTTGCGCAGTTCGTTCTTTCCGGACCAGGTGGCGAGTAACGGCTGGAACGACTGCAGCATCCCCCGCATGGCCGAGCGCGGCCGGCGTGCACCCTTGGCCACGGCGGAGATACGGCCGAAATCACGCGTGAACAGCTCGACCACCAGGCTGGTTTCCTTGAATGGATAGGTATGCAGCACGAATGCCGGCTGGTTGTCCTGTCGATGGATGCTGGTAGCAGTCATAACTTACAGAAGCGATGGTTCCGGGCTGTCCCGAAGGGCAGCTGCGGCAGGAAATCAGTAACCCAGGCTTTTCAGCGCGCGTTCGTCGTCGGCCCAACCGCCCTTGACCTTGACCCAGACCTCGAGCCAGACCTTGCCGCCGAACAGATTCTCCATGTCCTGCCGCGCCTCCGTCGATATCTGCTTGAGCTTCTCGCCGCCCTTGCCGATCAGCATCGGCTTCTGACTCGGCTTGTCCACGATGATGGCGGCATGGATACGGCGCAGCCTGCCTTCCAGCTCGAACTTCTCGATCTCGACGGTGACTGCGTAGGGAATCTCCTTGCCCAGAAAACGGAACACCTTCTCACGCAGCATTTCCGCCGCCAGAAAACGCTCGCTCTTGTCGGTCAGCTCGTCTTCCCCGTAAATCGCCGGCTGCTGCGGCAGATAGGTCCGGACCGTCGCCAGCATTTCATCCAGCTGCAGTTCCCGTCTCGCGCTGACCGGCACGATGTCAGCAAACGGAAACTCCTCCATCAGGGCCTTCATCAGGGGAAGCAGTTCCGCCTTGTCACGCAGCAGATCAACCTTGTTGATGACAAGGATGACCGGCTTGTCCTTCGGCAGCAGTTCCATGACCAGGCGGTCGCCCTCCCCCAACGGCTTTGCCTCTATGACGAACAGCACGACATCGACCTCGCTCAGCACCTGAATCACGGTGCGATTGAGCGTCTTGTTCAACGCATTGATGTGCTTCTGCTGGAAACCGGGCGTGTCGACGAACAGGAACTGCGTATCGTCCGTCGTATGTATACCCAACAGCCGGTGGCGTGTGGTCTGCGCCTTGCGCGACGTGATACTGAGTTTGAGCCCCAGGATGTGATTGAGCAGCGTCGATTTGCCGACATTCGGCCTGCCGACGATGGCGATGGTACCGCAACGGAAATCGTCCACCACGCCGCCTGGTGCGGGATCCGGAGCGGACTCCGGCTTTTCGCGAGATGTATCAGTTTTTTTGGACATGCATGACCTTTTCATATGCCAGCTCGGCTGCCTGTTGCTCCGCAGCCCGCCTGCTGCTGCCCCGACCACTGGTCCTGACGTTCATCGCGCTGATGCAGCATTCGACCTGAAACGTCTGGCAGTGTGCCTCGCCCTCTGTCGCTATCAGCCTGTATTCCGGCAATTCCATTCTGCGTCCCTGCAGATATTCCTGCAGACGCGATTTCGGGTCCTTGCCGATGGCCTTGGGGTCGAGCCCGTCCAGCAAAGGGGAAAATAGACGCACCACCATCGCTTCCGCAGCCTCGAATCCGCCGTCCAGATAGGCCGCTCCAATGATGGCTTCCAGCGCATCGGCGAGCACCGAGGGGCGTCTCCAGCCCCCACTTTTCAGTTCACCCTCTCCCAGACGCAGATGGCTGCCGATATCGAGGCCTACTGCCACTTCGCCCAGGGTGGGCTCCTTGACCAGCTGAGCACGCATGCGGCTCAAGTCACCTTCACTCAGTTTCGGGAAACGCTGATACAGCTGATGGGCGATGATGAAGTTCAGCACGCTGTCGCCGAGGAATTCGAGCCGTTCATTGTTCTGGCTGCCATGACTGCGGTGTGTCAATGCCCTTTGCAACAGTTCAGGCTGCCTGAACCGGTAGTCCAGCAGCCGCTCCAATCCATGTGCCTGCATCAGAAACGACTCTTTGCCACAGACCTATTCATCCGTCGAGGCATAAAACTCCAGAAGCGCACTGACATTGCCCACCAGCGGCACGACGACCTGATAATCCGCAGTCACCACCGGGCCGCGATCAGATTGCGTGATGATCAGCTCCTTGGCCGTGATGCTATCGATGTCGTCTATAGAGGCACTCTTGTTAAAGGCATCGTAGATCTGCTTGTTGGTCATGTTTCTGAATTCCGGCTGGGCGGAGATATTGTTCAGCGCCTTCTTGACCGCCATGAATTCCAGATAGGCAGGTGTCATCTTCATCGCAATGACTGCAACGAAGACTACGCCGGCTATCGTCAGCACCAAACCGATGAATGTCATTCCACGCTGATTCTGCATCATCCCCCCCTAGTTGATCACGTTGCCGATGCGACCAAAATCGTCGAAATTCCACCAGATCAGAAACGCCTTGCCGACCAGGTTCTCATCCGGAACGAAGCCCCAGGATCGGCTGTCCTTGCTGTTATCACGATTATCGCCCATGGCGAAATAATGTCCAGCCGGCACAATGGTCTCGCCATCGATGCTGATGCTGTTATCCTCGAGCAGCACGTCATGTGCGACATCACCCAGCCGCTCGATATAGCGCTTGGCTCTGACCATGTTCAGTCCGGAACCCACATACTGGTATTCCCCGACCAGTTCCATCTCGACCGGCTCGCCATTCACGTACAGCTGCTTGTTGCGGTAGGCAATCCTGTCGCCTGGCAGACCGACGATGCGCTTGATGTAATCGATCGATGGATCAGGCGGGAAATGGAACACGACGACGTCTCCACGCTGCGGTTTGTTGATCTCGACAAAGGTATTGTTGAGGATAGGCACTCGCAGGCCATAGGTGAACTTGTTGACCAGAATGAAATCGCCCGCCAGTAACGTCGGCATCATCGAGCCCGACGGAATCTTGAACGGCTCGACGATGAAGGATCGGATCAGGAATACCGCCAGGATCACCGGGAAGAAACTCTTGGAATATTCGACGATGACCGGTTCGGCGCTGCCGGCCGCGCGCTTCCTGCGCCAGAGCAGGCTGTCCAGCAGCCAGATCAGGCCTGTCACGACCAGTATCACCAACATGAACAATGCAAACATTATGGAATCCGCCTTTAAGTCCGTATTATTTGTCCTCGACCTGCAGAATTGCCAGGAAGGCTTCCTGCGGAATCTCCACATTGCCGACCTGCTTCATGCGCTTCTTGCCCTCTTTCTGCTTTTCCAGCAGTTTCTTCTTGCGTGTGATATCGCCACCATAGCACTTGGCAAGCACGTTCTTGCGCATGGCCTTGACCGTCTCGCGTGCGATGATGTTGGCACCGATGGCTGCCTGCACGGCAACATCGAACATCTGACGCGGGATCAGTTCGCGCATCTTCGCACACAGCTGACGTCCACGATAAACGCTGTTGGAGCGGTGCACGATCAGTGACAGCGCATCGACACGGTCCCCGTTGACCATGATATCGAGCTTCACCAGATCTGCCGCACGGAATTCGAGAAACTCGTAATCCATGGAAGCGTAGCCGCGCGACGTCGATTTCAGCTTGTCGAAGAAATCGAGCACCACTTCATTGAGTGGTATCTCGTAAGTCAGCATGACCTGACGCCCCATGTACTGCATGTTCTTCTGCACGCCGCGCTTGCCGTTGCACAGCGTCATCACCGGACCAACGTACTCCTGCGGCATCAGGATGTTCATCGTGATGATGGGCTCGCGGATCTCCTGGATGCGGGACGGGTCCGGCAATTTCGAGGGATTCTCCACCAGCATCGTCTCGCCCGCCTTGGTAACGATCTCGTAAATCACGGTCGGAGCCGTGGTGATGAGATCCATGTCGTACTCACGTTCCAGCCGCTCCTGCACGATCTCCATGTGCAACAACCCCAGAAATCCGCAGCGGAAACCGAATCCCAGCGCCTGCGACACCTCGGGTTCGAACTGCAGGCTGGCATCGTTGAGGCGCAGCTTTTCCAGCGCATCCCTCAACGCATCATACTGACTGGATTCGACCGGATAAAGGCCGGCGAACACCTGCGGCTTGATTTCCTTGAAACCGGGCCAGGGTTCCTGCGCTGGATTGGCGGCAAGCGTGATCGTGTCGCCCACCCTGGCCGCCGCCAGTTCCTTGATGCCGGCGATGACGAAACCGACGCCACCTGCCGACAGGCTGTCCGTACGCAGTGCCTTCGGCGTGAATATGCCGACCTGTTCGCACAGATACTGCGCGCCGGTAGCCATCAGGCGAATCTTGTCCTTGGGGCGCAATACGCCGTCGAACACGCGCACGAGCATGATGACACCGACGTAGTTGTCGAACCAGGAATCGATGATCAGCGCACGCAAGGGCGCATTCTCGTCTCCTCTGGGCGGCGGGATCTTGGCTACCACCGCTTCCAGCACGTCTTCCACACCTTCGCCGGTCTTGGCCGAACAGCGTGTCGCGTCGCTGGCATCAATGCCGATGACATCCTCGATTTCCTGCATGACGCGCTCCGGCTCTGCAGCGGGTAGATCGATCTTGTTCAACACCGGCACCACCTCGACACCGAGATCGATGGCCGTATAACAGTTCGCGACTGATTGTGCCTCCACACCCTGTGACGCGTCGACGACGAGCAGCGCGCCCTCACAGGCGGACAGCGAACGGCTGACCTCGTAGGAAAAATCGACGTGACCCGGTGTATCGATCAGATTGAGTTGATAGACCTGGCCGTCCCTCGCCTTGTACTGCAAGGCCGCCGTCTGCGCCTTGATCGTAATGCCACGCTCGCGCTCGATATCCATGGAATCCAGCACCTGCGCTTCCATCTCTCGCTCGGACAGGCCGCCGCACATATGGATGATACGGTCTGCCAGTGTGGATTTGCCGTGATCAATGTGGGCGATGATGGAGAAATTGCGGATGTTCTTCATATGGTGCTGGGTCTGGTTATCGGTATCTGACCAACAAGAAGGGCGCCTGAGCGCCCCTCCCGTCAATCGGCCTTGAGTGCGGAATTTTACAGCATCCGCATCATGCACGCACTATTTGCCGTTGGCGACCTTCACCGGCACATACAGCGTGTTGTTGCTGCGTAGCACCAGCAATGCCACGGTCTTGCCCGAAGGGATGCCGGCCAGTTGCTGGTTGAACTGCTCCAGGCTCTGCACCTCTGTGTTGTTCAAGCCGAGGATGACATCGCCGCGACGGATACCTGCCTGTGCCGCCGGCGCACGTGACTCGACCACCAGCAGTCCGTTACGACCGTTCAGGTTCTTCTTCTGCTGTGGTGTCAGTTCGCGCAGGATCAGGCCGAGGCGGTTCGCATCGGTCTTGGCCGGCATTTTCGCGTTCGCCACCACCTCGTCCTGTTCAACCGGCATTTCGCCCAGTACGATATTCAATACACGGCTGTTGCCCTTGCGCAGTATCTCCACCGGCACCTGCTTGCCGGGCTTGGTGGAGCCGACGATGCGAGGTAGATCAGACGAGGATGCGACCGGCTTGTTGTCGAAGCGCAGAATCACATCACCCGGTTCCAGCCCACCCTTCTCTGCCGGACTGTCCTTCTCTACGTTGGAGACCAGCGCGCCATTCGTGCTTTTCATGCCGAAGGATTCGGCCAGCTCCTTGCTGATTTCCTGGATGCCGATGCCGAGCCAGCCGCGCGAGACCTTGCCGCTGGTTCGCAACTGCTCGGAGACCTCCATCGCCACGTCGATCGGTATCGCGAACGACAGCCCCATATAACCGCCTGTACGGCTGTAGATCTGCGAATTGATGCCGACTACCTCGCCCTTCAGATTGAACAGAGGGCCACCGGAATTGCCGGGATTGATCGCCACATCGGTCTGGATGAACGGTACGAAGTTTTCCTGCGGCAGCGCCCTACCTTTGGCACTGACGACGCCGGCGGTCAGTGTGCTTTCCAATCCGAACGGCGAGCCGATGGCCACCACCCATTCGCCGACCTTGAGCTGGTTCGGATCGCCTATCGTGACCTTGGGCAGACCGTTCGCTTCGATCTTCAGCAGCGCCACATCCGTGCGCGTATCCGTGCCTATGATCTTGGCCGCGAACTCGCGCTTGTCGCTCAGCTTGACCACCACCTCGCTCGCATTGCGAACGACATGGGCATTGGTCATGATGTAGCCGTCACTGCTGATGATGAAACCCGAACCCAGCGATTGCGTCTTGTACTCATCCTGTGGTGCTGGGAATCCCGGCATCGGAATACCGAAACGACGGAACAACTCGGCCAGCGCATCGTCATTCGGCATGCCGGGGAACGGCGATCCGCTCCCCTGCACGACCTGCGTGATACTGATGTTGACCACGGCAGGACCCTGCTTTTCGGCCAACTGCGTAAAGTCAGGGAGCTGATATGCCTGTGCAGTGTCGGCAACCGCAAGGTTTGTGATCGCTGCTATGCAGAAGGCAGACAGCACAATCATTTTTTTTATCATCTATTCACCTCGTTCACACTTCAAACTGACAACCTTTACATCATCCGTGCGCAGAATGACCGGCTGATGACTGGCATTCCACGTGCGGTCTGTCGCACGCGTCCTAAGCCAAAAGAGACTAGCCGCAAGGCCTGCGAGCGCGCCGCACACAGCATAGATGTCCGTTTCGGCGGATGATGCCGAATCCGGCAGAAACAGCATGGCCAGCATAGCCCCGGCCAGCAGCGCCACCAGGGGCACTGCGTATATCTTCATGGACCCCTTCAGCAGCGCCTGCTCATCAACGCCGACGACGACGCTGTCGCCGACCTGGGCCCCGATGTCGTTACGCGCACGGAAAGCACTCTGGTGGTTGAACAGCTTACCCCAAAGGGAAATACCGCACCCCCTGGACTTGCCGCACAAACCGCAAGGTTTTTTGCGTATGACTTCCAGCATGGCGAAATCCTCGCTCACACTGACGACGACGGCATGTTCTTCTATCATGAGAATCGATTACTTGAAATGGACCGAATTGGCAATCTGTGCCACTGTCGCCTGCGGCACCTCACCGACGGCAACCACCTGGTAACCGCCGTTGACGCTGGCATAGAAATTGGTTGGGCCGACCGTGGTTTGTCCGACCTTGGGTCTTGCCCCCTTGACCAGCGGCTCGATGAAGAGTGAAACCGAGGACAGTCCGTCCGAGAATATCAACTGGCTGACGGCTACCTTCCTGCCCGGAACCGCACGCCTGATATGATCCACTTGGCGATATCCGGGCGGCAGCTGTCCCAGGCGCCAGTGTTCCGTACCATCTTCCAGCGCAGAAGTCGACTCTTCCTCCATGACATAGGGCTTACCCCGTTCCACCTTGGGCTGAAACCATGTCATGTCATTGACATTGAACAGGTCGAGATGATTGAAGGCGATCTGCTCGACCACTTCGCTGTTGCGATTCAGGGTGGTCACCTTCAACAGCAAGCCGAGCTCCTTGTCGGTCAACAGGCGGTAACCATAGCGATACTCATCGCGTGGCTCGAGCAGGACGATGACGCCCTCCCTGCCCGCTACGCGCTCCCGTCCCGAAACGCGTGCCTCGTAACTGGTACGAATCAGATCCATATTGCCCGGTAGCAGCGCAGGAAACAGATTCTTGCCACGACGCTTCTCGATCACCACCTTTTCGTCGCGCGGGCTGAATATAACGATATTGCTGCCCTGACTCAGGACTTCCTGTGGTGCGCCGTCAAGCATGACGATGCGGGAGTATTCGCCCTGCCCGGCGTTCATGTGGGTGATTTCTATCGAACGACTGTTTGTCCCTGACTGGTAGATGAAAATCCCCTTGTAGCTCAGATCCCTGGCGGCATGCGCGGCCTTGTCGAGCAATTTCCAGGGGTCATCAACGGCATCATCGTTGGCGCAGGCAAAAGAAAAATGGCTTGCCATCAGACAAGCCAACAGCCATCTCGATATCACTTACTGCGCTCCGTATAGGCCGCAGATTGAATGTAATAGGCGGCACTGCTCGGTGCCACCGACTGATGTGCCAACAGATATTCGGTCGGCAGACTCTGGGCGATTTCCAGCGGGGCCACATCCTCTATCTGCTGCGATTGCTGCTGTAGCACGATCATGCCGACGAACATCACGGCCGCTACCGATGCCGCGACCGACCATAGCATGGGCATCCTTCTTGCCTTGCGTTCCGGCTCGGGCTGGCTTGCCGCCCGCGACGCAAGCACGACCGGACCGGCATCCAGCTGCTGCATGATGCGCCGGCGCAAATCCTGGCGTAACACCGGACTGCCGCGCATGACATCACCGATCAGATGATAGGTCATCCAGCATTCGCGACTTTCACCGTCAACCTTGAGCGCCGTGTAGAGATACTCTGCTTCCCGCAGCGTCATCTCGCCATCCATCAACGCCGAAATCTGGTCTTTCATGTATGGATCTCCTGCAAGCTCAATCGACTTACCAGCGTCTGCCCTTCGGGGTATCGAGCAATGGGCGCAATTTCTGCGCGATCGTTTCGCGCGCACGAAAGATCCTGGAGCGCACGGTACCGATCGGGCAATCCATCAGCTGCGCGATCTCCTCATAGCTCAACCCTTCGATCTCGCGTAAGGTGATGGCCGTGCGCAATTCCTCGGGCAGACTCTCCACCGTGTCGTTCACGGTCTGCGCGATTTCCTTCGTCATCAGCTCGGTTTCAGGCGTATCCAGCGTGCGAAGTTCGCCGGCATCCTCGAAGTTCTCGGCATCCTCGATCTCGATGTCATTGCTGACCTGGGGACGGCGCCCCATGGATACCAGATAGTTCTTCGCCGTATTGATGCCGATACGGTAGAGCCAGGTGTAAAAGGCACTGTCGCCACGGAAATTCGGCAGTGCACGATACGCCTTGATAAATGACTCCTGTACGACATCCTCGATTTCCGCCTGATCCCGGATCAGCCTCGAGAGCAGCCGTCCCAGCTTGCGCTGGTATTTATCGACCAGCATGCCGAACGCCTGCTTGTCACCGCGTTGCGCACGCTCAACCAACTCCTGATCGATTTGACGGTTGCCCGCTGTAGGGTCGGAACCCATAGAGGCTTTGCTCCTTGTCAGTACTTTTTCAACTGTCGGAGTATACCCTTGCACCGTCGTATCAACGAAGCTCAGCCGTGAAAATTCCTGCAAATTCTTCGTGTTCAACATTTGTTCTCTCCCGGGCTGACATGAATCCATCGCTAGCTTGTCCTTAAAGACAGCGCTAAACTCACATTAGTTCACCCTGATGACAGGCTCAATAGCAACACGACATGCGCCAATACGACGTACTCATCATCGGCAGCGGGCTGGCCGGACTCACGCTCGCACTCAAGGTAGCTTCCGACAAGAAGGTTTGTCTGGTCAGCAAACGCGGCATCAATGACAGTTCCAGCAACTGGGCACAGGGTGGCATCGCCGCCGTGCTGGCGAGCGACGATTCGATCGAGGCACATATCCAGGACACGCTGACGGCGGGTGCCGGCCTGTGCGATGCTGAAGTCACACGCCTTGTCGTCGAACGCAGCCGCGAGACGGTGGAATGGCTGATCAACGAAGGCGTGCCCTTCACACGCGAAGCCGACGACAGCGGTTTTCACCTCACGCGTGAAGGCGGCCACAGCCATCGGCGCATCATCCATGCCGCCGACGCGACCGGCCACGCGGTGCAGAAAACCCTGGCGGAAAAGGTGCGGCAGCATCCCAACATCGATCTGATGGAGGACCATATCGCCGTTGACCTCATCACAGCGCGCAAGGTCGGCATCGACAGCGGCGAATGCTTGGGTGCCTACGTACTGGACAACACCAGCGGCAAGGTTCTGACCATAGGGGCCCAGCACACCGTGCTCGCCACCGGCGGTGCCGGCAAGGTCTATCTCTACACGACCAACCCCGACGTCGCCACCGGCGACGGCATCGCCATGGCCTGGCGCGCCGGCTGCCGCGTCGCCAACATGGAGTTCATTCAGTTCCACCCGACCTGTCTCTATCATCCGCTTGCAAAATCCTTCCTCATCACCGAGGCGGTGCGCGGAGAAGGCGGCATCCTCAGGCTGCCAGACGGTACACGCTTCATGCCGGAACATGACGAGCGGGCGGAACTGGCGCCGCGCGACATCGTCGCCCGCGCCATCGACTTCGAGATGAAGAAGCGCGGCATCGACTGCGTCTATCTCGACATCTCGCATCAGCCGGCGGACTTCATCCTGTCGCACTTCCCGACCATCTACCGGCGCTGCATGGAACTGGGCATAGACATCACCAGGGAAGCCATCCCTGTCGTCCCTGCCGCCCACTACAGCTGTGGCGGCATCATGACCGACCATGTCGGCCGCACCGACCTGCCGGGGCTGTACGCCATCGGCGAAACCGCCTGTACCGGCCTGCACGGTGCCAATCGGCTGGCCAGCAACTCGCTGCTGGAATGTCTGGTCTTTGGTCAGGCTGCCGCCGAGCATATCCTGGCACAATCGAAAAAGCCGATACCGACACTGCCCTACTGGGACGAAAGCCGCGTGACGGACGCCGACGAGGAAATCATCATCACGCATAACTGGAACGAGCTGCGCCGCTTCATGTGGAACTATGTCGGCATCGTTCGCACCAACAAGCGCCTGGCGCGGGCCCTGCACCGCATCCACCTGCTGCGTGACGAAGTGCACGAGTTCTACAGCAACTTCCGCATCAGCAACAATCTGATCGAACTGCGCAACCTGCTCCAAGTGGCGGAGCTGATCGTCAAGAGCGCCATGGAACGACACGAAAGCCGCGGACTGCACTACAGCAAGGATTATCCGGATATGCTGCCAGATGCCGTGCCGACCGTGCTGGAGCCGTCCAACTACTACAGCCTGCTCGACCGCCACCACGGCCAGCACCACCATCACTAGGGTGGCGCTGGGTTATCCTACAGCCGGATCCTGCCGGTAGAACGTTGCAAGCTGGCGGTACACGTTCGGGTACTCCTGTTGCAGCACCCGAGGCAGTTCGAAGAATGCCTCACTCATCACGGCGAAGAATTCCGCCGGGCTCTCCGCCGCATACGGATCTATGGCCGTCTCCTCACCGGCATCGACACGTCCGCAGAAATCCTCGTAAGCGCTACCGAAGGCGGCGCTCCAGGCAGTGCGGGACATTTCCGCATGCAGCGGCGGGAAACCGTCTGCCGGGCCGTTCAGCATGTCGAGCTTGTGCGCGAACTCGTGAATGACGACATTGACACCGTCGATGTTGCCGGAACGCTCGGCATCCGCAGCCGACAGGATGACCGGCCCGCGCTCCCAGGATTCCCCTATCATGGCATCGCGCACGACATGCACGACGCCGGCCTCATCGACATACTCCCGCTCCGGTATGAACTCGTTCGGATACACGATAATGGAGACCCAGCCCGCATAGTATTCCAGCCCCAGATTGAGAATGGGCAGACAGGCTTGTGCAGCGATCTTCAGGCTGACATCCGGTTTCAGGAGATAGCCAGCAGCCCCCTGCACATCCTTCTCATGCAGGAATAGCGTCGTCAGCTCACGCAGGCGCTGCTGCTCTTCTGCGTTCAGCCTATGCAGCAGAGGCAAGGCACGCAGGGTTTCCGACCAGGCAGCATCGGGTAATGCGTAGTATTCCAGCAGCCGCTGCCGCCGCCAGGACTTGAGGCGCTTCCAGATCATCCGGCGGCATCTATCCATTGCCGTATCAGGGCAAGATAGGCTTCGGTATCGGGCATGGCCTGCGCACGCTGTGCCTGCCAGAGCACCTCGGCCAGACATTCCATCAGCACATGTTGTGCCGCGTGGCTGTCCTGCATCCTCTGCTGCAGGGACTGATAGGCAGCCCTGATGCCGGGCGGCTGGTCGATCGAGAGCTGCTCCAGTATCGAAAGATGCAAACTCATGTGCAGGAAGGGGTTGGTTTCCCCCATCTCCGGGAAATAGGCCTGATTCAGATAGTGCTCTGGAGCATCCAGCACGTGATGGTACTCCGTATGCATCTGCATGACCTCCAGCGCCATCGCTTCCAGCCCGCTCAGCGGCTGGCGCTGACGATATTTGGCCCAAGCATCGAAGAAGAACTGCCTGACCTGATCACGGCTGGGATTGAACAACGCCATACCTTACCCCCGTGAGAACAGCCCGAGCACTGCCGAATATTCGAGCAGTTCGCATCTGATCCTGTCTTCCCGCATGGTCGGCGCAATCTCGCCGTTGCCGTAAAAGCCGATGATGGGCATGCCGGGGAATTGCGTCGTCAGTAACCCCAGGTCGCGATCGACACCTCCATAGAAGTAAGGACCGCGCCCCAGACAGGAAAAGAACATGGCGAAGTCCGGACGGGCGTGCAACCTGCTCTCCAAATTCACCGCAGTCTGCTGCAGATCGGTCAGCGCAGACTCCTGCTCCCGAACCGCCCAGCTCAGGTACTGCCCGGCCTGCAGTTGCTTGGTGAGCGTGACGGACATCGTATCCTCGTTGCCGCTGACCAGCGGCGCAACCTGGTAATTGCCCGCGCCGATGTCCTCGACGGAATCGGCGAAGACCGCCACGATGTAATGCATGGGCAGATGTTCGTACCCTTCCCTGGCAGCATGCAGCGAATCCAGTGCACTCCTGCCATCCAGCGCCAGCAGGTCATGTCCCTGAAAGTCGGTCACCCGCCGCGGCATGTTGAGCACTCGCACCCCATGCGTAGCCGCCACCGCACCGCGCACCCCTTGCAGGGCCATCTCGCAATGCCCGAGCACCGTGCCCTTGCCATGCTGCCAGACGGAGAAAGGTCCCTGCCCCGTAGCATCCCCGGAAACCCCGCCGAAACGGATGCCGGGGGCGGTCATCCAGGTCGTGTTGATAGCGTTCGGCGCGGCCAGCGTCAGCAGCAGCTGGTTCGCGTCCGACGGCGAAGGCGACTCGAAGCGGATGATATCGGCGAAAACCATGGCGGCGGCGGCAGGCACATCCAGCACCCAGTCGTCCTCGGTAAAGATGCCGGTGGCGGAACAGCCTATGATTCTGGTGCAGTTGGCCGCCTTTGCCGCAGCGCGCAGGGCCGGAGCTGGATCTCGGGCGAATTCCGAGGTCAGGACCAGCAGCACACTGCCGGCCACCTCGATGCCGGCACGCTCCATGGCCTGACTCACCGCCTGTGCGGCAAGCTCAGGTGCTGGCTCGTGGCCTATGCCGAGGCCGGTGGCGACCGTCATGCTAGCCTGCTTTCTCCGCCGATCCCGTCATCAGTTCCTTACCCTTGTATTCGCACAGGTCATTGATGACGCAGACGCCGCATTTCGGCTTGCGGGCGAGACAGACATAACGTCCATGCAGTATGAGCAGATGATGAGCATCGTGCAGATACTCCTTGGGCACATGCTTGAGCAGCTTCATCTCAACCTCCAGTGGCGTTTTCCCGGGCGCGATGCCAGTTCGATTGCCAAGCCTGAAGATGTGCGTATCGACCGCTATGGTCGGCTGCCCGAACGCCGTGTTGAGAATGACGTTGGCCGTCTTGCGTCCTACACCAGGAAGTTTCTCCAGTGCCACGCGCGTGTTCGGCACCTCGCCGCCATGCTCGTCGAGCAGTATCTTGCACATGGCAATGACATGCTTCGCCTTGCTGCGATAAAGACCTATGGTGCGGATATAGGGTTCCAGGCCCTCGACACCCAGCGCCAGCATCGATGCCGGCGTATTGGCAACCGGGAACAGTTTGGCTGTGGCCTGATTCACACTCTTGTCGGTTGCCTGGGCGGACAGGATGACCGCGACCAGCAGCTCGAAGGCCGAACTGTATACCAACTCTGTCTTCGGCTCGGGAATGGCAATACTCAGCCTGCGAAAAATCTCCCGCCGTTTCTCCGCATTCATGGGAATCAGTGGCTAACGGCAGGAGTCAGCGGCAGGTTATCGGATTTGGCTGCGGCTTCCCTGCGCAGCTCGACCCAGTTGCGTCCGGCAATCAGCAGCCCGAGGCCGATGAAGGCGCCCGGTGGCAATACAGCCAGTAGAAAGCCATGATAATCGGGAATGACAGTGATGACGAACTGCGCCGCCTGCGGCCCGAGTGCGAGGTCTATGCCCGAAAGCAGCGTACCCTTGCCCACCAGTTCGCGCATACCGCCCAGCATGGACAGCACCAGCGTCAGCCCCAGTCCCATCATCAGGCCATCGAGCACAGAAGGTACCGGGCTGTTCTTCGCAGCGAAAGACTCGACCCGCGCCAGTACGATGCAATTGACCACAATCAGCGGAATGAAGATGCCCAGTACCCGATGCAGTGGCAACGCAAACGCATTGATGGAGAGATCGATGACCGTCACCAGGGCTGCAATCACCAGGATGAAGACAGGCACACGGATTTCATCCGGTATGTAGCGCCGCACCGGCGAGACCGCACCGTTGCTGGCCGCCATGACCAGCGCCGTCGCAAGGCCAAGGCTCAGGCCGTTGACCAGAGTCGTCGTCACGGCCAACGTCGGACAAAGTCCGAGTAGCTGAACGACGCCCGGATTCTGCTTCCATAAGCCGTTTTCGACGATTCCCCTGTATTCACTCATGAGTCTGCTCCTGCTGCGGTATCCGGTCGCCGGTCGTGACGCTTCCCGCAAAAAGTGATTCACGATGTATCTCGAAATATTCCAGTGTCCTGCGCACCGCACCGATCACCGCGCGTGGTGTTATCGTCGCACCGGCAACGTAATCGAACTCGCCGCCGTCCTTTTTCACCTTCCAATGTTCCGCCGCGCGGTTGGCAAGCGATAGACCATCGAACTGCCTGATCCAGGAACTGCGCGCAATATCGATGTAATCACCCAGTCCCGGTGTTTCCTTGTGAGCAAGCACGCGCACGCCGCTGATCGTACCGTCCGCGCGAATCGCCACCAGCAGCTTGATGTCTCCACTGTAGCCATCCGGCGCGATGGACTCCAGTATCACAGCCATCGGCTCCCCTGCCAGCCGTGCGCGATAGGCCCTGGTCACGGAGCGATTGCCCAGCATGGCATCCGGGGCGACCTCGATCACGTCCTCCAGCAAGGGGTTGTCATGCATGCTGTCCGGCACGATCTGCCGGAACAGCATCATGCGCGCCGCTGCCTCGCTCTCGGCAATCGGTCCCTTGGTCAGCTCATGTATGTACACCAAAAGTGAGGTGCCGACAGTCGCGAAAGCAATCATGATCATGGCAGTCCGCGCTGCATGCCTGACGATCTCGTTCGACATCAGACTGGCCATTATTTCTCGTGTCCGAAAACGCGCGGCTGCGTATAGGCGTCGATCAGCGGCACGCAGATGTTGAAGAAAAGCACGGCGAACGCCACACCGTCAGGATATCCGCCGTAAACGCGGATGATATAGGTCAAAAGTCCGATACCGGTGGCAAAGATCAGCCTGCCCGTGGGCGTGGTCGGACCGCTGACCGGGTCTGTGATGATGAAGAACGCACACAGCATGGTGGCGCCGCTGAACAGGTGGAATGCCGGGTCGGCAAAGCGGCTGGCGTCGGACAGATAGAAAATGGCGGAGATGAGTGTGATCGCTACCAGGAATGCCGTAGGCAGATGCCAGGTAATGATACGCTGCTGAACCAGATACAGCCCGCCCAGCAGGTAGCCTGCCGCCACAAGCTCTATGCCTCGTCCGCCGAGGGAACCGTAGATGGGTACCCCGGTGATTTCCGACATGTCATGATTGAGCGTCAGCTGGGTCTTCAGGTAATCCAACGGTGTTGCCGACGTCACGGCATCCAGTCCCACGCCTGCCGGCAACGCGCCGCTCAGGATGAAGCGCACCTGTTCGACAAGGCCGAGCTGTGTTCCTGCCAGCTCCAGCGGAGCAGGCCATGTCGTCATCAGTTGCGGGAACGAGATCAGCAGAACGGCATATGCCACCATGGCGGGATTGAACGGATTATAGCCCAGCCCGCCGTAAAGCTGCTTGGCAAGGCCGATGGCGATTGCCGTTCCCAACACGATCATCCACCAGGGTACCAGCGGCGGCAAGGCTAGCGCCAGCAACCAAGCAGTGACCAGTGCGCTGCCGTCGGTGATGAACATGCGAATCGGACGTCCGCGCAGCTTCAGCATCAGCGCCTCGACGCCGAGCGCGGTCACGGAGGCCAGTGCCAGTGTCATTAATATGCCGCCGCCGAACACCCAGACATGCGCGGCGATGCCCGGCACCAATGCGAGCAGCACGCGTAGCATGATGGAAGTGACGCTGGGCGCATCCGTCAGATAGGGAGAATGATTCATTCCGCCTCTTTGGTTGTCGATTCTGTTGTCGCCTGCTCCAGCGCAGCCGCCTGCCTGGCGCGTCGCTGCTCGATTGCAGCGATGTCGGCTGCCGCTTCCGTGGTCAGGTTATCCGTATTCTTCGCGGCAATTTCCGCCTTCTGCGCCTTGGCGCGTTCAATCGCGGCCGCAATGGCGGCCTTCTTCGCCGCTTCGGCTGCGCTGTCGGCGCCTGCATCCGCCCTGGCACCCGCCGCCTTCTGCGCATGTTTCTGCGCACGCTCCTGTTTCTCGCGCTCGATGCGCATCAGTCGGAACTCATTGCGCTCGCGCGCAATGTCGGCGGCTTCCTTCGCGCGGTCCTGCGCGATGATTTCGCTCTTGGCATAGCGGTAATACTGCACCAGCGGGATGTGGCTGGGGCAAACATAGCTGCAGCATCCGCACTCGATGCAGTCGAAGATATTGTATTCACGCGCCTTTTCCAGATTCTGCGCGCGCGAGAACCAATAGAGCTCCTGCGGCTGCAGATTGACCGGACAGACCTCGGCGCAGCGTGTGCAGCGGATGCACGGCAACGGCGGCGCTGGCTCGGCAAACATACCGGGAGACGACACGATGATGCAGTTGGTCGCCTTGACCACGGGGACATCGGCCGCCGGCAGATTGAAACCCATCATCGGCCCGCCCATGATCAACCTGCCGTCTTCAGCCTTGCCACCAGCCAGGCCGACCAGTTCACTGATCGACATACCGAGCAGCACCTCATAGTTGCCGGGATTCGCCACATTGCCAGTCACCGTCACAATGCGCGATATGACCGGCTCGCCATGGTTGACCACGCGCTGGATGCTGTAGGCGGTCGCCACATTGAAGCACTGCACGCCGATTTCATTCGGCAGTCTGCCACTCGGCACCTCCTTGCCCGTCAGCACCTTGATCAGCTGCTTGGCACCGCCGCCCGGGTAAATGGTGGGCACCGCGACGACCTGCATCGCGACGGCGCTGTCCGCTACCGCCTTGCGCATGGATTCGATGGCCTGCGGCTTGTTGTCCTCGATGCCGATCAGGCAGACCTCGGCATCCAGCAGATAACACATGATTTCGATGCCACGCACGATCTCTGTGGCACGCTCGCGCATCAGCATGTCGTCGCACGTGATGTAGGGTTCGCATTCGGCACCGTTGATGATCAGCGTGCGGACCGGATGCCTTGCATCCTCGCGCAGCTTGATGTGGGACGGAAATGTGGCGCCGCCCAGGCCGACCACACCGGCCTCCCGCAAATGCTCTAGCAGTTCCTGCTTGCTCATCGCCCTGTAGTCCAGCGCGGCATGAGGAATCCATTCGTCGCGGCCATCCGCCTCCAGCGTGATCGAAACGTCAGGCAGGCCGGAAGGGTGCGGAATCAGCTGCTTCTCCACCGAAACAATGGTACCCGAGGTCGGCGCATGCACGGCCGCCGACACCTGGCCATCTGCCTTTGCCAGCAACTGCCCTTTCCGCACATGATCACCGACCGCGACCTGCAACTTGGCGATATTGCCGACGTGCTGCCGCAGCGGCAGCACCAGACGCTGCGGCACCGCTACCGGCCGGATCGGGCTGGCAGTCGATTCCAGCTTATGCTCAGGCGGATGCACCCCACCCTTGAAGCTGAACAGGCCGGAACGGGTCGTCCCGGACCGGAACAGTCGGGAAATATTGACTATCGCATTCATGCAGCTGATTTTCTCGTCACAGTCTCTTCAGGCCTGATTTCGAACACCGGATAACGCCATTTCCAGTTGGCCGGCGTCTCGGCGATCGGCTCCATGCGGATGCAATCCACCGGGCACGGTGCCACGCACAGTTCGCAGCCGGTGCATTCGGAGGCGATGACCGTATGCATGTGTTTGGCCGCGCCAAGAATCGCATCGACCGGGCATGCCTGGATGCAGAGTGTGCAACCGATGCAAAGGTTCTCGTCAATCACTGCCACCGATTTCGGCTTGGGCAGCCCATGCTCGGCATTGAGCGGCTTGTATTCGACGCCCAGCAGGTCGGCCAGCGCGCGCACGCCCGCATCGCCTCCGGGCGGGCACTGATTGATGTCCGCCTCACCCTTCGCAATGGCGGTGGCATAGGGCTTGCAGCCGGGATAGCCGCACTGTCCGCACTGGGTCTGCGGTAAAATGGCGTCGATTCGGGCAATCAGCGGGTCGCCCTCGACCTTGAACTTGAGGGCGGAAAAACCGAGCATCACACCCAGCAGCAGGGCCAGGCCCAGCATGATCAGCAACGCGGTCAGCATCAGCGCACCAGCCCGCTGAAGCCCATGAATGCCAGACTCATCAGGCCAGCCGTCACCATGGCGATAGCCGATCCCTTGAACGGTGCCGGCACATCGGCCGCATCGAGGCGCTCGCGCAGCGACGCGAACATGATCAGCACCATGGAGAATCCGATGGCGCCGCCGAAGCCGAACAGCAGCGACTCGATGAAATTGTGGTCCGATTGCACATTCAGCAGGGGGATGCCGAGCACTGCGCAGTTGGTCGTAATCAGCGGTAGGAAGATGCCTAGGGACTGATACAGAACGGGGCTGGTCTTCTCCAGAAACATTTCAGTGAACTGCACCACGCCTGCGATGACGACGATGAACGACAGCGTACGCAGATAAAAGAGTTCGGTGCCGAGCAGGTAATGACTGATCAGATAGCTGGTGCCGGAACCCACCGTCAGTACGAAAGTAGTGGCGGCAGCCATGGCAATCGACGTTTCCAGTTTCTTGGAAACGCCCATGAACGGGCACAGGCCGAGTATCTTGATCAACACGACGTTGTTGACCAGAACGATACCCATCAGTAACAGGAAATATTCTTGCAGCATTGAAACTCACAGCCAAGCGTAATGATGGATTATAGCAGGAACACGTGTTGCCTTGACGACGTCACTCATGTTTTCCGGACAATATCCAGACGCAAGGATACCCCTTCCCTTACAATCATCCAAAGAATTTCTTATTATGGCAAATTACCGCTGATTATATGAGACGACGGAGGAACCCCAGAAAACCGTGCCATCATGACATCAGTTTCAGTTAGAATAAGCGGGTTTATTTTTACGTCAGGTAATCATTCATGCTGCAAGGCAGTCTCGTTGCCATCGTCACGCCCATGCACGAGGATGGCGCTCTGGATATCGATGCGCTCCGTAATCTGATCGACTTTCACATCAGGGAAGGCACGGACGGTATCGTCGTTGTCGGTACCACCGGCGAATCCCCCACTGTCGATTTCGATGAACACTGCCTGCTCATCAAAACGGCAGTCGAGCACTGCGCCGGGCGTATTCCCGTCATTGCCGGCACGGGCGCCAACGCCACCAGCGAGGCGATCGAACTGACGCGGCAGGCGAAGATCCTCGGCGCCGATGCCTGCCTGCTGGTTGCGCCCTATTACAACAAGCCGCCACAGGAAGGTCTCTATCAGCATTTCCGCGCCGTCGCGGAGGCCGTGGACATCCCGCAGATTCTCTACAACGTCCCCGGACGCACTGCCTGCGACATCTCCAACGACACCGTATTGCACCTCGCCCAGATCCCCAACATCATCGGCATCAAGGACGCGACCGGCAACATGGAGCGCGCCAGCGACCTCCTGTTACGCGCGCCGGCCGACTTCGCCGTCTACAGCGGCGACGATGCCAGCGCCATGTCGCTGATGCTGATGGGCGGCCGCGGCGTCATCTCGGTCACGGCCAACGTGGCACCGCGCCTCATGCATGAACTCTGCACCGCGGCAATGGCCGGCGATGCCGTCACGGCAAGACGGATCAATGCACGACTGGTGGCGCTCCACCAGAAACTGTTCGTCGAGGCCAACCCGATCCCAGTCAAGTGGGTATTGAATCAAATGGGCCTGATACCGCCCGGCATCCGTCTGCCGCTGGTTAGCCTCTCGCCCGCATTTCATGATACCTTGCGTGCTGCAATGAAGAGTGCCGGCATCTGAATGCCGGCGCGTATCTGGGAATGAGAAGCCTGATTAAAAGACCGTGATCGCAATGAGTGTCACAGCAAAGAGAAACCGCATGACCAGAACCGAACTCAAACCGGCCCTGTATGCCGGCCTGCTCGCATTGACGCTGAGCGGCTGCGACAGCATTCCGTTCATCGACAACACGCCCGATTACAAGACCGCCGGTCGCTCGCGGCCGCTGGAAGTGCCGCCAGACCTGACCTCCATCTCCGCCAGCGATGCCTATGCCTTGCCGAGCGGAACGGCGACCTACCTCAGTTACGCACAGGGTCAGCAGGGCTCGATTCTTGAACAGGAACGCATACTGCCGAATCCGGACAACGTCCGCATGGAGCGGGCTGGTTCCCAGCGCTGGCTCGTCGTCGATGCGCCGCCGGAAAAGGTGTGGCCGGTCATACGCGAATTCTGGAACGACCTCGGTTTCGCCGTGCGTGTGGAGAACCCGGAAACCGGCGTCATGGAAACGGAATGGGTGGACCCCTCCAGCATCACCAAGGACGACAAGGGCAACTATCTCGACAAGTTCCAAGGCTGGCTGGACAAACTCAATGCCTTGCAGACTCGTCAGAAATTCCGCACCCGCATCGACCGCGGAGAGAACAACACAACCGAGATCTACCTGAGCCATCGCTCGATTGCTGATGCGCAGGACGACGGCAAGGAACGTGTAAGAACCGCCGCCGGCACCTATGAGCTCGGCTACCGTCTGCAGGGCAAGCGAACCAAGGAAGAGGAAGCACGCGCCAATGCCGAGGACATCGATGCGGAACTGCTGAGGCGCCTGATGGTGCGGCTCGGCGTAACCGAACAGCAATCGAGGACCATCGTCGCCAGCGTCAACACGGAAGTGCGCGCCACGGTAGAACAAGGCGCCGACGGTCTACTCAATCTCAAGGTCAACGACCAGTTCGACCGTGCCTGGCGGCGCGTCGGTCTCGCGCTCGACCGCATCGGCTTCGTGGTCGAGGACAGAGATCGCTCGCGCGGTCTGTACTTTGTCCGCTATGCTGACCTCGCCGCGACCGATAACAGCAGCCGTAGCAGCGACAAGAAGAAGGGGCTGCTGGAATCCCTGAAGTTCTGGGACAGCGGTGACAGCAAAGCCGACGAGGAAGATACTGAATTCACAGACAAAACCGACGCGGAAAAGGAAGCCTCGCTCGGGGATTACCTGAAGTTCTGGGAAGCGCCGGAGAACCAGAGCCAGCGTGAGAGAATCTATCGTATCAAGGTCGATGACAACGAAGCTGGCGGCTCCGATGTCGTCGTTGTCCGCCAGAACGGCACGCGCGACACTTCCGGCACGGCCAACCGCATCATCACCCTGCTCTATGAGCAACTGAGGTAAGTCCACTGCCATGCGATTCGCTTCGCTCGGCAGCGGCAGTGCCGGCAATGCGCTGATCGTGGAGGCAGGCAGCACCAGATTGCTGCTCGATTGCGGATTCGGCATACGCGAGACGCTGCAGCGCCTCGCCAGACTCGATGTTTCCATCGAAAGCCTGAACGGCATTCTCGTCACCCATGAGCATGACGACCACGCCGGCGGCGTGTTCAAGCTGGCGCACCGCTACGGCATACCGGTCTGGCTGACGCATGGCACGCTCAGCATGTCATCACGGCATTTCCCCAACCAGCCCGATTTCAGGCGCTACGTCATCGACAGTCACACCCCCCTGACGATACGAGATCTGGAAATCCACCCCTTTCCCGTGCCGCATGATGCACGCGAGCCTGTGCAGTTCGTTTTCAGTGACGGCCACCATAGGCTCGGCGTACTGACCGATGTCGGCGCACCCACCCCCCATATCGAACGCATGCTGAGCGGTTGCGATGCACTGGTGCTTGAATGCAACCACGATATCGACATGCTGATGAACGGCCCCTACGCCAGACCATTGAAACAACGTGTAAGCGGCAGGTTGGGCCATCTGGACAATGCCGCTGCGGCAGAACTGCTGTCGCGGCTGGACACCAGCCGACTGCAGCACATGGTCGCCGCCCACCTGAGTGCACAGAATAACCACCCCGACCTTGCCCGCAAAGCGTTGAGCCATGTGCTGAACTGTGAGGAATCCTGGATCGGCATCGCCGATCAGGTCAATGGCTTCGACTGGAGGTCGCTTGAATGAAAGTTCCGGATAAGGCAAATCGCCTTTCCGCCAATAAAAAAGCCGGCGTCGACGCCGGCTTTTTTGTTGGTACTGCCATCGCTACGTTACATGGTAGCGCAGAGGCACTGATTACTCGGCAGCTTCTTCGGCAGGAGCAGCTTCCTCAGCAGCCTCTTCAGCAACAGGAGCGGCTTCTTCAGCGGCAGCTTCTTCGGCAGGAGCGGCTTCTTCAGCAGCCGGTGCAGCCTCTTCAGCAGCAGGAGCGACTTCCTCGACTGCAGGTGCTTCCTCGACCGGAGCAGCTTCTTCCTTCTGACCGCAAGCAGCCAGAGCAAGTGCCAAAAGTGCAGCAAACAAAGCGGAACGTGTCATTTTTATTTCCCTTACTATCAATGAGTTGAAAAAATTTTGGCCTGGAACAACGGAAGGTTTATTTGATTGAGTCAGAAATAGCGTCAACATCACTTTCCGAGTACATGAATTTTAGCAGTTCTGCAATAAAAAAACAGGGTGCACGGGTCTGAACACGGCATTATTTTGTCCGGGACGGCATGAACAGCGCCGCGCCTAATCAACCCTGACCCGCAGCACCGATTTCCGCTGCCCGCGTTGTGTATCGACGGCCAGGATCGCCCTGCTCACCTCGTCCCTGTCCTGCATCACAGCGTCGAGATCCAACCATTCTCCCGTCCTGACGCTGACCGTCGTGCTCAGCGCCTCGAAATCGATGTATCCGGATTGATTCAGTGCGGCTATCCTCGGCGTGATTTCCAGTTCCACTCGATCGCCCTGGTGACGCGGCCTTACTGCGAAGCCTGTCGATATCTCGTGATAAGAGATAGTCTGCCGTACGACCGCATAGCGTCTAGTCCACGCCAGCCACTGCTCGGTAAACGGCACGATCTGTCCACTACGCACATAGGCACGCTCACCATCCAGCACGGTAATGAACTCGCTACCACTCACGGACGTCTGCCGATGGACATCGTATATATCCAGATGCATGCCATCATACGGCGCGGACGGCATACCATCGTCCAGCCGTATCGTGCCGCGCACCCTCCCCCCGCGCTGTTCCTGCAGCATGTCTGCTTCATGGCTGACCGTGATCCGGACGTTTCTGCGCACGCTATCCAGCCTTGCGATGACCTCCTCGATCCGGGCAAACCGATTCGGGCTGGCGCTGATCAGGAGATGCCTGTCGATCGCACGCACGGCCCCGTCAGGACCGACCAGAGGTTCAATGGCCGGAACCAGATCGCTCGCAAGGCGATGCTGTAGCGTGATCATCCGGAACTGCTCCTCCGCCGCCATCGCACCACCGGCTAGCAACATGGTCAGCCACAGCACCGACGAGAGGAACACTCGCAATGTGAGCCTGTACATCACAACCCCACCGTATCGGCGCTGAGTCTGGTCCGGGTTGCCTCAAGCAACTGATCGAAGCGCTCGTGCAGCGGCCTTGCCGCCTCGACGTCATTCAGCACGTACCTGAATCTGGCATGATCGATATGAAAGCGGTGCAGATAGGCCGCACTGTCCGCCAGGATGAAGGCATCCTGTGCGACCCGAGCGGAGTCGTCAGTGAGATACACGGTCATGGCGTGAGAATAGTGCTGCATCAACCCGATCAGCCTTGGGCAATACCCCAGCAGAAACCGCTCTTCGTGCAGAATGATGGTGATACGGTTGAGTCTGTCGCGCGCAAGAAAGGCTTTCAGCAGTTCGAATACACGCGCCCCCTGATAGCCGCCGCGCGTGAGATCGGGATCGAATATCTTCAGCTCGCGTTTGGCTTCCGCCAGCAGCAGGGCCGTCGCCTCCTCGTAGTTGCGCTCACCCAGCACCACCCGGCCTGGCGCAAGCTCGTGGTCACTCATCGTCACCTCCTCACGTCCCGTACTGCAGATACCCGGCCAGATACCACTGATGCAGCTGCGCAATCAGTCCCTCCTCCGCCTGCCGCAGTGCGGATGCTGGCAAATGCCGTTCGTCAGCCAGTTGCATCAGATGCGGAGCCCAATCGGGTCGCATGCCCAGCCGCTCGCCGTTGATATAGAAGGAACCGGCACGGAATAGCGCCTGCGACCTGAGATCCAACCGAATGCCGTCACGTTGGACCCTATCGGCAAAGCGCGTGAGGCTGACACCGCGCGGTGGCTCGAACACGATATGTGGCTTGGGTTCGGACAGGTATTGCCCGAGAAAATCGCCGACCATCGCCCTGTCCCAGCGGATTTCTTCAAGCATGCGTTGCACACGCTCCACCATGGCATCACCGATCTCGCCCGCATGTTCCTGCAGACACAGATCACGGTCGCTGTACATGCCTTCGAGCACGACCCTTTCCTGCAGATAGGCGAGAAACTGCTGCGCCAGTTCCTGCGCCGTAGGCGCCCTGAAGCCGATGGAATAGGTCATGCAGTCGCCCAGCGCTATCCCCCAGTGCGCGAGGTGCGGCGGCAGATAGAGCATGTCGCCGGGTTCCAGCACATACTCATCCTGCGTATCGAAATGTTTCAGTATGCGTAGTGGCGCATCCTCAATCAGCGTCAGATCCTTTTGCGCACTGACGCGCCAGAGGCGCCTGCCCATCCCCTGTAGCAGAAAGACGTCGTAAGAATCGAAATGCGGACCGACCCCGCCTCCGTCAGGCGCATAGCTGACCATCAGGTCATCCAGCCTGGCATGTGGAATGAAGCTGAAGCGCTGCAACAGCGCAGCTGCCTCCGGCAGGTAATGATTGACACCTTGAACGAGCAGCGTCCAGTCGGCCTTGGGCAGACTACCGAAACGCTCCTCGGCGAATGGCCCGTGCTCCAGCAGCCACTTGCCACGCACCTGTCTGACCAGTCTGGCCTGCACATCGTCTTCGCAGGCTAGGCCTGCCAGCTCATCCGGTTCCAGCAGTCCCCGGAATCCCGGGATTGCCTGCCGAATCAGCAGCGGTTTCTTCTGCCAGTATTCATTCAGGAACTGCCCGGCGGATATGCCGCCCAACAGGGTTGTCTCGCCGGCAAGCTGTGCCGCCTTCTCTTGTTGCGTTTTCATGCCGCCATCATAGCGCACCATGTTTGGAAATGGGTTAGAATCGGTCCAACGTCACAGAGAGAAAATCCCATGCTGCAGATAGGCGACATCGCCCCCGATTTCTCTTTGCCCGACGCCGACATGGAAATGTTCCGGCTTTCCAGCTTGCGCGGCAGAACCATAGTGCTCTTTTTTTACCCCAAGGACGATACTCCGGGCAGCACCGTGGAGGCCATCGAGTTCAGCGACCTGGAGGAGGAATTCGCAAAACACGGCGCGACCATCATCGGCGTCAGCAGCGACGACTGCATCACGCACGGCAGTTTCCGCGACAAGCATGGCCTCTCGATCCGGCTGGTGTCGGACGAGAACGGTAGAGTCTGCCGGAAATACGGCGTATGGCAGGAAAGGGATCATGGCGGAGAACACAGGATGTGCATCCTGAGATCCACCTTTATCATCGATCCTGAGGGTAAAATACGATATTGTCAGTACGGCGTCAGTCCCAAGGGACACGCCCAGCAAATCCTGAATCTTGTTCAATCCACCCAGTAAAGGTACCCATCATGCAGATTTCCATGAACACTGTTGTTTCCATGACCTATGAGCTGCGCGACAGCGCCGGCAACCTGCTGGAGGCCAGCACCGAGCCCGTCAGCTATCTGCATGGCGGATATGACAACATCTTTCCACGTGTGGAAGAGGAAATGCACGGTAAATCGGTCGGCGATACCGTCGAGGTTACGCTGGAGCCGGCGGATGCCTTCGGTGATTATGATGAGGAACTGGTGCAGATCGAGCCGATTTCCGCCTTTCCGACCGACGAACTGAAAGTCGGCATGCAGTTCGAGGGCGAGGACGAATCCGGCGAGGTCATCCTTTACACCGTGACCGATATCGAGGATGGCAAGGTCGTCGTCGATGGCAACCATCCGTGGGCCGGCGAACGCCTCCTGTTCAAGGCCACCATCACCGCCGTACGTCCTGCCTTCAAGGAAGAGGTCGAGCACGGCCACGTGCACGGTCCAGACGGTCATCACCATCACTGAGCCGGAAGACATAAAAACGGCTGACCATCGTGTCAGCCGTTTTTCTTTTTCATTTCTGCGTGCCACTCGGCGCAGGCGATTCGGTCAGAGCATCCGTTTCAGTCGATAGAGCGCTTCCAGTGCCTGCCTCGGAGTCAGGTCGTCCGGCTCCATGTTTTCCAGTTCCTGCACGACCGGATGCGGCAGCGCCTCCTCCACGGCGTCCGGATGCGCGAACATGTCGCCCTGCGGTCCGACCTGTATGCTCTGCCGTTCCAGCTGCGCCAACTTGCGGCGTGCCATCGCCACCACGGACTTGGGAATCCCCGCCAGCTGTGCCACCTGCAAACCATAGCTCTGGCTTGCCGGCCCCTCCTCCACCCGGTGCAGGAACACGATGCCATTGCCATGCTCGACAGCATCCAGATGCACGTTGGCAGCCTGCCGGAATTCCTCGACGATGCGGGTGAGCTCGAAATAATGCGTGGCGAACAGCGTATAGCTGCGATTCCTTTCCAGCAGCTGCCGTGCCACAGCCCAAGCCAGGGACAAGCCGTCGAAAGTCGAGGTGCCGCGCCCGATTTCATCCAGCAACACCAGACTCTGGTCAGTCGCGTTGTGCAGGATATTGGCGGTCTCCGTCATTTCCACCATGAAGGTGGAACGTCCACCTGCGAGGTCGTCTGACGCACCGATGCGCGTGAAGATGCGGTCTATGCTGCCCATGCGGGCGAAATCCGCCGGCACGAAGCACCCGCAGTGCGCCAGCAGCACGATCAGCGCAGTCTGCCGCATGAAGGTCGATTTGCCGCCCATATTGGGGCCGGTGATCAGCAGCAACTGCCGATAGGGATTCAGCACGACATCATTCGCGATGAACGGCTGGGCAATCTGCTCGACGACCGGATGGCGTCCTCCCCTGATCTCGAGACCTGGCTCCCTACCGAATTCCGGCCGCACATAGCCCAGTGCCTCAGCCCGCTCGGCAAATGTACACAGCACATCCAGCTGCGCTACCGCCGACGCATTGCGCTGCAGTTGCTGAATATGGGGCAGCAGGGTCTGCAGAATATCCTCGTACAGCGCCTTCTCGCGTGCCAGCGCGCGCTCGTTGGCGGACAGCACCTTGTCCTCGAAGGCTTTCAGTTCGGGCGTGATGAAACGCTCGACATTCTTCAGGGTCTGGCGCCGGCGATAATCGACCGGCACGTTCTCCGCCTGCAAACGGCTGATTTCGATATAGAATCCGTGGACACTATTGTATTCCACCTTGAGATTGGCAATGCCGGTGCGCTCGCGCTCCTGCGCCTCGAATTTCAGCAGGAAATCGCCATGATTGGTCTGCAACGCACGCAACTCGTCCAGTTCGGCATCGAATCCATCCGCAATCACGCCACCCTCGCGCAGCACGGTCGCAGGCTCGGGACGAATTGCTGCCTGCAACAGGCCGATGACATCCTGCGGCGGCAACAGATCTTCGGCAAGCGACTGCAGCAACGGGCAATTCGCGCACAGCCTGGTGCGCAGCGCCTCGAGCTGCAGCAGACTGTCACGCAAGCCGGACAGGTCGCGCGGACGCGCCGTCTTCAGCGCGACACGGGCGCTGATGCGCTCGATATCACCGATCTCCGCAAGCAGGACGCGCAATCCGGCATAATCGCTCTCCATCAGCGAGGAGACCGCTTCCAGCCGCGCCTCGATGACGCTCGTATCACGCAGCGGGTGGTGCAGCCAGCGACGCAACCGCCGTGCGCCCATGGCAGTGCGCGTCGTGTTGAGCAGAGAATAAAGCGTGGGCTGTGCCTCGCCCTGCAACGTCAGGTCGATCTCCAGATTCCGGCGCGTAGCGGCGTCGAGCTGGATGAAATCCCGACTCTGCTCCACCTGCAGGCCGGTAAGGTGCGGCAGCGCGGTACGCTGGGTATGTCTGAGATAGTCGAGCAAGGCGCCTGCCGCCGCGACTGCCACTGTCAGATCCGCAGCGCCGAACCCGGCAAGGTCCCGGGTTTCGAACTGCCGACTCAGCGTCTGTCTGGCGCTGTCCACATCGAACTGCCATGGCGCCAGCTTCTTGCAACTACAACGCACCTGTTCGAGCGCAGCATGGGAGAAGTCTTCGGGGATCAGCATTTCCGCAGGAGCGATGCGCTGCAGCTCCTGCGCGAGCAGCCCGGGCGCGATTTCGTTCAGGATGAACTGGCCGGAAGCGAGATTGATGCGCGCAAGGCCGAGCAGCCCGCCGCCAGGCGCAATCGCCAGCAACAGATTCTCGCGCGATTCGTCCAGCAGAGCGCTGTCCGTCAGCGTACCTGGCGTCAGGATACGGGTCACCTGACGCTCGACTGGCCCCTTGGATTTGGCCGGGTCGCCGACCTGCTCACAAATCGCAACCGCCTCACCCAGCTTTGCCAGCTTCGCCAGATACTGCTCCGCGGCATGATACGGCACACCCGCCATCCTGATCGGCTCGCCGTTGGAGCTGCCGCGCCTGGTCAACGTGATGCCGAGCAGACGTGCTGCCTTTTCCGCATCCTCATGGAACAACTCGTAAAAGTCGCCCATGCGGTAGAACAGCAACATGTCCGGGTATTGCGCCTTGATGCTCAGATACTGGCGCATCATCGGCGTATGCTGCTGCAGACTGGTATCGCTCAAGCGGCCTAGCTCCTGATGGGCGATTTCAGTTCCGGCGTGAGATGCGGCGCCAGGGTCTGCAGAATCTGCGCGAACACCTTAGGATTGGCGGCAACGATATTGCCGCTGTCGAGCCAGCTTTCGTTACCTTCGAAGTCGCCCACGATGCCGCCGGCCTCCTGCACGAGCAGCGCGCCTGCCGCGATATCCCACTTGGACAGACCAATTTCCCAGAAACCGTCATACCAGCCGGCCGCGACATATGCCAGGTCGAGCGCGGCTGAACCTGGGCGGCGCAGGCCCGAGGTCTTTTTCACCATGTCCTTGAACATGGCAAGATAAGTGTCGAGATGCGTGAAATCGCGGAACGGGAAACCGGTGCCGATGATCGAGTCCTGCAGTTTCAGCCGGCTGGTGACGCGGATACGGCGATCGTTGAGGAATGCGCCCCGCCCCTTAGTAGCTGTGAACAGATCATTGCGGTTCGGATCGTAGACGACAGCCTGGGTCAGCTGACCTTTCTGCATCAATGCGATGGATACGCAATATTGCGGGAAGTTGTGCAGAAAATTGGTGGTACCGTCGAGCGGGTCGATGATCCAGATATTCTCGGCGTCCTCGTTGCTGTTGCCGCTCTCCTCGCCCAGAAATCCATGGGTCGGATAGGCATCGCGCAGCGTGTCGATAATGGCTTGCTCGGCGGCATGATCGACCTCGCTGACGAAATCGTTATAGGTCTTGCTACGGATGGTCAGCGCCCCCACGTCACGGGATGCCTGGGTAATGATACTGCCTGCACGGCGCGCGGCTTTCACCGCAATGGTCAACATCGGATGCATAAGTCACTTTCTGCGAATGTTCCGCCTGATTCATCACCGGACGGCGATTCATGACGAGGCGGATGATAAAGAGCTGTTAAAATGTCATTTTAATGCCTAACACCATGACTTCCAAACCCGACGTACTGAATCGATTCCGCATCGTACTCTGTCAGACCAGCCACCCCGGCAATATCGGTGCGGCCGCCCGTGCCATGAAAACCATGGGGCTATCGCAGCTGTATCTGGTCTCGCCGGCCTCCTTCCCTGATACACACGCCACCGCGATGGCGACCGGAGCAGCCGACCTACTGGAACAGGCCGTGGTATGTGACAGTCTGGAACAGGCGCTGCAAGGCTGCGCTCTGGTCATCGGCCTCAGCGCACGCAAGCGCGAACTGTCACATACGCTATTGCCGGTACGTGCGGCGGCGGAGCGCGCCGTCGAGGTGGCGGCGAGGCAGGAGGTCGCACTCGTCTTCGGCACCGAGATGTATGGCCTCACCAATGCCGAGCTCGACCTCTGCCAGTTGCTGGCGATGATCCCATCCAACCCCGAGTTCTCCTCGCTCAATCTGGCGGCCGCCGTACAGGTCATGTGCTATGAGCTGCGCATGGCCAGTCTGGGCCACAATCTGCAGGAACCCTCCAGAACCGGAGAGCTCGCCACCAGTGACGAACTGGAGCAGTTCTACCGGCATTTGGAAGAGGTGCTGATCCAAATCGGCTACTACAACCCTGCCCGGCCGAAAAAACTCATGCAACGCATTCGCCGCATCTATGCGCGCGCCCATCTGGAGAAGGAGGAAGTCAACATCCTGCGCGGCATCCTGAAGCTGACGGTCTCGCCGCGCGTCATCGGCAGCAAGACGGGACGCGGGCCGAATGTGGACACCGCAATCCCTGATTAAATTACTCGGGTTTTTATGTCAGAATATCGTATGTTCAAGCATCTGAAAGAAGATATCAGCGTTGTTTTCGAACGCGACCCGGCGGCTAGGACACGCTGGGAGATCCTGACGACCTATCCGGGCGTGCACGCGCTGATCATGCACCGGTTCTCGCACTGGCTCTGGAAGCATCGCTTCTACTGGCTTGCGCGGCTTAGTTCGCACTTTGCACGCTGGTTCACCGGCATAGAGATTCACCCTGGTGCCATCATCGGCCGTCGCGTATTCATCGATCACGGCATGGGTGTCGTCATCGGCGAGACCGCCGTCATCGGTGACGACTGCACGCTCTACCACGGCGTGACGCTGGGCGGCACCTCGTGGAACAAGGGCAAGCGCCACCCTACGCTGGAGCCGGGCGTCGTCATCGGCGCTGGCGCCAAGGTGCTGGGTCCGATTACCATAGGTGCGAACGCGAAGATCGGTTCCAATGCCGTCGTCGTCAAGGATGTGCCCGCCAACGCCACTGCCGTCGGTATCCCGGCACGTATCCTGGACGAATCGAAATCGCAGCAGCGTGACAACATGGCGAAGAGAATCGGCTTCTCCGCCTACGGCGTCAGCGACGACATGAACGACCCCATGGTCAAAGCCATCCATGCCCTACTTGACCATGCCGCACAGCAGGACGAGAAGTTGCAGGAAGTCATGCAGCAGCTCGCCAAGCTCGGCGCAGACGTCGAGACGGATGTCGAGGTCGGCAAGGCATTCGACGTGAACCATCTCAACAAAATAGTTGACTAAAGTAATAGGTTATTATACCATCTCAGTCTGAGATAAGCAGCCGGAAGTGGCGTCATTTCTGGCTTGCAACGAATCCCGTGAGTGAGGATGACCTAATACTTAGGAACCATGTCATGCGACTAACCACCAAAGGCCGATTTGCCGTCAGCGCAATGCTTGATCTCGCGCTGAACGAACATGACAAGCCAGTGACCCTCGCCGGCATCAGTGAGCGCCAGGGCATATCGCTGTCCTATCTCGAACAGCTGTTCAGCCGTCTGCGTCGCCAGGGTCTGGTAAAGAGCGTACGCGGACCCGGTGGCGGCTACCTGCTTGCTAGGGCACAGAACGACATTTCGGTGTCGCAAATCATCAGTGCCGTGGATGAGGAAATCGATGCCACCCAGTGCGGTGGCAAGAAGAACTGTCATGAAGACGGCCCATGCATGACCCACGATCTGTGGACGGCGCTGAACCACAAGATTCTGGAATATCTGTCCAGCGTCACGCTGGCGGATCTGGTCGTAGCCCAGACCGAGGGCAGGAAAATCGTCATGAACCATCGGCCATGTCCGCTGCAGCCAGTCGTCGAGACCGCATCTGCCTGAATCATGGAAGATAACGGCATCTACCTCGACCATAACGCCACGACCTCGCTGGACGAGCGCGTGCTTGAGGCCATGTTACCGTTCATGACCAGACAGCATGGCAATCCGACCAGCCGCCACAGTTTCGGCAGGCAGGCAAGAAGCGCCATCGAGCTGGCACGCGAACAGGTTGCGGCAGCCGTCAATGCGCATCCGTCCCAGGTGATCTTCACGTCAGGGGGAACTGAAGCCAACAACCTGGCCATCTCCGGCATTGCCGCCAGTTACGGTGTCAGCCAGATCGTCACCAGCGCCATTGAGCACCCGTGCGTGAGTCGACCCGCACTGGCGATGAAGTATCGCGGCTGGAAGCTAGCCACACTGCCGGTCAATGCGGCCGGGGTGGTCGAAACAGCGACGCTAGAGGAACGACTGCAAAGCGATACCGCCATCGTCTCGGTCATGCTGGCCAATAATGAAACCGGCGCCCTGCAGCCGGTCGCCGAACTCGCGGATATTGCGCGGCGCCATCGAACGACGATCCATACCGATGCGGTACAGGCACTGGGCAAGGTTCGGGTCGATTTCGCCGCGCTGAACGTGCATGCGATGACGCTGTCGTCGCACAAGATCAACGGTCCACAGGGCATCGGTGCACTGATTCTGGACAAGCGCATCGATATCCAGCCAGTCATGCACGGCGGCGGACAGGAGCGAGGACTGCGCAGCGGCACAGAGAACGTCGCCGCCATCGTCGGCTTCGGTGCTGCCTGTACACTGCTGGATGACCGCATCGCCCTGCATGAGAGCGTCGTCCGGCCGCTGCTGCAGCGTCTGGAACAGGGACTGCACAGGCTGGGGGCCGTGATTTTCGGAGCGGAGGCCGCACGTCTGCCCAATACCAGTTTCTTCGCATTCAGCGAAATCGAAGGCGAGACGCTGGTCATGGCGCTCGACCGCAAGGGCTTCGCCGTTGCCAGCGGCTCCGCCTGCTCCAGCGACAGTTCGGAGCCGAGCAGCGTGCTGCTCGCCATGGGGGTGGAACCCGATCTGGCCAAGGGCGCGGTTCGCGTCAGCCTCGGTCCGCAGAACAGCACGGAACAGATCGACGCATTTCTGGCGACGCTGGAACGTGAGCTGGCCAGACTGCGGCAACTGACCGCTGTGGCCGTGTGAAATGAATTGATGGACATTAAACTTCAGGATTGACGATGACAGTAAAAACACCGATCTATCTGGATTATTCCGCCACGACACCGGTGGATCCGCGCGTCGCGGAGAAGATGATCCCCTACCTCACCGAGCATTTCGGCAACCCGGCCTCACGCAGCCATGTTTTCGGCTGGACCGCGGAAAAGGCCGTCGAGAATGCGCGTGAGGAAGTGGCAAGACTGGTCAATGCGGACCCGCGCGAAATCATCTGGACCTCCGGCGCCACCGAATCGGACAATCTGGCCATCAAGGGCGCCGCCAACTTCTATAGCAGCAAGGGTAAGCACATCATCACGGTCATGACCGAACACAAAGCAGTCATCGACCCGGTGCGTGAACTGGAACGTCACGGCTTCGAAGCCACATTCCTGCAGCCGGAGCCGAACGGCCTTATCGACATTGAGAAATTCCGTGCCGCAATCCGCCCAGATACAGTGCTAGCTTCAGTGATGCTGGTCAACAACGAGATCGGCGTCATCCAGGATATCGAATCTATCGGCAACATCTGTCGCGAACACGGCATCATCTTCCATGTCGATGCGGCACAGGCGACGGGCAAGGTCGCCATCGACCTGGAAAAACTGCCGGTCGATCTCATGAGCTTCTCGGCACACAAGACCTACGGCCCCAAGGGCATAGGCGCACTCTACGTGCGCCGCAAGCCGCGCGTCAGGCTAGAAGCACAGATGCACGGTGGCGGCCATGAGCGAGGCCTGCGTTCCGGAACGCTGCCAACGCACCAGATCGTCGGCATGGGCGAGGCCTTCCGCATCGCGCGCGAGGAAATGGACCTGGAAATTGTCCGCATCCGCCGCCTGCGCGACAAGCTGCTTGCCGGCCTGCAGGAGATCGAGGAGGTCTACGTCAACGGCGACCTGAAACAGCGCGTGCCGCACAATCTCAACATCAGCTTCAACTATGTCGAGGGCGAATCGCTGATCATGGCAGTCAAGGACATCGCCGTATCCAGTGGCTCCGCCTGCACCTCGGCCAGCCTGGAGCCCAGCTACGTACTACGCGCACTCGGCAGATCGGACGAACTGGCGCACAGCTCCATCCGCTTCTCCATCGGCCGCTTCACGACCGAAGAGGAGATCGACTACACGGTAGAACTGATGAAGTCGAAAATCGGCAAGCTGCGCGACCTTTCGCCTTTGTGGGAGATGTATCAGGAAGGCATCGACCTGAACAAGGTCGAGTGGGCCGCCCATTGATGCTGCTGGATGCAACCTGCCGATCCTCAAGTGGAAACATGGCACCGTCCGCCTTGTCAGAAGCTTGGATAGGCGATTTTCTTTGAGGTAGTATCGCGCCGGTGCATCCGCGCGACGCCGCAGTGAGACAGGAATTTTAGGAGAAACACCATGGCATATTCAGACAAGGTATTGGATCACTACGAGAACCCACGCAACGTCGGCTCTCTCGACAAGAACGACCCGCGCGTCGGTACCGGCATGGTCGGCGCTCCGGCCTGCGGCGACGTTATGAAACTGCAGATCAAGGTTAATGACGACGGCATCATCGAGGATGCCAAGTTCAAGACCTACGGCTGCGGCTCGGCCATCGCATCGAGCTCGCTGGTCACCGAGTGGCTGAAGGGCAAGACGCTGGATGAGGCGGCACAGATCAAGAACTCGGCGATTGCCGAGGAACTGGCCCTGCCTCCGGTCAAGATTCACTGCTCTGTGCTTGCCGAGGACGCCATCAAGGCAGCCCTGGCCGACCTGAAAGCCAAACAGCAGCAATCCAGCAAAGAGGTGGCATAATTCATGGCCATTACGCTGACCGAAACTGCCGCTACGCGTGTGGAAAAGTTTCTGGCCAACCGCGGCAAGGGCATCGGCCTGCGGCTGGGCGTCAAGACTTCCGGCTGTTCCGGCATGGCATACACGCTGGAATTCGTCGATGAGCTGAGCCCTGAGGATGTCGTGTTCGAAAGCCACGGCGTCAAGATCGTCGTCGATCCCAAGAGCCTGGTCTATATCGACGGCACCGAGCTGGATTTCGTCAAGGAAGGTCTCAACGAAGGCTTCAAGTTCAATAATCCGAACGTCAAGGACGAGTGCGGCTGCGGCGAAAGCTTTACCGTATAGTCAGGCGGCAGGACTGCTTACCTGATGATGCGCCGTAATAACCATGACGCCCCCTAATCATTTCGAACTGTTCGATCTGCCGCAACGTTTCGAGCTCGATCTGGAGCAGCTCAACCGGCGCTACCGCAGGATACAGGCCGAAGTACATCCGGACCGCTTTGCCGCAGCGCCGGCTGCCGAGCGGCTCAGGTCCATGCAGCTTGCGACACGGGTCAACGAAGCCTATCAAACGCTGAAGCACCCGACCGCGCGCGCCCGTTACCTGTTGCAGCTACAGGGCGTGGACACGCAGGAAGAAAGCAACACCGCCATGCCGGCCGACTTTCTCATGCTGCAGATGGAGTGGCGCGAAACCATGGAGGATGCCGTCCGGAACAGCGATATCGACGCACTGGACGGTCTACTGCGAGAAATGTGCAATGCCGCACGCACGCTCGAGCAGGAACTGCTACAGCAACTGGATCGTGACATGGCGCTTGAACAGGCCGCCGGCACGGTCAGAAAACTCAGTTTCATCGACAAGGCACGTGCCGATGTCGAACAGGCAATCGTCAGACTGGAAGATGCCTGAGGAATCAGTGACAGGACACTAAAAGCTAGCCCATGGCCCTATTGCAAATCGCCGAACCTGGCATGAGTACCGCCCCCCACCAGCACAAGCTGGCCGTGGGCATCGACCTTGGTACCACCAATTCGCTGGTCGCTACCGTGCGCAGCGGCATGAGCACGATTCTTCACGATGAGGATGGCCATGCCCTGCTGCCGTCGGTCGTGCACTACCGGGAAGACGGCGGCATCGAGGTCGGCTTTGCCGCGCAGGCCCAGCAGAGTCAGGATCCGCACAACACAATCGTCTCAGTAAAGCGATTCATGGGGCGCGGGCTCAAAGATATCGGCGATCCCGCACAACTACCGTACAAATTCATAGACATGCCAGGCATGCTACAACTTCACACCAGAGCAGGCCCCAAAAGCCCGGTAGAAGTTTCATCAGAAATACTAAAAGCGCTGAAAAATCGTGCGGAAAAAGCCCTAGGTGGTGAGTTGATCGGTGCTGTCATCACAGTACCCGCCTACTTTGACGATGCGCAACGCCAAGCAACAAAGGATGCCGCACAGCTAGCAGGTCTTAATGTACTCAGACTGCTGAACGAACCAACGGCCGCAGCTGTAGCCTATGGTTTAGATAACGCCTCTGAAGGCGTATATGTTGTCTATGACTTGGGCGGAGGAACCTTCGACGTCTCTATTTTGCGTCTTTCAAAAGGGGTGTTTGAGGTCCTAGCCACCAACGGAGACTCAGCTCTCGGCGGTGATGACTTCGATCGACGTATATTCTGCTGGATACTGGAGCAATCAAAACTCCCTCCCGTTAGCCCAGAGGACACCCGTCTACTACTCGCTAAGTCCAGAGAGGCTAAAGAATGGCTGACCGATCATGCTGAAGCACATATCTCATGCATACTGCGTAGCGGTGACTTCGTGGATCTCGTGCTGTCCAGCGCGAAACTTAAGGAACTCACGCAGCATCTGATTTCTAAGACCCTGACCCCGACGCGTAAAGCCTTGCGCGATGCAGGACTGAGCGTCGAGGACGTTAACGGTGTCGTGATGGTGGGTGGTGCTACGCGTATGCCCTTGGTCAGGCATGCTGTTGCGGAATTCTTTGGTCAGGACCCTTTGACCAATCTCGACCCCGATAAAGTCGTTGCTCTCGGAGCCGCGATCCAAGCGAATGTCCTAGCTGGAAACCGCAACGAGAATGATCTGCTTTTATTGGATGTCATCCCGCTCTCGCTTGGTATCGAGACGATGGGAGGACTGACAGAGAAAATCATTCCCCGTAATTCAACTATACCGATTGCAAGGGCACAAGACTTCACGACCTATAAAGATGGCCAGACCGCCATGAGCATCCATGTGGTGCAAGGTGAACGCGAACTAGTATCGGATTGCCGTTCTCTGGCTAAATTCGAACTACGTGGCATTCCGCCTATGGCAGCAGGCGCAGCTCGTATTCGCGTTACTTTTCAGGTTGATGCTGATGGTCTACTTGCCGTAACAGCGAAAGAGCAAACGAGCGGTGCAGAGGCTCAAGTCACAGTTAAACCATCGTATGGCTTAAGCGAAGAAGAGATTGCAGAAATGCTCAAAGCTTCTTTCAATGCCGCAGAGACCGATAAGCACGCACGCGCCCTACAAGAAGCGCGAGTCGATGCGCAACGTTTACTTGAAGCAATTAGTGTTGCGATACAAAAGGATGGTGGGCTGTTAACAGCAGAAGAGCGTAGTGAGATAGAAAGACTCATGAATTCGTTACGCTCCCTAATCGATGGAAACGATAGTCATGCGATTCATGACGCTGTTCAAACGCTTAACCAGGCAACAGAAGAGTTCGCAGCACGTCGCATGGATGCATCTGTGCGTAAGGCATTAGCCGGACAGAATCTCAAAACTCTTGAACTCTAGGAATACCGATATGCCTCAAATAATTGTTTTACCACATGTAGAACTTTGTCCGGAGGGCGCTGCTTTTGAAGCAGAAAAGGGCAAATCTATTTGCGATAATCTACTCGACAATGATATCGATATCGACCACGCATGCGACAAGGTCTGCGCATGCACAACATGTCATGTTATTGTGCGCGAAGGCTATCACACGCTGAATCCTGCAGAGGAACAAGAAGAAGACCTTCTAGACAAAGCCTGGGGGTTAGAACCAAACTCACGTCTATCATGCCAGGCCATAGTCGGCGACAGCGACCTTGTCGTTGAAATACCTAAGTATTCGATCAATATGGCTAAAGAGAATCGCTGACCATTGTGACAGCCCAATCCGCATCTGGATTATCTTAGGCAATTGATAATGCGGATTTTCACTTAATTGCAC
>DATCJT010000081.1:0-2075 GCA_036562645.1 Methylophilaceae bacterium | reverse complement strand
TCCATCCCATAACATGAAGACCGCGGTGGAGACGGTCTTCGTCGGCAAGGAACGGCAGTACAATCGCCGCTTCCTGCAGATGTGCAGCCATTACCTGATCGAGCCGGTGGCCTGCACGCCGGCGTCGGGGTGGGAGAAGGGACAGGTTGTTGATTGCCACTGAGAACTGACCCGGCGTAGCCCGATATTTCCATTGAGAATTGACCCATGTTCCAACCTTCCCTCGCGTGTTTTCAGCGGGGGCTATGGAGTGATCGACATGGCGTTATTGAGCGTGATCCGACGCTGGCATTTTCGAGACCATTTATCGATCCGGGAGATTTGCCGCAGGACCGGCTTATCCCGGAACACCATCCGTAAATACCTGCGCCTGGACGGCGTGGAGCCGAAGTTCAAGGTTCCGGAGCGGCCGAGCAAGCTCGATCCTTTTGCTGATCGGTTGTCTGCCTGGCTGAAGACAGAATCCAAGAAGAACCGCAAACAGAAGCGGACGATGAAGCAATTGCATGCTGACCTGATGAGCCTCGGCTATGAGGGTTCCTATAATCGGGTGGCGGCATTTGCTCGGGAATGGCGTGATGATCGTCAAAGGGAGTTGCAGACGACGGGCCGCGGGACATATGTGCCCCTGGCGTTCGATCCCGGCGAAGCCTTCCAGTTCGACTGGTCGGAAGATTGGGCGATCATCGGCAATGAGCGCACCAAGCTGCAGGTGGCGCACACGAAGCTGAGTTACAGCCGGGCCTTCATCGTGCGAGCCTATCTCCTGCAGACGCACGAGATGCTGTTCGATGCCCACAACCATGCTTTCCGCGTGTTCGGTGGCATTCCGGGACGTGGCATCTACGACAACATGCGCACCGCGATCGATAAGGTTGGCCGTGGTAAAGAGCGTGACGTCAATGTCCGCTTCCAGGCGATGGCCAGCCACTACCTGTTCGAACCCGAGTTCTGCAATCCGGCTTCAGGCTGGGAGAAGGGACAGGTCGAGAAGAACGTGCAGGACGCGCGTCATCGTCTGTGGCAGCCCACGCCGCGCTTTCCATCGCTGGAAGCGCTCAATGAATGGCTGGAGCATCGCTGCAAGGAACTATGGACACAGACCCCACATGGGCAGATGCGCGGCACCATTGCCGACATCTGGGCCGAGGAAGCATCCGCGCTCATGCCAGTTTCCAGGCCGTTCGATGGGTTTGTCGAATACACCAAGCGTGTCTCTCCGACCTGCCTCGTGCATCTGGAGCGCAATCGCTACAGCGTTCCGGCGTCCTTTGCCAATCGACCGGTAAGCCTTCGGGTTTATCCGGATCGTGTCGTGGTCGCCGCAGAGGGTCAGATCGTTTGCGAGCATCGTCGCGTCATCGATCGATCTCATGATCGACCGGGACAGACGATTTACGACTGGCGGCACTATCTGGCGGTCGTGCAGCGAAAGCCAGGTGCGCTTCGCAACGGCGCACCATTCGCCGAACTCCCCGATGCATTCCGGACCTTGCAGCAATACCTGCTCAAGAAGCCGGGCGGCGATCGGGAGATGGTCGATATCCTGGCGCTGGTCCTTCAGCACGATGAACAGGCCGTCCTGTCGGCGGTCGACATGGCACTGAAGTCCGGCGTTCCGACCAAAACGCATGTGCTGAACCTGCTTCATCGTCTCGTCGACGGCAAATCCTTCACGCCGCCAACGATCGATGCGCCGCAAGCCCTGACGCTTGTCAACGAGCCCAAGGCCAATGTCGAACGATACGATGCCCTGAGAAAGACGGAGACCCGCCATGCGTCATAATCCGGCAAGCGGCGCTATCGTCATCATGTTACGGCAATTGAAGATGCATGGCATGGCCCAGGCCGTCGGCGAACTAACCGAGCAAGGATCACCGGCGTTCGAGGCTGCCATTCCAATCTTGTCGCAGCTCCTCAAGGCGGAGACCGCGGAACGTGAAGTTCGTTCTACTGCCTATCAGCTCAAAACAGCTCGCTTTCCTGCCTATCGTGATTTGAATGGCTTCGACTTCGCCAGCAGCGAGATCAACGAGGCGCTCGTGCAACAGCTTCATCGCTGCGACTTCCTGGAC
>DATCJT010000077.1:0-2014 GCA_036562645.1 Methylophilaceae bacterium | reverse complement strand
CGTTAGGATCAGCCATGAAGCCATACGCAATCATATGGCCGAGCACTTCGATGTGAAGGCCGAAGCGTTACGGCAATACGAGCAGAGCCAGCAGCAGATGGACAAGCTGGTAGAGAAGAAACTGAACGAGATCGAGATGCTCGACCGCGTGATGGCTACCGAATTCGAGCTCCACCAGGCGACGGGCGCGTGGCTTGCTGAGCTCGTGAAGCAGCGGGTCCGCCTGCCGATGGCGCTTGTGGCGCTGCATGAAAAGACGGCCAGTGAGCTGCGGCAGGCGATTAAGCAGAGGGCCGAGTTGCTTGGGGACGACCCCATGAGCCGCTTGGCAGACGGCGTGGCCACGTGGGCCGAGCTGGTTCAGGCCGCGGCTGATGACGGATGATGGACAAGACGAAAGCGAAACTGGTACTCGACCGGGCCCAGCGGGATCCGGTCTTTTTTGTGCGCCACGTGCTGGGTGGCGATCCATGGGAGAAGCAAGAGGAAGTGCTGAACGCCGTTCGTGATCACCGTCGCGTGGCTGTCCGCGCTTGCCACGGTGTGGGAAAGACCAAAGTGGCGGCGTGGGTGGCGTTGTGGTTCCTCTATTGTCACCGCAATAGCAAGGTGATCACAACGGCGCCTACGTGGCACCAGGTTGAGAACCTGCTGTGGCGCGAGATCCACGCGGCGCACGCAACATCGCGCATCCCGCTCGGTGGCAAGGTGCTGCAGACGCAGATTGAGCTGGGTAAGCAGTGGTTTGCCCTGGGTCTCAGCACGGACAAGCCCGAGCGGTTTCAAGGCTTCCATGCCGAGAACATCTTGCTCATTGTCGATGAGGCCAGCGGGGTTGACCAGCGCATTTTCGAGGCAGCAGAAGGGTTTCTCACCAGTCCGGGAGCCAAGCTGCTGCTCATCGGGAACCCCACGCAGCTGTCGGGGGAGTTTTACAATGCCTTCCGTTCGCCGCTGTACCACAAGATCCACATCAGCGCGTTCGATAGCCCGAACCTGAAGGCCGGCAGAATCGTCCGGCCTTATCTTGTTACGCCGGAGTGGGTCGAAGAGAAGCGGATCCAGTGGGGCGAGGACAGTCCCATGTGGTACAGCCGGGTTCTCGGCGAGTTCCCGGAGCAGGGGGATGACACGCTGATTCCGCTTGCCTGGATCGAAGCGGCGCAAGAGCGCTGGTGCGAGTATATGAATCGCGAGCCCGATGGAGACGAGCCGGTCGAGCTCGGTGTGGACGTAGCCCGTTACGGCAGCGACAGCACGGTCATTGTCGTTCGGCGAGGCATATGTGCGGAGATCGTACGCGTGATCCGCGGGCAAAACACGATGCAGGTTACCGGTGCGGTCATCGACGCGCTTCGCTCTACAGGCGCGACGGTGGCAAAAGTGGACGTCGTAGGCATCGGTGCTGGCGTTGCTGACCGGCTGAAAGAGCTGGACTGGCCGGTCCAGGAAATGAACGCTGGCGAACCTGCCCGCGACAAGGAGCGATTCGTCAACCGGCGCGCCGAATGGTATTGGGCGCTGCGCGAACGATTCCAAAAAGGCGACATTGCCATAGAGCCGGACGAGGAGCTGGCGGCCCAGCTGGCCAGCTTGAAATTCAAGTTCGATAGCCGCGGGCGAATCCAGATCGAGAGCAAGGAGGACATGCGCAAACGGGGCCTGCCGAGCCCAGACAAAGCCGATGCCCTTATGTTGGCGTTCGCAGAATCAGGGGCGCAGCCGCTTGACGAGGACATCCTCGAAATTCTAAGGAGGGCGAGCTTCTATGGCTAAGACGGTGTTGCGACGACAACCGAAGCGACCACTCTGGCAGCGAATCCTGGGCCCTATCGGCGAGATCTCCGTGCTGCGCTCGGTCTTCGGCGGGTTCTCGTTTTTCGAGCCGTACCAGCTCGATTCAAGCCGTGTGGACTACGAGCTAGCGCGGGCCCTCTACAACAACACGCATGATCGTTACAAGTTGGGTGCGGCGTTTGCCCGCCCGGTGATCAACACGACGGCTGGTTTTATG
>DATCJT010000068.1:0-3149 GCA_036562645.1 Methylophilaceae bacterium | reverse complement strand
GGAAACGTCCGCACGTTGCGCGTGGCGCATACGATCCTGAGCGAGTCCAGCTCTGCGTACAAGGATTGATTCTCGAAGAACACGGCTATGTCTGCGAGGAGGGCGTGCTCTATTTCGCGGGCAGTCGAGAGCGCGTTCGTGTTCCGTTCGACGAAGAGCTTCGAATGCTCACGCGCAGAGCAATTGACGGTCTACGACTAGTTGCGATCGGCGGACAAATACCCCCACCGCTTGAAGACAGCCCGAAGTGTCCACGCTGCTCGCTGGTCGGCATCTGTCTGCCGGATGAAGTGTATGCGCTTCGTCGAGAAGATGTATCGCCCCGGCCGCTTGCCGTAGCAAGAGACGAAGCCCTTCCGCTTTACGTTCAAACTCGCGGGGCGAAAGTCGCGAAGAAGGGCGAAACGCTGGAAGTGTCGGTCGATGACAAGCCGGTGCAGACGGTGAGGCTCATCGATGTGTCGCAGCTCGTGCTGATGGGTCAGGTCTACGTGACGACGCCGACGTTGCACGAGCTCATGAGCCGAGGTGTCCCGGTGAGCTGGCATTCGTTTGGAGGCTGGTTCATCGGTCACACGGTCGGTACCGGTCACAAGAACGTCGAGATCAGGACCGCTCAGTACAGAACGAGCTTCGATGAGCAAGCATGCCTCAGAATCGCGAAAGCCCTCGTTAGTGCGAAGATCCAGAATCAACGTACTTTACTGCGGCGCAACTGGAAGCGTGAACAAAGCTTCGACGCGATCGCTGACGGTTTCCAGCAGGATCTCCGCACGGTACAGCGTGCCAGCGACTTGCAAAGCTTGTTGGGAGCAGAAGGAAACTCCGCCGCGCGATATTTCGGCAACTTCGCAGCGATGATCAGCCGCCGCGACGACGGCTTCGCGCAATTTGATTTTCAGAAGCGCAATCGACGTCCCCCGACGGATCCGGTCAACGCATTGCTGTCGTATGCCTACGCGCTTTTGGTCCGTGCGTGGACAATGACCTTGAGCGCGGTCGGATTCGATCCGTATCGAGGGTTCTACCATCAGCCGCGATACGGTCGACCGGCTTTGGCGCTAGACATGATGGAACCCTTCCGCCCGCTGATCGCCGACTCGAGCGTCATTCAGGCAATCAACAATGGCGAAGTTCGCCCATCCGACTTTCTGAGTGTGGCCGGAAGCGTCGCACTCACCGATGACGGCCGGAAGCGCTTCATTACGACATTTGAACGACGTATGAGCCAAGAGATTACCCATCCGTTGTTCGGTTATCGAGTTAGTTATCGGCGATTGCTCGAGCTGCAAGCCAGGCTTCTTGCTCGCTACCTGCTGGGCGAGATTCCGGAGTTCCCGAGCTTCACGACAAGGTGATGCCATGAAGGAGGAGCATCTGTACGTCGTGACGTACGACATAAGCGATCCGAAGCGCTGGCGGCGCGTATTCAAGATCATGAATGGCTACGGCGAATGGCTGCAGCTTTCGGTCTTTCAGTGCCGCTTGAGTCAACAACGGCACGCCGAGCTCGTGGCACTGCTCGATGGAATCATCCAGCGCGGAACGGACCATGTGTTGTTCGTGGATGTCGGTCCGGCTGATCGAGTTGTACCCAGGGTGATAAGCTTGGGCAAAGACTTTGAACCGGTCGGGCGCCAACCCATCGTCGTCTAGTTTCGCCGAGCCGTGCGAGCGCTGAGGTGATGATGAAAACCCCGGGGAGCGCTCGCAATCGGTAGCTCTTTGAAAATATGGCGAATATTCTCAGGGGCGCATCCATCGCGGCATGGGGGTGCCCCTTTGACCCACCCTCTCGCACGGACCTCTCGCATTTCGCCTGAGAATGCGAGTCAAATTATGATCTTGCGAGCGGGCTGCATCCGCAGCTGAATCGCTGCGGCCTCATTGAAGCCGGAGCTTCTCCCTTGCGGGCTCGTCATTGCGGAAGGGCATCCGCAGCTGAATCGCTGCGGCCTCATTGAAGCAGGAGGGGCCGGGTAGATGCCGAGCGGCATCTATCAGCGCATCCGCAGCTGAATCGCTGCGGCCTCATTGAAGCCAGGCGACTGGCCGGAAGTGTCCAGCTTCGAGGACCTTGGCATCCGCAGCTGAATCGCTGCGGCCTCATTGAAGCGAGCAGATGCGTTCGGATCTACTGCCGTTCACGCTATGCATCCGCAGCTGAATCGCTGCGGCCTCATTGAAGCTTGAAGGCGTCCAGGATGATTCCGGCGGTGATCTTGGCATCCGCAGCTGAATCGCTGCGGCCTCATTGAAGCACCAGCTCGACCGTACCACCGGCAACGCCCAAGCGCGGCATCCGCAGCTGAATCGCTGCGGCCTCATTGAAGCTCGTGACGGTAGATCTCTTCCTCTTCCTCCGTCATCGGGCATCCGCAGCTGAATCGCTGCGGCCTCATTGAAGCAGATCCCTTGATCTGCAGAATGTTCTTCGGGTACTGCGGCATCCGCAGCTGAATCGCTGCGGCCTCATTGAAGCGAGACTCTTCAGAGGACTGACCATGACGATAAAGCGGGCATCCGCAGCTGAATCGCTGCGGCCTCATTGAAGCCGACCCAAGGCAGATGAGATGTACAGGGCCGAGTTCGGGCATCCGCAGCTGAATCGCTGCGGCCTCATTGAAGCTTCCGCCGCTGAGGCCAGATGATCGGGCGCAAGGTGGCATCCGCAGCTGAATCGCTGCGGCCTCATTGAAGCAACGGTAATTTTCTCGTCTAGCAGACGACCGATCGTCGGCATCCGCAGCTGAATCGCTGCGGCCTCATTGAAGCCAGCCGGTCCTCGCACTCGGACCCACTTGAGGCGTCGGCATCCGCAGCTGAATCGCTGCGGCCTCATTGAAGCGAACCGCGCGATAGGTGTGTGGCCGTCTATCGGAGCGGCATCCGCAGCTGAATCGCTGCGGCCTCATTGAAGCGGGAAGAAAACGACAGCGCCAACATCGTTCGCTCCCGGCATCCGCAGCTGAATCGCTGCGGCCTCATTGAAGCAACAAGCGGCCGGAGGTGGGCTTCCCCCGTTTCTTCGGACACGTAGCTAAGCGGCATTAGCCAGCTGCTCGAACTGGGCGGGTGAACGATAGCCCAGTTTCGAGTGACGACGCTGCCGGTTGTAGACGATCTCGATCCATTCGATCACGTCTCGC
>DATCJT010000064.1:0-1996 GCA_036562645.1 Methylophilaceae bacterium | reverse complement strand
GGCCACGGTGGCGGCCCTCCGCGTCACGCCCGAGGTGTTGGCGCAGATGCGCGAGCTGGCCCGGCAGCTCCCGCAGTGGGCGGCGGCGTACCAGCAGTGGCTCGACTGGTTCCATCTGCAGGTGTACCAGCTCCCCGACGGTTTCCGCCAGGGCATCGCCGCTTCCATTGCCCAGGTGGAGACGCGCACGAACCAATGGATGACCTCCTGGCTGGACGGCCTGGAAGACCGCCTCAAGCAGGCCATGGTCCTGTTTGTGGCGCCCTTCATCGCGTATTACATCCTGCGCGACTTCGGACGGCTCAAGAAAACGGCGCTGGAATTCGTGCCCCGCCGCCATCGCCGCCGCGTGCTGCGCCTGCTGCGCGACATCGACCGCACCCTCGGCAGCTACATCCGCGGCCAGCTGCTCGTCTGCCTCGTGGTCGGCGTGCTGGCCTACGTCGGCTACCGTCTCATCGACCTGCCGTATCCCCTCTTTTTGGCGGCGATCGTGGGCGTGACGAACATCATCCCCTATTTCGGCCCCATCCTCGGCATGATTCCGGCTCTCCTTGTCGCCGTTACCGTGTCGGGCAAAATGGCGCTGATGGTCGTTGTGGTCAACTTTACCATTCAGTTTATCGAGGGCAACATCGCCTCGCCGCTCATCGTCGGGCGCACGCTCCACCTGCACCCGCTGTGGATCATCCTCGCCCTCCTGGCCGGCGGCGAGCTGGGCGGCATCGTGGGGATGATCGTTGCCGTGCCGGCATTTGCCGTGCTGAAGGTGCTCGTGCAGCATGCGGTGATGTATGCGGCGGTGAGGCGGTAACTCCGACGCCCGTGGACACCGCGTCACATAAGGAACGCGCAAGCGGTGCACGATAACCGTAAGGGATGTGAAAAGGGGTCGATGTGACAGACCTGCAAACAGGGAGGCGCCCACCATGCGACGGTTGGAAGAACTGAACAAAAGCTACATCAACGGAGAATGGGTGGAGGGGCAAAGCGAACGGGCGATCGATATCTTAAACCCATACGACAATTCTGTCATCACCACGGTTCGTCTGGCCACGAAAAAACAACTTCATGAGGCCTTTGAGGTGGCCCAGCAAGCCCAAAAACAGTGGGCCAAATCGTCTGCCGAAGAGCGGAAACGGGTTCTCCGCAAGGTGATCGAGCACTTCCAGAAAAACCGCGACGCGATTCGTTCGCTCCTGGTCCGGGAAACCGGAAGCACCATGCTGAAGGCGAATATCGAGATCGACCTGACCCTTGCGCAGCTGAAAGCGGCGCTGGACTACACGGACGCGATCGAGCAGGTCCGCGAAGCGCCTTCGATGATTCCCGGAAAGGTCAACCGCATTTATCGTCTGCCGATAGGCGTGATCGCGTCGATTTCGCCCTTCAACTTCCCACTGCATCTCTCCATGCGCACGATTGCTCCCGCCATTGCCCTGGGGAACGCGGTGGTGCACAAGCCCGATCTGCAAGTCGGCCTGAGCGGGGGTTCCGTGATCGCCAAAGCTTTTGAGGAGGCCGGGCTGCCCAAAGGGGTGCTCAACGTCCTGCTGACGGAAGTCGCGGAAATCGGTGACGACATGCTGACCAATCCGATTCCGCGGCTGATCAGCTTCACCGGCTCCACCGCAGTGGGCCGCAAGATTGGGGAAATCGCCGGCCGGAACCTGAAGCGCGTGGCCCTCGAGCTGGGCGGCAACAGCCCCTTCGTGGTGCTGTCCGACGCCGACGTCGACAAGGCCGTGGAGGCGGCGGTATTCGGCAAGTTCGTCCACCAAGGCCAGATCTGCATGGCGATCAACCGGTTCATCGTCCACCAGGACAAATATGACGGGTTTGTCGCCAAGTTCGTGGAGAAGGTGAAGACCCTGCCCTGCGGCGACCCGTCCGATCCGAAGACGATCGTCGGCCCGCTCATCAACGAGCGGCAGATGCAAAAGGCGCTGCAGATCATCGAGGAAGCCAAGCGCGAAGGCGTCAAGGTGGCCCTGGA
>DATCJT010000052.1:0-5935 GCA_036562645.1 Methylophilaceae bacterium | reverse complement strand
CGCCACTGATAAAGCGGTTGGTGCCTGCCGCCAGCGGCGCCTTGTTCACCACACTGTTCCACTTCTCTTTGGGGAGCTTCTGCTTTTCACACCAGGCGCGGGGAAAGACGTGGTGGATGTCGATGGCGTTGTTGAAGTAGGTATTGAGATCAATGGGCGTGCCGCTGACGAAATCGCGGCCACCGTGTTTCATGAGCAGCGCAGCCAGCCCTTTGTAAGCTGCAGCAAGGCGGCTTTGCAGGGAAAGCAGCCTCGTCGGCGCGAAATTGGCATCGCGAATCGTGCGCGGTTCACCGCCACCGTCAACCCAGGCCACAACGTCCTGGATGTCCATGGCAAAGCGCGTTTCATTGGCGCCTCCGTACAGTTCGCCGAAGACACCACTCCAATACCAGCGCAGCAGCTTCTGTTTGACGCCGTGCTGCGCCGTGCGATCTGCCAGATGAGCACAGATGGCCGACAATGGGATGAGCTGCGTAGCGTAAGGCAGGCTGCGGTCGTCGAAGATTTTTTCCTCTGCCAGCAACTCGGCCGCGCGCTTGAACCCTTGTTCCAGCTCGTCGGCCAGTGCTTTGAAATCCGCCAATGGCAACCTCAGCACGTCGGCGCGCTTGCAACTAACGGATGTGCCATGTGCTTTGTGTTGCCGATAGCTGGCCAGCAGAGTGACTGCGGTGAGAAAGCTGGTGCCATCCACCGCCGTGAGCACATCGTGCTTGGCGGTCAGTCGCTTCTGCCGCGCCTCCCAGTCATCACGCAGATTGAATTCATCGGCGGCGAAGGTCGCCGTCATTAGCTCGAAAACGGTAAGTGTCACGCCACCGGTATTGACCTTCTCGAACACCTGGCACACAGCTTCACGTGGGGTATCCTGGGTCAGTTCGATAGCGGGAACCTTGAACTGCTGGAAGCGTAACCAGATGTCATTGCGGAATCGTTGCATGAACTGCATGGCTTCCGCTGCGAACTGGTGATGGGCGCTGAAGCCGCTTTCCCAATCCATGAAGCCCTGGATATCGAAAAGCAGTGCCACAGGGAAGAGCCGTTGACTGTATTGCAATTCTGGAGTGCTGACGTCCAGCTCGATCTTGCGGCCGAAATCCGACGTGACTTGCAGCGTCTCCGGCACCGAGAGAACAGCTTCTTCGCGGTCTGCCGATTCGTCCAGGCATTTGGCCATGTCAAGGAAATACAGGCGGCGAATGTCCGCACCTTTCTCCGTGCGTGTGGGCACGGGCTGACCGCTGCGCAGTGCCAAATACATGGAGGTCAGGCGTTGCTGACCGTCGAGCACCAGGGTCTTGGGGGCAGGTGCCGGCTGCAAGCTCACGCCGGCGAACAGACGAGGCTTGAATGGTACGCCGCCCGCTTCAAGAAACATTACGGCACCAATCGGATAGGACAACGTGAGGCTAGAGATCAGCGAGCGAATATGGTTGTCATCCCAGACCCAGCCACGCTGGAAGTCGGGGAGCTGGATTTGCCCCGAGGCGATGCCATCGAGCACATCTTTCAGTGCGGGTTCGGCGGTGCGAAAGCTCATCCTCTCTCCTGTTTTTCAATTGCCTGACTACTCAGGCAGCACCACAAGAAATGCCACAACCTCGAAGTTGTCGATGCCGGCGAATTCACCTGCCAGGGCATGCGTACCTCCCGGCGTGAACAGGCTGGCCACGGCGCGCTCCTCGCTCTTGCCAACTACGGAGGAGATGGCTGCCGCCAGCAGCTTCTGCGGGTGGCGCATGTCCTGGCCGTTCTTCGTCGCCTTGTCGAAGCGGGCGCAGGCGCCGGCGTCGGGCAGGTCCCGCCCGACGCAGAGACGCTTCAACCGGTCGAGAATATGCTTGGCCTGCGGGTATGCCAGCAGTACCGTTCCATCATCCGCGACATGCACCAGATAATGCGGCGCGAGGGGATAGCCTTCCTCCGGCAAGCGAGCGGCGGCCGCTCCCTCCGCACGCAGGCAGAACACGATGCCGGGCGGGATCTCCGCCTCGCTCGTCGTCGTGACGGCGAATGCCCCGAGCGGCACCGATTCCAGAACCCCCGGATGCACCTTGCGATACTCCGCAAGGTCGATCCGGAAATCGGTCAATGTCAGGTCGGCGATGGAGACGCCGGTCGACAGGTCCTCGAGATCGATCACCGCGTCCTGGAGCTTGAGCAGCTGCTTGCGCCGGTACTCCAGGTCGTTCATTGGGTTGCCGGACTGCTGCTCGATCAGGTTCTCCTCGCCCGTGGCCGAGATGTCAAGCAGCACCATGCGTCCGCTGACGCGCTGTTCGAGGTTGATGTACTCCTCCAGTTCCATGTTGGGCCAGAAGTTCACGAGCTGGATGCGCTCGTTGGGTGAGCCGATGCGGTCGATGCGCCCGAAACGCTGGATGATGCGGACGGGATTCCAATGGATGTCGTAGTTGACCAGCCAGTCGCAGTCCTGGAGATTCTGCCCCTCGGAGATGCAGTCCGTGGCGATGAGGAGGTCGATGTCGCCCTCGCTTGCCAACTCCTCGGGGCGTTCCTTGGAACGCGGTGAAAAAGCGGTGAGGATGGAACCGAGGTCGCGGCGCAGCCTCGGAAGGGTGGTCTTGTTGCTGCCCGTGCCGGTGACCAGCGCACTCTCCACCCCCAGCGTTTCCCTTGCCCAGGGTGCGAGCTGCTCGAACAGGTAGTTCGCGGTGTCGGCGAAGGCGGTGAAGACGATGACTTTACGGTTGCCCTGGTTGATGGGTTGGCGGTGCTTGTTCGCAATGATTTCGCGCAGGGCGGCCAACTTGGCATCCCGTTCCGGGCTGATCTCGCGGGCAGCGGCGAGTAGGTTCGCAAGCCGGTTGCGGTCCTCGAGCAGGTCCTGTTTCCAGCGCACTATATCCACATCCGACAGCAGCACCTTGACCTTGCGCCCGACCAGCAGGCTCTCGAAGGCCGGGTCCTCGATGTCGACATCCTCGATGTCGATCTCTTCCAGCTCCTCGACCTGGGCCTCGATGTGGCGCAGGGTGTCTTCGACATCCCGTAGTTGGCGTTCGACGGTCAGGGCAAAAGACACAACGGAGCTCTCCATCCGCTTGAGGATGTTCACGCGGAGGAGGTGAATGAGGCTTTCCTCGCGGTCCACCTGGCGGAAGAAGCCCGTGCCGCCCTTAACCTCGGTGCTGTATTTCCTGTCGTAGGCGTCCTGTTTGTGGGGCAGCACGTACCGCAACGGTGCGTAGGCAGCGAGGTTCAGGCGACGGATTTCGAGGTTGATGTCGCGAATCGGAGGAAACGTGCCACGAAGATCGACGTCGGCCTTGATGTTGATAGGCTTGAGACGTTCGGGGAACCGGCCGGTCTCCGTGACGCCATAGTACTTCGCAATGTGTTTTCGGGACCGGGCGATGGTCAGCAGGTCGAGCAGCGTGAAGTAGTCGAACCCCAGCATCTCCACCAGTTTCGCCGGCGTGCGCTCGGCCTCAGGCAGTTCGAGCCAGCGGTTGAACTGCTTCTGCGCCAGGCGCGTGGTGCTGTCGATGCTGCTGATGCCGTGCTCCAGCAGTGCCGTATCGTCACCCTCCGTCGCGAATACAATCTGATTGCGCAGGTCGGCCATGCGGTTGTTGACGGGCGTGGCCGAAAGCATCAACACGCGCGTCTTCACGCCCTCGCGGATGATCTTGCGCATCAGGCGGTCGTAGCGGGTCTCACCGCCGGCCTGTGGGGTTTTCTTGTTGCGGAAGTTGTGCGATTCGTCGATGACGACGAGGTCGTAGTTGCCCCAGTTGACGTGCGCGAGGTCGATGTCTCCAGACATCCCGCGATCACGCGAGAGGTCGGTGTGGTTCAGGACATCGTAGTTGAAGCGGTCGGAAGCGAGGACGTTGCGTCGGTCATTGGACTTGTACAGCGTCCAGTTATCCCGCAGCCGCTTGGGGCAGAGCACGAGCACCCGGTCGTTGCGCAGCTCGTGGTACTTGATGATCGCGAGCGCCTCGAAGGTCTTCCCCAGACCGACGCTGTCGGCGATGATGCAGCCGCCGAAGCGGTTCAACTTGTCGATCGCGCCGACCACGCCATCGCGTTGGAACTTGTAGAGCTTCTTCCAGACGACGGTATTCCGTATGCCTGTCGCCGACTTGATGACCTGCTCTTCGTCGAGTGCGTCGCCGCGACTGGAGAAGAGATGGTGCAACACCAGTGCGTAGATCAGGTGCGGGTCCCGATGGCGGGCGAGCGCCGTAATGTGACGCAACAGTTCGTCCTTTGCTGCACGCGTGTCGGGAAGAATCGCCCATTGGTTCTCGAACCATTGGGCGAGCATCCCGGCTTCGTCGGCTGATTCCGATGCCTGGATCAGGTTCAGAGGATTCCCGGGAGCCAGCCCAAGTCCTTCAGACGTGAGCCCGACAGCTCCAAGCAAGGCTTGCACGGAGGCTCCGGATCGGTCGCGCAACACGAGCGTTCCCTGGGGGATGCTGCCCCCGGCCAAACGCACGGTCACGTTGTCATTGAGCCACCGGAGTAGACGGGCCGCGAGCCATCGCGTCTGCAACTTATTGCGGGCGGTACGCTCATTGGCCGTGCCAATAAGGGCGTGGCCGTCGAGGCCCGCCGGCAACACCAACCGACAGGCCGGGCCACGATTCAGGCTGCCGATCAGCTCGCCGAAACCGAATATGGAGAGAGCCGGAGACACCGCGTCGATGGACATGCCATCGCCAAGGTGTGGCCGGACGATGTCGACAACGCGGTCGCTTCCAGTGTTGCGGACAAGTCTCATCGGGTTGCGTTCCGGATGTTGCCTTCGCCGGACTGACCGGCGGAGTCCGTCGAGCCGTGCAGCGTGTCGGTCATGTACCAGTGCGCGGCTTCATAGCCGACGGTGGCGGCTGAGCTTTGGTTGCTGTTCTTTTTCGGTTGGCCCATTTGAGTTTCTTGTCGTGCTGTACGTGCAGGCGAATGTCTTTGGAAATCGTGAAGCCGCAAGTGCCTGTTCTCCTCAGGATGGCGAAGGAGGGGAGTGCCCGGACATACTGATCCCCTCCTGATTTAGCAGAGCAATCTGCTGGTCCGAAGGCTTCCTGGCAGCGGGGTCGGTATCCAGACCGAGACGTTTAAGCGTGTAGTAAAGCAGCGCCTTGCGGACGGTGATGCTGGCCTTGCCGTCGCGCATGCCATAGTCGAGCGCCACCACCTTCTTCTGCGTGTCGGACAGGCCCGGGTGCGGGCCGGTTTCCAGCGTGACGTGCGTGTGCCAGTCGGCATCCTGGCCGGGGTCCGCGGCACTGGGGCGGCTGTCCCGGATGCCGGGGATGCGGGCCAGCAGGAAGTCCTTGAAGCAGCCGTCGGTGAAGCAGTACGCCCGGGCATGCCAGCGGAAGCCGTCGAAGGCAATGGCGTGCGGTGCGATCCAGCGCCAGCGTGGGGCCGGGCTGGAAAGCGACTGGTACTCGATTTCGATGGCCCGTCTGCTGTGAATGGCCTGGAGCACGGTGCGCAGGTGGCCGGCGTCGATGCCCCGAGCGGGGCTGCGCACCGTATCGAAGTCCGGCATCTGGCCGATCCAGGTTTCCTCCTGCGAGACGATGCTGTCGGAGATCGACCGCAATTGGGACAGGTAGCTGGCCGGGTCCGGTTTCAGGAACAGGGGCTCGAAGCGGTCGCCCCGGACGTAGGTGCGGGCGCTCTTGTCGTAGACCATGTTGCCCGGCGCCATGCCGAGGTAGCGGTTCAGGTCGGTGGATGCCTGGTTGATCGAGATCCCGAAGGCGGCCATTAGGTCGCCGCGGTTGACATGGCCTTCCCAGAACAGCCGGAACTCGATGAACTCGAGTCGGCGCTCGATGCCCCACCGAACGCGACGTTGCGCTGCCCCCACCCTTGCACCCCAGTATCATGACCCACATCGGAATTGTATTCGACCAGTTTCTGGTTGGTTTGTAAAGAGAGGAGGGCT
>DATCJT010000044.1:0-2253 GCA_036562645.1 Methylophilaceae bacterium | reverse complement strand
CGTGTATCCCGATATCTGGACCGGCGGCGCCTCTTCGAACGATGTGGGACAACATTCCCCGCATCCGGGCGGCGATCCTTCCGGCCATTTCGATCTGGACACCCAGACCCAGGGCGGTTCGGATCTGAACGGTGACGGCGGTGCGCTGGCCTTCAACAATTCGGGCAGCTATTCCGGCACCGAAGGCGGCGTGCTGGGGTTCGTCGAGGCAGGGGCACAGGTGTTGTCCGGTACCGTGACCGGCAGTCTGCCTGTCGTCGTATCGGTCAATCTGGCCACCACCAACACCTCGACGCTGGCGGGTAATGCGTTGCAGAACGCTTCCGGTAACATCGGCGTGAATATCGCGTCTGGTACCAATAACCAGCAGTTCAACGGTCTGGCCATCTCGGCCACGCATGCGCCGACCGCCGGCGGCAATGGCGGTGGTAGCGAGTTCTAGGCCACGATGATGTTCTAGCATGGCTCAAAAGGCCATCAGGCAGGCAGGTTCCGGTTCATGACCATGGAGCGGAACCTGCCCTTTTACCCATCGCCGGAGCTGCATATGCAGCCAAGGCTGCGGATTCTGTCTTGCGTATTCACGTTCGCTCTTGCAGCGGTCATGCCGTCGGCGCATGCGGACGCTGTCCGTTTCGGCAGCGTGCTGCCTGGCGGGGCGATGTTCCGCAAGGAACTGGTCAGCATGCGTGACATGAAGTTCGTCGATATGGTGCCACAGCGTACCGATTTTAGCTGCGGCGCGGCTGCGCTGGCGACCATCCTGAACTATGCATACGGCAAATCATTGACCGAGGAAGAGGTCATCGACGGACTGATGCGGATGAGTGATCCCGAACTGGTCCGCCAGAAGGGGTTCTCCCTGCTCGACATCAAGAACTATACGCAGAGCATAGGCATGCGCGGCCGCGGCTACAACGTGAATCCCGAGACCCTAGAGAAAATCAGGATACCGACCATCGTCCTGCTCAATTACAAGGGATACAGGCATTTTGTCGTGCTGAAGATGGCAACCGGAGAGAAGGCATACATCGCCGACCCTGCGCTGGGTAATCTCACCATGAAACGCAGGGATTTTGATGCCGCATGGAATGGCATCGTATTCGCTGTGATAGGACAGGGGTTCGACCGGGAGTCTGTCCTGCTCAAACCCAGAGAGGCATTGACGGCCCGCACGCTCGTGGATGGCTATCGTCCGCTGACGGATGCGGAATTACTGGATTTTGGATTTTTGCATAGCGACCTGCTGGGGTTCTGAGTCCCGGCAATCAGCCGGGGAATGCGCCGGCATGGCTATGGCGAGGAGAACTGACATGTGTCCGGCCAATCTGAATTCGATTCAGCATTATTATTTGTATCTGCAGCAGCGCAAGCCTGCTTTCCTGCCACTTGAACGACATCTGCCTTATTTATTCTGCAGCGCGGCTGCGATGCTGGCCGGGGTGATTGCCTTCGGCTCGATGGCGAATGCGGCCATGCCCTCCGGACTGGAAGTGTTCGAAGCGCTGGAGGAAATCCCGGACGGCGAACTGCAGCACATGCGGGGCAAGTTCGTCAGCAACAATCAGGTGCTGTATTTCGGGGTGGAGATGGTGAGTCGCTGGCAGACCGAAATGGGAACGACCGTGATTGCGGGAGCGAGTCTTGATATCGATTTCCGTGCGGGCGGCAATGCCCAGCCGGTCGTCAGCTACGTGCCGACAGTCAGCATCGTGCAGCAGGTTGACGCGCAGGGTCAAGAGAACGCTACCAGCCATGTATATGGCGGGGCGGGGCTTGCGAATGTGAGCGGCGTGTCACAGAGCATACAGGTGGCCGGCAGGTCCAACCATGTGCTGAACGATATCAGCATGCAGGTCATGCTTGCGCCTGCCGATGGTGGCGGATCGGCCGCCGCAGCTGCCGGTACGCATGGCGGCATGGCCATGGCACGTGCCGATGACGGCACGATTGCAACCGTCCGCCTGGGCAGCAACAGTTTGGACCTGGGCATTGCCGTGCCTGGGCAGGGCGAGGTACTGCAGCAGATCCGGAGCCAAGGCATGTTCCAGTCCGCCCGCATCGGCGGTGACCTGAACCAGGTGCACAATGTCATCACTATGCATATCGGCATCAATGGCGGCATCGGAGAAGCCTGGGCCGGTGCTCATACCGCCTTGCAGAGTCTCATGGATATACAGCAGCGCGGCATGTTCTGAGCCACCGTGTCCTGCCTGACCGATGCGGATCGGCAGCTGTGCTGCGGGTCTGGCA
>DATCJT010000040.1:0-25368 GCA_036562645.1 Methylophilaceae bacterium | reverse complement strand
TCAGACGTTGAATAGGAAGTGCATCACATCGCCATCCTGGACGACGTAGGATTTGCCCTCCACGCGCATTTTCCCAGCTTCCTTCGCACCCTGTTCGCCCTTGTAGGCGACATAGTCGTCATAGGAGATGACCTCGGCGCGGATGAAGCCGCGTTCGAAGTCGGTGTGGATGACGCCGGCAGCCTGCGGTGCGGTGTCGCCCCTGCGGATGGTCCAGGCGCGCACTTCCTTGACGCCAGCCGTGAAGTAGGTCTGTAGGCCGAGCAGGGAGTAGGCGGCGCGGATGACGCGGTTGAGTCCTGGTTCTTCCAGCCCCATCTCTTGCAGGAACAGCGCCTTGTCCTCGTCCTCGAGGTCGGCGATCTCGCTTTCGATCTTGGCGCAGATGGCGACGACCGGCGCGTTTTCCTTTTTGCCCAGTTCTTCCACCCTGGCGAGCAGCGGGTTGTCGCTGAAGCCGTTCTCGTTGACGTTGGCAAGGTACATGACCGGCTTGACCGTGATGAGGCAGAGCGGCTTGATGAGAGCGAGCTGGTCGGCATCGAGGTTCAGCGTGCGCACCGGGTTGCCCTGATCGAGATGCTTCTGGATGGTTTCCAGCAGGCTGCAGAGGGCGATGGCGTCTTTGTCGCCGGACTTGGCCTTCTTGCCTTCGCGTGCGAGCGCCTTTTCCACCGTTTCCAGGTCGGCCAGCGCCAGTTCGGTGTTGATGACCTCGATATCCGAGATGGGATCGACCCTGCCGGCGACGTGGACGACATTGCCGTCCTCGAAGCAGCGCACGACATGCGCGATGGCGTCGGTCTCGCGGATGTTGGCGAGGAATTTGTTGCCGAGGCCTTCACCCTTGGAGGCGCCAGCGACCAGACCGGCGATGTCGACGAATTCGACGATGGCAGGCTGCACGCGTTGCGGCTTGACGATGTCGATCAGCGCCTGGATGCGCGGGTCAGGCACCTCGACGATGCCGACATTGGGCTCGATGGTACAGAACGGGTAGTTCTCGGCCGCAATGCCAGCGCGGGTGATGGCATTGAACAGGGTGGATTTGCCGACGTTGGGCAAACCGACGATTCCACACTTCATGGTTGCTCTCGATTCTTCAATTGGTGCCGTTGTTAGCCGGCCTTGTGTGTAATTTTAACATCGCGGATTCCATCTTCCCTTCCAGCAGTTCCGGCAGTATCGCGACGCTTCTGTCGATGGCCTCATCGATGGCGCGCTGCTCGTCCTTCATCGGTGCGTTCAGGACGTAATTGGCGACGGCATTGCGGTCGCCCGGATGGTCGATGCCGATACGCAGCCGCCAGAAGTCGTTGCTGCCGAGGCAGGCGATGATGTCCTTGAGGCCGTTGTGTCCGCCGTGTCCGCCGCCTTTCTTCAGCTTGATGGTGCCGGCGGGGAGGTCCAGTTCATCGTGGATGACCAGGATGGCTTCGGGCGGGATCCTGTAGAAATTGGCCAGAGCCGCCACGGCACGACCGCTCCTGTTCATATAGGTCGCCGGTTTCAGCAGCCAGGCATCGAAGCCGGAATGCCGCAGGCGCCCTGCATCGCCGAAGAACTTGGATTCGTGGCCGAGTCGGCAGGCATTGTCCGCCGCGATCCGGTCCACCCACCAGAAACCGGCGTTATGGCGCGTGGCCTCGTACTGGGAACCGGGGTTGCCCAGACCGACCAGCAATTGAATTCCGGAAAGATTGGCCATAAATGATTACGCGCGTTTTGGTTGCCCAAAACGCGCGCTTTTCAATCCATTGGCTTGGATTACTCGGCTGCCGGTGTTTCCGAAGCCTCGGCGCTTTCTTCCGCAGCGCTGCTGCCGCCACGCGGCTTGGCGATGGAGACAACGGCGGAGTCGTTGCCGTGTGCCAGCTGCACGAACTCGATGCCTTTGGGCAGCTTGATCTGCGACAGGTGGATGGTCTGACCGACATCCAGGTTGGACAGGTCGACTTCGATGAATTCCGGCAGATCCTTGGCCAGGCAGCTGATGTCGGCTTCGGTCATGATGTGGGTGATCAGACCACCGCCCAGCTTGACGCCAGGTGCAACGTCTTCGTTGATGAAGTGCAGCGGCACCTTGACGTGAATCTTCTCGGTGGCGCTGACGCGCTGGAAGTCGATGTGCTGAATGGTGTTGCGGACCGGGTGCAGCTGATAATCGCGCAGCAGCACGGATTCCTTCTTGCCGTCGAGGTCCAGCGTCAGGATGGAGGCGTGGAATGCCTCGTGACGGAACTGCATGAACAGATTCTTGTGGTCGAGCTCGATGCTGACGGCTTCCTTGTCACCGCCATAGACGATGCCCGGCACAAGGCCAGCGCGACGCAGGCGGCGGCTCGCACCCTTACCCTTGCTATCGCGTTTCTTTGCTTGAACGATAATTTCCATTTTTTGCTCCTAAATTTCTGTCATCCGCGACCAGATGACAGGGTTGTGGCCGGTCCGCCTCGCGGCGTTCCGGCCGAAACTTGCGTCTACTCCATGAACAGGGAGCTGACGGAATCCTCATTGCTGATGCGGCGCATGGTCTCAGCCAGCAGTTCGGCGGCGCTGATCTGGCGAATCTTGGCGCAGGCGGCGGCATCGGGACGCAGCGGGATGGTATTGGTCACCACCAGCTCATCCAGCTCGGAATTGGTGATGCGTTCCACTGCGGCGCCGGAAAGCACCGGGTGCGTACAGTAGGCGACGACCTTGGCGGCACCCTGTTCCTTCAGGGCCGAGGCGGCTTCGCACAGCGTGTTGGCGGTATCGACCATGTCGTCCATGATGACGCAGGTGCGTCCGGCGACATCGCCGATGATGTTCATGACCTTGGCGACATTGGGCTTGGGACGGCGCTTGTCGATGATGGCCAGATCGGAATTCAGCTGCTTTGCCGCGGCGCGGGCGCGCACGACGCCGCCGACGTCCGGGGAGACCACGACCAGGTTGTCGTAGTTGCAGCGCCACAGGTCGCTCAACAGCAGCGGTGTGGCATAGATGTTATCGACCGGGATGTCGAAGAAGCCCTGGATCTGGTCGGAGTGCAGGTCCATCGTCAGCACGCGGTTGACGCCGACGATGGTCAACATGTTCGCCACCACCTTGGCCGTGATCGCGACGCGTGCGGAACGCGGGCGTCTGTCCTGGCGCGAGTAACCGAAATAGGGGATGGCGGCAGTGATGCGGCCTGCAGAGGAACGACGCAGCGCATCTACCATGACCATGACTTCCATGAGGTTGTCATTGGTCGGCATACAGGTGGACTGCAGTACGAAAACGTCCTTGCCACGCACGTTGTCCATCAGTTCGACCATGACTTCACCGTCGCTGAAACGGTCTACGGTCGCGCGACCGAGGCTGATGCCGAGGTGGCTGACAACTTCAGCGGCCAGCCGGGGGTTGGCACTGCCGGTAAATACCATCATGTCGCCATTGGCCACAGTGGATTCCCTTTTGAAAAAATAAAAGCGTGTAAAACACTTACACGCTTGAGTTTTTGGCTGGGGAGGAAGGATTCGAACCCTCGTATGCCGGAATCAAAATCCGGTGCCTTAACCAGCTTGGCGACTCCCCAATAATCCGATGATGTTAAGTTTCCTATTCCTTCAAGCCAGCGCATATAGCGGGTGGCGTTCAAGACCTGATGCCGTAAAGCCGGATATTTTAACTCCATCCATCACTTTTGGCATCATGCCGTAAATTCTTTTTGCTTCATCCAGTGATTCGAATTCGGCAAATACCGATGCGCCGGATCCACTCATGCGGGCGGGAGCGTATCGGCTCAACCAGTCCTTGCAGGCGGCTACCACAGGGTATTTTCCGAACACGACGGCCTCGAGGTCGTTGTGCCATGCACCGCTATACAGCCGACCTGAATCAGCCTCGCTGGAAAAGGCCGCTATTGTGGTGGGATTCGTGTCTCTTGTCAATTCCCTGCAAGAAAAAATTTCTGCAGTGGAGACATGCACGTCTGGCGTCATGACCAGATAGTGCCTGGTTTCCAGGGGCGCTGCCTGCAGTTTCTCGCCTATGCCTTCGGCCCAGGCGTTTTGCCCGAAGATGAAGACCGGCACGTCGGCACCCAGCCTGACGCCCAGTCGCTGCAGTTCTTCGCGCGCGAGGCCGAGTTGCCACAGATGGTTGAGCGCCAGCAGCGTGGTGGCGGCATCGGAACTGCCGCCGCCCAAGCCGCCGCCCATCGGGATGCGCTTCTCGACGCCGATCTCGGCGCCCAGCGGGCATCGTGCATGCTCCTGCAGCAGTCTGGCGGCGCGGACGATGAGGTCGTGCTCCGCTGCGATTTGCGCATTGCCGGAGACACGGGTGATGTTGCCGTCACGAGTGACACGGATATGCAGCGTGTCGTGGAAGTCGAGCAGGCGGAACACCGTCTGCAATTCGTGGTAGCCGTCCGCACGCCGTCCCGTGACATGCAGGAACAGGTTGATCTTGGCCGGTGCCACAAAGGACTGGAATTCGGGGGCTGAGGTCATGGGGCTAATGGGCTGAAGACTGGTTCTGTCGAGCGGGTGCACCAAGTTCGTCCCAGCGTTCGATGACGAGCTTGAGCGCGAGATTGCGGTTACGCAGGTTGATGCGCCTGGGCAGGCGGTAACCAGCCGTTTCCATGTACTCCGGATATTCGATTTCCCAGCCGTCCTGCTTCAGCAGGGTGAGGCGGCCGATGCTGTCCCAGCGCATTTCCTCGAAGACGGGACCGCTGGGGCGACCCAGCGCCCAGTCCGGCAAGCCGCGCAGTGGCAGGCGCCAGCCCAGATGCTCCTGCGTCAGGGTCTCGGCGTCTTCGGCCTGCAGCATCTTGCCGTCATTGGTGGTCAGCGTCACGCCCGATTCGTCGGCGATGATCTTGGCGATCGTGCTGCCTACCGGGGAGAGCATGGAGATGTCGTTGCCTTCCGGGGTGTGGCGCCAGCGTGTGCTGCCGGAAGATCCCTTGCCGTTGGCCTGGATGCCGATGCGCGCCTGCAGGTAGAACTGCCGGATATCGGCGAGCTGTGCCAGATGGATGCGGTTCAGTTCCGCCGGATCGCCGGTCGGCACCGGCAGTGCTGTCTCTGTGGCCGGCCGCAGGGCGGTGCAGCCGCTGAGCAGTATCAGGCCGAGCGCCGCCAGCCAGTGTGAGAGGAGATACTGCATGCCTTACTGCTGGAAACGCCTGCTGGTGTCCAGCAGCACCTGATTGTCAGGATGCGTCTGTAGGGCCTCTTCCCAGGTGCGGATGGCCTCCTCGCGCTTGCCCTGTTGCCAGAGCACTTCGCCGAGGTGGGCGGCGATTTCCGGGTCGGTCTGGGTCTGGTAGGCGCGCTGCAGATAGTCCAGCGCCTTGTCCAGACTGCCCATGCGGTAGTGCACCCAACCCATGCTGTCCAGGATGTAGTGGTCGTTGGGGCGTAGCTGGAGGGCTTTCTCGATCAGCGCGTAGGCTTCCTCAAGGTTGATGTTGCGGTCGGCGAAGGAGTAGCCGAGCGCATTGTAGGCGGCGGCATAATCCGGCTTCAGCTGGATCAGCTTGCGTAGTTCATGCTCCATGATGTCGAGCTTCTTCATGCGCTCCGCCGCCATGGCGTAGTCATAGATGAGGTCCGGCGTGCCGGGCAGGGTTTTGACGGTTTTTTCCAGCAGCGCAAAGGCTTCGGCATCTCTCTTGGCCTGCGTCAGCAAGCCGGCGATGGCCTGGTTGACCAGGGCCTGCTGCTGCTCGCTCAATCCGTCCAGCGATTTCAGCAGATCTATGCCGGCATCCGTGCCGTGCATGCGGCTGGTGACATTCGCGATGTTGAATTTTGCGTCCAGATAGCGATCGCCGGGCTGGATCTTTTCATACCACTCCAGCGCCTGCTGGAACTTGTCCTGCTTTTCCGCGTTGTGGCCGAGATAGATGTAGATCTGATCCTTGTCCGGAAAGTCGGAGTTCAATGCCTTCAGCAGATAGTCCTCGGCTTCCTTGTGGTTGCCGGACTGGACGGACAGGAGACCGATGACGACGAGGATTTCCGGGTTGTCGGACGCGACGGAGGACAGGTGGACGAATTCGCTGCGCGCCTCTTCGAAGTGCTTCAGATTGACCAGGAGGCGCGCGAGCGAAAGGCGGGTTTCATGGGCGTTGGGGTTCTGCTCCAGAAAGTCGCGATAGGACTTGACCGCGAGTTCCGGGGACTGGGTGTATAGAATCTGCCCCCGCAGCAGGGCCGCCAGTTCCCAGTCGGGGCGCAGCTTTGCGGCGAGTTCCAGCCGTTCCAGCGCCAGTTCGCTGTTGCCGGCATTCCAGGCGGCCTGGGCCACGGCAAAGTGCGCCTCCGGCAGAGACGGATAGCGGGCAGCGAGCTTGTCCACCAGCGTGAGCGCGCCATGCTTGTCCTCTTGTCGCGCGAGCAGGTTGTTCAGATACAGAAAGCCGTTGGCGCGTGTGTCCTCATTTTCCAGCAGTTTGGCGAGATAGGGTTCGGCTTCGCTCGGGCGCCCGGTGCTGACCAGCATCTGCACCATGGTCTGCTGTGCATCGACGGAATCCGGTGCCAGTTCCGACCACAGGCTGACGGCCTGTACGGCGAGCAGCGGGTTGTTGCTGTAGACGGAGGCTCTGGCGGCGCGTTCCGCCAGTCGTGCATCACGGCTGCTGCGGGCGAGGTCGAACAGCAGGTTGCTGGCGAGGCCGAGTTCGCCGCGCTGACCGGCAATCTCGCCGAGCAGATACTTATATATGAAATCGGCAGTCAGCGACTGCGACTCTGCGGATATTTGCGGCTGCTGCACGGGCGTCTGGGGTGTGGCTGCGTCATCTGCGTGCGTGGCAGGCGTCAGCAACGACAGAGCTGCCGCAAGTGCGGTCAGCGGGAGCAGGCGGCGTGCCGGAATCATCGAATCTTTCAAGGGCAAAATGCGTGTTGTGGTGACAGATGCTTTGTTCGTGACAGCCGTTACAAGTTCATCCATAATGAGCCCGACTATAGCTTTTTGGGCGGAACTTTTCCAGCCGTAACGTGTTCGGATGCGGCGGAAATGGACCAGTTGCGGATTTCGGCCTGCGCTTGACACCTGTCAGGCGTTTTCTTAATTTAGCACCCTCAAAATCTTAGCCACATTATTCTCTCCGACTGGATGTAGCGAGCGTATGAGTACTACAGTAACTGTTGAGGCAAGTCATCTAACCCGTGTCTATGGTGGTCGTGAGGCGGTCAGCGATGTCAGTTTCAATCTGAACAAGGGCGAAGTGCTGGGCTTTCTCGGTCCGAACGGCGCCGGCAAGTCCACCACCATGAAGATGATCACGGGCAATCTCGCCCCCAGTGCCGGCGGCATCAGAATCTGTGGTATCGACATGATAGAGAAGCCGAAGGAGGCCAAGGCTCTGATCGGCTATCTGCCGGAAACGCCGCCGCTTTATCGCGAACTGACGGTGGATGAATATCTGGCCGTTGCCGCCCGGCTGCACGGCGTCAGGCGTCAGCATGTGAAGAAGGCGGTCGAGCGCGCCAAGGAACGCTGTGGTCTGACCGAGATGAGCAAGCGTCTGATCGAGAACCTGTCCAAAGGTTATCAGCAGCGTGTCGGTATCGCCCAGGCCATCATCCATACGCCCATGGTCGTCATCCTCGACGAGCCGACCGTCGGCCTCGATCCGATCCAGATCCGCGACATCCGTGCGCTGATCAAGGAGCTGGGCGGCGAACACAGCGTGATCCTTTCCACCCATATTCTGCCGGAAGTCGAGATCGTCTGCGACCGCGTGCAGATCATCCACAAGGGCAAGCTGGTGTTCAATGGCGACATCGACGTGCTGAAGCAGCAGCGCAGCGCGAACAAGCTGCTGGTCGGCCTGCGCAATCCGCCGGCGGCGGAGGCGTTGCTGGCGATCGATGGCGTGACCGAGGTCGAGACCGTCAGCCCGGGGCTCCTGCGCGTACGCTTCAATGAAGGACAATCACCGGCCGAGGCGCTGGTGCAGGCTGCCGTCAGCAACGGTTGGGGGCTGCATCAGATCAATCCGGATCAGACCAGCCTGGAGGATGTCTTCGTCCAGCTGACCTATCAGGAAGCCGCCTGACAGGCACGGTGCTTACACGACGCATTCAATAGAGGTTGTTCCCCATGATTTTCAATATCGTTAGAAAAGAGCTGAAAAGCCTGTTCTCGTCGCCGATGGGCTGGGTCATCCTTGCCCTGCTGCAATTCGTTTTCGGAACCTTCTTTCTGATCGGTGTGGACCAGTATTTCCAGACCATGTCCGGCATCATGCGTCCGGAACAGCGGATCGGCATCACCGCTTTCGTTGGCCAGAACGTGTTCGGCATCGCCTCGTTCGTCATGCTGTTCGCCGTGCCGCTGCTCTCCATGCGCCTGATCAGTGAGGAGCGCCGCCAGCATACGCTGCCGTTCCTGTTCAGCGCGCCGCTGTCGCTCACCGAGATCGTGGTCGGCAAGTTCCTCGGCCTGGTCAGCTTCCTCAGCATCGTCATCCTGTTCATGGTGGCCATGATGTCTTCCATGAATCTGTGGACCGACCTCGATTTCGGCTACATCTTCTCCAACGTGCTGGGGCTGTGGCTGCTGGTCGCCAGCTTCTCCGCGCTCGGCATCTACGTGTCCAGCCTGACCAGTCAGCCTGTCGTGGCCGGCATCATCACCTTCATCGCGCTGTTCGCGCTGCTGATCCTGGACCATTTCCTCGCCGGGGACCCGACCAAGACCATGGCCTATCTTTCCCTGATGAGCCATTTCGAGCCGTTCTCCCGCGGTCTGCTGGATACCAAGGATTTCGCCTATTTCATCCTGTTTATTGTGACTTTCCTGACATTGACGATCCGCCGTCTCGATGCCGACCGTCTGCGCGGCTGATTGGAACAGATAGATTATGAAGACAAACCGTAAGTTACGTTTGCAGTTGCTGGTGCAAAACAGTTTCTTTGTTTTGCTGTTTCTGATTCTGGTGTTCCTGCTGGGCTTTCTGTCACGCGAGTACAGCTATTCGGTCGACGTCACGCACAGCACGCGCAATACCCTGACCGAGGGCAGCATCAATGTTCTGAAACAGATGGAAGGCCCGGTCAACATGCGCGTGTTCGTTTCGCAGGATGACGCCTACCGCAAGGCCATCAGCGATTTCATCGCGCGCTACCAGCGTGCCAAGCCGGATATCAAGTACGAGTTCATCAATCCGGCCGAGGAGCCGAAACTGGCGCAGGAGGCAGGCGTGCGTGCGGAAGGCGAGGTGATCGTCGAGTACCAGCAGCGCGAGGACCGTCTGATCCCGCCCTATGTCGAGCAGGACATGACCAACCTGTTGGTGCGCCTGTCGCGTAGCCGCGAACGTGCCGTGATGTATCTCGACGGCCACGGCGAGCGCAACCTGCTGGGGCTGAAGAACCACGACCTCGGCGAATTCGGCGCGCAGCTGGAAAAGAAGGGCTTCAAGCTCGCCAACCCGGACCTGACGGTATTGCCCGAGGTGCCGACCAACGGCGCCATGCTGGTGATTGCCAGCCCGCAGGTCAACATCAGCGAGATCGAGGTCGCCAAGATCAAGGATTATGTCGAGAAGGGCGGCAATCTGCTGTGGCTGCTGGATGACGAGAATCTGCGCGGACTGGAGCCGCTGGCGGAGTACCTGAACCTGCAGGTTACGCCTGGTGTCGTCATCGACCTTTCCTCGACGCAATACGGTGCCGATCCCAAGGTCGCATTCGCCAATGCCTATGGCGAGCATGCGATCACGAAGAACTTCATGCTGCGCACGCTGTTCCCGGAAGCGCGCATGATCGATGCGACCGATTCCTTCGAGTACGGCTGGAAGGTGAGCCGCCTGATCGAGGTCGCGCCCAACGGCTGGCTGGAAACCGGCAAGATCGACGCGAACAGCAAGGTGACGTACGACAGCAAAACCGATATCGCCGGCCCGATCAATATCGCGGTGGCGCTTGAGCGCACCTATGGCAAGAAGGGACAGCGTGTGGTCGTCGTCGGTAACGGTAATTTCCTGTCCAATACCTTCATCGGCAACGGAGGCAATCTCGATCTGGGCGTCAATATCGTCAACTGGCTGGCCGGTGACGACGACCTCATCACGATCCTGCCCAAGCCGCTGAAGGACGTGAATGTTGTGATCCCGAGCGATGCCTGGAACCGTTTCCTGGCCATGGCGATTTTCTTCGGATTCCGTTTCGTACTGCCCCTCATTTTGTTGGTGGCAGGTGTTCTGATCTGGTGGAAGCGTCGTAAAGCATGATTAAACGTTGGTTGATCAATCTCGGCCTGCTGCTGGTGATCGCAGGCATCGTCACTTTCCTGCACCTGCGTCCGAAACCCGAGTCCACCGGGCCGGAAGTGTACGAGGTGTCCAGCCTGAAACTGGCGGATATCTCGCGCGTGCAGATCGAATTCCCGACCAAGGCTCCGGTCAGTTTCGAGAAGGTGGACGACTACTGGCACATGACCCAGCCCTACCAGGCGCGTGCCGATCAACAGACCGTGCAGCGCATCATGTCGGTGGTGGCGGCAACCAGTCTCACGAAATTCCCGACCGACGATCTTGCCAAGTTCGGTCTGGACCAGCCCAGGCTGAAGCTCAAGCTGAACGAGCATGAGTTCCTGTTCGGTACCTACAATCCCGTGAGCAGCGAGCAGTACGTGGCTTATCAGGACGCTGTCTATCTGCTGTCGCCGACGTATGGCGAGACCGCCTCCACGCAGCCGGTGGAGATGATAGACAAGAAGCCGCTCAGGCCGAACGAAAAGGTTGTCGGCTTCGATTTCTCGCGCCTGGAACAGTGGGAGGACATCCGCCTCAACGTCGATCTGGAGGACGGCAAATGGAAGGTCTCTGCCGAAAAGGCGAAACCCAGCCAGGACGAGATGAACGAATGGCTGGAGCTCAGCTGGATGCGTGCGTCCGCGCAATCGGTCGAGCCGTACAAACCTGATCGCAATGCGACCTATCCGTCGTTCGAGGTCAAGCTGGAAGGCGGCGGCAAGGTGCACTTCGACAAGCTGCAGGAAGCCCCCGACCTGATGCTGGGCCGGCCAGACGAAGGGATCATCTATCATTTCCCGAACGATATCGGTTTCACGATGCTGAATCCGCCGGTGAACCTGCCCAAGGAAGAGGAATAATAGTCCGGCGGCGCCATCATGCCTGAATTGCCAGAAGTGGAAACGACGCGGCGGGGCCTGCTCCCGCTGGTCGGGCAGACGGTCCGTCAGGTCGTCATCAGGCATGACTCACTGCGCTGGCCGATCCCGGCGCATCTCCAGAGCACACTGCAAGGCCAGCCGCTGCTCGAGTTGAACCGTCGCGGCAAATACATCCTGGCGCGTTTCGCGCCGGGGACCGTTCTGCTCCATCTCGGCATGTCGGGCAGCATCAGCCTGCTCGAACGCGATGAGCCGCCGAGGAAGCACGACCATTTCGACCTGCATTTCACTGACGGACGCGTGCTGCGCCTGCACGACCCGCGCCGTTTCGGCGCCGTGCTCTGGGCAGGTGAGACGCCGGAGGAGCATGTGCTGCTCAAGAATCTGGGGATCGAGCCGTTGCAGGATGAGTTCAGTGGTGACTGGCTGTACCGGCAGTTACGGGGCAGGAATGCGCCGATCAAGAACGTGATCATGGACAGTCATCTCGTTGTCGGCGTCGGGAACATCTATGCCAGCGAATCGCTGTTTCGTGCCGGCATACATCCGCGCACGGCCGCGAACAGAATCGGCCGCGCACGCTGCGGGCAGCTGGTTGCCGAAATCAAGGCTACCTTGCAGGATGCGCTGCGCGCGGGTGGCAGCAGTCTGCGTGACTTTTTCAATGCCGACGGCAATCCCGGCTATTTCCAGCAGGAATACTTCGTTTATGGCCGCACCGGCGAGCCATGCAGGGTCTGTGCGTCACCGATACAGACCGTCAGAATGGGGCAGCGCTCGACCTTCTTCTGCAAGCGCTGCCAGCGCTGACACCGCCAGAGACTTAGGCTGAGGGTGCAGGTTTCTTCTTCAGCCAGGGCAGGTCAGGCAGTAGAGAACCTGCGACCATGCCGATAATGCTGGTGAGGAAACCGACGAACTGCGGCGGGATGTCGCCCTCCGGTGCCAGAATCTCCAGTGGCAGCCAGCCCAGCAGGCCGAACAGAATTGCGAACACCGCGCCCTGTCCGGTGGCGCGCTTCCAGTAGATGCCGGCGACCAGCGGCGTGAATGCCATGACCAGCGTCACCTTGTAGGCGTTCTCCACCATGCGGTGTATGCCGGTCTCCTTGCCGACCGACCACAGTGCATAGGCCGTCACGCCAATGGTGAACAGGATGACGACGATGCGCATCATGCGCAGGAATTGCGAGTCGCTCATGGTACCGAACATGCCCTTCAGGATGTTTTCGGATATGGTGACCGATGGCGCCAGGAGCGTGCCGGAGGCGGTGCTCATGATGACCGAGAGCAGCGCGCCGTAGAAGATGACCTGAGCATAAAGCGGCAGATGGTCGATGACGAGGCTGGGCAGGATGTGTTCGGCGTTGCCGGCCGCGAGCAGGGCGCTCACCTTGTCAGGGTCGATCAGCGTCGCGGAATAGGCGAGGAACAGTGGTACGGCGGCAAACAGGAAATAGGCGATGCCGCCGCCGATCGAGCCCCATGCCGCGATATCCTCGTTTTTGGAGGCATTGGCGCGCTGGAACACGTCCTGCTGTGGAATGGAGCCGAAACCCATGGTCAGCAGCCCGGCGATGAAGGCGATGATGGCGATGCTGTTCAGTTCAGGCCAGAAGTTGAACTTGCCTGCCTCGCGCGCGTGTTCGATGACCGGGGTTACGCCGCCGGTCATGTCCGATACCAGCCAACCGATCCACAGCAGGCCGATCACGATGACGATCATCTGTACGAAGGTGGTCAGCGCGACCGACCAGATGCCGCCGTACAGCGTGTAGATCAGCACGACGGAAGCGCCGAGGATGACGCCCTGGGTCTGCGTGATGACACCGTCCGACAGCACGTTGAACACGAGACCAAGCGCCGTCACCTGTGCGGCGACCCAGCCGAGATAGGAGAGCGCGATGGCGATGGCGACCATGACTTCGACGAAGCGGTTGTATTTGCTGCGATAGAAGTCGCCGATCGTAAGCAGGTTCATGCGATAGAGCGGGCGGGAGAAGAAGAGGCCGAACAGGACGAGGCACAGTGATGCGCCGAAGGGGTCGGAAATCAGACCGCCGAGATCCTCGTCCAGAAATGTGGCGGGCACGCCGAGCACCGTCTCCGCGCCGAACCAGGTGGCGAACACCATGGCCATGACCATGGGGAACGGCAGACTGCGGCCGGCCGTGACGTAATCGCGGGAGTTGTGGACCTTGGTGGCACCATAGACGCCTATACCGATGGAGATGACCAGATAGAGGATGACGAAGCCAATGAGCACGATGAATCCTTTGCCGCCGTTATTATCATGTTGATGATTCAATCAGGTCCGGGAGGCGGCTGCGGCTGCCGGCGCAGGATGCGCGTCAGCCCGTGGCGTGCACTCTCGGGGTGCTAGATTCTAGCAAATCGGGGGGCTTGCGCAACGACCCTCGATTCCGCCTAGCCTAACATAAAGTAGCGGGCAAGCTGCCATGCCAGCAGCCCGACGAGCGCCAGCCCGATGAGGCGCAGCCAGCGTGTCTGGCGCTGCTGTTCCTGGATCAGCCTGTGCAGATCCTCATGCAGCGGGTTGTCGTGGCTGTTCTGCAACTGTTGCTGCAGCATGCGCGGCATCCTGGGCAGGATCTTGCCCCAGTAGGGCAGTTCGTTACGGACATTGCGTACCACACTGCGCCATCCCAGCTGCTCGGACATCCAGCGTTCGAGGAAGGGGCGTGCGGTCTTCCACAGGTCGAGGTCTGGATCCAGCTCGCGCCCCAGTCCTTCGATGTTGAGCAGCGTCTTCTGCAGCATGATGAGTTGCGGCTGGATGATGACGCCGAAGCGGCGCGCCATCTGGAACAGGCTCAGCAGCGTGCGGCCGAAGGAGATTTCCTTGAGCGGCTTGTCGAAAATCGGTTCGCAAATGGCCCGAATCGCGGTCTCGAATTCGTCTATGGGGGTGTCGGCCGGCACCCAGCCTGACTCGACATGGGCTCTGGCCACCTCACGGTAGTCGCGACGGAAGAAAGCGAGGAAGTTGCGCGCCAGGTATTCCTTGTCGATATCGTTCAGCGTACCCATGATGCCGAAATCCAGTGCGATATAGCGGCCGTCGTCGGCGACGAGGATGTTGCCCGGATGCATGTCGGCGTGGAAGAAGCCGTCGCGGAAGACCTGGGTAAAGAAGATTTCGACGCCGTCCCTGGCCAGCTTGGGGATGTCGATGCTCTTGGCCTGCAATGCCTCGATCTGGCTGATCGGCGTTCCCTGCATGCGCTCCATGACCATGACCTGCTGGCGGCACCAGTCCCAGTGGACTTCCGGTACCAGCAGTTGCCGGCTGTTGGCGAAATTACGCTTCAGCTGGCTGCAGTTGGCCGCTTCCAGCATGAGGTCGAGTTCGGCGTGGGTGTGGCGGGCGAATTCGGCGACGATCTCGCGCGGCTTCAAGCGCCTGCCCTCATTCCACAGGCTTTGCATGAGCCAGGCGGCGGTATCCAGCAGGAGCAGATCCTTTTCGATGACTGCTGCGATGCCGGGGCGCAGGATCTTGACGGCGACCGGATGTCCGTCCGGCAGGTGCGCGAAATGCACCTGGGCGACCGATGCGCTGGCGACCGGGGTCGGGTCGAATTCACCGAAGACTTCGTTCAACGGCTTTCCGAACGAGGATTCGACGATTTTCTCGACCTCGGCGTAAGGGAATGGCGGTACCCTGTCCTGCAGTTTGGAAAGTTCGTCAGCCACATCCTGCGGGATCAGGTCGCGGCGGGTGGAGAGCACCTGACCGAACTTGACGAAGATGGGGCCCAGCGCTTCCAGCGCGAGACGCAGCCTTTCGCCGCGCGACTGCCGCAATTTGCGCCAGAACAGCAGCATGCCTAGCAGCCGCTGTAGGGGGCGCAGCCGCGAATGACTCAGGATGAGCTCGTCGAGGCCGAAGCGCAGGGTGACGACGATGATTTTGAGCAGACGGACGAGGCGCATTTGAACAGATCCCGGCGTGTGATGGCGGTTCAGTCCCGGACGGAGCTGATTCTCGCCGACAGTTTCTCCATTCGCTTTTCCAGCCTCTCGGCATCCTCGCGTAGCGCATCGACATCGCGGTTGAAGGATTCGACATGGCGCTTCTTGGCGAGCATGGGCTGTTCTTCCTGCCAGTATTCGACCAGCATCTGCAGCAGATTGAGACTTTGGCTCCTGAGCTCCTGACCGGCTTTGCGGCCGAACTCGGCCAGCTTGTGGGCCGGGACATCGCCGATGAGCCTGCTCAAGTCCTCCTCGTATTCCCATGACATGCCGCGCAACACCTTGGCCAATGCGGCTGCGAGCTCGGTGTCGCCTTCCAGCGTTGCCAGTGCGGCAGCGGCGTCATCGTTGGCGAGCAGTCGGAGCGCAACCGAGGGCGGAACCGTGATGCTGGCATCCGGCTCTGCCGCCTCGCCGGCCATGGCGAGGCCACCGTCTTCCAGCACGACCAGATCAGCACGGAGCGGAGGCATGGAAAGCCTGACGGTTCTGCCGCCGAACGGCTGCAACTGCTCCCGCGCCCAGCCGTTCTGGTTGACGAGATGGTTCAGAAGACGTGTCATCAGCGGCTTCAGCATGGTCTAGAGCTTCCACCCCTTGTGCAATGCGACCGCGCCCGCGGCAAGATTGTAATAATCGACCTTGGCGAAGCCTGCGTCCTGCATCATCCGTTTCAATGTCTCCTGGTCCGGATGCATGCGGATGGATTCGGCGAGATACTGATAGCTGTCGGCATCCTTGGCGACTACCCTGCCCATCAGCGGCAGCAGCTTGAACGAATAGGCATCGTAGATCGGTGCCAGCGGCCGCCAGATTTGCGAGAACTCGAGCACCAGCAGGCGTCCGCCGATCCTCAGCACGCGCTGCATCTCGGCCAGTGCGATCTCCTTGTGCGTCATATTGCGTAGGCCGAAGGCGACGATGACGCAGTCGAAATGGCCATCCGGGAAAGGCAGCTTTTCCGCGTCGCACTGCAACGCCGGGGCGGCAATGCCGGCATCGACCAGGCGGTCGCGGCCGACAGCGAGCATGGAGGCATTGATGTCGGTCAGGATGACCTGGCCGGTATCTCCGACCTTTCTGGCGAACAGGCGGGACAGGTCGCCGCTACCGCCGGCGATGTCCAGCACCCTGTCGCCCTTGGCGACGCCGCTGACCTCGACGGCGAAACGCTTCCATCCTCTGTGCATGCCGAACGACATGATGTCATTCATCAGGTCGTATTTGCGGGCGACGGAGTGAAAGACTGCGCCGACCTTCTTCGCCTTCTCCGCTTCGCTGACGGTCTGAAAGCCGAAATGGGTGGTGTTATCGTCGTTCATTGGACTTCCTTGCGTTTTATGCCCGCCATGGACAGCTTGCCGAGATACTCGAGCCAGAGCGCCTCGTAGTTTTTGGCGAGTTCATAGAGATAGTCCCAGGAATAGAGCCCGGTGTCATGTCCATCGGAGAAGACCAGCCTGACCGCGTAGTTGCCGACCGGTTCGATGGCGGTGATGTTGACGTCTTCCTTGCCGACCTGCAGGACTTCCTGTCCCGGCCCATGCCCCCGTACCTCAGCCGATGGCGAGTAGACGCGCAGGAACTCGCAGGAAAGCATGGCACTGTTGCCGTCGTCGAAATGGATCTCGAGCAGCCTTGAGCCCTGATGCAGACGTATGTCGGTCGGGCGTGGTGAATTGGGTGTCAATCCGGTCATGACAGGCCTGATCAAATGCAAAGTCGGGATGATAGCAGAATGTGGGGTCGAAGGACGCATCCTGCCGCTTGTCTGCGGACTTCTCCCGCTTATCTGAAAAATGGATGAAATTTGTTCATTAGCGTGCTGATTAATTTGACTATTTTTTGCTTCGTGATAAAGTGATATTCACCAAAAGGGGATTCAGGGACAACCATGGCCGAAAACAAGCTAATTCATCAGTTTGCAGCCTATGCGGAGTGGCGCAAGGCGCTGGTGGATACAATCTGCGATTATCGCAGCTGGCTGAATGAGCAGGAACTCAACGACGGACAGATCGATCAGCGCATTCAGCATCTTCTGGAACGTCTGCGCGATGACAAGCTGAATGTCGCTTTCGTCGCGGAGTTCTCCCGCGGCAAGTCAGAACTGATCAATGCCATCTTCTTCGCCGATTATGGTCAGCGCTTGTTACCGTCCTCTGCCGGTCGTACCACGATGTGTCCGACCGAGCTGATGTATGACCCCTCCAAACCGACCTGTCTGCAGCTGCTTCCGATAGAGACGCGCGTTTCCGACGCGACCACGAGCGAATACAAGAACTATCCGGACGAATGGAAGATATTCGAGTTCGACGTCAAGTCCAGCGACAGCATGGCGGAGGCGTTCAAGCAGGTCAGCATGACCAAGACCGTCAGCGTGGAGGAGGCCGAACGTTACGGACTTTACGATCCGAACAACCCCGACGATGCGATGAGCCTCAACAGTGACGGTAGCATCGACATCCCGTGCTGGCGCTATGCCATCATCAATGTGCCGCATCCGCTGCTCGAGCAGGGGCTGGTCATTCTGGATACGCCCGGGCTGAACGCCATCGGTACCGAGCCGGAACTGACGCTCAACATGCTGCCCAATGCACATGCCGTGCTGTTCATCCTGGCCGCGGATACTGGCGTCACCAAATCCGAAATCGATGTCTGGCGTCAGTACATCAGCGGTACCCGCTGGAAGCAGAAAGGCCGTCTGGCAGTTCTGAACAAGATCGATGGCCTGTGGGATGAGTTGAAGGACGAGGTGGAGATCGAGCGTGAACTGACCAAACAGGTCAATACCAGCGCCGAACTGCTGGGGCTCAGTCCGGACCAGATCTTCCCGATATCGGCACAGAAGGCGCTGCTAGCCAAGGTGAGCGGGGACGATGAGCTGCTGCTCAAGAGCCGCTTGCCCGAACTCGAGAAGGCGCTGTCCGAGGAACTCATCCCGTCCAAGAAGGAGATCGTGCGGGACAATACGCAGAATGAGATCGAGGATCTCATCAACAATTCCTACATGATTCTCGATGCGCGCCTGCAGGGGTTGGCCGAACAGCTCAATGAACTCAAGGGACTGCGCGGCAAGAACGAGGACGTGGTCGAGCATATGATGAGCAAGGTCAAGGTCGATAAGGAGAATTTCGAGAAAGGACTGCAGCGTTTTCAGGCATTGCGCAGCATCTTTTCCCAGCAGACCAACCAGCTGTTCACGCTGCTCGGCATGAAGGCCGTGCGGGAGTCCGTCGTGAAGACCCGTGAAGCCATGGTCGCGGCCAATTTCACCAAGAGCATCCGTGCCGCTATGGATGGTTTCTTCGCCGATCTGAAGGAGCGCATGCTGCAATCCGATAAGCAGATCGAGGAAATCAAGAACATGATGGATGCGATGTATGAGAAGTTCTCCAAGGAGCATGGGCTGCGCAAAGCCGATGCGCCATCCTTCTCGACACTGCGCTACCAGAAGGAACTGGCCAAGCTGGAGCGTGCCTACAAGGAACAGTTCAACACGATGCTGAACATGATCGCCAACGAGAAGATGACGCTGACGTCGAAGTTCTTCGAGACATTGGCGAGCCGCGTGATCCATGTCTATGAAGTCGCCAACCACGATGTCGAGAACTGGCTGAAGGCCGTGATCGCCCCGATGGAGTCGCAGGTGCGTGAACACCAGCTGCAGTTGCGCCGCCGCTTGGAAAGCATCAAGCGCATCTACAAGGCGACCGATACGCTGGAGGATCGCATCGAGGAGTTGGAAGCCATGGAGAAGAGTATTCAGGCACAGATCTCCGATCTGAAGATCCTGCGCCAGCACATGAGTAATGCGTTGAATTTCGAAGCCGACGCAGCAGCCCGGGCCAAGGTGGCATGACGCTTTCTTCCCTTCTGTTCCTACTCGGCCTGACGGTGGTATTCGTCTCTCTGGCCGCATTCGGCATTTTGTGGGCGATCAAGAGTGGGCAATATGATGATATGGATGGGCCAGCCCAGCGCATTCTGATGGATGACGATGACCCCATGATTCCGTTCAACCGCTTGAAACGGACGGACAATCAGAATAGAATCGACCCGACTGAATGAACTGGAATCCTGTGATGAAAGAGTATTTCACTTTTTACAATCTGCCGCTCACCATCGTGGTGATTCTGATCACCATGTCCTGGCTCAGTGCCCTGTCCGTGATCTTCTTCGGCTAAGCCACGAGTCGTGAGCAACAAAAAAGGCTGCTCTCAGGCAGCCTTTTTTGTTGTGCGGTGCATGAAGGTCAAGCAGCGTTCTGGCTAAGCAGCAGGCGCATCTTCTGCATGGCTTTTTGCTCGATCTGGCGGATGCGCTCGGCAGATACGCCGAACTCGGCAGCCAGGTCATGCAGTGTGGCGCCGTTACCTTCCTGCAACCAGCGTGCCTCGACGATGCGACGGCTACGCGCATCCAGGCTGTTCATGGCCGTTGCCAGGCCGGACATTTCGAGCCGTTCAGTCTGTTCGTTGGCCAGCTGGACGGACGGTTCCGCGTTCGGATCCTCCAGATAGGAGATCGGGCTGAAAACCTCCTCGCCGTCCTCGTCGCTGTAGCCTTCCAGCGGGATCTCATGACCGCTCATGCGTGCTTCCATTTCCAGCACTTCTTCCGGCTTGACGTTGAGCTCTTCCGCAATGTGCTGCACTTCCGCGCTGTCGAGCGATCCGCTGCCCTGTTTCATGCTGCGCAGGTTGAAGAACAGCTTGCGTTGTGCCTTGGTCGTGGCGATCTTCACCAGGCGCCAGTTGCGCACGATGTATTCATGGATTTCGGCCTTGATCCAGTGGATGGCGAAGGAAACGAGACGCACGCCGCGCTGGGGGTCGAATTTTCTGACCGCCTTCATGAGACCGATATTGCCTTCCTGGATCAGGTCGGCCTGCGGCAGGCCGTAGCCGGAGTAGCTGCGCGCAATGCTGACGACCAGACGCAGGTGAGAGAGAATCAGTTGCTTGGCCGCTTCCAGGTCATTGTGCTTCTGCAGACGGGTGGCCAGATCGAACTCTTCTTCGGCGCTCAGTATAGGAAAGGACTTGACCAGACGGATGTAATGGTCAAGTCCGTCGGCTGAGCTGATGGTCGGCAGTGTCATGGCATTGCTCATGGTTCAGGTGTCCCTCCTTCGAATCAATTTTAGCACTCTCAATAAGAGAGTGCTAGCGCACGAAAGTTTCATGTTCAGCAACTTTGATAAGAATAAATAAAGTCTGTCGGAGGTGAATAAAGTCCGTCGAAATACGGTGGCGCATGAAATTTATATAAATGGGCTGGGTTTATATGGGCTGGGGTAGGAGTGATAATTTCCTTGGCAGAGAACCCATATACCTAACCTCAAAGTCATGATTTCTGGAGATTTATCCCTAGGGCTGATCCATTCTTAGGGCATCGTGACTGGTGCCTTTGTAGCTCGTGCTAAAAGCTTGAAATGTTGCCTGCCAAGGGTGGGTGAGCTATTGGTCTATTGCGTCATTACCACCCCCTCCCACCGTGTTGTGAAGGTGTAAGAATTTTTGTGTAAACGGTCATTTGGCAGGAAACTGCCGCTACCTTGTAAGGAGTCGTAATGACCGTACCACCCAAAGCACTACCCACCGACGGAGTTTCCGACGCAGCACGAATAAAGGGATAGGCTGCGTCGGACGGTGAGGGAGAAGCCGACAATCCGCTTGTTTAACTTAAAACCCTGCCAGCACAACCTTCCCTTGCGTCTTGCCGCTTTCAATCAGGGCGTGCGCAAGACGAAGGTTTTCTGCGTTGATGGGTCCCAAGTGGCTATTGATAGTGCTACGGATACGACCAGCATCCACTAGCTTGGCCACCTCGTCCAAAAGTTTTCCTTGCTCGTTCATATCGGGCGTCTCGTACAATGACCGAGTGAACATCAACTCCCAATGAAGCGATATGGATTTACTCTTAAGTTTCATTGCGTCGAGCACATCCATATCGTCAATTACCGCTAGAGCGCCTTGGGGCTTAAGGCTTTCGATGATCTGGTCGTAGTGCTTATCGGTCTGAGTCAGCGCCGCCACATAATCGACTTGACCGACACCCGCAGCCATGAGTCCTGCCGACAGGGGTTGACGATGATCGATCACTGCATGTGCCCCCATATCCAGGCACCATTGACGTGTCTCAGGTCGTGAAGCGGTCGCGATGATCTGAACTTGCGTCATTTCACGTGCGAGTTGAATCAAAATCGAACCAACCCCACCTGCACCACCAACCACCAGCATCGTCTTGCCCTTGCCGCCGCCCTTGGCGATGCACAGGCGGTCGAACAGCAATTCATAAGCGGTGATAGTCGTCAGGGGCAATGCTGCAGCCGCGGCATCGTCAAGTGATTTCGGGGCAAGTGCGACGATGCGCTCGTCCACCAGGTGTAGTTCGCTGTTAGCCCCTGGGCGATTGATTGCGCCAGCATAGTAAACACGATCCCCGACGTTAAACAGGGTGACTTCGTTCCCTACTGCTTCGACGGTGCCGACAGCATCCCAGCCCAGTACCTCAACCTGACCATCAGCAGGAATACGCGCTTTACGGATCTTGGTGTCTACCGGGTTTACCGATATTGCGCTAACCCGCACCAGCAGGTCGCGCGGCTTCGGCGTGGGAGTGGGCAATTCGACATCCTCCAGGGATTGGACATCGGTGATAGGTAAGTTTTTACGATAACCAATAGCTTTCATGACAAGTTCTCCAAAGTGTATGTGTCAAACGAGTGTGAATTCACGGGACTCACTGTACACACTAAAAAAATAGTTGATAAGATTAATTTATTTAATTTATATTCAAATAATGATTGAAAATATTAGTGACTTACGAGTTCTCGTACAGACCGCTCGCACCGGGAGCCTAACGGGTGCGGCAAAGGTGCTGAACATTACACCTGCGGCAGCCAGTGCCACATTAAAAAGACTGGAGGCCCAACTGGGTATAAGGCTCTTCGAGCGCTCCACTCGGGCGATGCGGCTGACTCAGCCAGGACAGACATTATTGGAGTACGCAAGTCGTGCGCTAGATCTCGTGGCCGAAGGAGAAGCCCAAGCTACAATCGATCGAGAAAGCTTGGTTGGAACAATCCGGGTTGCGGCACCATCTGATCTGGTCCGCTCTACATTATTGCCTTGGTTTGATGAGTTCATGGCGGCTCACCCGGGAGTCCAGCTCGCACTATCAATTGGGGACCGGCCGCTGGATGTGGTGAGAGATGAGGTGGATCTGGCGATCCGCTATGGCAATCTAGTCGACTCAAGGCTTGTCGCTCGCTGTCTGATCGAGCCGGAACCGGTCGTTGTCGCGGCTCCCAGTTATTTGGCACAGCATCCAACCCCACAGAAGCCCTTGGATCTTCTGCAGCATAACTGTTTAATTTACGACCGCGGGGGTATCCCCTATCGCGCATGGCGCTTCATGCGCGACGGCCAGTCGGTAGAGGTCCACGTCAATGGGAACCGCAGGGCTGACGACGCATCGCTTGCACGGCAATGGGCACTGGCAGGCGCGGGCATTCTGCTGAAAACGCCAATCGAGCAGCGAAAAGAAATGGCGGAAGGCAGACTGGTGCGCTTATTGCCCGAGTGGAAAGTTGATAGTTACCCTTTGCATGCCATTATGCCCAGCGGACGCTTCGTTCCAGCTCGAGTAAGGGCATTGGTGAACTTTCTATCAGACAAATTCAAAGGGGTGTCCGAGGAGCTGTCCCGAATTCTTGGCTAATACCGTAGACCGCAGAGCATCCTCAGTCGGATACCGAATATGTTCTGGTTTAGGTGTTTTCCGCCAAAAGGATACTGGTTGGCAGTAGCCAAATGGAGCATCATCAGGTTCGTCTCGATGCAGTGCGGCATGCAGTGAATGCCCCGAAAACTTGCGTATGACTAAATAAAACACGGGGGTCAGGAAAAGACCGAATAACGTAACCCCCAACATGCCAAAAAACACGGAAATCCCCATGGCATGGCGCATCTCGGCACCTGCTCCCTGGGAGATGACGAGGGGCACTACGCCCATGATGAATGCAAACGAAATCATCAAGATGGGATGCAGGCGCAGTCGGCAGGATTCGACTACTGCATCAAGTGTGTTTCGGCCAGTAGCTTCTTGAGCCGATTGTTCTCGATCTCCAGATCAGGCAATCGTTTGGCCTCGGCCTGCATGCCACTGAACTTAGCCCGCTCTTGTCGAAGGTGCTAAGCCCACCCTGACGGCAGAGTTCCTTGACCGGCATTCCTGCTTCGGCTTGTTCCAGAAGGCGATGATCTGTTCTTCGGTAAATCGTGTGCGTTTCATATCCGTCATTCTCCATAAAACTGACGGATTTCACGAACTTTACATTGGTACGGCAATTGGGAGCAGGTCACTTAGTGAATATCGTCTGGGTTCTTTCACAACTGTGAGCACATCAAAAATAGTTGACAACTTTAATGCACTTGTTTGAGTGCTATCGATTCAGCAACTAAGTTTGTTAACGACTTTAATAGGCAGGAACAAAAATGGTTAGCTCGAATAGACATTTTGTTTATATAAACCTACCTTTTTATATGGTTTCTGTCGCATTTTATTGGATTAGCATACAGAGTGGGCGCTTGGCGGATTCGTTTCCGTATCGGCCAGTTGTGATGAGGACGGTTGTTGTGATGAACAAGCTGTAGTGGGTCAGGGTGCTTTGAGTTTCATAAAACCCTCCAGCCTGCATATCAGGCGGAGCCCGTGCCCGGAGTGTGCGCATGGGGAAAGGATAACAACATGTGTCGTCATGAAGCGAGGAACTTGCTTTATTTCAATAACACGGCGCAGCCTGCCGTCATGCTCGGCGAGATGAATGCGGCCGGATGGGAAGTGAAGCTTGCACAAGGAGTCGGTGATGCCCGACGCATCATGGAGGATTGTGCGCCGAGGGTGGCAGTCGCTCAACTCGATGACCGGCATGAAGCGGTGGAGTCGTCGGTTCAGCAGCTGTTCTGCACTTCCCGGCAGACGGAATGGGTCGCGTTGTTGCCGAAGTCTTGCATCGATTCGGGCCGAATCCGGCAGGTGATCAGCGATGTTTTCCATGACTTTCATACGTTGCCGGTCATGCCGGACAGGGTTCTGGCGACCCTGGGTCATGCCTATGGTATGGCCGAGGTTAAAAGAAAAGTCGCTATAGAGCAGATGGGGACGGGGGACGAGGATGAGATGGTGGGCAGCAGCCCGCAGATGCTGGATTTCTTCAAAAGCATCCGCAAGGCGGCGAGTGTGGATGCGCCTGTTCTAATTACCGGCGAAAGTGGCACGGGCAAGGAACTTGCCGCGCTTGCGATACACGAGCGTTCGGCCCGCGCAGGCAGACCTTTTGTCGCCGTGAATTGCGGGGCGCTGCCCGGCGGTCTGATCCAGTCGGAGCTGTTCGGCCATGAAAAGGGCGCGTTTACCGGCGCGATCCAGCGCAAGGTCGGGCGCATCGAATCCGCCGATAGCGGTACCATTTTTCTTGACGAGATCGGTGACCTTCCTTTCGAGCTGCAGGCAAACCTGCTGAGATTCCTGCAGGAAAGGACCATAGAGCGTGTGGGCGGCACGGGAAAAATCGGCGTCGATGTCAGGGTGATAGCGGCAACCCATGTGGACATGGAGACGGCCGTCGCCGAAGGCAGGTTCAGGGAGGATTTGTATTACCGCCTGAATGTACTGAGGCTGAAAGCGCCCTCCCTGCGTGAAAGGGAGGGCGATATCGAGCTTCTGGCCAGATATTTCTTCACCAGGTTCGCGCATGAAAAGCGTCCCAATGTGCGAGGATTCTCCGCCGAGGCGCTGCGGGTGATGACGAGTTACACATGGCGCGGCAATGTGCGCGAGCTGATTAATCGTATCCGGCGGGCAATGGTCATGTGCGAGAACAGGTTGATCGGTCCTGCCGACCTCGGCCTGGACCGTAGGCAGGGACCGCGTCGGGTCATCACGCTCGAAACGGCCAGAAAGGCTGCGGAAAAGGGCGCGATACATCAAGCTCTGATGCAGCATCGCAACAATCTGAGCGAGGCGGCGCGTGAGCTGGGAGTCTCACGTGTGACGTTGTACCGGCTGATCGAGAAATACGGACTGGCTTCGAGATTGCGGCACAGCAGTGAAGCGGCCTGATCCGGCCGTCATCCATTCTTTTATCCGTGGCCCGGTCATGCGGCTGCAACGGTTTTTTTTCCTGCTTCCGGTGTCGGACGTCATCAGCAGACTGTCTTCTGT
>DATCJT010000027.1:0-1730 GCA_036562645.1 Methylophilaceae bacterium | reverse complement strand
GTTGGCGGGGATGTACCTGGCCATGTGGGCGCAGGTCAACAATCGAAGCCTGGAGACGTACCAAGTGGACGTCGGCTGGGAGGAGATCAGCCCGCGTAACGACAAGGAAGTGGCCGAGACCATCGCGACGCTGGTCAACGGCCTGACCACCGCTGTCGAATCCGGCCTAATGTCCATTGACGCGGCTGCCGAGTTCTTGCGCGAATTCGTACCGTCCATGCTCCCGTGGCTCGATCCGGATGCGGACGACGACGAGCGGCGTCGAGTGGCGCGCAGCCTGGCGATGATGCAGCGCCTGCGCGACGGCATGGGCCTGCCGGTCATCGAGGGAGAGACAACCGAAAACGAAGGTGACGAGTGATGGGTGACGGTGTCCTCCGGCGAGATGACTGGCTGGCGGGCGCGCGCGATCCTGATTTCGCCGAGTACATGTGGCGCGCTCGTGAGCGCTTCGACCGGGGCGAAGCGGTGACCGTGGAATACGTGCGCGAAGTGTACCGGCGCGCGGCGGAAGAGCTGCGGCAGGAGATCGCTGGGCTGACGCCCGGGAGCCTCACGTACAGCCATCGCCGGTACATGGCCGATTTTCTGGACAGGATGGCGCGGAACATAAACACCGAGGCACTAAATGCTATCCGCTACGGAATCGAGCTGGCGGTCGAGGAGGCGACGGCCCCAGCCGAGCAGATTACGCGCGTGGTTACAGCTGGTGTCCTGTCGCCTGGTGAGGTACGGCAGCTATTCGGAACGTTGAACCAGCGCGCGGTGATGGCCGTTCTGTCGCGCACGTACCACGACGGACTGCGCCTGTCGGACCGGGTGTGGCGCGTCAGCCAGCATGCACGTCAGGCGCTGACCAGGCTGGTCGAGGACGCCGTGGTGCGCGGTCTCGATGCCCGCACTCTGGCTAAGCAAGTGCAGCAGTACCTACAGCCGGGCGTCCACACGGTGCTAAAAGACGAGGTGCGGCGCCGCCTGAGGGTTCCGCGCGACGTGAGCATGGAAGCCATGCGCCTGGCGGTCACCGAGATGCAGCATGCCTACCACGAGGGCACCGTCCAGGCGTACCGGCACGTCCCGAGCTGTCGCGGATTTTACTGGCGCCTGTCCCATGCGCACAGCGTCATCGACATTTGCGACACCTACGCGCGCAGGAACGGAAACGGCTTCTGGGATGCGCGCGACGTCCCACCGAAGCCGCATCCCTGGTGTCGCTGCGTCTTGGTCCCGGCCATGGAGGAGCCTCGCGAATTCGTGCGCCGGCTGCGCGCCTGGGTGAACGATCCGAACAGCCAGCCGGATATTGAGCGCTGGTACAATACAGTCAGGGACATTCTGGGCAGGACAACGACGGCGATTGCGGTTAGTGCTGCCGCCAGCGCTGCCACAAGCAGGAGCAGCAAACGCGACGCGAAGCTTGCCGACGTGATCGAAGAGCGCATAACCAAGGTCGGCATACAATCCGACCAGGACCTCATTGAAATCGGCGAGATGATTCAAAAGGAGATCGACCGGCGGCTGCAGAACGTCATCAAGCGACAGGAGAGGCTAAAAGCGAAGGTCCGCGAATTGATGCTCAAGATTGCCGAGGCGGACAGGCGGGCTGCGTTGGCCGTGTCACGGTCCGAAAGAGAAGAATGGCGCAAGAAGGGCGACGAGCTGGCGGCAGAGCTGGAGAAGGTGCGGAAACAAATCGCAAACATCAAGATCAATCGCGGCGAGATGGCGCT
>DATCJT010000023.1:0-51175 GCA_036562645.1 Methylophilaceae bacterium | reverse complement strand
CGGTCGCACAGAAGCTGATGCCGGTCAGTGTCGGCCTCGATGCCACCGGCAACCCGACGCCAGCCCTGCTGAAGAAGCTCGGCGCACTGGGTGCCGACGCCGATGCAGTCGCCAATTTGCGCAAGGAGCACGACGGCAAGGCGGACATCCTGTATCTCGACACGGTACAGGCCGGTGCCACGCTTGCCGAAGGCCTGCAGAAAGCACTGGAGGACGCCATCGCCAAGCTGCCTATCCCCAAGGTCATGACCTATCAGCTGCACGGCAACTGTGCGCAACCCGGCTGGGACAGCGTCAACTTCGTGCGCCCCGTGCACGGACTGGTTGCCCTGCACGGCAGCGAGGTCGTACCGGTGAGCGCGCTCGGTCTGCAGTCCGGCAATGTCACGCACGGCCATCGCTTCGAAGCGAAAGTTGATCCCATCACGCTGCAGGATGCCGACAGCTATGCCCGGCAGCTGCTGGAGGAAGGTGCCGTCATCGTCAGCTTCGAACAGCGACGCGCCGAGATCGTGAGACAACTCAACCAGGCGGCAGCGGAACAGGGGCTGAGGCCGATCGAGGACGAAGCGCTGCTCGATGAAGTGACGGCACTCGTTGAGCGCCCGAACGTGCTGCTCGGCCAGTTCGAGCAGGAATTCCTGGAAGTGCCGCAGGAATGCCTGATCCTGACCATGAAGGCCAACCAGAAGTATTTCCCGCTGCTGGATACCCAGGGCAAGCTGACGAACAAGTTCCTCATCGTATCGAACATCAGTCCTGCCGACCCGTCCAAGGTCATTGGCGGCAACGAGCGTGTGGTTCGCCCACGTCTGGCGGACGCCAAGTTCTTCTTCGACCAGGATCGCAAAAAACCGCTGGAATCGCGCATTCCTGCGCTGGACAAGGTGGTCTACCACAACCGGCTGGGCACCCAGGGTGAGCGTGTCCTGCGCGTTCAGGCCATCGCCAGGGAGATCGGTCAGGAGCTAGGCGGCACCGCACTGGCCGCGCATGCCGCGCAGGCAGCGCGGCTGGCCAAGGCCGACCTGACCACCGACATGGTCGGCGAGTTCCCGGAACTGCAGGGCATCATGGGACGCTACTACGCCCAGCATGACGGCTTCGACGACGAGATCGCCCATGCCATCGAGGATCATTACAAGCCGCGCTTCGCGGGTGATGCGCTCCCGCGCAACATGATCGGCACCTGCGTCGCGCTGGCGGATAAGCTGGAGACCCTGGTCGGCCTGTTCGGCATCGGCGAGAAGCCTACCGGCGAAAAGGACCCGTTCGCGCTGCGCCGTCATGCGCTCGGTGTCATCCGCATCCTGGCTGAGAACACCCTGCCGCTGGAACTCGACAAGCTGATCTCCATCTGCTGCCGGACGTTCGAAACGACGCTGCTTTCCAAACTGGAAGCGAAGGAAAGGGAATCCTTCGGCCGCAATATCGCATCGACGCTGGAGAGCTTCATATACGACAGACTGGCAGGCGTGCTGCGCGAGCAGAAATATACCGCCCAGGAGATCGATGCCGTGCTGGCACTGAGGCCGCAGCGCATCTCCGACATCGGCGACCGTCTGGCCGCCGTGCGCGCCTTTACTGCGCTGCCCGAGGCAGAAAGCCTGGCCGCAGCCAACAAGCGCATCATCAACATCCTGAAGAAGGCCGAGGCCGACCTGCCGGAGGAACCGGATATCGCACTGTTCGCCGAGGAGGCGGAGAAGGCGCTGTTCGCCGCCATGCATGCCATCACGCCGGAAATCCATTCGATGCTCGCCAACGAGGACTACGCCAATGCGCTGAGCCGCCTCGCCAGCCTGCGTGAGCCGGTTGACCGTTTCTTCGACGAGGTCATGGTCATGACGGACGAGCCGCTGTTGCGGCAGAACCGACTCAGTCTGCTCAACGCACTGGCGAAACTGTTGAACGGAGTGGCCGACATCTCCAGACTGGCGACCTGAGCGGTCACGCCCGGCCAGCCGGTCTGGTTCATTGTTCCAGGAGCGCGTCATATGAAACTTGTCATTCTCGACCGTGACGGCGTCATCAATTATGACAGCCCACACTTCATCAAGAGCCCGGAGGAATGGAAGCCCATCCCCGGCAGCCTCGAGGCCATCGCGCTATTGAACCAGTCCGGCTTCCGCATCGCGCTGGCAACCAACCAGTCCGGCATCGGCCGCGGGCTGTTCGACATGACGACGCTGAACGCCATACATGACAAGATGACGCGTGCGCTGGCCCAGGTCGGTGGCCGCATCGATGCGCTGTTCTACTGCCCGCACAGCGCCGAGGCGAACTGCAGTTGCCGCAAACCGAAATCCGGCATGATAGAGGAGATCGGGCGCCGATTCGCGATAGACCTCAATACTGTCTACAGCGTAGGCGACTCCCTGCGCGATCTGCAGGCCAGTTCAGCGCTCGGCGCACAGAGCATCCTGGTCCGCACCGGCAAAGGGGAAAGAACCCTCGCCGAAGGCAATCTGCCCGAAGGCACCTGGATCTGTGCCGACCTGGCGGAAGCTGCCCAACGCATCATCGCACACGACAATCAGTAAATGGAATCCGCGCATGCTGATCTTCCTGCGCTCACTGCTGTTCGCTCTCGGGCAATGGCTATTCACGCTGATATTCAGCCTGTTTGCCGTTCTCACCTTTCCGTTCCCGCCGCTTACCCGCTACCGCATCATCTCGCTCTGGGCGCGTTCCATGATGTGGTGGCTGCGCGTGACCTGCGGCATCCGCTATCGCGTCTTCGGCCTGGAACATATCCCGCAGACGCCCTGCGTCGTGCTCTCCAAGCATCAGTCGGCATGGGAGACGCTCGCCTTCCAACAGATTTTCCCTCCCCAGGTCTGGGTGCTGAAGCGCTCGCTGCTGTGGATACCGTTCTTCGGCTGGGGACTTGCCATGACCTCGCCGATCGCCATCGATCGCAGCGCCGGTCGCGAAGCGCTGAAACAGCTGACCGCACAGGGCAAAGACCGGCTGAAGCAGGGCTTCTGGGTCATCGTGTTCCCCGAAGGCACGCGGGTCGCGCCCGGTAGCCGCGGCAAATATCATATCGGCGGCGCTTGGCTGGCGACCCACACCGGCACCGATGTGGTCCCGGTCGCACATAACGCCGGCGAATTCTGGCCGAAGAACGCCTTCCTGAAAAAGCCGGGCACTATCACCGTCAGCATCGGCCAGCCGATCCCGTCTGCCGGCCTCAAGCCGGACCAGCTCAACCGTCAGGTCGAAGACTGGATCGAATCCGAAATGACCCGTCTGGAGCAGCAGTGAGCGAGTACCGGCTGGCGCTGCCGGACGGCGAGCAGATCAGCTACCGCCTGGAACGCCGCACGCGCAGAACCATCGGTCTCAGGATAGGTGCGGACGGTCTGGTCGTGCATGCCCCACATCGCATCAGCCATGCGCAACTGGAAGATGTGCTTCTGCAGAAGGCCGACTGGATACGCAAAAAGCTGCTACAGATGTCCGCCGACCAGCCTGCGCCGTTACGCTGGGAGGACGGCGCAGAACTGCAGTATCTGGGCAATCCAATCCGGCTCAGGCTAAGCCGCGATACGACGAACCGCAGGCCCCGTTTCGAGCAGGGCGAGCTGTGGCTGCACCTGACCGAGATTGATGATGCCGCCTCGGTGGCCGCCAAGGTGACGCAGTGGTACCGGAAGACCGCCCTGCCGGATTTCGCGCGCCGGCTCGCGCTTTATGCGGAACGACTGGGTGAACCCGTGCCGAGACTGCTGCTCTCCAACGCACGGACCCGCTGGGGTAGCTGCAACAGCAAACGCGAGATTCGCATCAACTGGCGCCTGATTCAGGCGCCGCCTGCCGTCATCAATTACGTCATCTGCCATGAGCTGGCGCACTTGAAGGAAATGAACCATTCGCCACGCTTCTGGCAGGTCGTGGAGGCCCTGTACCCGGAATATCGCGCCGCCGAACGCGCACTCAAACAGCTTTCCCCGCATCTGCACCGCATCTGAATCATGCGGTCCGCCGCATCCCTGTATCACTCCTGCCCATTTCACACTTTGTCCTGTACCTGACGCATGCTATGCTTTGCGGGCCTTTATCAACAATAATTAGGGAGGTGTCATGAACTTTGCAGACGCAATCAAGGTTTGCTTCAACAAGTATGCGGATTTCAGCGGTCGGGCACGGCGCTCGGAATTCTGGTGGTTCTTTCTGTTCTACTTCGTCGGCAACATCGTGCTCGGCTCGATCAGTTCGGTACTGGGTCTTCTGTTCGTGCTGGCGACCATCGTACCCGGTCTCGCTGTCGGTGCACGCCGTCTGCATGACACCAACCGCAGCGGCTGGTGGCAGCTGATCGGTCTGATTCCGCTCATCGGCTTCATCGTGTTGATCGTGCTCTTCGCACAGGAAGGCCAGAGCGGCGACAACCAGTACGGTCCTCCCGCCAAGTAATCCTCATTCCCTGCTCCGGCTGCGCCGAATCAGCGCAGCCGGAGCGCGTTCAGCAGCACGATCAGCGAGCTGACCGACATGCCGATCGCCGCCATCCAGGGGGCGATCATGCCGGCCGCCGCGAAAGGCAGCGCCAGCCCGTTATAGCACAGCGCCCATGCGAAGTTCTCGCGCACGACATTGCGCGTGAAACGGCTGACATCGAACGCATGGTCGATTTCCGGCAACTGTTCCCCCAACAGCACGATATCGCCCGACGCACGTGCCATGTGCGTGCCACTGCCCATGGCAATCGACACCTGGGCCTTGGCAAGCACCGGCGCATCATTGATGCCGTCACCCACCATGGCGATCACCTCACCACGTGATTGCAGATCTTCTATCAGAGCCAGTTTCTGTTCAGGAGATGCGGAAGACTGCCAGCTGGTGATGCCGAGACATCCGGCCATGTCGGCCACGGCATCCTCGGTATCGCCGCTCAGTATGGAAACCATCAATCCCTTGGCCTTCAGCGCATCGACCAGTTCCCGGGCATGCGACCGCAGCCTGTCCGTCATGATGAAGGCGGCCAGATAGCGGGTCTCGTCGCTGAGCCAGATGACAGTGGCAGCTGCATCCACCTCGCCGATGACGGGAGGCATGCCGATATTCGGATTCATGCCGGCATTGCCAAGGAAATAACGGCGCCCGTCCACCACGCCGGACACCCCCCTGCCGGGCTGGTTGGCTGCGTCGGCCAGCGCCGACAGCACGATGACCTGAGCTTTGGCAGCCTCCTGGAAGCTTCTGGCATACGGATGCTCCGAATGCTGTTCCAGGCTGGCGGCGATACGCAGACACTCCGCGGCATCCAGCCCCGCCAGCAGCCTTGTTTCCTGCAGCACGGGGCGACCTTCGGTCAGCGTACCCGTCTTGTCGAACACCACATGCGTGACGCGCGCCAACGTTTCCAGTGCGTGACCGCGAGTCAGCAGCACACCACGCCGCACGAGATGCGAGCCGGCAGCGGCGAACGCGGCCGGCGCCGCCAGGGAAAGCGCGCACGGACAGCTGACCACGAGTATGGTCAGCACGATTTCCAGCACGCGCGATGTGTCGATATGCCACCATATCCAGCCGACCAGCATGACGGCGAGTAGCAGCACATAGGTGAAATAGGCGGCGACACGGTCCGCCAACTCGGTCAGGCGCGGCTTTTCCGACTGCGCGCGATCCAGCAGCCGGCTGATGCCGGCGATCACGGTTTGCTCGCCGATGGCGGTGATACGGATGGTCAACGGGCTTTCATAGTTGATGCTGCCCGCATACACCGTGCTGCCTGGTTGCTTGACCAGAGGCCTGCTCTCGCCGGTCAGCAGGGATTCGTCGGCACTGCTTTCCCCCTGCTCGACAACGCCGTCGGCCGCGATGGTCTCGCCCGGCTTGACGACAATGAGGTCGTCCACATGCAACTCGACCAGCGGCACGAGTTCAGTCTGCTGGTCCGCGTTGAGCCGGGTCGCCACAGCAGGCACGAGCCGTAGCAGATTCTCGGCCGACTCGATCGATTTCTCGCGCGCGTTACGCTCCAGATAGCGTGTGGCGAGCAGGAAGAAGATCAGCATGGTCAGTGTGTCGTAGTAGACGACACCGGTGCCCCAGAGCGTATTCCATATGCTTCCGGCAAAGCCTGTCAGCAACCCCAGACTGATGGGCACGTCCATGCCGAGTCTGCCGCTGCACACACCGCGCCAGGCAGCACGATAGAACGGCCAGGCTGCGTAGAACATGGCAGGAACGCTGAGTACCAGGCTGAACCAGCGCAATAGCTGCGCGGTGGCGTATTCCAGCCCCTGCGACGGGCCGGCATAGAGCGCAACCGCGATCATCATCACCTGCCCTGCCGAAAGACCGGCCACGGCCAGCCGCCGGAAGTCCGCCTTGCGCTGCCGGAGACGCAGAGCCTCCTGCTGCTGCGCGCTGAATGGGTGCGCATGATAGCCCAGCTTGCGAATCTCGAGCAGGATGTCACTCAGCTTGATCTGCCGTTCATCCCAGACGATGCGGGCGCGATGCGTGGTGTAGTTGATGAAGACCTGCTGTATGCCCTTCAGCTGCTTCAGATGCCTCTCATTGAGCCAGATACAGGCGGCACAGGTGATGCCTTCGAGAATGAGGGAAGCTTCCTTGAGATCGCCGGATGCCGATGAAACGAACCCCTTCTGCACCTCGGGATGATCGTACAGCGCAAGCTCGCGCAACTCCTCCGGCACCAGGTCCTCGACATTCCTGGGCAATTCGGTACGGTAACGGTAATAATCCTCGAGGCCGTTGGCGACGATGGCTTCCGCGACTGCCTGACAGCCCTGGCAGCACATGGCGCGCGGCTCCTGCAGAACGACTGCAGAGTAGTGGGCATCGGCCGGAACCGGCAAACCGCAATGGTAACAATCGACGCCGCTATCCTGCTGTTCAGTCAGTCTGTCCACCGCACCGCTCAGTTATCCAGAAACAGCTGCTTCTGACTACGCAGATAACCGTCGTCGGTCTCGACGATGATCTCCGCCAGCCAACGCCCGGCATCCTTCAGCAATACATCGGCGCTATACAGTCCGGGCTCCGTTTCCTGCATCCTGTGGCTCTGATCATCGCGGCTGTTGGCAATGCGCCACAAGCCGAGACGCACGCGGGCATCGCTGATCGGCTCGCCATGCTTGTCCAGCAACCGAAGTTCGATGACGGATGACTGACCGGCCCGCAGATCATCCAGCCCCTGCACGCTCACCTGCCAGCCCTGCTCACGCTGCTGCTCGATCAGCGCCAGATGCCCCTGATAGCTCTTGTTCCGGTCGTGCGGCACGGTGCCGGGAAACGCGGTATGCACCGTCTGTTTTTCCGGGTTGGGCAGGATCAGACTGCTGATGCTGGCGGGCAGGCCACGACTGGCAATCGACAGCAGTATCGCATTCAGAATGACGAGTACGATGAAAAACGCGATGATGGCGCGCGGCACCCAATGCAGCCGCTGTCTGTTGCGCTGCATGCCACCGAATACGGTCAGGATGCAGGCATTCGCCAGAAACACGGCGAAATGGATGGCCAGGACGTCGCCGCCGCTCCAATGTTGGCTCGCATATGCGAGATACAAAAGGAACGGCAATGCGCCGCTAAGCACACCGGCCCAGAAATTTGCCAGGCCGAACCGGCGCGAGACAAAGAACAGGGCGGCGGCAAAAACGATCCCCCCGAACAGGGTCTCCGTCATCGAGATTTCCGGCATCACGGCGATTCGCTCTACTTGATCCTGCTATAGAAGTTGGTCGGTACGATCACGGGCTCGGCCCCGGGTGTAAGAGGCTGAATGACAAAATCGAAGTTGTGGATCTGTGCCGCCAGCTCCCTGCTCAGATCGACACGGGCATTGATGCTGAGACTCTTTCCTGCACGCACACGGATCTCCGGAATGTCACCGATATTGAGCGATTCCGGCGGTATACCCCGCACACTCAGTTCATAGACCTCATCGTGCTCGGTCTTGTTCAGGATATGGACCTGGTAGCGGTTTCTGTAGCTGCCGTCGGACAGGGTCACGAACAACGGCTGACGGTTCTGCAGGACATTGACTTCGGTCTCGCTGCGGGTACCGATGTTGTAGAACAGGAAGCCGGTTGCGATGACCAGCGCCAGCGCGTAGCCGCCGACCTTGAGGCGCTTCCATTCGAGACGCGGCTTATGCGGCTGCTCGCTGTTGAGATTGCGCTCAGAGTCATAGCGAATCAGGCCGCGCGGGAATCCGACCGAATCCATGATGTTGTTGCAGGCATCGATGCAAAGCCCGCAGGAAATGCACTGATACTGCAGTCCGTCGCGAATGTCGATGCCGGTCGGGCAAACCTGCACGCAGAAACCGCAATCGATACAGTCACCGTGTCCCTGGGCCTGGCGCTCCTCGCGCGTCTTCAGTCCGGGCTTGGGCTGGATACGGCCCGCCGTGCCTTCTCCGCGCCTTGCATCATAGCTGACGGCGAGCGTGTCCGCTTCGTACATGACACTCTGGAAGCGGGCATAGGGACAGGCGACGGTACATACGTGCTCGCGCACAACACCCGCGGCAAGATAGGTCGTGATGGTCAGGACCAGCACCGTGATATAGCCCGCCTGCGCAGCCTGTCCGGTAAAGAAATTCTGCACGAACTGCGGAGCGTAGCTGAAATAGCTGGCAAAGGTCATGGCCGTCCAGAATGCGACCAGTATCATCAGCGCATGGGAGCCGCCCACCTTGAGTATCTTTTCGACATTCCACGGCTGTTTCTTGAGGCGCAGGCGAGCCGGCCGCTCGCCCTGCAGGGCATGCTCGATCATGATGAAGAGATCCGACCACAGGGTCTGGAAACAGAAGTAGCCGCACCATGCCCTGCCGACCAGGCCGGTCACGAAGAACAGAAAGGCAGCCGCGATGAACAGCAGCATGGCCAGCCAGAAAATGTCCTGCGGATAAATGACGAGATCAAAGATAAAGAAACGACGCGACTCGAGATCGAACATCACCGCCTGATCGGCCGCGCTGTTGCGCTCCCACGGCATCCATGGCAGGAGAAAATAGACGGAATAGGCCACGATCATGACCGCGGTCTTGAAGTTGCGGAACCTGCCCTTGACCGAACGCGTAACGATCGGGATATGCTTGCCAACCAAAGATTGCTTGCTGCTTGCTTCCATGATGTTGTGACCCGCCATTTCCGAATTGATGGATGTACCGGTTGGACATCCGAAAAGGACAAAGGCTCACACGGTCGCGTGAGCCTTTGACACAGGGTGTGGCAAGATTACTTGCCGCCGCCCAGACCTTGATGCACGTAGACTGTCAGAAGCTTGATCTGCTCTGGTTTCAGACGATCTTCCCAGGAAGGCATGACACCACGGCTCAGACCTCCGGAGATGATATTGCGGATGGCTGCCAGTTTTTCGTCGGCATCGCTCATTTCCGGTATGTTCGCCCACAGCCAGATCTTGTCGGTCAGGTTTGCCGAACCGAGCGCCTCCTTGCCCTTGGCGTCAGCGCCGTGACAGACATAGCAGGCTGCCGCATTGCCCTGGAACAGCTTGGCGCCGATCTCTGCGCTGGCTGCATCGTGCGGCTCACCGGAAAGACTCAGCACATAATGGGCAAGCTGGGTGATCTCCTCATCGCTGATCACATCCTTGAAAGCCGGCATGTAGCCCTGACGACCTTGGGTGATGACGCTCTGGATCTGCTCATAGCTGCCACCATACTGCCAGTGGTCATCGGTCAGGTTAGGGGAGAAACCGACCACACCCTGCCCGCCGGTCTGATGGCACGGCGCACAGTTGTCGGAGAACAGCGTTCTGCCTGCCGAGGTCACGAACTGCATCAGCTCCGCATCCTGCGCGATATCCTCGAAGGGAGTGGCCGCTACCTTGTCGAACCATTGCTTCTGCGTGGCACGGTGCTCGTTCATCTCTGCCATGAACTTGGAACGCATGTTCCAGTGCGTGGTCTTCTCGACCTCGGTGCCGTCCACCTTGGTGGCCGTGTAGGTGATCGAATTCAGTCCGGGCACACCTTTGGTATAGCTGCTACCGATCGGCCAGGCCGGGTAGAAGAGCCAGTAAGCCACGGTGAAGATGGCGGTCAAATAGAAGGCCCAGACCCACCACACCGGCAGTTGGTTGGTCAGCTCCTCAATGCCGTCCCAGGAGTGGCCGGTGCTTGGTACGCCGCCGGCTTTTCTGGCGCTGGATTTCGGCTGGTTGCTGGCGCTGCTTGTTTTCATTTCCTGACTCATTTCACTTACCCTTGACCTCTAAATCGTCATCTTCAATCGGGATATTCTTGTAGCTTTCCAGTCTTTCGCCACGCTTACGGCTGCCGTATACGTAAAACAGGATGCCGCAGAACACGGTGAAGAAAATCAGCAAAGCCAATGGCTTCGTGTTCTCGAAACTGGTAAACCACAAGAGCAACTCTGTCATTGTGACTTCCTAGCGGAACTGCACGAAATAATCGTCGTCGTACTTCTTGAAATCGACCAGGGTACCCAGCATCTGCAGATAGGCAACCAGGGCATCCATCTCGGTCAGCTTGTCCGGATTCGTGTCATAGTTACCGGCCTGAGCCTGTTCGATCAGGTTCTTTTCCGCATCGGGGATATGCAGGTACTTGGCGACGTCCTCACCGAATTCCTGTACGTTGCGCTCGTACTCCGCCTTGGTTTCGGAATAAGGCACACCCGTCTTGCGCAATGCGCGCATACGCTGGGCGATATCGGAATAGTCGAGTTCGTTGGTCGCTAGCCACGGGTAGTTCGGCATGACGGATTGCGGCACGAGCGAACGTGGCGCGATCAGATGCTGGGTCTGCCAGTCGTTCGAATACTTGCCGCCAACGCGTGCGAGGTCCGGACCGGTACGCTTGGAACCCCACTGGAACGGATGGTCGTACTTGGACTCGGCCGCCAGGGAATAATGACCGTAGCGCAAGGCCTCGTCACGGAACGGACGGATCATCTGCGAATGGCACAGGTAACAGCCCTCACGGATGTAGATGTCGCGACCGCGCAACTCCAGCGGCTTGTACGGGCGCACCCCTTCGACCTTTTCCACTGTCTCCTTGATGAAGAACAGCGGGATGATTTCGACCATGCCGCCCACGCTGATGGCGAGCATGGTGAGTACCAACAGAATACCCAGGTTACGTTCAATCTTGTCGTGCTTCATGCTGACTCCAGACTCTAAACTTTTCCAATTTGCCCCTTAAGCCGCACCCGGGCTCAGCTTGGCCTCACCTTCGATGCCTGCGGCCTCGACGCCGACGCTACCCTTGCGGATGGTCATGAAGACGTTGTAGCACATCAGCAGCATGCCGCTGAGGAAGAAGGCACCACCGACGGCGCGCATGATATAGAACGGATGCGCGGCGGCAACGGACTCGACGAAGGAGTATTGCAGATTGCCGAAGTCGTCAAAAGCACGCCACATCAGACCCTGCATGATGCCGGAGATCCACATGGCGGTGATGTAGAGCAGGATACCGATGGTAGCCAGCCAGAAGTGGACGTTGATCAGACGCATGCTGTGCATCGGCGTATTCCACAGGCGAGGCACCAGATGGTAGAGGCTACCGAAGGAAACCATGGCCACCCAGCCCAAGGCACCAGAGTGCACGTGACCAACGGTCCAGTCGGTGTAGTGCGACAGCGCGTTCACATCCTTCAGCGACATCATCGGACCTTCAAACGTGGACATGCCGTAGAAGGACAGCGCCACGATCAGGAAACGCATGACGGGATCGGTGCGCAGCTTGTCCCAGGCACCGGACAGAGTCAGGATGCCGTTGATCATGCCGCCCCAGGATGGCAGCAGCAGCATGATGGAGAAGGTTGCCGCCAGCGTGGAGGTCCAGTCCGGGATGGCAGTCCAGTGCAGGTGGTGCGTACCGGCCCACATGTAAAGGAAGATGAGCGCCCAGAAGTGAATCACGGACAGACGATAGGAGTAGACCGGGCGGCCTGCCTGCTTGGGCACGAAGTAATACATCATGCCGAGGAAGGCTGCGGTCAGGAAGAAACCGACGGCGTTATGGCCGTACCACCACTGCGTCATCGCATCCTGCGCACCGGCGAACAGGCTGTACGACTTCATCGAGAACAGGTCGATCGGCACGGCCAGGTTGTTGAACACATGCAACAGCGCGGTTGCCAGAATGAAGGCCAGATAGAACCAGTTGGCCACATAGATATGCGGCTGCTTGCGTTTCATCAGGGTACCGACGAACACGATCAGGTAGGCCACCCAGACGAACAGGATCAGGAGGTCGATCGGCCATTCCATTTCCGCATATTCGCGCCCCTGGCTATAACCCATCATATTGCCGAGCGCCGCGAACACGATGGCGGCCTGCCAGCCCCAGAAGGTGAAATTGGCCAGCCCGTCACTGAACAGGCGCGCCTGCGAGGTGCGCTGCACCACATAATAGGAAGTCGCGAACAGCGCGCTACCGCCGAAACCGAAGATAACAGCGCCCGTATGCACGGGACGCAAACGACCGAAGGTAATATAGGGGTTATCAAAATTGAGCCACGGCCAGGCCAGTTCGGAGGCGATATAAACGCCCACGAACATGCCGATCGCACCCCAGACCAAGGTCATGATAGTGAACTTGCGAACAATATCGTAATTGTATTGTTCGTTCACGTTCACCGCCGCTGCTGCACCCGTCGCTGCCATCACTACGACTCCCGAATTTCAAAAACCAAACAATGACTTAAAAGTTTCCGTTATTGCTCAGGAACTTTTTTCCAATCAGGCTAACGTGCACTGCGCCGCAGCCCGTTAACCGAACATTATAGCCCCCTTGCAAGCCGCCCAACAACCCAAAATTGCATCACAAAAGCGTCGCCAGATCGTGTGCGATTTCGTCCGGCTTCTGGCCGTATTTCATGTATATGCGGATTTTTCCTTTTCTGTCATAGACATATACGCCAGCACTGTGATCGAAACTATAGCCCTGCTGCCCCTGTTCCTGCTGTTTCGCGTAGTAGATTTTGAAGGTTTTCGCGACCTCGTCGATTTCTTCCACCGTGCCGGTCAGCCCGACGAAACGCGCATCGAACGAAGGCACGAACCTGGCCAACACCTCCGGCGTATCACGTTCCGGATCTACCGTCACGAACAGCACCTGAACATCATTGCTGTCGTTCCCGAGCAGCTTCATCGCGGCAGCAAGATCGGCCATCGTCGTCGGACAGATGTCCGGGCAGTGGGTAAAGCCGAAGAACAGCGCCACCACCTTGCCCTGATAATCGGCAAGCTGCCTCGGATTGCCATGATGGTCGGTCAACCTGAAATCACCGGCGAAGTCGGCGCCGGTGATATCGGTACCGTACAGGGGCGCATCTGCCGCATCACGCATGCACGCAGTCAGGAAAATGGCTGCCATTACCACAAGAATTCTGAAGATCCTGGACATCTGTCACCTCGCAATCTAATACACGAAGATGCTACCCGATATCAGGCACCCGGGCGACATGAATTGCTGCATCGGAGAACACCGCCTTGTCGTCATCGTCCGAAACAGCGCCCACATCCTGCCGGAGAACTGTGAGAACCCGCTATTCAAGACCCCAAGGTTAAGATTACAATTGAGATTTTTGCTTGCTAGGAATTTTCGAAGATGGCTACTGTTCGATCCATGGCTGACCGCGACGGCTATATCTGGTACGACGGCAAAATGGTTCCGTGGCGCGATGCCACAACTCACGTGCTCACTCACAGCCTGCATTACGGCATGGGAGTGTTCGAGGGCGTACGCGCATACAAGACTGACAGGGGCACCGCCATCTTCCGCCTGCAGGAACACACGGATCGCCTGTTCCGCTCCGCACACATCCTCGGCATCAAAATGCCTTATGACAAGGAAACGCTGATGGAAGCGCAGAAGGCGGCCGTGCGCGAGAACAATCTGGAATCCGCCTACATCCGCCCGCTTGCGTTCTACGGCGCGGAAGCCATGGGCATTTCCGCCAAGACGCTGTCCACCCATGTCATCGTCGCCGCCTGGAGCTGGGGAGCCTACATGGGAGAGGAAGCGCTGGAGAAGGGCATCCGCGTCAAGACCTCGTCCTTCTCGCGCCACCATGTCAACGTCACCATGTGCAAGGCCAAGGCCAGCGGCAACTACATGAATTCGATCCAAGCCCACCAAGAAGCCATCATGGACGGCTACGACGAGGCTCTGCTGCTGGATGTGGATGGCTTCGTTGCCGAAGGCTCCGGCGAAAACATCTTCATCGTACGCAAGGGTAAGCTGCTCACGCCCGACCTCAGCAGCGCGCTGGAAGGTATCACACGCGACACTATTGTCGAGCTGGCCGGCGAACTGGGTCTGGAGGTGATCGAGAAGCGCATCACACGCGACGAGGTCTATTCCGCCGACGAGGCATTCTTTACCGGCACAGCTGCCGAAGTCACGCCGATCCGCGAACTCGACAACCGCCAGATCGGTAGCGGCAAGCGCGGCCCCATCACCGAGAAGCTGCAGTCGCTGTACTTCGACGTGGTCAAGGGTCGCTCGCAGAAGCATCAGGACTGGCTGACACTGGTATAACGGAGACTTGGCATGGCAGAACAGGCAAAGGACATCGAAGTCAGTGCAAAGGACCTGCCCCTGCACTGCCCGACCAAGGAAGTGGCCCTATGGTGCTCGCACCCGCGCGTCTTTCTCGACATCGCCGCCAGCGGCGAAGCCATGTGCCCCTATTGCGGCACCCGCTATCGGCTGAGGGCGGGGGAAGCCGTGCAACACGGCCACTAGTCTAGGATTTCGCCACGATACGACGATGCCGGTCTTGCATCATGCAAGCCGGCATTTTTTACACCTCCAGGCGATGGAAATCCGCTTCCGCATTCCCCCACAGTCGACCCACCACACCGACCGTTTGCTCGTATGCCGCATCGGTCGGCTGATTGATCCAGAATGTCAGTATCGGATTCTGCCCGCTTCCAACGTTCAGCAGCCCTGCCTCACCAAGCTTGCGACCGAGCTGCCGCGCGACCGCCTCACCCGTATCGATCAGCATGACTCCCTGCGGTAACTGACGGGAGATGGTCTCACGCAAAAACGGGTAATGCGTGCAGCCCAGCACGATGACATCCGCACCGGCCGCCAGCAACGGTTTAAGATAACCGGCGACCAGAGCCTCGGTTTCCGCACCTGCCAGCTCGCCGCGCTCCACGCATTCCACCAGCCCCGGACAAGCCTGCGTCACCACGCGCACATCACGGCCATAGCTTTCCAGCAAGGCGGCAAACTGCGCACTTCTCAGTGTACCTATCGTCGCCAGCACGCCGATCACGCCGTTCCTGCTCGCTGCCACCGCCGGCTTGACCGCCGGTTCCATGCCGATGACCGGCAACGCATGACGCACGCGCAGGCTGCCGATCGCCGCAGCGGTTGCCGTATTGCAGGCCACGACGATGGCCTTGACACCCTGTGTCAGTAGAAACTGTGTCAGCGCATGGGAGCGCTCACGGATGAATTCGGGGGATTTGCTGCCATACGGCGCATGCGCGGAATCCGCACAGTAGATCAACCGCTCCTGCGGCAACAGCTGACGGATATGGCGCAACACGGAAACGCCGCCGATGCCGGAATCGAAGACACCGACAGGCGCGCTGGCTGACATGACGGAAACGTTCTGGCTCACGAGACGGACATGCAAATGAAAGAAAGTTTAGCCGAACCCGGCTCATGCCGCCATGGCCCGGATCGCAACAAATGATAGAATGCGGGACAGGACAGGGAAATTCATGGGCAATCGACTCAGCAGGATATACACCAGAACCGGCGACGATGGCACGACCGGTCTCGGAGACGGCAGCCGGACAGGCAAGGACAGCCTGCGCGTGGAAGCGATGGGCGATGTGGATGAACTCAATGCCGTCATAGGCATTCTGCTGACCGAACCGATCCCGACCGAACTCCAGCACATCCTGATCCAGATACAGCACGACCTGTTCGACCTTGGCGGCGAGATATGCATTCCGGGTCATGCCATGGTCAAGGCCGAGCGTATCGATGCGCTGGAGCAGACGCTGGATCGGCTGAACGACCAGCTGCAGCCACTGAAGGAGTTCATCCTGCCCGGCGGCTCACGCGCCGCGGCATATTGTCACTTGGCGCGCACGGTCTGCCGCCGTGCGGAAAGACGGCTTACCCGTCTCTGTCGTGCGGAGCCAGTCACCCCTATCTCGTTGCAATATCTCAACCGCCTGTCCGATCTCCTGTTCGTCATGGCGAGAACACTCAACCGGCAAGCTGGCATGCCGGACGTGCTCTGGAAGAGCGAGAGCCGCTAGCCTGCACTCGGCCGCGACATCCGACACGCTGATTAAACGATTGAGAATGCACCCCACACCGGGGTTTAAGCCCATTCGTCCTTCCTGAAGTCCGGAATCCGCATCCGTCTATCCCACTACCGGTCCGCCCCCATAATATTCACACACCCATTATATTCAAAATAGTTATTTAGATATTAAAACAAATTATTTTTAATTATTAATTTGGCTTGCTAAAGTGCGCTTCGTCTAAACGAATTGCGGGTAACCAAGCCATGTCCAACATCAATAACTCTCCTGTCAGCAGCGAAGTGATTCGCGAAGTGGCACAAGCGATCGAGCAATTGCGCTACGGCTCTGTCGAAATCACGGTGCATGACGGCCGTGTCACGCAGATCGAGCGGCGCGAGAAGATCCGCTTCAACCACGAACACACCTCCCAAAAAATCAAGCCTACTGCCATTGCAGCGGCGTAACACTCCGTCCTCCAGAAAAAATCGATGAACTGACCGGACCACCGGAAGCGAATAACTTTATTAGGGGTTCATCATGAGCATAGAAAGAAAACACATTCACACCTTGATCGCGGCCACCCTGCTGGGTACGGGGGCAGCGACTTTTTCCGGCAGCGCAATCGCCAATGACAGCAGCGAACTCGAAGCATTGCGCGCCCTGGTACAGGAACTGGATCAGAAGATCCGCGTGCTCGACCGCAAGAGCGAACTCGCTGAGGAAAAGGCTGCAGCCGAGAAGAAGGCCGCACCCAAAATCGTTGCCGGTGACAAGGGATTCGGCATCGAGTCCGCCGATGGTCAGCACAAGCTGAGATTGAGCGGCTTGCTGCATGTTGACCACAGATGGGCCATCGATGACGACGATCTGCAGTCCAATGACGGTTATCTGCTGCGTCGCGTCAGACCCACATTCTCCGGCACTCTGTTCGGGAAATACGATTTCCGTTTCACACCTGACTTTGCACCTGCTGCAGCCAACGTACAGGACGCCTTCATCAATGCCCGCTTCAAGCCTTGGTTCGCAGTGCAAGCCGGTAAATTCAAGACTCCAGTCAGCCTAGAACGCCTGCAGGGTGGTGACGCATTGCGCTTTACTGAACGCGCCTATGTCGCCAACGCCTTGACGCCAAACCGCGACATCGGTGTCCAGGTCCACGGCAACCTGTTCGACGACAAGCTGAGCTATGCCTTCGGCAACTTCAACGGCGTGCAGGATGGCGGCAGCAGCAGCAACTCTGACAACAATGTTGACCGTGAATGGGCCGCAAGGATTTTCGCCCACCCATTCAAGGGTCAGGATAACCTGCTGTCCGGCCTGGGTATCGGTATTGCCGGTACGACATCCGACTATGGCAGCGCCCTTCTCAATCACCAATACAAGTCACCAGGACAGAACACGTTCTTCTCCTATGCTGCAGGTGTCAATGGCGATGGCAGACAGAACCGCATCGTGCCGCAGTTCTACTACTATGCGGGCCCGTTTGGGTTGATCGGCGAATACGCGCGTGTCACGCATGATGTCGAGCGTGGCGCCCACTCCGACAAGCTGAGCCACAAGGCATGGCAACTTGCCGGCACCTATGTGCTCACCGGTGAGGACAACTCCTTCAGGAGCATCACGCCCAAGAACAACTTCGACCTGGACAAGGGCACCTGGGGCGCCTGGGAGATCGGTCTGCGCTACACCGAACTCGACATCGACGACAAGGCTTTCGAAGGTGCTGCAGGCGTTCGGTATGCAGGTGCTCCCGGAGTCAACGGCCTGAACACCACGGAAAAGGCCAAGTCATGGGCAGCCAGCCTCAACTGGTATCTGAACAAGAATGTCAAGCTGCAAACCACCTACGAACACACCAACTTCGACAGCGCGATCGCCGGTTTGGATGACCGTGAAGACGAAAAGGTGCTCTTCACCCGTTTCCAGGTCGCCTATTAACCTGAATCTGAAAAGGAATCACATATGAAACACGCATTCTCGAAACTTCTGCTCGCCGGGGCGTTTGCCCTGGCAGCACCTCTCGGCGCCGTAGCAGCAGACGTCACGCTGCTCAATGTCTCCTACGACCCGACCCGTGAACTGTATGCCGATTTCAACAAGGCATTCACTGCATACTGGAAGACCAAGACCGGCCAGAACGTCACCGTCAAGCAGTCCCATGGCGGTGCCGGCAAGCAGGCACGCGCCGTCATCGACGGTCTGCAGGCCGATGTGGTGACCATGGCACTGGCCTACGACATCGATGAAATCAGCGCCAAGGCAAAGCTGCTGCCGAAAGACTGGCAGTCGCGTCTGCCCAACAATAGCGCGCCTTACACATCGACCATCGTGCTGCTCGTGCGTAAGGGCAACCCGAAAAACATCAAGGACTGGGACGATCTCGCCAAACCGGGCATTTCCGTCATTACCCCAAACCCCAAGACATCGGGTGGTGCGCGCTGGAACTACTTGGCTGCATGGGGCTATGAGCTGAAGCGTACCGGCGGTGACCAGCAAAAAGCCAAGGAATTCGTCAAGAAGATCTATGCCAACGTGCCTGTGCTCGATTCTGGCGCACGCGGCTCCACCATCACCTTTGTCGAGCGCGGCATCGGCGATGTCTTCATTTCATGGGAGAACGAGGCATTCCTGGCACTGAAGGAACTCGGTCCGGACAAGTTCGAGATCGTCGTGCCTTCGGTATCTATCCTGGCCGAACCGCCCGTGACCATCGTCGACAAGGTCGTCGACAAGCGCAAGACACGCGAGGTTGCACAGGCCTATCTGGAATACCTGTATTCCGATGAAGGCCAGGACATCATCGGCAAGAACTACTACCGACCGATCAACCCGAAATACATCGAGAAGTATTCGAACCTGTTCCCCAAGGTGAACCTGTTCACGATCGATGAAGTGTTCGGCGGGTGGCAAAAGGCCCAGAAAGAGCATTTTGCCGATGGCGGTACGTTCGACCAGATCTATGCCAAGAAATAGGAAGTAAGTGTGACCCTAGGGCCGGAATCGATTTCCGGCCCGATTCGATGCAGAGGAACGATGACATGACGACAGCACTGATCGTAGGTGGTGACCGGATCGAGGGAATCAAGCAGGTACTGGGCAGCTACGGCATCACCCGTATCAACCACTGGTCCGGCCGCAAGACGGGTGACGGCAAGAAGGTCATTCCGCATGACACGAGACTGATCGTGCTGGTAACCGACTGGATCAGCCACAACTTCACGCACAAGATCAAGCAGTCTGCCGCCAAGCGTGGTGTTCCCATCGTATTCACACCCAACGGTCCAGCAGCTCTGAAGCTGCGCCTGGAGCGCCTGCAGGAAGCATCGGACAAGGAGAGTTCCTGTTGCAGGTCAATCCGTTCCTGCCTGATGCACCGGCTGATGCGTCTTACAACATCGCTGAGCCGGATTTTACGATTCTTGAAACTTAAGGAGTAACCAGCATGGCAATCCATTCCATCAATGTGCGTAATCAGTTCCGTGGCCGGATCAAGGAAATTGTGCTCGGCCCCGTCGTTTCGGAAGTGGAAGTCGAGACCGCACTCGGCATCGTCACTTCCGTCATCACCACCCGCTCGGTCAACGAGCTTGGATTACAGGTCGGCACCGAAGTGTTGGCACTGTTCAAGTCGACCGAAGTCTCCATCGCCAGAATCTGATGCAACTACCAAATGCATGTATCATCAAAACGATCATGGCCACAGTGGGACCGTTTGAATCGGAACCACCAGCCGGACAGAGGAAAGACAGTATCCAGCAGCAACATTAAAGAAACCGACATGATGACACGAACGACCTTATGGCTGAGCGGAGCCGCGTATCTGCTGGCTGTCAGCAGCGCATTCCTGGTTGCCTCATCGGCACCCGGCACCGATGTGCCGCAGAATATCCCGCTGACATTGGAACACGCAACGACCACCCAAGAAAAGCTGAACGTGCTGCATGTCACAACATTCAACCTAACGGAGGAATCATGACTACACTGCGCTTGGGCGATACCGCACCCGACTTCACCCAGGAGTCCAGCATCGGCCCCATCCACTTCCATGAATGGTTGGGAGACAGCTGGGGCGTACTGTTCTCGCATCCGGCCGACTATACGCCGGTATGCACAACCGAACTGGGCGCCACGGCCAAACTGGCTGAGGAATTCAGGAAGCGCAACGTCAAGGCCATTGCGCTATCCGTCGATCCGGTCGAATCGCACCTTGGCTGGATCAAGGACATCAACGAGACACAGGGAACCGAGGTCAATTTCCCCATCATCGCGGACGCCGACCGGAAAGTGGCGACGCTGTATGACATGATTCACCCGAACGCCAGCGCCACGGTCACCGTGCGCTCGGTGTTCATCATCGACCCGGCCAAGAAAATCCGCCTGACATTCACCTATCCGGCCAGCACCGGGCGCAATTTCAATGAGATTCTGCGCGTCATCGACTCCCTACAGCTGACGGATAACTACAGCGTGGCAACGCCTGCCGACTGGAAGGACGGCGATGACGTCGTCATCGTGCCTTCCATCACCGATCCGGAGGTGATCAATGCCAAGTTCCCCAAGGGCTACAAGGCGGTCAAGCCTTATCTGCGCCTGACGCCGCAACCGAACAAGTGACCTTGTGCGAAGCACTATCTCCTCGCTCGTCTTTGCAGACACCGGCAACCCAATGGTTGCCGGATTTTTTTTCGCGCCATCAACAAGTAGCGATGAGTTTCATGGCCTCACTTTCGCCAATCGATGCAGGACGCTGCACAGCACATCGATTTCGGCAAAGGTGTTATAAAAGGCCAGCGACGGCCTGACCGTGGTTTCCTGACCGAAACGACGCAATATCGGCTGCGCACAATGGTGGCCGGAGCGCACGGCAATGCCATGCTCGTTCAATGCTGCGCCCACCTCCTCACTCTTGTAGCCATCGAGATTGAAGGACAGCACACTGGCCTTGTCCTTCGCCGTGCCGAACAGGCGCAGACCCGGCACCTGTTCGAGCGCCGCAATGGCATAGACCAGCAGTTCATGCTCATAACGCGCGATGTTCTCGATGCCGATGCGCTCGACATATTCGAGAGCCGCACCCAGCCCGACCGCATCCGCGATATTGCCCGTTCCCGCCTCGAACTTGTTGGGTGGCTCCTGATACACGGTCCTTTCGAACGTGACATCCTGGATCATGTTGCCACCGCCCTGCCAGACCGGCATGTCCTTCAATACATCGGCCTTGCCGTAAAGCACGCCGATACCGGTCGGACCGAACACCTTGTGTCCTGAGAACACGAAGAAGTCGGGATCCAGCGCCTGCACATCCACCTTCATGTGCGAAACCGACTGCGCCCCGTCGAGCAGTACCCTAGCGCCTGCCTGATGCGCGATCCGGATCATTTCCGCTGCCGGCGTCACGGTTCCGAGGGCATTGGAAACCTGGGTGAATGCGACCAGCCTGGTACGTGCGGTCACGAGTTTCCGATATTCGTCCAGCAGGATCTGACCGGAGTCATCCACCGGTGCCACCTTGAGCTTTGCGCCGGTTTCCAGGCAAAGCTGCTGCCAGGGAACGATGTTGGCATGATGCTCCAGATGGGAAATGAGGATCTCATCCCCTTCGCCCAGATGCTTCCTGCCCCAACTTTGGGCGACCAGATTGATGGCCTCGGTCGTGCCGCGCACGAAAACGATGTTGTCCGCCGACGGTGCATTGATGAAACGGCGAACCGTCTCACGCGAACCTTCATAGGCATCCGTCGCGCGGGCGGCCAATTCGTGTGCGGCGCGATGGATATTGGAATTCTCGTGCCGATAGAAATGGCTGATGCGGTCGATCACCACCTGCGGCTTTTGCGTCGTCGCTGCGTTATCGAACCAGATCAGCGGTCTGCCGTTCACCTGCTCGTTGAGTATGGGGAAATCCCGGCGCACCAGATTGACATCGAACGGCGGATGCGCGGACGGCGCAAACGTGCCGGCGGAAACATCCGCCGCATCGAGGAAATAGAACTGACTGACTGCCGGCGTGACTTTACCGGATGCGGCTGAACCGATGCCATTATCGATTCCCATCAGCAGGTTTTTCAGTTCGTTCGCGTAAGGAATCTCGACACCGAATGACAATGCGCCGAGCGCGAGCGGCTCCAGAGGATCGGCCGGGTACTGCGATTGCGCGGCATGCATGCTCTCGGCACCGGGCTGAACCGCCGGGATCTGACGGGATGATGACGCGGATGAGAACGGCCCCATCATAACGCCTGTTGCCGGAACCCCATGCCCGATTGCCTGCGCATTTGAATCCGGGAACGAATCCGTAGCCAGCCTCTCCGGCCCCATGTTGAAAGTCTGATCGGCATTTGCCGGAGGGAAGCCTTCCGCATAGAGCTCATTGACGAGCTGTTCCAGTGCCTTGACGTCCAGATATCCGGTCGATTCCGCCTGCCGTCCTATCGCAAGGGCCGCTGCCATTCTCGGATGCTCGCCTGGCAATGATGCCAGAATCGCTTCCGGTTCGAATGGGGACAGATCCGCAAACGGCCCGCCATGCTGATTACTTGTAGTCATAGTAATTGTCTACCCCGACGTTCTCCAGCACGGCGATGGCGTCTTCGGTCAGGACCGCCAGCGAGCAATAAAGCGACACGAGGTAGGAGGCGATCGCCTTGTGGTTGATCCCCATGAAACGCACGGACAACCCCATGCTTTGCTGTCCCGGCAGATTGGGCTGATAGAGGCCGACCACACCCTGACGGCTTTCACCGGTGCGTAGCAGCAATATGTTGGTCTTGCCGTTGGTGATGTGCAACTTGTCGCAAGGAATGATGGGAATACCACGCCAGGTGAGGAATTGCGAACCGAACAGTGAAACCGTCGGCGGCGGCACACCGCGGCGCGTGCACTCACGACCGAAGGCCGCAATTGCACGCGGATGTGCGAGGAAGAATGCCGGTTCCTTCCACACCTTGGTCAGCAGCTCATCGAAATCGTCCGGCGTGGGTGAGCCAGTACGCGACTGGATCTTTTGCGAATCCGCGATGTTGTGCAGCAGTCCATATTCCTGATTGTTAATGAGCTCGCTTTCCTGACGCTCCTTCACCGTTTCGATCGTGAGGCGCAATTGCTCCTTGATCTGATTGTGTGGGCTACTGTAGAGGTCGGACACGCGGGTGTGCACATCCACCACCGTGTTGACGGCATTCAACACATATTCACGGCCCCACTCCTCATAATCGACGAAGGTCGCCGGCAGCTCGCGCTCGTCCTTGTTCGAGCAGTCCACCACGATCTTGTTCGGATCCTTGGCCTTGTTGACGCGGTAAACACCTGCCTCGACCGGCACCCACTGCAGCATATGCACCAGCCAGCGCGGCGTGATGGTACTGAGTATGGGAACGGTCTTGGTTGCATTGGCAAGCGTTCTTGCAGCGACATCGCCCAGTGCGGTTTGCGTTTGATTCGATTCGGCCATATCAATCTCCAGGGTTTGAAATGTTTAAACGGTGGGATACTTCTTTCTGAGTGCCTCAGGGGTAAGCGACTGCGCAGCCGACACCGCATCGAGCGGAGCGGCATTCATTTTTGCCTGCGTGACATTGCTGCCGGGCGGCACGCTATGCGTCAGCCAGACATTGCCGCCGATGACCGAACCCTGGCCTATCGTTATGCGGCCCAGTATGGTCGCGCCGGCATAAATCACCACATCGTCCTCGACGATGGGGTGCCGCGCATTGCCCTTGATCAGTGCGCCATGCTCGTCAGTGGGAAAACGCTTGGCGCCCAGCGTGACGGCCTGATAGATGCGGACATGCTTGCCGATGATGGCCGTTTCGCCGATCACGACGCCCGTACCATGATCGATGAAGAACGCCTCGCCTATCGTGGCACCAGGATGGATATCGATACCGGTCGCAGAATGCGCCAGCTCGGAAATCATGCGCGCCACCAACGGCAATCCCAGCAAATGCAGCTCATGCGCCAACCGGTAATGCAGAATCGCATTGATGCCCGGATAGCAGACCAACACCTCATCGACACTGCGCGCCGCCGGGTCACCCTCGTAAGCGGCACTGATATCGCTGTCTATCAGCTGCCGCACACGGGGCAGGGTCAGTGCGAATTTACGCACCAGTTCGCACGCATTCTGCGCACGCGGCGGTGACGCGTCCGCCGCAAACCTGAGTTCCAACTGCACCTGCGTCACCAGTTTTCTGAGTGCGGTATCCAGTGTATGGCCGACGAAGTAATCGATGCCCTCTTCCTGCAAGTCGGGCAGACCCAATCTGTTCGGGAAGAGCGCAGCGCCCAGGCCTTCAATGATCTCCGCCAGCACCTTTCTGGACGGCATCTTGGGCGGATTCGCCGTCCGGTTGCGGCCGGCCAGCGCGGACAGCCGCAAGGTCTGCAGTTCGGCCACGACCCCGGCGACACCGAGATCATCCCTCGTATCACCATCCGGCTGTTCCTGTGCCTCCATCATCGTGCTCCATCCATTGCGACGGTTGAAAACAAAAAAGCCAGCGGTCTTTCGACACGCTGGCTTCCGGTGGTCCGGTCAGCTCACGCCAACATCAACTCGATTGTCTCAGGGTCCATGCGATGGCATCGCAACCCGTTCCGTTCAATATACACCAGCAAATCTTTCAGCAAAAGACTTGTCCGGCCGGTTCCATACCCAGTCGCAACATATCATCAAAACGAATATATATATTTAATATTATTCTTTTACATTATTAAATGGGTTCGCTAAAGTGCCACCATCTTCATTTACTTCGATCTTGGAGCCACTCATGTTCAGATTTGCCGCAGCTCTCGCCAGCCTGCTGTTCGCCGGCAGCGTACTGGCCGAAACCAGCATTCTCAACGTCTCTTACGACGTCAGCCGCGAGTTCTACCGGGATTTCAACGAAGCGTTCGTGAAGCACTGGAAGGACAAGACCGGCGAGACGATCAAGGTCAACCAGTCGCATGGCGGATCGACCAAGCAGGCCAGAGCCGTAGTCGATGGCCTACGGGCGGATGTCATCTCGATGAATCAGTCGCTGGACATCGACATTCTGCACGAACGCGGCAAGCTGATTCCTGCAGACTGGCAAAAGCGTCTGCCGTCGAACAGCTCCCCGACCGCATCGACCACCGTTTTCCTCGTGCGCAAGGGCAACCCCAAGAATATCAAAGAATGGGAGGACCTGGTGAAACCGGGTGTAGGCATCATCCTACCGAACCCCAAGACCTCCGGTAACGGCCGCTACAGCTATCTCGCCGCATGGGGTAGCGTCATCAAAAAAGGCGGCACCGAGGAACAGGCACAGGAATTCGTGCGTAAATTCTTCAAGAACGTACCCATTCTGGACGGCGGCGGCCGCGGAGCGACCACCACCTTCGTGCAGCGCGGCATTGGTGATGTACTGCTGACGTTCGAAAGCGAAGTCAACCTCATTCTCGACGAAGTCGGCGGCGATCAGTTCGAGGTCGTGTATCCGAGCATCAGCGTCCTCGCCGAGAACCCGGTCTCGCTCGTGGACAAGGTCGTTGACAAGCGCAAGACGCGCGAAGTCGCCCAGGCCTACCTGGACTTCCATTACAGCGACGAAGCGCAGGCCATCGCGGTCAAGCATCACCTACGTCCGCGCGCACCGAATGCCATCGCCAAGTACAGCGACAAGTTCAAGCCTGTCGAATTCTTCACGATAGACGAGATTTTCGGCAGCTGGGCCAATGCGCAGAAAGTGCACTTCGCCGATGGCGGCCTGTTCGACAAGCTTTATGCAAAGTAACAACCCATCGCACACCGGCACCATCATGACGAATACGCAAGTCAGTGCAAAGCCCGGCCTTGCCGAACAGCTGCGCGAGGCCATCTATCTGGACATCGGTGAATACGGCCTGGATACGCCCATCGATGGCGAGTTCACGACGCGCTTCCTGGGCATCAAGCTGTCCAGTGTATTCCAGCCCATCTACGAACTGGCCAACGGTGAGGTCTATGGCCATGAGGCACTGCTCCGGCCATTGCTGGCCAGCCGGCAAAGCGTGGAACCAGAATTCGCTTTCAGCTTCGCCGACCAGTCCGGACGCCTCGTGAAGTTCGATCGCATCTGCCGCACACTACATCTGCTCAACTACAACCAGATTGCGGAACAGCACGGGCTATTGTTCCTGAATGTGCATCCCAAGCTGCTGCTCAGCGTCAATGCGCACGGCGAGGTGTTCGAGCGCATCCTGCACGCCAACTCGGTGGCGGCCGACCGCGTCGTCATCGAGATCAACGAGAGCGTCATCACACAAAGCGAACTGCTGCAGACCGCCGTCGAGAACTACCGCAGCCGGAATTACCGGATCGCCGTCGATCATTTCGGCCACGACCAGTCCAGCCTGAACCGACTGTGGAAGCTCGCGCCCGACTTCGTCAAGCTCGATCGTCAGCTGATTCAGTCGGCGGAACACAATGCCAGACTGCGCAAGGCTCTTCGGCACCTACTGCAATTCATTCGCGACCTCGGTGCGGAGCCGGTGATCGAGGGCATCGAGAACCAGGCGCAATTCGATATCGCGCTGGAAGCCGGCGGCAACCTGCTGCAGGGCTATTTCCTCGGGCATCCGATCAGCGCCCGGGCGATCGTGTCCTCGACGCCGTCACTCACACCGTCGGACCTCTGACCAGTTTTCTCATGCTACTCCTCCTCACTTACGGGTTTGCCACTTGCGTATACAAGCGCGAACCCGAACTTTTATTCCACTGAGGAATATAAATATAGAAACATATTATTTTTTAATAGCGAGACCGACTGCTAAATTGACGGCTTTGCTCACACTGATTCAAGAACCGCAACACAGAATAAAGATAGACCCATGACATTCGCAAAAGTAGCCAAGCACAAACAGAAAAACGTCCTGCCCGGATTCGGCCTTTCGCTGGGCTACACCCTGCTCTATCTCAGTCTGATCGTGCTGATCCCATTGTCATCGGCCTTCATCAAGACGACGGAACTGAGTTTTGCCGAATTCTGGGAAATCGTGACGACACCACGCGTCGTCGCATCATACAAGCTGACTTTCGGAGCCTCTCTGATCGGCGCCAGCATCAACGCCGTGTTCGGCCTGCTGACCGCCTGGGTTCTGGTGCGCTACACCTTCCCTGGTAAAAAGATCGTCGATGCCCTGGTCGATCTGCCGTTCGCATTGCCGACTGCAGTGGCGGGGATCTCGCTGACGGCCATTTTCGCCGGTAACGGCTGGATCGGCAGCTGGCTGGAGCCGCTCGGCATCAAGGTCGCGTTCACGCCGCTCGGCGTGGTGGTCGCGCTGACCTTCATCGGCCTGCCCTTTGTCGTCCGTACCGTGCAGCCGGTGCTGGAGGATCTGGAAGCAGAGGCCGAGGAAGCCGCAGCCAGTCTCGGCGCGAACCGCTGGCAGACGTTCAGCCGCGTGATACTGCCGGCACTCTACCCGGCGCTGCTGACCGGCTTCGCGCTCGCCTTCGCACGCGCCGTGGGCGAATACGGATCGGTCATCTTCATCGCCGGCAACATGCCCATGGTGTCCGAAATCACGCCGCTCATCATCATCACGAAGCTGGAGCAGTATGACTATGCCGGAGCCACGGCCGTGGCTGTGGTCATGCTGATCATCTCATTCATCCTATTGCTGGCCATCAACGGCCTGCAATGGTGGAGCAGCCGCCGCAACAGCGCGACGCGCTGACCGGCCAACTATTCGGGGAAACGGAAGTACATATGTCAAGCATCGCAGTCTCTTCGCAATATTCGCACTACCACAAGAAGGTAGCCCACAGCCGCGCCACTTCGGAACCGACATGGGTGCGCTGGACCCTGATCGGCATCGCGCTGCTGTTCCTCAGCGTGTTCCTGTTCATTCCGTTGGCAGCCGTCTTCACCGAAGCACTGCGCAAAGGTATGGACGCCTACTTTGCCGCGCTTGTGGAACCCGATGCGCTCGCAGCCATCAAGCTGACGCTGATCGCGGCCAGCATCGCCGTTCCACTCAACGTCATCTTCGGTGTGGCTGCCGCCTGGGCCATCGCGAAGTTCGAATTCAAAGGCAAGAGCATTCTCATCACGCTGATCGACCTGCCCTTTGCTGTGTCTCCCGTCATCGCCGGCCTGATCTACGTGCTGATTTTCGGCCTGCACGGCTGGTTCGGGGAATGGCTGATCGATCACGACATCAAGGTGATTTTCGCCGTGCCCGGCATCGTGCTCGCCACCATATTCGTCACCTTTCCCTTTGTCGCAAGAGAGCTGATTCCGCTGATGCAGGCACAAGGCAAGGAAGAGGAAGAAGCCGGCCTGGTGCTCGGCGCTTCCGGTTGGCAGATCCTTTGGCGCATCACGCTACCCAACGTCAAATGGGGCTTGCTGTACGGCATCATTCTGACCAACGCCCGCGCCATGGGTGAGTTCGGCGCCGTTTCGGTGGTTTCCGGACATATCCGCGGCCTAACCAACACCATGCCGTTGCAGGTGGAGATCCTCTACAACGAATACAACTATGCAGCCGCATTTGCCGTGGCTTCGCTGCTGGCCTTCCTGGCACTGGTCACCGTGGCGCTGAAGAGCTTTGTCGAATGGAAGATCGAGCGCGATGCCGGCAACCAGGAAAAAACTTCCGAGAATTAATGGAGCCCAAGGATCATGAGTATCGAAATCAAGAACGTCACCAAACAGTTCGGCCAGTTCAAGGCATTGGACAACGTCAGCCTTGATGTGCCGAGCGGCGAGCTGGTCGCCCTGCTCGGTCCCTCCGGTTGCGGCAAGACCACGCTGCTGCGCATCATCGCCGGGCTGGAGAGCGCCGACAGCGGCAGCATCCTGTTCCACGGCGAGGAGGCCACGGATCGCGACGTGCGCGAGCGTCAGGTCGGCTTCGTGTTCCAGCATTACGCACTGTTCCGCCACATGACCGTGTTCGAGAACGTGGCATTCGGCCTGCGTGTGCGACCGAAAAAGACCAGACCCAGCGAAGGGGAAATCCACCGCCGCGTACATGAGCTGCTGAATCTGGTACAGCTGGACTGGCTGGCAGACCGCTATCCGCCTCAGCTCTCCGGCGGTCAGCGTCAGCGCATCGCACTGGCGCGGGCACTGGCGGTCGAGCCCAAGGTGCTGCTGCTGGATGAGCCGTTCGGTGCGCTCGACGCCCAGGTGCGCAAGGATCTGCGCCGCTGGCTGCGCCGTCTGCATGACGAACTGCATATCACCAGCGTCTTCGTCACGCACGACCAGGAAGAGGCGCTGGAAGTGGCCGACCGCATCGTGGTCATGAACCAGGGCCATGTCGAACAGATCGGCACGCCACAGGAAGTCTATGACCACCCTGCCTCGCCCTTCGTCTATCAGTTCCTGGGCAACGTCAACCTGTTCCAGAGCCGTGTACATGCCGGTCGCGCCCGCATCGGCGAGATCGAGATCGAGCTCGACGGTCACCGCGAGACGCAGGACAGCGCTGCCGCCGCCTACGTCCGTCCGCATGACATCGACATCCGCAAGACACGCGGCGACAGCCCGTCGTTCGAGGCCACCGTCAGCTATATCCATTCGCTCGGTCCCCTGGTACGGCTTGAACTGAAACGTGCCGACCATACCGACATCGTCGAGGCCGAACTGACACGCGAACGCTTCAAGGAGCTCAATGTCAGTCTCGGTGAAACGGTGTTCATCAGTCCGAAGAACGTGCGCGTCTTCCTGGAGCAATCCACCTAGGCACATGACGGCAAGGCATAACGTAAAGCCGAACCATCGGCTTTACGTTATAATCCGCTCACTTGACCGAGTGGATTCAGGCCTTACCTCTAAATGATCAAAAAACTGCTGCAACGGGTTTTCAACCCCGGCAAGAAGAAAGCTGGCACGAAGCCAGCCGGCAACCTCAAGCAGAACGCGCAGATCATTCCTCGTCGCAAACACGGCATCGACCGCAAGCTGATCAGCTCCGCTGCCCTGAAGACCGTCGAAGGTCTGCAGAAAGCCGGCTTCGAAGCCTACATCGTCGGCGGCGCGGTACGCGACTTGCTGCTGGAACGCGCGCCCAAGGATTTCGACGTCGCCACCAATGCCACGCCGGAACAGGTCAATCGGATCTTCCGCCGTTCCCGCATCATCGGGCGCCGCTTCCGGCTCGTGCACGTCATGTTCGGCAATGAAACCATCGAAGTCTCCACCTTTCGTGGCAGCCATCTGACGGAAAACGGCCATGCCTCCATCGCCGAGACAGGCCGCATCCTGCGCGACAATGTGTTCGGCAGCCAGGAAGAGGACGCGCTGCGTCGCGATTTCACCGCCAACGCCCTTTACTACGATCCATCCAGCGAGGAAGTGCTGGACTTTCACGATGGCGTTGCCGACATCAGGGCCCGTGTGCTGCGCATCATCGGTGACCCGGAGACCCGCTATCGCGAGGACCCGGTACGGATGCTGAGAGCGATACGCCTGTCCGCCAAGCTCGGACTGAGGCTGGACGAAGCGACTGCGACGCCGATACCGAAAATGGCCGACTTGCTGATGGACGTGCCGGAATCACGCCTGTTCGACGAGATGCTCAAGCTGTTCCTGTCGGGCCATGCCATGGAGAGTGCCCGCGAGCTGCGCCGGCATGGACTGCATCACGGCCTGCTGCCGCTGCTCGATGTCGTACTCGAGCAGCCGCTGGGAGAGCGTTTCGTCACCCTGGCGCTGCAGAATACCGACGAACGCGTGCTATCGGACAAGCCGGTATCTCCCAGCTTTCTCTTCGCCACCCTGCTCTGGCACGAGGTGCTGGCGGCCTGGAACCGCTTCCAGGACCAGGGAGAGAAACCCTTCCCTGCCCTGCAGCTTGCCATGAACGAGGTCTGCGACATCCAGGCCGAGAAACTCGCCATCCACAAGCGATACAGCAGCGCGATGCGCGAGATCTGGGACATGCAGCCGCGTTTCGAGCAGCGTAGCGGCAAGCGACCCTATGCCCTGATCGCGCACCCGCGCTTCCGCGCCGCCTACGATTTCCTGATGCTTCGCTGCGAATCCGGTGAACTGCCGATGGAGCTCGGGCAGTGGTGGACCGATTTCGCACACGCCGATGGCGAGGCCCGCGCCGCCATGCTGTTGCCGGATACGCAACCGAAAAGACGCCGTCGGCGCCGGCGCACCAGGTCCGCGGCCCAGGACTCGGACACAGGGGGTCAGGCCGCATGAGTCGCGCCTACATCGCCCTGGGCAGCAATATGCATTTCCCGGTGCAGCAGGTCAGAAAGGCTTTCGACGAGCTCGATGCCATCCCCAGGTCCAGGGTCACACGCAGGTCCTCGCTCTACCGCACGGCGCCGGTCGGTTACGACGATCAGCCGGACTTCATCAATGCCGTAGTCGAGATGGAGACCGCGTTGCCACCCCAGCAGCTGCTCGACTATCTGCTCGCCATCGAGAATCTGCATGGCCGGGAACGGCCGTTCCCCAATGCTCCCCGGCCGCTCGACCTCGACCTTTTGCTGCATGGGGACACGTGCATGCAGACAGAGACCTTGACCCTGCCGCATCCGCGCATGCATGCGCGCGGCTTTGTGCTGTTACCATTGGCGGAAATCGCACCGGATCTGGTCATCCCCCTCCCCGACCTGCAGGATAGAACTGTCACCGAACTGGCCGCCACCTGCATGGATCAGGGCGTGACCCGACTGGATTCCTGAGACAATGGCGCAACTGGCTATGAAGATTCAGCGATGACCATCATCAAAACCGACCTGACCGACCGTTATCCGCACATCGTCATCGAAGGCCCGATCGGCAGCGGCAAGACGACGCTTGCGCGCAAGCTGGCGGAGCGCTATCCGGTGACGCTGGTTCTGGAAAACGCCGAAGCCAACCCCTTCCTGCCACGCTTCTACCAGGACGTGCAGCGCTATGCACTGCCGACACAGCTGTTCTTCCTGTTCCAGCGTTCGGGTCAGCTCAGCGAACTGGCGCAGCGTGACATGTTCGCTGCCGCGATGATCGCGGATTTCTTTCTGGAAAAGGATCCGATTTTCGCCCGCCTCAACCTGGATGACGAGGAATTCGCACTGTACCGGCAAATCTACAAACATCTGCAGCCCAAAGCCCCGGTCCCTGACCTCGTCATCTATCTGCAGACGCCGGTCGATGCCCTGCAGGAGCGCATCGCCCAGCGCAACATCCCATATGAACAGGAAATCGCACGCGAGTATCTGGTGCGCCTGTCCGATGCCTACAGTGAATTTTTTCATCAGTACGATGCCTCACCCATACTCATCGTCAACAACGAGAAGCTCAACATCACTACCGACGAGGCATCGGTCGACATGCTGGTCGAACGCGCATTGAAAATCCGCAGCCGGCGTGAATTCTTCAATCCGAGTCTGGAGTAGCGGATGACCGTCACCACCCTGACCACGCTGCAACGCATGAAGCAGCAGGGCGAGAAAATCGCCGTACTGACCTGCTATGACGCCAGTTTCGCCGCATTGCTCGAGAATGCCGGCGTTGACGTGCTGCTGGTCGGCGACTCACTGGGCATGGTGCTGCAGGGTGCCGGCAGCACGCTGGCCGTCACGCTGCACGACATGCAGTATCACACCCGCTGTGTTGCCCAGGGCGCCAAAACCGCCTATATCGTCACCGACATGCCCTTCGGCAGCTACCAGCAGAATCCGGAGCAGGCACTACGCAACGCCACGCGGCTCATGGCAAGCGGCGCACAGATGGTGAAACTGGAAGGCGGCGCAGTGATGGTCGAGACCGTACGCTTCCTGACCGAGCGCGGCATTCCCGTCTGCGGCCATCTCGGCCTGACCCCGCAATCGGTGCACCAGCTCGGCGGTTACCGTGTGCAGGGTCGTGACGAGGCCGCCGCCGCCCGGCTGCTCGACGATGCCAGGTCACTGGCCGAAGCCGGCGCCGGTATGCTGGTGCTGGAAATGGTGCCCGCCGCTCTGGCGCGCGACATCACGGCCGCCATCGGCATCCCGACCATAGGCATAGGCGCCGGGCCAGACTGCGACGGCCAGGTTCTGGTCCTACAGGACATGCTGGGCATCTACGCCGGCAAGTCGCCGCGCTTCTCGCGCAACTTCATGCAAGGCGCCGACAGTATCCAGTCCGCTGTCGCCACATACGTCCGGGCCGTGAAGGACCGCAGCTTCCCCTCAACCGAACACAGCTACTGAAACCGTTCGCATGGATATCATCACCACCGTTGCCGAACTGCGGCAGCGACTGAAAACGGAAAGCGACATCGTCCTCGTGCCGACGATGGGCAATCTGCATGCAGGTCATCTGGAACTGGTCAGGACCGCGCAGCGACATGGTCGTTGCGTCGTCGTCAGCATATTCGTCAATCCGCTGCAGTTCGGGGCCAACGAGGACCTGGACAGCTACCCGCGCACGCTGCAGGAAGACTGCGAGAAACTGCGAGCCATCGGCACTGACGTGGTCTTCGCTCCGAGTGAGGCGGAAATGTACCCGACCCCGCAGACCATCACCGTCAATCCGCCACCGATTGCAGATGCGCTTTGCGGCACCACACGCCCCGGCCATTTCACCGGCGTCGCTACCGTCGTGCTCAAGCTTTTCAACATCGTGCAGCCGCAGGTCGCCGTTTTCGGCAAGAAGGATTACCAGCAGCTCTTCATCATCCGCGAACTGGTGAAACAGCTGAACCTGCCCATCGACATCGTCGGCGTTGCCACCCAACGTGACGCGGATGGTCTCGCGCTGAGTTCGCGCAACGGCTATCTGAACCCGGCGGAACGGCTGGAAGCGCCGCGCTTGCAGCGCGCGCTGCAGCTGGCGGCGGAAGCCGCCAGCAAGGGCGGAGACTTTGCCGTTATCGAGGCGCAGACTACCCAGTATCTGACCCAACTCGGCTGGATCGTAGACTATGTGGCGATACGCTCGGCGGCCACCCTGCTGCCGCCACGCGAGGAGGAACGTCATCTGGTCGTGCTCGCCGCCGCGCGCCTCGGCAGAACCCGCCTGATCGACAATATCGAGTTCAGCCTGGACTGAAACCCCTCCGGCCCGCGATTTTCCGTGTCGCCGCTTTTTGCACCAGCGACCCGAACTGACTATAATAGGCGTCCTTTCAAATCAGCAAGGTAGCCCATGCAAAGAATCATGCTCAAATCCAAGTTGCACCGCGTGCGCGTGACGCATTCGGAGCTGGACTATGAGGGCTCCTGCGCCATTGACGAGGCTCTGCTGGAAGCCGCGGACATCCGCGAGTATCAGCAGATCGAGATCTACAACATCAACAATGGCGAAAGGTTCACCACCTATGCGATCCGTGCCGAGCGCAACTCCGGTATCATTTCGGTCAACGGCGCTGCCGCACGCAAGGCCAGCCCGAACGACCTGCTGATCATCGCCTCCTACGCGAACTACTCGGAAGCTGAACTCGAAAAGTTCAAGCCGCTGCTCGTCTATGTCGATGCAAACAACCGCATCAAGGACAAGCGTAACGCCATCCCTGTGCAAGCAACCAGCCAGGGCGCCTGAATCTCCGCCCTCAATTTGATGCTGACACTAGAAGACATGAAGCTGGCCGTCATCGACGCGCTGGAAGACATCAAGGCATTCGATATCACCGTCATGGACGTACGCAACCTGACTTCCATGACGTCCTACATGATCGTCGCCAGTGCCAATTCGACACGCCAGGCCAAAGCCATCGCCGACAATGTCCGCGAGAAGCTGAAGGAAAAGGGGGCGGACGTGCGCGGCATGGAAGGCGAGAAGGAAGGCGAATGGGTACTGGTCGATCTCGACGATATCGTCGTCCATATCATGGTTCCCAGCGCCCGTGCCTACTACAATCTGGAACAGCTCTGGGGCGAGACCGAGTTGCGCCGCATCGGCGGCAAGTCGGCTGCCTGACACCATCCCGTGAAACTGCGCATCCTTTCGGTCGGTCACAAGATGCCTGACTGGGTCGAGCTCGGATGCGCCGAATACCTGAAGCGCATGCCGCGCGAGATCAGCGTTGAGATCGTCGAGATCAGACCCGACAAGCGTGCTGCCGGCAAAAGCCCGGAAGCCGTGCAGGAAGCGGAAGCTGCCAGGATACTCGAGGCAGCCGGGCGCGACCTCCTGGTCGTGCTGGACGAACGCGGCCAGGAGGTCACCACTACGCAACTCGCCCAGCGCATGGAATCCTGGCTTGCCGGTGGCCGCGATGTCTCCCTGGTCATCGGCGGTGCCGACGGTCTGCACGCATCACTCAAGCACAAGGCAGACTGGCTCTGGAGCCTTTCCAGACTGACCATGCCGCACGGCATGGTGCGCGTCGTGCTGACGGAACAGCTGTACCGTGCCTGGACCGTCATCCAGAACCACCCCTATCATCGCGCATAGCCGTACTGGCACGCTATGTGCTTAATTCCCTGCACATCCCGTGCAAACGCTACCGGTGCGACACGCGAACGCTAATCGCCTCCATTCTGCCGGGATTCAACATTTGTTTTGCACCAATCCGGAGCATGTCATGGATAACCAAAGTTTCATTACGTTGTCGAAATTCACCATCGAAGCCCGCAAGGTCATCGGCACCGTCAATCCGGCACGCCTGCTTAAGGATGCCGATTACAGCGAAGCCGTCTTCGAGAAGGTGGATGCATCAGACAACATCGAACTCATCAGCCTCAGCCTGCAGCTCAGACATGAACTCGGCCTGCTTGCTCCGCCCACACAGAACAAGGAAGTGATGCCTGACCTGACCACTGAACAGACGGCCCCACCATCAGGAAAATACCTGTATGGTGCGCGCGGCTGAATCTCCGCCACCTCCCGCCGGCAACCCTGCCGGCGCCCCTGTCTTCCCCCATTGCCTGACCCTCCAGCCAGGTTGACCTGCTGTTGCCTTTCCGCCACATGAGCGCCTTTCCAGTATGTCAAAATAGTGGACAAGGCTTAACCTGTCGGTTAAAGTTCGCTCTAATCAACGCCTTGTTTCCATCACCCAGGTCAGGACCGACTTGGCATAATAAGAAATCAGCAACATAAACAAAGGATAAACGGGTCACCGAATGCAGAAAAAGATCAGAAACATAGTCCTCACAGCCTTGTGCGGTCTGGTGCTATCAGGGTGTGCATCGACCGCGAACAAGGATCCGCTGGAAGGATTCAACCGCGGCGTCTACAAGTTCAACGACGTGGCAGACAAGGCTGTGATCAAGCCGGTCGCAGGTGCCTACAAGGCAGTGTTGCCGTCACCGGTACGCAGCGGTGTCGGCAATTTCTTCGACAACCTCGGCACTTTCGTCTCCGTCATCAACGATCTTCTGCAGTTCAAGTTCGACAAGGCCGCTGAAGGCGCAGGCCGTTTCGTCATCAATACCACGTTCGGTATTGCCGGCCTGATTGACGTAGCCTCCATGGACGGTATCGAAAAGCGCAAGGAAGATTTCGGCCAGACCCTGGGATACTGGGGTGTAGGTAGCGGCCCCTATATCGTGCTGCCTTTCCTTGGCCCGTCCACGCTCCGCGATACGGCCGGCCTGATCGTCGATACGGCAGCATTCGACCCGCTCGGCTACGTCGATGACCCGGCCACCCGCAACAGTGCCTATGCGTTGAAGTTCCTCGACAAACGTGCCCAACTGTTGCCGGGTAGCGACCTTCTGGACGAGGCCGCACTGGATCCGTACGCCTTCATGCGTGACGCCTACCTGCAGCGCCGTGAGCATCAGATCCACGACGGCAATCCGCCGTCCATGCAGGACGAATACGATTTCGAGTAACGTCTTCCTGTAAAAAGGCCCCGAACATTCGGGGCCTTTTGCTTTATGACGTCTTCGGCCTTCTCAACTTATTCGCCTGCCACCGTCATGCGTTCGATCAGGATGGACCCGACCTGACGCGAACCTTGCACCAGCACATCGCTGCCCAGTGCGACGATCTGCATCAGCATGTCCTTCATGTTGCCTGCGATCGTGATTTCCTCGACCGGATAGGCAAGCACGCCGTTCTCCACCCAGAAGCCTGCCGCCCCGCGCGAATAATCCCCGGTGACCATGTTGAGGCCCTGACCGAGCAGTTCGGTGACCAGCAGTCCTGTCCCCATGGTTTGCAGCAGCTGCTCAAAGCTCTGTTCTCTGCCCTGCGCATGACGCACCAGCAGATTGTGATTGCCCCCCGCATTGCCCGTGCTGCGCATACCCAGCTTGCGGGCAGAGTAACTGGAAAGGAGATAGCCCTGCAGCACGCCCTGTGAAATCAGCATGCGCTGCCGGGTCGTCACCCCTTCCGCATCGAATGCGCTACTGGCCAGCCCTCTGGGCAGATGCGGCTGTTCCTCGATATCGACGATGGGAGAAACGACCTGCTTGCCGAGGCTGTCGAGCAGGAAGGATGACTTGCGATACAGGTTCCCCCCCGAGATGGCGGAGACCAGACTGGAAACCAGACTGCCGGCCACGGGTGCCTCGAACAGCACCGGCACCTGCGTCGTTTTCAGCTTGCGGCAACCCAGCCGCCTGACGGTACGCTGTCCAGCGAGCCGGCCGACATGTTCCGGTGACTCGAGATCGGCCGGCGATCTTGCCGTCGCATACCAGTAATCACGCTGCATGCCGTCGCCCTGCTCGGCGATCACGGATGCGCTGATGGCATGCCGCGAGGTCGGATAACCACCGCAGAAACCGTGGCTGTTGGCATAGACGAACAGGCTCTCCGAACTGGAAACGCTGGCCCCTTCGGAGTTCCTGATGCGCGGATCAACGGCACGGGCCGCGTCTTCGCAACGCTTGGCCAGTTCGATCGCCTCATCCACGGAAATGTCCCATGGATGAAAAAGGTCAAGGTCGGGAAACTCCGTTGCCATCAGATCGGCATCGGCCAGGCCGCAAAACGGATCCTGCGCAGTATAACGGGCTATGTTGCAGGCGGCGGCCACCGTGTCCGCCAGCGCCTGTTCCGAGAGGTCGGACGTGCTGGCATGGCCGCGGCGCTGACCGAAATACACCGTGACGGAAGCACCCTTGTCGCGGTTGTATTCTATGGTCTCCGTTTCCCCCATGCGCACCGTCACGTTCTGCCCGATACCGAGGCTGATGTCGGTCTCTGCGGCACTGGCGCCGGCGTCTTGCGCCAGCTTCAGCATGCGCGCGCTCATTTCCTGCAGTTGTTCAAGGGAATAGCTGAAACGGGATTCACTCATGGTACGGCACTCATCGATCGGCAACTGCCGCTATGCGAAAAGGAAAGGACAAAAACTGCTATCATACCTTACACGCTTTCATTCACTATCACGGCATGTCAGAAGAATTTCAGGAACCTCTCAGCAAGACTCAGCGCAAGGCGGAAATGGATGCCCTGCAGGACCTTGGCGTCAAGCTCACCAGGCTGCCGGACGACAAACTGGCACGACTCGACCTGCCGGAAAGGCTGCTGGATGCGGTCAGGGAGGCGAAGCGCATCACATCCAACGGCGCCCTACGCCGTCAGCATCAGTACATAGGCAGCCTCATGCGCGAAGTGGATGCGGCCCCCATCATCGAGCAGTTCCGGCGCTGGGAAGGCAAACATGCCGAGGAAAACGCCTTCTTCCATCAGCTAGAACGCCTGCGCAACCGTCTGCTGGAAGACGAAGGCAGTCTCGCGGGGTTCCTGCGCGAACATCCGCAGGCCGACAGCCAGCAGATCCGCACGCTGATACGCAACCACAGGCGCGAGATACAGACCAACAAACCACCGAAGAGCAGCCGCGAATTGTTCCGACTGCTACGGGAGATCATGGAAAGCAGCCGCCAGTCGGAACCGGATCAGACCGACTAGCGCTGCTCGGAAGTCTCGGCTGACAGCTCCGGTGCTACCTTTCTCGGCGGCAGGAAGAATTCGCGCGGATTGCTGATGAGCCGCCTTGCCAACGCAGATCCCAGCCTGCGCCACTGCACGAAGCTGACCTTGCGCGATTTCATGGCGACATAAAGCGCCAGACTGAAGCTCACCAGCAGATTGACACTGCCGATCAGCAGCACGCCCAGCGCGGCATAGAGCGCCATCCCAACACCGACGTTGAACTCCAGTCCGACCATAGAGAAGCCGACGAAGGCCGAGGAAAAGGCGATGTGCCGGATATCGACCGGCAACCCGAGCAGCACGCCGACCGCCGACATGCCTCCCAGCAGGCAGCCGAAATAGAAATTCCCGGCCAGCGCCCCCAGATTGTTCTCGACATAGCGTGCGACCCGCTCCAGCCTTGCCTCACCCAGCAGAAACTGCAGCCAGCGCAGCGCGCGCAGGCGCTGCGGGATCTTGTTGTAGATCGCCATGTTGTCGTGATAGCCCGCGATCAGGCCGGACAGGAACAGGCAGACGCCGGCGATACCGGCGTAGAACAGCGCGCCGCTGTGCAGGGGATCGACCTCGTCGAGCAGCTTGCCGGCCTTTTCCACCGAAACGAAATGCTCGCCGCCGATCAGATAGAACAGCGCCGCGATCAGCATAGCGGTCGGTACCGCCAGCGACACGTTGCCGATGATGGCGACGGTCTGACTGCGCACTGTCTGCGCGATGATGGTGACCAGGTTCTCCATGCTGCGGTTCTTGCCGTCACTGTCATCGATGCTGGCCGCGATGGCGGCTGCCGTCATGGCGGGCTGCTTGGTCGCCACCGTGAAGTGCAGGATATGGATCAGCACGAAACCCAGACCGTAGTTCAGGCTGAACAGGATGGCTTCGGTCAGTGGTGCATGATGCTGGTGCGCGACCATGATCTTGAGCATGGCCATGATGCCTATGATCAGGCCGGCCCCCATGGCGGAGCGCATGAGGGCGAAATACTCGCTGCGCGTCTCCGTGATGTAATGCTCGCCGGCACGGCTCGCGTTCTCGGTGACGCGCAGCGCCATCAGCTCCATGTTCTCGCGCACGTGCCGGCGTATGTTGTTCTTGCGGCACTCACCCTCAACCAGCGTCTTGAACAGCCCGACGACATCATCGTTGGGCATCGTGCCCGAACGTAGGCTGACGACGATTCTGAGCATGCATTCCAGACGCTGGATCTTCTGGGAGATGCGTTGCAACAGGTAGGTGAGATTGATGCTGGTGCCGTTCTGTGAACTGCTGCTACGTATCTTGGCGATCACCATGCGGCACTGGTCCAGCATGACCAGCACCTGCCGCACATCGCCGTTCTCGGAACCGCCGGAAAAGAAGGCGCGCAACTCCACATTCTGCATGACGAACGGCGACTCGTAATCCTCCAGCTCGGGCCGACTGCGGAGCAGCTCCGGCTCCAGCCCGAGCGCGGCGATCCGGTAGGACAGCACCTCGATCGCATCAAGAAAGTTTTCCGCGCAGGCGGAGCGCAGTTCAGCAGGCGCCTCATGGAATCGCAGCGCGTCGATGAGCTGGCTCCAGATCGATGACGGCACTGCCTGCACCCAGCGCTCGTCGCTGGGACGCGGGAAGATCAGTGCGAACAGGTCCTTGAGATACTGCTTGTCTATCGCGGCCGGCAGAATCTTGTGCCCGACCTTGCGCCACAGTTCGGTGAAAAAACCGCTGCTCGGCTGGATGCCGGATTCGACGAACAGCGACAACGGCTTGTGCCTTGCCAGCAGCACCAGAATGGCATCTCGCAGCATAGCCGCCTTCGCCGGTTCGTTGCCCAATACATAGCACAGTGCCTGCAGCGCATGGGTCGCGTGATCGACATCGCTCAGTCGCGGCGGGCGAATCTCATCCACCAGTTCGGCGAGCAGCCTCGCCTCGCGGCCGGCTTCACCGATATATCCATCCAGTACGGTTTCTATCGTCATCTTGTTCTTTTTGCCTCGTCGGGCCAGTCTGATTCAACATCCGTCATGCGCGGACCATGCGACATTCTACCTGCAGTCAGCGCTGAGGATTCAAATGCACCTCGGTTTTTCTGACTTCGCCATCCCGCAGAAAGGTCAGTTCCACGGTCTTGCCGGCATGCCGATTTACCGCCTGCGAAAGCAGTTCCGGCCGGTCCAGCGCGACGTCGCCAACCCGCAGCACGGTGTCTTGCGCCTGCAGACCGGCCCTTTCCGCTGGCGAATTGCGGATGACGGCGATAACCACCAGCCCCTGCGGGGACTCCCGTTCCGTCGGTGGCCGTACGTGCAGGCCGAGCACGGGCGGCACCAGCTTCGCCCAGTAGGACGCGTCGTAAGCATAGCTGACGGCAGGCTGGAGCATACTCTGGTCCGTGATCTCCCTACCCTGTTCCCGCATACTGCGCTTCAGCTGCTCCATCCGGACGCTGGCCGGCACCTCGCCGCTACGCCTCGTAGTCACCAGCACGGCATGCGCCCGGACCGTTCGCGCATGCTGCATCAGAAGCTCTATCGGAACATCACCCGCAATGAAGCTGGAGCGGCCGATCAGGTCATATCCCTGTACCAGCATGCGCCGGTAATCCCCTTCCCGGTCCTCCGTTCCCCTGAAGATCTGCGGCTCCACCGGCTCCGACTGCAGAGGTGCACGCAGCTCGAGCGGCCTATAGGCACGCGCGAAAGGATTCGCGGATTCGTCCGCCTGTGCCGTCAGAACCTGCAACACCATGCCGCACAACAGCATCACTACATTCGGTCTTCGCATCATGCTCCCCTGTCATCAGACATTGCCACGGCAGCAGTCCCGCAGATGATATGATTCCGTCTGAACATGCCTCCTTCCGGAGGATTACATAAAGACAAGCAATACCGTAAAAGTATCCATCATGACAGCACAAAATTTGCGTATCGGTCTGGTTTCGATCAGTGACCGGGCTTCCACCGGCGTTTACGAGGACCAAGGCGTTCCCAATCTCAAGGCATGGCTGGAACGTGCGCTCATCACACCGTGGCAAGCCGTCGCACGCGTCATCCCGGACGAGCAGGCAACGATTGAGGCAACGCTCATCGACCTGGTTGACAATGAGGCCTGTCACCTCGTTCTGACGACCGGCGGTACCGGCCCCGCACTACGCGACGTCACCCCTGAGGCCACGCTTGCCGTCGCCGACCGTGAGATGCCGGGCTTCGGCGAGCAGATGCGACAGATCAGCCTTCACTTCGTCCCGACCGCGATGCTGTCCAGGCAGGTGGCGGTCATCCGCAAGCAGTGCCTGATCATCAATCTGCCCGGACAACCCAAATCCATCGCACAGACACTGGAAGGACTGAAGGACGAGCAGGGCAACACGCTTGTGCACGGCATCTTTGCGGCCGTACCCTATTGCATCGACCTGCTCGGCACCCCTGAGCGGCCGACGCCCTACATCGAGACCAACGACTCCGTCGTCCGGGCATTCCGCCCCAAGTCCGCCGTCAGGTCCGCTAGCTGATGGCTTCCGAATTCGACCTGATCCGGCGCTACTTCACACGGCCCACCAGCCGCACCGCGCTCGGCATCGGCGACGATGCCGCGCTCCTCCGGGTCGATGCCGGGCATGAGCTTGCCGTGTCCACCGACATGCTGGTAGCAGGCACTCACTTCTTTGCCGATGTCGATCCGCAGACACTGGGCTGGAAATCACTGGCTGTCAATGTTTCCGATCTCGCTGCCATGGGTGCGGAACCCAGATGGGCGACACTGGCACTGGCACTGCCCACCGCCGACGAAGCCTGGATCGCGCCTTTTGCTGCAGGCTTCTTTGCCTGTGCGGAAACCTTCGGCATCGACCTGATCGGAGGCGACACCACACGGGGGCCACTGTGCATCAGCGTGCAGATCATGGGACAGGTGCCCACCGGGCAGGCACTACGGCGCGACGGCGCACTTCCCGACGACGACATCTGGGTTTCCGGTCAGCTGGGAGATGCCGCGCTGGCACTCAACCACCTGCTGGGTAAGCACCCACTGACCGATAGCGAGCTGGCACTGACCCTGCCCGCGCTGCTGCAACCCCGGCCACGCGTCTCGACCGGGCTCGCGCTGCGCGGCATCGCGCACAGCGCCATCGACATCTCCGACGGCCTGCTCGCCGACCTCGGTCACATCCTGCACGCATCCGGCCTGGGTGCCGAACTGCGCCTGGAGGACGTGCCGCGCTCCCCCACGCTACAGCGACACCTGCATCACCCCGACGTACTGGACATGCTGCTGACTGGCGGTGATGATTACGAACTATGTTTCACCGCGCCGGTGACGGCGCGCGAGGAGATCCAGCGTATCGCAGCGGAAACAGGCCTGCCCTTGAGCCGCATAGGCAGGACGACGCAAGCGCCGGGACTGCAGGTACTGGATCGCAGCGGCAACACCATCAGGACAGGAACAGACGGCTTTGACCACTTCAGAACCCGGTAGATACAAGGCAGATTCAGCCGGTGCTATCCGCCCCGACCTCGCCTTTCTGTTGCGCAGGCCGGAGCACTTCCTGGCTCTCGGCTTCGGCAGCGGGCTCAGCCGCATGGCCCCCGGTACGATGGGCACAGTGGCCGCGCTACCTCTGTTCGGGCTCCTCATGCTGGTTCCAGGACCGGTGCACCACGCCATCATCGCCCTGCTGTTCGTGCTCGGCATCCGGCTGTGCAGTGTTACCGGCCGGAATCTCGGTGTCGCCGACCATGGCAGCATCGTCTGGGACGAGATCGTGGCCATGCTGCTGGTACTGGAATTCGCACCGCTCGCATGGCAATGGTGGCTTGCCGCCTTCCTGCTGTTCCGCCTGTTCGACATCTGGAAGCCGTATCCGATACGCTGGTTCGACATGCGCCTGAAAGGCGGCTTCGGCGTCATGTTCGACGACCTGCTGGCTGCCGTTTACGCCATCGTCTCGCTCGAGGCACTGCAATGGATCATGCTGCACTTCTAAAACTGGGTGCCGCGCTGGGCCAGGCGCTGCAGCAGCGCGGCCTGATGCTGGCGTTGGCGGAATCCTGCACCGGCGGCATGGCAAGCCAGTACATCACTGCGATCCCTGGCAGTTCGGCCTGGTTCGATGCAGGACTCATCACCTACAGCAACGAGGCCAAGATGCGCATGCTGGCCGTCCGTGCCGAGACGCTCACAACATACGGCGCCGTCAGCGAACAGACGGCACGCGAGATGGCGACCGGCGCACTGACGCAGAGCCGAGCCGGCATCAGCGGCGCCATCACCGGCATCGCTGGTCCGGATGGTGGATCGAGAGAGAAGCCGGTCGGCACCGTCTGCTTCGCCTGGGCGACGAAAACCGGCCTTCTCGTTTCCGCGACACATCACTTCCAGGGCGACCGTGCAGCGGTCCGGACAGCCTCTGTGCAGGCCCTGTTCGAGCGCCTGATGAGCCTTACTTTAACCCTTGATTTATGAAATAATTGTGTGTTTGTTACGTGCACCGAAATAAAGGACCTATTCAGATGGATGAGAACAGAAGCAAAGCCTTGGCAGCAGCCCTCTCGCAGATCGAGAAGCAATTCGGAAAAGGCTCCATCATGCGCATGGGCGATACCGATGTGGCAAGCGATGTCCAAGCTGTTTCCACCGGTTCTCTCGGTCTGGATATCGCGCTCGGTATCGGCGGCCTGCCACGCGGCCGCATCATCGAAATCTACGGCCCGGAATCCTCCGGCAAGACCACGCTGACCCTGTCCGTCATCGCACAGGTACAGAAGCTGGGCGGAACTGCCGCCTTCATCGACGCGGAACACGCGCTCGACCCGGTCTACGCACAGAAGCTCGGCGTCAACGTCTCCGATCTCCTGATCTCTCAACCCGATACTGGTGAGCAGGCACTGGAAATCGCGGACATGCTGGTCCGTTCCGGCTCGGTCGATATCGTCGTCGTTGACTCCGTCGCCGCGCTTGTACCCAAGGCCGAGATCGAAGGCGAGATGGGCGACTCCCACATGGGCCTGCAGGCACGCCTGATGTCGCAGGCATTGCGCAAGCTGACCGGCAACATCAAGCGCACCAACACCATGGTCATCTTCATCAACCAGATTCGCATGAAGATCGGTGTCATGTTCGGCAATCCGGAAACCACGACCGGCGGCAATGCGCTTAAGTTCTATGCCTCGGTACGCATGGACATCCGCCGTATCGGCGCCATCAAGAAAGGCGATGAGGTCATCGGCTCCGAAACCCGCGTCAAGATCGTCAAGAACAAGGTCGCTCCCCCCTTCAAGCAGGCCGAATTCGACATTCTCTACGGCGAAGGCATCTCGCGCGAAGGCGAAATCATCGAGATGGGCGTCAACCTCAAGCTGATCGAAAAGGCCGGTGCCTGGTACAGCTACAAGGGCGAGAAGATCGGCCAGGGCAAGGACAACGCGCGCGAGTATCTGAAGGAACATCCTGAAATCGCCAACGAGATCGACGCCAAGATCCGCGAGAACGCAAATCTAGCAAACGCCGTGATGTCGGTATCGCCGGGAGACGAAGCTGACGAATGAGCCTGATGGCGGCAAGCCCGCCGTTTCGCTGCGTGCCCGCGCTCTGGCCTACCTGGCTCGACGCGAATACTCCCGCAAGGAACTGGAGCACAAGCTGCGCGCCCATGTGCAGGAAGGCGATGACCTGCCGGCACTGATCACCGAACTCGAACAGCGTGGCTGGTTATCCGACGAGCGATATACCGAACAGCTCGTCCATGCGCGCAAATCCAGATTCGGCAGTCTGCGCGTCGCGCACGAACTGCGTGAGCACGGCGTGCCAGAGCACCTGATCGAGGAAGCCGTGGCCATGCTCAGGGACGATGAACTCGACAATGCCCGCGCCGTCTGGCGGAAGAAGTTCGGCGACGAGCTCCCGAAGAACCGTGCAGACTGGGCAAAACAAGCCAGATTCCTGCAGGGACGAGGCTTTGACTTTGACATCATCAGAAAGGTACTGAACGGCGACCCGGACGCATTGGAATGAAGGGCGCATGAATCGCGCAGGCAGCTGCGAGCAACAATGGTAACGATGCTTTGAAAGACGACATGAAGAATCATCCAAGCAGTAAAGAGATACGCCAGGCCTTCCTGGATTTTTTTGCATCCAAGGGCCATCAGATCGTACCTTCCAGTTCACTGGTGCCGGCCGGCGACCCCACCCTGCTCTTTACCAATGCCGGCATGAACCAGTTCAAGGACGTCTTTCTCGGCTTCGACAAGCGCCCCTACACACGTGCCGCTTCCAGCCAGAAATGCGTGCGCGCCGGCGGCAAGCACAACGACCTCGAGAACGTCGGCTACACCGCGCGTCACCACACCTTTTTCGAGATGCTGGGCAACTTCAGCTTCGGCGACTACTTCAAGCGCGATGCCATCGCCTATGCCTGGGAGCTGTTGACCAAGGTTTTCCAGATTCCGGAAGAAAAGCTCATGGTCACGGTCTATGCCGAGGATGATGAGGCCTACGACATCTGGACAAGGGAGATTGGCCTACCGCCCGAAAAGGTGGTGCGCATCGGCGACAACAAGGGCGCGCGCTATGCCTCCGACAACTTCTGGATGATGGGCGACACCGGCCCGTGCGGTCCCTGTACCGAGATCTTCTACGACCACGGCCCGCATATCCCGGGCGGCCCGCCAGGCAGTCCGGATGAGGACGGCGACCGCTTCATCGAGATCTGGAACAACGTCTTCATGCAGTTCAACCGCGACGAGGCCGGCGTGATGCACCCGCTGCCCAAGCCGTCGGTTGACACCGGCATGGGTCTGGAGCGCATCGCCGCCGTGCTGCAGGGTGTGCACAGCAACTACGAGATCGACCTGTTCCGCAACCTGATCAGGGCCGCCGCGCGCGAAACCCGGTGCAACGACATGGACAGCCCGTCGCTGAAGGTGCTGGCCGACCATATCCGCGCCTGTGCCTTCCTCGTCAATGACGGCGTCATCCCCGGCAACGAGGGTCGCGGCTATGTGCTGCGCCGCATCATCCGCCGTGCCATCCGGCACGGCTACAAGCTGGGCGTGCGCAAGGCATTCTTCCACAGACTGGTGCCGGACCTCGTCGCCGAGATGGGTGAGGCCTACCCCGACCTGACCGCGAACCAGCAGCGCATCACCGAAGTGCTGCGCCAGGAAGAGGACCGCTTTTTCGAAACCATCGAACACGGCATGGCCATCCTCGAAGCCGAGCTGGCCGAAATGGCGAAGCAGGGCAAACAGGTGTTCGATGGCGAGACCGCATTCAAGCTGCATGACACCTACGGCTTCCCGCTCGACCTCACCGCCGACGTCTGCCGTGAACGTGGAGTGACAGTCGATTCCGCCGGCTTCGATGCCGCGATGGCACGCCAGAAGGAACAGGCGCGCGCCGCTGGCAAGTTCAAGATGGCGACCAACCTGGAATACGATGGCCAGCCCACCACCTTCCATGGTTACGAAAAGCTGGAAACCGAAGGCAGCGTGCTCGCGCTCTACAAAGACGGCAGCAGCGTCAGCCAGCTGAGCGAGGGCGACCAGGGCGTGGTCGTGCTGGACCACACGCCGTTCTACGCAGAATCCGGCGGCCAGATCGGCGACAGCGGTGAACTGCGAGGCGGCGCCGGCATCTTCGCGGTGGAGGACACACAAAAGATCCAGGCCGACGTGTTCGGCCACCACGGCATCCTGAAGACCGGCACGCTGAAGGTCGGCGACACCGTCAGCGCCCGCGTCGATATGGAAGCCCGCCTGCGTACGATGCGCAACCACTCGGCCACGCACCTGATGCACAAGGCGCTGCGCGAAGTGCTGGGTGACCATGTGCAGCAGAAAGGTTCGCTCGTCGATACCGAAAAGACACGCTTCGACTTCGTGCACAATGCGCCGATGACGGAAGAGGAAATCCGCCGGGTCGAGCAGCTGGTCAACGCCGAGATACTCGCCAACACACCGACACAGGCCCGCATCATGCCGATCGACGAGGCGCGCAAGACAGGCGCCATGATGCTGTTCGGAGAGAAATACGGCGATGAGGTGCGCGTGCTGGATATCGGCAGCTCGCGCGAGCTCTGCGGCGGTACCCATGTCAGCCGCACCGGCGACATCGGTCCGTTCTGCATCGTATCCGAGGGTGGCGTTGCCGCCGGAGTGCGTCGCGTAGAAGCCGTCACCGGCACCAACGCACTGGCTCACCTGCAGCGCATGGGTGCGACACTGGACGACATCGCCGGCACGCTGAAGGTGTTGCCTGTCGAGGTGCCGCGCCGCGTCGAGGCGCTGATCGAACAGGTGCGCAAGCTGGAGCGTGAGCTTTCCGCCTTGAAGGGCAAGCTGGCATCCGCCAAGGGCGACGACCTGACCCGCGATGCGGTCGATGTGAACGGCATCAAGGTGCTGGCCACCTCTCTCGAAGGCGTTGATGCCAAGGGTCTACGCGAAGTCGCGGACAAACTCAGGGATAAGCTGGGCAGCTGCGCGTTGGTGCTGGCCGCCGTCGAAGGTGAAAAGGTCAGCCTGGTGGCTGCGGTCAGCCAGGATGCCACGGCAAGAATCAAGGCTGGCGAACTGGTCAACCATGTCGCGACACAGATCGGCGGCAAGGGCGGCGGCCGGCCGGACATGGCGATGGCAGGCGGCACCGACAAGGCACAACTGCCCGCAGCACTGGCAAGCGTCACGGACTGGGTAAAGGCAAAACTGAATTAGCCGCCGGATGGCACGGGCAAGTCCGTGGTCAGGCGGAGCATTGACATTTTAAGGAAGCATCGATGGCTTTAATCGTACAGAAATACGGCGGCACCTCGGTCGCCAACCCCGAACGCATCAAGGCGCTGGCCAGCCGCGTGGCACGTTACAAGGCCCTCGGCCATCAGGTCGTCGTCGTCGTTTCGGCCATGGCGGGAGAAACCAACCGTCTGATCGCGCTCGCCAAGGAAATCATGCCGAACCCGGACCCGCGTGAGCTCGACGTCATGGTCTCCACCGGCGAACAGGTCACGATCGGCCTCACCTCCATGGCGCTGATGGACCTCGGCCTCAAGGCAAAGAGCTACACCGGCGCACAGGTGCGCATCGTCACCGACAGCCACTTCAACAAGGCCCGCATCCTCAAGATCGACGGCGAGCGTATCCGCAAGGATCTCGACGCGGGCTATGTCGTGGTCGTCGCCGGCTTCCAGGGCGTGGATGAACAGGGCAACATCACCACGCTGGGCCGCGGCGGTTCCGACACCACCGGCGTCGCACTGGCCGCCGCGCTGAAGGCGGACGAATGCCAGATCTACACCGACGTAGACGGCGTCTACACCACCGACCCACGCATCGTCCCCGAGGCGCGCAGGCTCAAGTCCATCACCTTCGAGGAAATGCTGGAACTCGCCAGCCAGGGCTCCAAGGTGCTGCAAATCCGCTCGGTCGAGTTCGCCGGCAAATACAAGGTCAAGTTACGCGTGCTTTCCAGCTTCGAGGAAGAAGGTGACGGCACACTGATTACGTTTGAGGAAGACAACATGGAACAGCCTATCATCTCCGGCATCGCATTCAACCGCGATGAAGCCAAAATCACCGTGCTCGGCGTGCCCGATCGTCCTGGTATCGCCTACCAGATCCTGGGGCCGGTAGCCGACGCCAACATCGATGTCGATATCATCATCCAGAACGTCGCTGCCGATGGCACCACCGACTTCACGTTCACCGTCCATAAGAACGAGATGAACAAGGCACTGGAGATCCTGCGCAACATCCAGCCCCAGATCGGCGCACGCGAAATCATCGGCGACGACAAGATCGCCAAGGTCTCCATCGTCGGCGTCGGCATGCGTTCGCACGTCGGCGTTGCCAGCAAGATGTTCCGCACGCTGGCCGAGGAAGGCATCAACATCCAGATGATCTCCACCTCCGAAATCAAGATTGCCGTCGTCATCGACGAGAAATACATGGAGCTGGCGGTGCGCGTCCTGCACAAGGCATTCGGTCTGGACGAGGAGCCTGCGAATTCGGTTTGATTTTTGGGCGATAATCGCGTATCGTTACGCCCTCGTGCGGAGAGCTGGCCGAGTGGTCGAAGGCACTTCCCTGCTAAGGAAGCATACGGGTTTAAGCCTGTATCGAGGGTTCGAATCCCTCGCTCTCCGCCATCACCGCTTCACCAGATTGCAGTTTTAGCGTATAATTCTGCTTTCTCAAGCGCCCGTAGCTCAGTTGGATAGAGTACTTGGCTACGAACCAAGGGGTCAGGAGTTCGAATCTCTTCGGGCGCGCCATATTAAAGAGGCTTCCTCGCGGAAGCCTCTTTTCATTTGTATCATTTGTACTATCGAACTTTGAAAGTATGCGTATCGGTTTACTCCGCCATTTCCCAGTGGACATGCCCCAGCCACAAGGCTGGATAACCTCCGCCGAGCTACGTGACTGGCAGACGAAATACGATGAAGCCGATGTGCGTGTTTGCTCATATACGCTTGGCGACATTGCGTGGAAGCACTGTATCTCCAGTGATCTGTTAAGGGCCACAAGCACCGCCAAGGTCGTCTACCAGGGCGACTTCCATACAACCGCCACCTTGCGGGAGCCACAAATCGGTGAGTTCGGCACCGGATCGCTGAGACTCCCCCTCTGGGCATGGCGTCTTTTGTTAAGACTGACCTGGATGACAGGGCACAGATCGCAGCGGGCATCGCGCGATGACTTTAAGCAACGCGTCAAAAGCATGGTGGACCAGTTGAGGACAAGCGAAACAGACACCTTGGTTGTGTGCCATGCAGGCATGATGATGTTTCTTGCAAAAGAGCTAAAGGCACATGGATTCAGCGGACCCAAGATGGGGATTCCGAAACATGCTCCTCACGTATACGTGTATCAAAGGTAAGAGTCAGTCCTTCGCTTGAAGCCCGTCTATACGGAAGCAATGGCAATAAAAAAGCCCAGCATAGCCGGGCTTTTAATCGGATGACTCTTCGCGTCACCCGAAAACATCAACCTATACAGGCTTGATGTTTGATGCCTGCTCGCCTTTGGCGCCTGTGATGACGTCAAACGATACACGCTGACCTTCGCTCAGGCTTCTATATCCACCGTCGGAAGCAATCGCCGAGAAGTGCGCGAACAAGTCCGCACCACAGTCATCCGGTGTAATAA
>DATCJT010000013.1:0-25161 GCA_036562645.1 Methylophilaceae bacterium | reverse complement strand
ACGAATAATTCGACTAACAGGTTGCTGCTCATAGGTTCAGGCGACTTTCTTGTCTTTTTCCATTTTTGCCAATACTTCCTCGGCCCAGGGCTTGGGCGCCATCGGGAAGCCGAGACGGGCGCGGCTGTCCAGATAGCTGGCGGCGACGCTGCGGGCGAGGTTACGGATGCGGCCGATGTATGCCGCACGTTCCGTCACGGAGATGGCGCCGCGCGCATCCAGCAGGTTGAACGTATGGGCAGCTTTCAGCACCTGTTCATAGGCAGGCAGTGCCAGCCGGTTCTCCATCAGATGCTTGGCCTGCTTTTCGTGTGCATTGAATGCGGTCAGCAGGAAATCGACATCGCTGTGCTCGAAGTTGTAGGCCGACTGTTCCTTCTCATTCTGCAGAAAGACGTCGCCGTAGCTGACGCCGGGCGAGTAAGTGAGGTCGTAGACGTTCTCGACGCCCTGCAGGTACATGGCCAAACGCTCCAGACCGTAGGTGATCTCGCCGGTGATGGGTCTGCAGTCGATGCCGCCGACCTGCTGGAAGTAGGTGAACTGCGTCACTTCCATGCCGTTCAGCCAGACTTCCCAGCCCAGCCCCCATGCACCCAGGGTCGGGTTCTCCCAGTCGTCCTCGACGAAGCGGATATCGTTTTCCCTGAGGTCGAAACCCAGTGCCTCGAGCGAGCCCAGATAGAGGTCCAGGATGTTGTCCGGCGCCGGTTTCAGTACGACCTGATACTGGTAATAATGCTGCAGGCGGTTCGGATTCTCGCCGTAGCGGCCGTCTTTGGGACGGCGGCTCGGCTGCACATAGGCGGCCTTCCATGGCTCGGGACCGAGTGCACGCAGGAACGTCGCCGTGTGGGAAGTGCCGGCGCCGACCTCCATGTCGTATGGCTGCAACAGGGAGCAGCCCTGTTTGTCCCAGTATTGCTGTAGCTTGAGTATGATTTCCTGAAATGTGAGTGACATTCTGATGTGAGCCGATTCGGAATTGGGCGAAAGGCCTGATTCTACTTCTTTTTGCGCAGCCACAAAAGGCAAGCCAGGCAGGCCAGGACGAGCAGCAGGAACAGGCCGTTACCGAACAGGATATACGGTGTGCTGCCGCTGTAGCCCTGGGCGTAACCCTCGAGTATCCCGGTGCGGAAATGCGGCAGATGCCCCAGCACATCGCCGTTCCGGTCAATGATGGCGGTGGCGCCGGTATTGGTCGCGCGCAGCATCATGCGGCCGGTCTCCATGGCGCGGGCCTGGGAGATCTGCAGGTGCTGGTGCGCGGCGGGTGAATCGCCGTACCAGGCGTCATTGCTGGTGTTGACCAGTAACGTCGCCTCCGGCAGCTGATGGATGATCTCCTCACCGAACACGTCCTCGTAGCAGATATTCACGGCGACCTTCTGCCCGGCGACGGACAGCGGTCTTTGCTCGAAACCGCCGCGCGACAGGTCGGTCAGCGGAATGTTGAGCCAGTTCTCGTAAACATGGCCGAAGATGCCCTTCAGCGGGATGAATTCGCCGAACGGGACCAGATGCGTCTTGCGATAGGCCTGCTGCGGCGAGCTGCCGATGCTCAGCATGCTGTTGTAGAAGGCGCCGTTCTCGTATTCGACGACACCGAACAGGATGTCGCTGCCATGCTGGCGGGCATGTTCCCTGTAGGCATCGAGGTAATCGGCGGGAACATGCTGGTACAGCATGGGGAGCGCGGTTTCCGGCAGTACGATGAGTCCGGCCGTGGTGTCCGTCGTCAGCTGCAGATATTTGTCCAGCGTGCGCCGTACCTCGTCATCCTGCCATTTCAGGTCCTGCGCGACGTTGCCCTGGACCAGTGCCACGCTGACCGGTGTGCCGACCGGTGCCGTCCACGGCACCATCTTGAGCAGTGCGCCGGTGACCCAGAGCGTGAGCAGCACCGCCAGCAACGGCTTGCGTCGTGCGCTGAGGCACAGGCCGGCGATCAGGGCGGCGGTTACCGCCGTCAACAGCGAGACCCCGTAGATGCCGAGAACCGGGAGGAAGCCGGCCAACGGACTGTGCGGCGTTTGCGCGTAGCCGATGGCCAGCCAGGGAAAGCCGGTGAAGATCCAGCCTCTGACCCATTCGGTCAGTGCCCAGAATAGTGGCGCGCTGAGCCAGACCGGCGCCAGACGCTTGCTGAGCCAGCCGGCCAGCGCCGGGAACAGCGAGAGGAACGCGCTCAGGCAGAACGTGGCGAAGGCCGCCATCCACCAGGGCATGCCGCCGAAATCGTGCAGGCTGATATAGATCCAGTAGATGCCGGTGTTGAACAGCCCAAGGCCGAAGAAAAAACCGAGCCATGCGGCCTGACGGCGATTCTCGGCAAGTTGCCAGAGCAGGAACAGCATGGCGATGCCGATGATTGTGGCCGGGTAGAAATAGAGCGGTGCGAATCCGGCGACAGAGATGCAGCCGGAAAGCGCTGCGAGCAGTCTGGCAGTGAACGGGTGATGGAGTGGACGCAATCGAAATCCTGGACTTGTGGACGGGGTTTACTGCATTATAGCGGTTTGCACGTTCAACTTGATTCAGGAGAGGCAATGTTAAAGGAATTCAAGGCATTTGCCATGCGCGGCAACGTGGTCGACATGGCGGTCGGTATCATCATCGGTGCGGCGTTCGGTTCCATCGTCAAATCGCTGGTCGATGACGTCATCATGCCGCCTATCGGGCTTCTGCTCGGCAATGTCGATTTCAGCGACCTGTTTTTGGTACTGAAGGAGGGCGCGACGCCGGAACCCTACGCGACGCTGGCGGCAGCCCGTGATGCCGGTGCCGTGACCTTGAACTATGGCCTGTTCGTCAATGCGCTGGTCAGCTTCCTGATCGTCGCGTTCGCCGTGTTCCTGCTGGTGCGCGCGATCAACCGACTGAAGGCGGAGGAGCCGCCCGCACCGCCGCCGGAAACGCCGGAAGACATCCTGCTGCTGCGCGAAATTCGCGATGCGCTGAAGAAATAAAGGGAATACTTCGAAACGACAAGGGCGCCTAGGGCGCCCTTTTTTGTTTGCGGCTACCTAAAGCGACATATCCGGCAGAGTTTCTTCGGACGGCAGGTCAGGCGGCTCGATGGACTTTTCCTGACCATCGTGGTTCATGAAGACCACCATGACCACCCTGTCGCCGACGAAGTCGAGCTCGGTGGTTTCGTAATAGTCGCCTGCCGGATTGGTGTTGATGAAATGATAGAGCCAGATGGAGGCGACGACCTCGCCGGTGGAGGCTAGCCTCATGTCCTCCATTTTCGCAGGCTCGCCGAACTGCTCGATGATCTGTGCCTTGCTGAATCGGCTGATGCTGGCCACGAATTCCAGCTCGGAAGTCGGAATCTCGCCGTCTGGCGCCGTCTCGGGCAGGTTCTCGGCAGATGCGGCTGCGGAGAGGAACAGCAACAGTAGGGGCAGAAGTGTGCGCATGCCGGTGCTCCGAATAGTGGTGGAAGCCATTAGCTGTGAGCCGGGCGGAGTCGAATAAGTTCCGCACCGGCATAGGGCGTCAGGTCGGCTCCGGTTCTGCAACCGGAGGTGTGATGACCTCCACGTTCAGCGAGTGCAGGCGGCGGCTGTCGGCGCGCAATGCCGTGAAGCGCAGATTGCCGATGACGATCTGCTCGCCGCGTTTGGGGAGATGGCCGAACTTGCTGACTACGAGACCGCCTATGGTCGAATATTCCTCGTCACTGAAATCGGTGCCCAGTATCTCGTTGAAATCCGCGATCTCGGTCAGCGCCTTGACGCGGTAACGTCCCTGCGCGTCGCGGATGATGTTGTCCTCGGTCTCGTCGAAGTCGTATTCGTCCTCGATGTCGCCGACGATCTGCTCCAGCACGTCCTCGATCGTCACCATACCGGCGACGCCGCCGTACTCATCGACGACGATGGCGATATGGTTGCGGTTGCTGCGGAATTCCTTCAGCAGCACGTTGAGGCGCTTCGACTCCGGGATGAAGACGGCGGGGCGCAGCATGTCGCGCACCTCGAAATCCTCTCCGGCGTAATAGCGCAGGAGATCCTTGGCGAGCAGGATGCCGATGACGTTGTCCTTGTTCTCCTCGATTACGGGAAAGCGCGAGTGCGCGGTTTCGATGACATGGGGGATGAACTTCTCCGGCGGGTCGGAGATGTCGATGACGTCCATCTGCGAACGCGGAATCATGATGTCGCGCACCTGCATCTCCGAGACCTGCAGCACGCCTTCGATCATGGACAGCGCATCGGCGTCGAGCAGGTTGTTCTGGTAAGCGGAATGCAGCAGCTCGATGAGCTGCTCGCGGTCCTCCGGCTCGCGCAGCAGGAAGTTGCTGAGACGCTCCAGCCATCGGGGTTTTTCGTGGGTAGGTTCTCTGTCTTCCTCACTCATGGGTGATCATTGTTCCTCATAAGGGTTCGGATAGCCAAGATCTCTGAGGATCCAGGTTTCCAGGGTTTCCATCAATTCCGCCTGAGGTTCGGTCACGTGGTCATAGCCATGCAGGTGCAGAACCCCATGCACGGTCAGATGGGCGAAGTGAGCCTCGACGTCCTTTTGCTGTTCGGCAGCCTCGCGCAGGACGACAGGCGCGCACAGCACGATGTCGCCCATCAGGTACGGTTCCTCCGTCAGCGGGAAGGACAGTACGTTGGTAGCATAATCCTTGCCACGGTAGTCGCGGTTGAGTGTGCGGCCTTCCTCTTCATCGACGATACGGAGCGTGATCTCGGCATCGACGCGCAGGGTCTTCCTAGCCCAGCGTCTGAACTGGGCGGCGCTCGGCAGGCCGTCCAGCGTGCTGGCATACTGCACTGTCATGGACAGTTTGGGTGTAGGGGGTCTGGATGACGATTGCGACATGGCAATACGGGAATTACCTTTGCGCGTCCCTGTCTGAGTCGTTCTGCGCCTCTCTGGCCCGGTCATAGGACTCGTAGGCATTGATGATCTTCTGCACCAGAGGATGGCGCACGACGTCTTCCGAATGGAAATGCGTCATGGCGATGCCGCGCACATCCTTCAGCACCTGCTGTGCCTCGACCAGGCCGCTCTTCTGGTGGCGCGCGAGGTCGATCTGGGTGACATCGCCGGTGATGACGGCCTTGGTGCCGAAACCGATGCGGGTCAGGAACATCTTCATCTGTTCCGGCGTCGTGTTCTGCGCCTCATCAAGAATGATGAAGCTCTGGTTCAGCGTGCGGCCGCGCATGTAGGCGAGCGGCGCGACCTCGATGACACCGCGCTCGAACATCTTGTTGACGCTGTCGTATCCAGCCAGGTCATAGAGGGCGTCGTAAAGCGGGCGCAGATAGGGATCCACCTTCTGCGTCAGGTCGCCGGGCAGAAAGCCGAGGCGCTCGCCGGCTTCCACGGCAGGGCGCACCAGAATGATGCGCTTGACGCGGTCACGCGTGATGGCGTCGATGGCACTGGCGACGGCGAGATAGGTCTTGCCGGTGCCGGCGGGGCCGATGCCGAAGGTGATGTCGTAATTCTGGATCTGCTGCAGGTATTCGACCTGGCGCGGCGTGCGGCCATGCAGATCGCTGCGGCGTGTCATCAGCGTGGGCATGCTGTTGACGGCAACGGCTTCCGGATTCAGCTTGTCCAGCTCGACCAGTCCGAGCTGTATCTCCTCCAGCTCGATCGGCTTCTTCGCGCGCAGATAGAAGCTTTCAAGCAACTGCGCCGCCAGCTCCATGTTGTGCTTTTCGCCGCTCAGGCGGAAGTGGGCGCCGCGCCGCGAGATGCCGACGTCGAGCGCATCCTCGATCTGCCGGATGTTCTCGTCCAGCACGCCGCAGAGGTTGGCGAGGCGGATATTGTCTTCTGGGGTGAGCGTCAGTTCCAAGATCTAGTCTTCTATGAGTTCGCCGCGCAAGGTGTGGCTGAGCGCTGCCGTGATGCGCACGTTGACGAAACGGTTGAGCAGCGATTTGTCGCCCGGGAAATTGACGATGCGGTTGTTGTCCGTGCGTCCGGCCAGTTCCGTCTCCCTTTTGCGGGACACGCCTTCCACCAGCACGCGCTGCACGCTGCCGACCATGGATTCGCTGATCGCCTTGCCCTGTGCCTCGTTCAGCGCCTGCAGGCGCATGAGCCGCTGCTGCTTGACCTCGGCCGGCGTGTCGTCCGGCAGATACGATGCCGGCGTGCCGGGACGCGGGCTATAGGCGAAGCTGAAACTGTAGTCGAAGCCGACATCCTCCATCAGGCGCAGGGTGGCTTCGAAATCCGCCTCGGTCTCGCCGGGGAAGCCGACGATGAAGTCGGAGCCGATGCAGATATCCGGCCTGGCCGCACGCAGCTTGCGGATGATGGACTTGTACTGCAGTGCCGTATGGTTGCGCTTCATCGCCATCAGGATGCGGTCCGAACCGGACTGCACCGGCAGATGGATGTGCGAGACCAGCTTCGGGATGTTGGCGAAGCAGTCGATCAATGCCTGACTCATCTCGTTCGGATGCGAGGTGGTGAAGCGGATGCGCTCGATCTCCGGGATCTCGGCGATGTATTCGATCAGCGTGGCGAAGTCCATGGTCTCGCCTGCGGCGTTGAGGCCGCGATAGGCATTGACGTTCTGGCCGAGCAGCGTGATCTCCTTTACGCCCTGCTGCGCCAGTGTCGCAGCCTCGGTCAGGATGTCCTCGAAGCGGCGCGACACCTCTTCGCCGCGGGTATAGGGGACCACACAGAAGCTGCAGTACTTGCTGCAGCCCTCCATGACGGAAAGGAAGGCGGCAGCACCCTCGACGCGGGGCGGCGGCAGATGGTCGAACTTCTCGATCTCGGGGAAGCTGATATCGACCTGCGAGTGGCCGCTGCGCTGGCGCGCCTCGATCATCTCCGGCAGCCGGTGCAGGGTCTGGGGACCGAACACCAGATCCACATGAGGCGCGCGTCTGATGATGTTGTCGCCTTCCTGGCTGGCGACACAGCCGCCCACGCCGATGACGACGTCCGGCCTCTTTTCCTTGATCGGGATGAAGCGTCCGAGCAGGCTGAACACCTTGTCCTCGGCCTTTTCGCGTATCGAGCAGGTATTGAGCAGGATGACGTCGGCCTGTTCAGGGTCGTCGGTCGCCACCATGCCCTTGTCGGTGCTGAGCAGATCCGACATGCGTGCGGAGTCGTACTCATTCATCTGGCAGCCGAAGGTCTTGATGAATACTTTTTTGGGTTGGGCCTGGCCTTGCCGGTCGTCGTTCCGGCGCTCGTCCGCCAGTGCTGATGTGTCAGATGGCGTCATAGGAGGTGCGTGTTGCGGATGTGGGATGCAAATTCGTTTGTCAAAACAACAGATAAGCCCAAATTCTAACTCAAGCGCAAGTGAAAAGCGAATCTGCGGGTAAAATGCAGGACATGGAAGCATTGCCCATCTTCATGAAACTGCAGGGTCGCCGCTGCGTCGTCGTCGGCGGCGGGGACGTCGCCGCGCGCAAGGTCGCCACGCTGCTGAAGGCGGGGGCTGCGGTCGAGGTCGTGGCACCGGCATTGAGTGAAGAACTGGCAGTGCATGCAGCGGATGGCCGTATCCTGCACCATGCTGCGACATTCACGCCGGACCGGCTGGATGACGCCTGTCTCGTCATCGCGGCGACCGATGACGCGGACGTCAACAGGCAGGTCTCCGAACAGGCACGGCGCCGTAACATCCCGGTGAACGTGGTCGATGCGCCGGCACTCTGCACTTTCATCATGCCCTCCATCGTCGATCGCTCTCCCGTCGTCATCGCCGTCAGCAGCGGAGGCGCCGCGCCCGTGCTGGCGCGCATGATCCGAAGCCGGCTGGAGACGCTGATCCCTGCCGCCTACGGCAGGCTGGCGGCGCTGGCGGCGGAGTTCCGCGAGGCGGTCAGGCAACGTTTCGCGACGACGCAGGAACGCCGTATCTTCTGGGAGAGCGCACTGGACGGCCCGGTGGCGGAGCTGGTGTTCTCCGGTCAGGAGGATGCGGCGCGGCAGGCATTGCGGCAGCAGCTCGATGATGCCGGGCATGAGCCGGTGCGTGGCGAGGTGTATCTGGTCGGTGGCGGCCCCGGCGACCCCGATCTGCTGACCTTCCGTGCCCTGCGTCTGATGCAGCAGGCCGACGTCTGCGTCTATGACAAGCTGGTGAGCCGGGAAGTCATGGAACTGGTGCGGCGCGATGCCGAGCTGATCTATGTCGGCAAGACGCGCAACCAGCATACGCTGCCACAGGAAGAGATCAACCAGCTGCTGGTGCGGCTGGCACGTGAAGGCAAGCGCGTACTGCGGCTGAAAGGTGGCGACCCGTTCATCTTCGGTCGCGGCGGCGAGGAGATCGAAACGCTGATGGAGCATGGCATCCCGTTCCAGGTGGTGCCGGGCATCACGGCGGCAAACGGCGTCTCGACCTATGCCGGGATACCGCTTACGCACCGGGACCACGCGCAATCCTGCCTGTTCACGACCGGCCACCTCAAGGCCGGCGCCAGCGGCGAGCTCGATACGCTGGATCTGGACTGGACGGCATTGACGCGTCCGAATCAGACCGTGGTCATCTACATGGGGTTGGCCGGTCTTGCCGAAATCTGCCGCAAGCTGGTGCAGCATGGGCTGCCGGCGGAGACGCCGGCGGCAGTCGTACAGCAGGGCACCACGATGCAGCAGCGCGTCGTGGTGGCGGATCTGAACACGCTGCCGCAGAAAGTGGAGGAAGCGGAACTGAAGCCGCCATGCCTCATCATCATCGGCAGCGTCGTGACGCTGCATGAAAAGCTGGCCTGGTTCCGGCCGTCGGCCTGAAGTCAGACGGGCTGGTAATTGTTCAGCAGTGGCAGGCTGAGGCGCGCCTCGAGTCCGCCTTCCGGCCGGTTGCGCAGCTCCAGCTTACCCTTGTGCAGTTTGGCGATGCGGTCCGCGATCGCCAGTCCGAGGCCACTACCCCCTTCGTTCCCCCGTGCGGTGTCCATGCGCTCGAACGGCCGCAGGAGCCGGCTGATCTGGTTCTCCGGGATGCCGGGGCCGTTGTCCATGACGCTGATGACGATATAGCCGGCCGTGATGCGCGTGGTGACGGCGACCTTGCCCTTGCCGTAGGCGAAGGCATTGTCGATCAGGTTGCTGATCAGCCGGTGGATGGCGAGCGGGCGGAGTGGCACCTTATAGTCGGACGACAGGTGGAGCTCGACTTCGCGGCCGGCACGCGCATGTCGCTCCGTCACCGACTGGATCAGGGCGTTGATGTCCACCAGCTGCATCGCCTCGCCTTCGACGCCGCGGACAAAATCGAGGAACTGGTTGATGATGTTGTCCATGTCGGTGATGTCCTGGATCATGCCGCCGCGGGTGGCCTCACCGACGTCGTCCGGCAGCATCTCGACGGCAAGGCGCAGTCTGGCGAGCGGCGTGCGCAGGTCGTGCGAGATGCCGGCGAGCAGCAGCGTGCGTTCGCAGTCCAGCCTGGCCAGCGCCTCGGACATCTCGTTGAATGTGCGCAGCACCTCCCGCATCTCCTCCGCACCCTCCTCGGGCAGGCGCGGCGGTTGCTCACCGTGGCTGATGCGGTCGGCGGCCTTGACCAGAAAGCGCAGCGGCCGGTTGATGCGGGCAGCGATGACATAGGCGCCGCCGAGCGACAGCAGCGCGACCAGCGCGGCCCAGCCGAACCATTGCCAGGGGAACGGTCGCTCGGTCAGGAAGCGCGGAATGACGACCCAGTATTCGTCCTGGTCGATGCTGAAGCTGATCCACAGGCCGGGAACGCCGAGGTGGTTGATCGTGATCAGTGTCTCCTGACCGAGTTGCTCGCGGATCTTCTCCGCCACCAGCCTGATGAAGGGGTCGTTGGGCAGCGGCTCGACGATTTCCAGCAGATCGGCCGCATAGATGCGCACGCCTTCCCGGCCGGAGAGTTCGGAAAGCAGGGCGATGCGGCGGTTCTCATGGGAGGCGAGCAGCGAGGCGCGCGTATAGTTGACGACGGTGACGGCCTGCAATGCCGCTGCCTGCGCGCGCGGCTCGCGTTCGAAATAATCGAAGATCTTCAGCGCGCTGAACTGGCCGATCGCCAGCAGAAGCGCGATCAGAACCATGATGCGGGCAAGAAGGGTGCGCGGAAAGAGTCTCAATGACGTATGGGCGAGGCGGTCTCGCCGGGGGCGTTAACCTTTTTGGACTTCGCCGTCCGGTACGAAGACATAGCCGAAGCCCCACATGGTTTGCAGATAGCGGGGATGAGCGGGATCCGGTTCGATCAGCTTTCTCAGGCGCGACACCTGCACGTCTATGCTGCGGTCGAACACGTCCAGTTCACGTCCGCGTGCCAGCTGCATGAGGCGGTCACGCGACAGCGGCTGGCGCGGGTGATCGACGAATACCTTGAGCAGCGCGAATTCGCCACTGGTGATGGTCACCGGCTCGCCATTACGGGTCAGGCTGCGCGTCGAGGCATCGAACACGAATTCGCCGAAACTGACCGTGGACGCCTCCATTGCCGGCGCGCTCGGGATGCGTTGCTCCTGGCGGCGCATCACGGCATTGATGCGGGCGAGCAGTTCACGCGGATTGAACGGCTTCGGCAGATAATCGTCCGCGCCCATTTCCAGGCCGATGATGCGATCGACCTCGTCGCCGCGCGCGGTCAGCATGATGATGGGGATGCGGTTGTTGCCGGCACGCAGGCGGCGGCAGATGGCGAGACCGTCCTCGCCCGGCAGCATCAGATCCAGTATCAGCAGGTCCGGATGCTCGTGCGCCAGCGCCGCATCCATTTCGGCGGAATCCGGCACGGCCTTGACACTGAAGCCCTGCTCGCCCAGATAGCGCTGCAACAGCTCGCGCATGCGCAAATCGTCATCGACCAGCAGGATTTTCTTTGCTTTTGGTTGCATGATGTTATTCTGGGCAAAAAGCTAATGAAAATATAAAGGCTTCGTTTAAGGGATGCAGCGACTGGGCTGCGCGGACCCTGCTCGGTTACAATTTTTTACAAACAGCAGAATCCGGGAAACATTCAGTTTACAATGTTGCGTCATTATAGCCGTTCTTGTTGTTCCGGTGTAGCATAAATGCGCCATAATGAACAAGTACGAGAAGGCGCTTGCCGGGATGCCGGTTCGATCGGGCTGATGACGGCATAAACTTTTGATTCGCCGAAGAATCTGATATTAGGTATATATATTAAGAAATTCGGATGCAGGCGAGAGGTGCGATGAGGAGAGCAGTAGCCATGCAAAACCTGATGAGCAATTTCTTCACCCCCTGTTGTGCAGTGCAGGCCTGCTGACAATGGTTTTTCAGCAACAATCCGCGATGACCCGGCATGCGCTGTTCATGATCTGCCTGTTTCTTGGCTTGTTCCAGTCTGGCATCGCCGGTTCGCGTGATGTGCAGGCTGCACCGGAAGGCCAGGATGACCAGCTGACCCGTATGGGTGAGGACCCCGAGCAGGTGCAGGGGCTGGAGAATGTCAGCCTGGAAGAGCGCCTGCGCCTGCGTATGGATCTCAATCATTATTCCCAGACCAACGATCCGGCCCACCATCAGATCCAGGACCGCCGTCGCGCCATGAGCAAGGGCATCCAGGAGCGCTTTTTCAGGGCCGACCGCGACAACGACAATCGATTGTCCCGGCAGGAAACCGTCGATAGCCTGCCGCAGGTGGCAAGGCATTTCAATCAGGTCGATCTCGATGGTGATGGTTTCATTTCCATATCTGAACTGGTCGAATACCAGGCCAGACTGATCGAGCGTCAGCGTGCTGCCGAGTTGCGTCTCCAGCAGGCGCGCGAAGCCGAGCTGATGGCGGTGCAGACCGCAGCGGAAGGGGAAGCCACTGCCAAGTCGAATGCGAACGCCAAACTGAAGAGCAAGCAGGCCGAGATCCCGTCCAAGCCGTCCTTGTAGTTCCCGCAGGCTGTCCGGCCGAGTTTCTGCTATCCCCATGCATCCAGCCTTGGCTGGAGCGGCTTATCTTCCTTTTTCATGCATAATCCGCATATGAGTCTGCGGATCGATCTCGTTCCTGGCGTCGCGGAGCTGGCCCCGGCATCCTGGGATGCGCTCGGCGATGGTACGCCCTTTCTGTCTCACGCCTTTCTCGATGCATTGGAAAAGACCGGCTGTGTCGGTGCGGGAACGGGCTGGCATCCGTGCCACCTGGTGGTGAGGGAGGGTGAACGTTTGCTGGCTGCGATGCCGCTCTATGCCAAGACTCACTCCTACGGCGAATACGTGTTCGACTGGGCATGGGCGGATGCGTTCGAGCGGCACGGCATGGCCTACTACCCGAAGCTGGTCTGCGCCGTGCCATTCACCCCGATAACCGGTCCGCGCCTGCTCGGTGTGGATGCCGGCATGCGTCGTTACATGCTGGATGCGCTGGCTGAGCGGCTGCTGGAATCCGGCTGGTCGTCCGCGCATATCCTGTTCCCGGACGAGACCAGTGCGCAGGCCATGAAGGATGCAGGCTGGCTGAGGCGCGACGGTGTGCAGTTTTGCTGGGAGAACGAAGGTTACGGTGGCTTTGATGACTTTCTGGCCGCACTGTCGCACGACAAGCGCAAGAAGATTCGTCAGGAGCGCAGAAGGGTTGCGGAATCCGGGGTACGGGTCCGGCGTCTGGTCGGAAGCGAGATCGGTGAGGCGGATTGGGCGTTCTTTCATCACTGTTACGTCAACACCTATTACGAACACCGCTCAACGCCCTATCTGAACGAGGAGTTTTTCATCGAGATCGGGCGACGCATGCCGCAGCATCTGTTGCTGGTCGTGGCTGAGCGCAATGGCCGCCCCATCGCGGCAGCCCTGAATTTCCACGGCAGGGACCGCGATGGCGTCCAGCGCCTTTATGGTCGCTACTGGGGTGTGCTGGAGCATGTGCCGGGGCTGCATTTCGAGCTTTGCTACTATCAGGCGCAGGAATTCTGCATCGAGCAGGGCATCCGTTACTTCGAGGGCGGTGCGCAGGGGGAGCACAAGCTGGCGCGCGGCTTCAGGCCGCGGCCGACCTGCTCGTATCACAGGATCGCCCATCCGGATTTCGCTGCCGCAATCGAGCGGATGCTCCGGTGCGAGGCCGGCATGATCGGAATATACAGGCACGAACTGGAAGAGCGGGTTCCATTCCGGAAAATATCCTGACAAAATGTATTAACAATTCATTAAAAAATTGGCTATAAATAGCCAGATGGTGGTTGTATACAACCAACTCGACAACTATATTTACATACCCGTGAAGGTATCCTGTTGATTCCCGTGCAATGCAGTAAGTGCTTGTTGCTGGCATGGAATCTGCATGCATGCAAGGCCTTATGACAGACTTTTCTAAGCATCTCATGTCCCTGAAAATGTTCGCCAGCTATTGCCTGGCAGTGTTTCTGATTTGTTTCAGTTTCACGTCGCAGGCGGCCGAGCAGAGGCACGTGAGCGTCACCAAGGGATACTCCCTGCCGCTGGTGCTGGATGAGGATGTCGATACCCTGGCGCTCGGGCGTGAAGGCGTGGTCGGTATCGTGACGCTGAAGCCCAATATGCTGATGTTGAACGGAGAGAGTGTCGGTGCCACCTCCCTGACGGTATTCGGCAAGAGCGGCGCCATCTATCACTACACCGTCAGAGTCAATAACGACGTTTCCCAGCTTGCCTACCTGGTCGGCCAGATCGAACCCAATGTCACCGTCGAGGATGCCAATGGCGTCATCGTGCTGCGCGGCACCGTGCCGACGCCGGCAGCGTTGGCGCGGGTATTGTCCATCGCCGACCGTTATGTGAGCGGTGGGTCGGCGGAGCCGGATTTTTCCGTGATCAGCGACCGGGGCGGCATATTGGCGGGCAACACCAGTCACAAGACCGAGATGGAGCCGGTGGAGCTGGATGTCGGTCTGCAGACGCTGACCGTGGGTGGCGGTGCTGGTGTGGGCGGTGGTACCGGGACGGGGGGAGGTACGGGAGGCGGCACGGGTGGTAACCGTGGGATTGCCAGCGCGTTGAATCAGGATCTGATGGACAACAAGGGGAATCTCGCGCAGAACATCGCGCGCGGCGATGTGGTGACCGTGGCCAAGGGCAAGGTCATGAGCCTGATCAAGGTCAAGGAGCATCCGCGTGTCGAGATGCAGTTGCGCATCGTTGCCATCGATCGCAACAAGACCGACGAATTCGGCATCGATTGGCGGCTGGATGGCAACAAGGTGCTGATCGGGAATACGACCGGGGGGGTTGTCAATACCCTGCCTTCTGCGCGTAATCCGGGTAATTCCATCAACACGGGTACCGGCAATCTGGTGGGCCTGTTCCAGCCGGGCAGCTATGCATTGAGCACTTTTGTTCGTGCAATCGAGAACAAGGGTGCCGGCAAGACCTTGTCCGAACCGCTGCTGACTGCGCTGAGCGGCGAGTCGGCCAGCTTCCTCGTCGGTGGCAGCGTGCCGATCCCGACGCAGACCCTGGCGGCCGGCAATGCCACCTCCAATGCGTTGGCTGCGACCAACGTGCGCTACATCCAGTATGGTCTGAGACTTGTGGTTCGTCCCACCGTGCTGGAGAACGGCAAGATCTCCATCGTGCTGGACCAGTCGATCTCGACCCCGGACTATACCAATCAGATCCAGGTGCTGGGCGCGCCGATTCCCGGGTTCAACCAGCGTACCGTCAGCACCATCACCGAGTCGGATGATGGTGAGACCTGGGCGGTTGCCGGCTTGCTGTCTGAGGAGGATACGAAGGCGCTGAAACAGGTGCCTCTGCTCGGCAACATCCCCATCCTGGGCTGGCTGTTCCGTAGTACCAATGAACAGGTCAGCCGTTCCGAGCTGATGATCCTGATGACGGCCCGCGTCATCAAGGGTAGCAATGACACGACACAAAGCTTCGATGGACATGGCGATCTGCAGCCGACCGGCGAGCCGGCGCCGCAGCCCGCACCGACATCGTCTACTGCACAGCCGATGGCCATGGCGACAAGAGACGAGACGGAGCGGATGGCGGTCGCAGACAATACCGCTTCACCTGTTCATGAAACGACCGGTGCGGAAAGTGTCACAGTATCCGTCGAGGGAAGCGGAACAGCTTCCGCAAGCGATGCGGTACTCAGGGTGCCGGCTACGGAAACGGTATTCCCCGGTATGCAAAGGCCCTATGTCGCTGTCCGCCAGACCAGGGATGACAGCAATGCTGAAGCCATGAATGAATCGGACCAGGTTAATCGTCTATGAGCCCGAAGAACAAGATACTGTTGACGGTCGGTGCGGTCGGTGCGGTGGTGGTTTTTTTTGCAGCAACCTCGATCAAGTACTGGGGGCCTGCCCGGGCCGCCAGCGATTATGATGTCGTGCTGAAGGCCATGCAGAACGGACTGAAGGACCCGGCACACAAACAATGTGCGCAGCGTCAGCAACGCTTCGCGGAAATCCTGGATGAGCTGGAGTCAGCCGGCAAGACGGATATGTATATCAAGGGCGCCAAGGTTCTGGCCGATTGCCAGATGGCGCTGAGGCAGTACGACGCCGCTGCCGAGACCTATACCAAGCTTATGCGCTTGGAGCCGCAAAAGGGTATGAGGCACGGCGATCTTGCCAAGGCATATGCCAGGGCGAAAAAGTATAACCAGGCGATCCGCAGCGCACACCTGGCTACACAGCTCGATCCGGAAGTCTGGCAGGCGCATCAGCTGAAGGCGCGGATTCTCGCCGAGGCCGGCAGGTATCCTGATGCGCTGCAGGCCTATCGCAAGGCATTGCGGTTCGTGCCGCCCGACAAGCAGGAGGAGATCGAGCAGGAGATCCTGCGCGTTCAGGAGAAACTGGCCCCTGCGCGCAGCGCCTCGCCCGAGGAGGTGTTGTGATGTCTGAAACAGGCTCAAGCCATAGAGGAAGCAAAATGAAGAAACTGTTATGCACGCTGTCGCTGCTGGGTTCGCCGTTGCTGGCTGGTTGCGTCAGCCAGCTGACATCGACTGAAGGTTTGTATGCGCCGCAGGGGCAAAGCTTTCCGCACAGCTATCAGCTCAGCCTGCAGGCATCGGAACACTGGCGCAGCGTGGCTGCAGATCTCAGTCGTGAGGTCAAACAGACGCTGGTCAAGGCCAGACAGGAGCAGCGCCGTATCTATGTGCAGCCACCGGTCGGTCAGTCCGATTTCAGCAAGGCGTTTCATGAGTTTTTGATCGATCATTTGCTGAAAGAGGAAGTCCGCGTTGCCACTGAAGCCAAGGCCGGACTGACGCTCGAGTATGACCTGCAGATGATCAAGTATGCGCCGGGACGCAAGACCTCGGTGACAAAGGCCGAAAGTGAGGGGCGTTACCTTGCCGGTGTGCCGAATGCGGAGGTCGTCATCCGTAGCCGTATCGTTGAGAACGGGCTTTACCTGATGCAGGAAACCGGCATCTATTACATCAACGAGCAGGACAGCAGGCTTTATGATGCGCTATTGCTTCCGGATCCGTTGCCGACGCGCAACCTGGCGGTCAAGGGCTGTAAACCGGGCGGCAGGGAGTGCTGAGATGATACGATTCCATGAAACAAGGCTGGGGCGCAGCTTTTCTGTCGTGACGGTACTCTTGGTAGCCGCCATGCTTGTCGGCTGTGCACAGTGGCAACAGCGTGCGAGCTGGAACAGTGCCAGTAGCAACCGTCTGATCGAGGCCAATCATCAGGCGGTCGAGAAACTGTTGGGAGATGACCCGCTGCAGATCGGTCTCAATAAGTCCCTGATCGTCACTACTATCGTGAATGTCGATGCGCTGGAGCAGTCCTCGACCCTGGGCCGTCTCATCACCGAGCAGATCGCTTCCCGTGCGGCACAGATGGGGTATCCGGTCATCGAGCTCAAGGTGCGCAAGGATTTCTTCATCAAGGATAGCGAGGGCGAACTGTTGCTATCCAGGGATGCGCGGCAACTCGCCATCTCGCATGATGCCCAGGCCGCGATCGTCGGCACCTATGCCATCGTGCAGGACAACGTCTATGTCACGCTCAAGCTGATCGCGTTGCACAATCACCGTGTCCTGAACGGCGTCGATTACGCCGTACCGCGCTCCGCAGTGCTGGTCAGCAGTTCTTCTGCTGCTGCAGGCCGCAAGGTGTTCGATGATCCGTTCTATCAGATACGCTAGGGATGGCAGACGGAAGATATGCGAATCCTGATCATCAGCGGCAATGAGTCATTCCGGCAGTCCGTGCAGGCGGCCTGTCTGCGCTACGAGAATGCGATTGTCACCATCCGGACGGCGGATTCCATCGGTCAGGGGCTGGATCTTGCCGTGCAGATCGAGGCTCAGGTCGTTTTCGTCGATCTGACACGGAATCTGGAAGCCGGCCTGCTTGCCATCACGCAGCTTGCCGAAGTGAAGAACCGCGTCGTCGTCGCCAGCATCGACAAGATGACGACGGAGATCATGGCGCGCGCGATCCGTGCCGGTGCGCAGGAGATCCTGACACAACCGCCGCAGGAAGATGAGGTCGATGAGATCCTGAACAAGGTCGATCGCATGCTCAACTCGCCGGAGAACAGCCAGCCGCCGCGCGAAGGCAAGGTCATCGTCTGTTTCTCCAGCAAGGGTGGCGTCGGCAAGACCACCGTCTCCTGCAATCTCGCCAACATCCTGGCCCAACGTATGGGGCCGGGGCGCGTGGCATTGATCGATGCCAATACGCAGGCGCCGAATGTCGCGCCTATGCTGGATCTGCGCCCGGAACACTGGCTGCGCGACTGTATTCAGGAATACCGCCGGCTGGATTCCGACATGCTGCGCCAGATGATGACGCTGCACGAGATCAGCGGTCTCGACGTGCTCGCGCACAGCGCGGACAACCCGCTGGGTCTCGACTTCACCGAGGATCAGCTGTCCAAGATCCTGCTGGTCGCCAAGGGAACCTACGACTACACCATCGTCGATACATTCCCGCTGCTCTCCAGTCTCAATCTCGCCGTCATGGACCTGGCGGACGAGATCTTCCTCGTGACCGAGGGCGTGGTGCCGGCGATACGCAGCGCGCATTACAACCTGAGGATGCTGGAACAGGCAGGCTACGGACACAATCGCATCAAGGTGGTGCTGAACCGCTATACCAAGTTCCGCGGCAACGTCACGCCCGACCTCATCGCCGAGACGCTGAACTGGCCGGTCAGCCATATCCTGCCATACGATGTGAACGCGACCATTGCGGCGAATAACGGCCAGGCAGTGGTCAACATGTTCCCGGACCAGAAGCTGACGCTGGCGCTTTCCATCCTCGCCGACGACGTCATGGGCGTCCAGACGCCGGTTGAAGAACCCAATATTCTGCAGCAGATCTTTTACCGTATTCGTGCCGCACTGACCTGATGAACGACCCGACTGCCAAGACCCAAAGCCTGCGCGACGCACTGCGCAAGGAAGGCCCGGAACCGCGCAGCCTGTTGCGCGAGCGCGTGACGGCGTTGCGGGGAAGTGGCTCTCATTCCGTGCTGGGAGAGATCGGCGCGCAGCTCAAGGCCAATGCTGCGGCCAGCTACACCCAGATACGCCACAGGCTGCATCGCGGTCTGCTCGAAGTGCTCAATCCGCAGGCGGTGGCGAATGCCAGCATGGAGCAGATACAGGCGGCGATCGAGGAATACATCGCCAATGCGCTCGAGAACGAGACGCTGCCCTTGTCGCGTGTGGAGCGCACGCGGCTGCTCGATGACCTGCTGTATGAAGTGATGGGGCTGGGGCCGCTCTCACCGCTGATGTCCGACCCCACCGTGTCGGATATTCTGGTGAACGGGCCGCATCAGGTCTATGTCGAGCGTCACGGTCTCTTGGAAAAGACCGAGGTGCGCTTCCACGACAACGAACACTTGCTGCTCACCATCGAGCGCATCCTCGCGCGCGCAGGTCGTCGTGTGGACGAGGCGTCGCCGATGGCCGACTCGCGTCTGCCGGACGGCAGCCGGGTCAACGCCATCATCCCGCCGCTGGCAGTGAAGGGGCCCAGCCTGTCCATCCGCCGTTTCATGCGCAATATCCTGGATGTCAACGAGCTGGTCGAGGGCGGCTCCCTGACGCACGAAGCGGCCAAGTTCCTGGAAATGGCCGTCAAGTCGGCGCTCAACATCATCGTCTCGGGCGGTACCGGCTCGGGTAAGACCACGATGCTGAACTGTCTGTCGCAGTTCATTCCCGAGGGAGAACGTCTGATCACGATCGAGGATACGGCCGAACTCCAGCTCGACCATGAGCATATCGTCAGCCTGGAAGCCAGAACCTCGAACACGGAAGGGCGCGGCGCGGTCAGCATCCGCGATCTGGTGCGCAACTCGCTGCGGATGCGCCCCGACCGCATCATCGTCGGTGAAGTGCGCGGTGCCGAAGCGCTGGACATGCTGCAGGCGATGAATACCGGTCACGACGGCAGCCTTGCCACGCTGCACTCGAACAGCCCGCGCGATACGCTGGCGCGGCTGGAGACGATGATGCTGATGGCGGATGTGGAACTGCCGCAACGCGTCATCCGTGACCAGATCGGCTCGGCATTGCACCTGATCGTGCATCTGAACCGCTATCCGGATGGCAAGCGCAAGGTATCCCATATTTCCGAACTGACCGGTGTCGATAACGGCGTCATCCTCATGCAGGACATTTTCGTCACCAAACGCGAAGGCAGCGAGATGCGCATGCGTGCCTGCGGCATCGTGCCGGCACTCGCCAACCTGATGCATGAGCGCGGGTACGAAGTCGATCCCGACTGGTTCAAGGTGAAGTGACGCTTGGCCTGAGCAGTGCGTATCCGGTAACCATCGGCTGATTATCCAATGACGACACTGTTTCTGATCATCGCCGGCCTCATCATCGCCGGCCTGCTGGCATTCTATATCTGGGATGTCAGGCGTGAGCGCGCACGTGAGCGCCTGATTGCCGGTATCCAGGAAACGGAGGAGGCTGAAGTCAGCCTGTGGCGTGACGCTGCCGATCTGTTGCAGCTCGCATCCATCCAGGAACTGCTGCGCAATTCCAGGCTGACCCGTGCACTGGATTACCAGCTCAAGCTCGCGGCAGCGCCTGTCTCCCTGCTCGGCGCCATCATGTCGCTGGTGGTGGTCACCATCGTGGTTGCCGCCATCGCATATTGGCAGGTCAAGGTCTGGTGGGCTGCCGTCGCATGTCTGCTGTTGGTACCCATACTGCTTTTCAACATCCTGCGATTCTTCGCCAAGCGTCGTGTCGCCCAGCACGATGCGCAACTGCCGGGCATGGTCTCGCAGATGATCACGTCACTGCGTTCCGGCGGCACCCCTATGCAGGCCATGCAGTCGGTGGCGCTCAACGCGCCTTCACCGGTGCGCGAGTCCATGGCAGCCTTGCTGCACGATATGCAGGTCGGCCGGTCCGGCGCGCAGGCCTGGCGCGACTGGGGCAATTTCTGGAACACCCGTTCCACCAACATGCTGGCGCTGGCGATCCGGCTCAAGTGGGATACCGGCGGTCAGATGGTCAATATCCTCGAACATGTGCTGATGGCCATGGAATTCCACCGGCGCATGGAACTCAGAGTGCAGACCATCACGGCACAGGCGCGGCTGGGATCCTATGTGCTGAGCGGCACACCGTTCCTGCTGGGGGCCGTCATGTATTCGGTGCGTCCGGAGCCGATCGACAGCATGATCGCCGACCCGGTCGGCATCAAGATCATTTGGGCCGGCATCGCGCTGCTGGTGGTCGGATTCTTCTGGCTGCGCCGCCTGGCGAAGCTTGAAAACTAAAGGCGGCTGGGGCGCATGCTGTTCTTTCTGATCTTATTCCTGGTAGTCGTTGTCACCCTGCTCTGGCTCTATCTCGACCAGCGTCGCCAAAACATCATCGAGCGACTGACATTCGGTTTCGAGGAGCCGGTCGAAGCGCCGCCGGAAGACCTGAGCGCCGGGGATTACGGCCTGGTCGGTTTCGAGCGCTTTATCTACCACCTGCGCAGCTATCTGGAGTCCCTGCCGGGCAAGTTCCTGCTGTTCGGTGCCGGTGCGCTGATAGGCGGTGTGATTGGCTTTATCGGCGGTCTGACGACGGACCGCCTCGGCGTTGCCGCACTGGCAGGCGGCTGCATGCTGTGGCTGCTCGCCATGGCCATCATCACCAGTTACAACCGCAAACGCAGCAGAAGGATACAGAACGAGCTGCCCAATGCGCTGGAAATGCTGTCATCCATCATGGAAGGCGGTACCGCGTTCGAGGCCGCGCTGGCTCATGTGCTGCGTGAGTCGGACCGCAGGCATCCCCTCTACTACGACCTTGCCATCATGGACGAGGCCATGCAGCGCGGCAGGCGGCGCAGCGAGGCGCTGCGCCTGTGGGCGCAGCGCTGCAACGTCGCCCAGGTACAGGAAGTCAGCGCGGCCATGATACAGGCGGAGCAGATCGGCAGTTCGCTCGCCGATGTCATGCGTCACCATGCCATGGCGCAGTTGCGCGAGATCGAGGCCCAGGTCCAACAGCGTGCGGAGCGCCTGCCGATCCGCATGATCTTTCCGATGCTGCTGACCATCATGCCGGCCATGTTCATCATCGCGGCCGGTCCATCCCTGCTGAAGCTGATGCGCATGTTCGAGGCATTGATGCGAGGGCTCAACTGACACCAGAGGGACAAATACCGTGTCGAACGAGAAACACATGATTCTTTCCCATGCCGTCACCGGCACCATACTCGCCAATCGCCTGCTGCTTGCGCACAGCTACCTCACCCGACTGCGCGGACTGATCGGCAGGCCGATGCTGAAGCCGGGCGAGGCGCTCTGGATCAAGCCTTCCCAGCAGGTACATACGCATTTCATGCGCTATGCGCTCGACATCGTGTTTCTGGATAGGGAAATGCGTGTCGTCGAGGTCATTCGCGGGCTGCAGCCGTGGAAGCTGTCACCGTGGGTGCGTTCCGCACACAGTCTGATCGAGTTCGCTGCAGGCGGGGCGGACGGGATACGGGTGGGGGATGTCCTGACGGTATCCGGTTGAGAACGCCGTCGTTCAGGTCTATGAAACGCCGTTGGCGTTGCTGATGTATGGATCGGGCGGCGCATGGGGGATGCGCTGCCCGTGCTGATTGCTATTCCTCTTCCTCTGGAGTCTCGTCCAAATCGCGTATGGTCTTGAAGCCGACATTGGAACCGGCGATAAAGGTGACGGTATTGGGTGCTTTTGCAGCCCTAGGCAAATAAGTCGTGTCCGACACCGGCTTGGCCGGCGTGATGCGTTCCTCATCCTGAAAGTGCCTGAAAACCAGCTGCAACCTCTGATTGGCGCCCAACGCAAGCATGGTGACGTGCGCATCCTGCGGCAGCATCTCGAATACGGCATTTTCGGGGTTGCGGCGTCCCCTCTGCGGTGTGGGGGGGACGATGACCTTCGCGTTTTCCGCGATCAGCGTCGCGCTTGCGCCCACAGCACCGGCCGTTATACCGGTATTGGCGCGGCGGTTGACATTCTGACCACCAGCGCCGGGCTGGGTGCCGCCACCCTCTATGGTGGTGGCTGCCGGGCGGTTCGCAGCACCTCCGCGTCTGCCGCCCGCACCAGCGCTCAAGGCCAGTATGTCGACCATATCGCCTTCGCGCAGATAGCCTGGTGTGATGATGTTGCTGCTTGGCACGACGACGATACGATAACCCGGGCGGGCGATGCCGGAGAAACTGCTCGGAGCCCCCGTCGGCGCGAAATCCGATTCGCGGAAATAGCCGCCGGCCTCGATTCTTCTGGTGGCGATGCGACCATTGAGATGGTTGTAGGTCAGGATGGCGTCGAACGGCACCTCGTGCGGCGGCATGTAACGAACGCCGACCATGTTGAAGTTGACTTTCGCGCCGATACCGATATTGGCTCTGGCGTAAGGCACGGCAACGGTGCCTGGAGGGCGCGGTTGCGGTCCCTTCTTTGCCGAGGATGGCTTGAGCAGAAAATAGCCGGCAGCGGCCAGCAGGCCCACCATTAACAGCAGAACCAGAATCAGTCGTTGACGCCGGCGTTGGCGGATGCGTGCGGTTGTCGGTGATTGTGCCATGATGTTTTTCTGGAAGTTCTCTCGAAAAAGTAACTAGTAGCAGCTGTTGGTATTGAACCCGGTCAGGTAATTACCGCTCGCCACTCCATATGTCTTCGTTTCGTGGCAACCGATGAGGTCACGGTAAGGCTTGGGCGCAAACCCCCGATTGCCCAGCTGCAGACCGCTGCCCAGTGTGTGCGGCGCGGTGCCGTTATAGTCGAAGAAGCTCGCATCCAGGCTATCGCCTATGGAGGCCATCGGGTCTTTACCCTCTGCCATCGTCATCCCGATAAAGGTCTCGAACGTGTGACGATAACGCGTCACGATCCGCACATTACATGCGAGCGGTGTCTCATCGTCAAGCCAGCAAATCTGTTGCGGCTGCTGTGGCGTATCACAGTTGCCGGGGAAAGGGTCAGTGGGGTCGGCGGAGAACTCCTCACCCTGAGGGCTGCACTGGATATGGAATGTGGGATACAGGACATAGCCGGTGCCTGCCACGCTGGGATGGACATGGCTCTCAAAGCGTTCGGTATCCGCATCGTACTTGATTCTCGCCAGCCGGCTCATGGACATGGCGGGGTCGTTCGGCGGCTCCCCGTATTCATCGAGCAGCACGCCGGGCAGTTTCAGCAGCATGCGGTGGCCGTTCGATGCGTTGAAATCCTTGCAGTTCATGATGATGCCGACATCGTCGATGCAGACCCGTTCGTACTGGCTATAGATAGCCTGATGGATCCTGGGCAGGCCGGGGAAGGGTTCTTCGTCGATATCGCCATTCGTGTAGGCATCGCGGACGCCCTGACTGTGGCCGTTCAGCAATACCGATAACCGGCTGCGCGAAGCTGAGCCATATTCAGCCTCCAGTTCATCATTGCCGGTGCAATCGGTGATGTCGATCGGCAGCGGATTGTACAGATACTTGAATCCGACCCCGGTCAAGGGGTCTTCCTTGAGAAGGATCCCATCACTATAGCTGCCGTCCGGAAGACAGCTAGGGTTGGCGAAATTGGCCGGGTCGAAATGGTTGCCCAGGCCAACGGACACCACGACCTCGTTCTCGTCTTCATCCAGGATGGTCTTGCGCAGCACATATTGCCCGCCATCGTCCTCTACATGCACAGCATATTCGGCCAAGTGCTGTAGCCACTCGTTGGCCGCCGCCTTCGCGCCTTCCGACGTGCGGCTGCTGTTGAATGCGGCAATGCCCAGTTCGATACCGCCGGCGATGAGCAGGATCAATAGCAGCGCGATGACGGCAAACTCCACCATGGCCTGTCCACGCTGATGCGTGTGGCGGGCGATGTTACGGGTTTGCCGGGTATGGATCATTGCACGGTCCTGATCCACAATTGCCAGATGGCGACCAGCGCCGCGCCAGCGGAAAGCGCTACGCCGTAAGGCATGGTCACGGCACCGGCGCTGCGCAGGTCCCAGCTCATCTCCTTGAATCCGGAGAGCCAGGCGCTGCGCCACATGAACACCATGTTGTCCCACAGCTTCTTGAATCCCCCATGGCGCCAGGAAAGGACGAGCGCCCAGATGCCGCCGATGATGGCGCCGTTGAGCAGGGCGAGGATGACGCCGAGCGGTCCGAGGAAAAAGCCGAACACCATCAGAAGCTTGACATCGCCGGCGCCGACCTGACGCAGACGGTAGGGAAGGATGAGGAAGAACCAGCCCAGCGCCATGCCGAGCAGCGACATGACCAGCCCTCTGGAGATGAGCGAGAAGCCTTCGAGATAGCCGAGCGAGATGAACAGGCCGACGGCATAGGCCATGGCGATGGCCAGCAGGTAATTGGGGATGCGACGCATGCGGAAATCGTAGATGGAAACCAGCAGGGTCAGCACGAGCAGGCCGCCGAGCATCGAATAGGCAAAAACGGTATTGGTCACGCAAAAACTTCCGATTCAGTAAAAAAAAGTTACATCACAACGATACTGCAAGTTCCGTTCCCGTGCCGGTCGGGCGTGCCAGGGACCAGCCTGTCGCCTGCGTCCACCGATAGATGATTGAAATCACAACGGTTTTTACAGGATTTATTCCCGGCTCCATGCGTCACGTATGGCAATGTGGTTGTTATTAGCCAATCCGCTGGTTGTATACAACCAGTGTCGCCGTGCGCATTATGGCATAAGCCCTTGAATCTGCGATTACCGCTACCGGATGCGGTTATGGCATATTCTTCGCTTCAGGCAACAATTATTACGAAACTGTGAAT
>DATCJT010000002.1:0-2343 GCA_036562645.1 Methylophilaceae bacterium | reverse complement strand
TTGGGCTGTACGTTGGCAGCCTCGGCTCCGAAGAGTTGTTTCACACGCTCAATTGCGATCTGTTCCACGATGTCCACGTTCTCACAGCCGCCGTAATAACGCCTGCCGGGATAGCCCTCGGCATACTTGTTGGTCAACTGGGATCCTTGCACGGCCATCACGGCCGGTGAGGTGTAGTTCTCTGAAGCGATCAGCTCGATATGGTCTTCCTGACGCTGATTTTCCTTTTCGATGGCAGCAAAAATTTCAGGGTCGATCTGGTCGACTGTGTAACGATTGCGCTCAAACATGTGAGCCCTTTCAAATGTGTGCTTCCTAGGTCAGTCGGGAGCGGTAAACGGAAATGGCCGCGCACGGCATCCGGAGGATGATGCGCCGTGCACAGTCGAGTTGGTTTTAAGCCGGAGCCCGCAGGCTCTTTGCCGCCGCAACCATGTTGGTCAGCGCCGGGATGACCTCTGCCCACTGACGCGTCTTCAGGCCGCAATCCGGGTTGACCCACAGGCGTTCGGCCGGGATGCGCTCCGCTGCCTTGCGCATCAAATCGACGATATGTTCCTGCGTCGGGATGTTCGGCGAATGAATATCATAGACGCCGGGCCCGATCTCATTCGGATATTTGAAATTGTCGAAGGCATCAAGCAGTTCCATATCCGAGCGCGAGGTCTCGATGGTGACGACGTCAGCATCCATGTCAGCAATTGCGGCGATGATGTCATTGAACTCCGAGTAGCACATGTGGGTGTGAATCTGGGTTTCATCCTGCACGCCATTGGCGGTAATACGGAAAGCCTCGACCGCCCACTTGAGGTAGTCGTTCCATTGCGACTTGCGCAGAGGCAAACCTTCCCGTAGCGCCGCTTCGTCAATCTGGATGACGTTGATGCCGGCTTTCTCCAAGTCCAGTACCTCTTCCCGTATGGCCAATGCCAGTTGGTAGCAACTCACCGACCGCGGCTGGTCGTCGCGCACGAAGGACCAGTTCAGCATGGTGACGGGGCCGGTCAGCATGCCCTTCATGGGCTTGTTGGTCAGCGACTGGGCGTAGGTGATCCATTCCACCGTCATGGGGCGGGGGCGGCTGATGTCGCCGAAGAGGATCGGCGGCTTCACGCAGCGCGAGCCGTAGGACTGCACCCAGCCGAACTGGCTGAAGGCGTAGCCATCGAGCTGCTCGCCAAAATATTCGACCATGTCGTTACGCTCAGCTTCGCCGTGAACCAGCACATCCAGGCCCAGCGCTTCCTGCTCGCGCACGGCATGCTGGATCTCGGCCTGCATGGCGGACTTGTAACCTGCCTCATCCAGTTCCCCCGCCTTGTACTGGCTGCGCGCCTGCCGGATTTCCGCGGTCTGCGGGAAAGAGCCGATGGTGGTTGTCGGGTAGGGCGGAAGATTTAACAGGGCCGCTTGCTTCTTCGCTCGTACTGAGTACGGGCTCTGGCGCTGCCCCATGGCCGGTGTAATGCTCTCCAGAGCCGCCTTGACCTTGGGGTTGGTGACGCGCGGCGAATTGCGGCGGGAAGTGATCGCAGCCTGGTTGGCCGAGAGTTCAGCCGCAACCGCGTCGCGCCCATGGTTCAGGGCCATGGCCAGCACATTTAATTCATCCAGCTTTTGCAGGGCAAATGCCAGCCAGGACTGTATTTCAGCGTCCAGCTTCTGCTCGCTCGCTAGATCCACCGGCACATGCAGCAATGAGCATGAAGGCGCAATCCACAGGCGCTCACCGAGGCGCCGTGCGATGGGCTCCAGCCAGTCCAGCGCGGCGTTGAGGTCGGTCTTCCAGATGTTGCGGCCGTTGATGATCCCGAGCGACAACACCACATGCGCCGGTAGCTGATTGAGTAGCGGCAGGACTTCCTCGCGCGCATTGATCGCATCCAGATGCAGCCCGGCCACCGGCAGTTGGCTGGCGAGAGACAGGTTCTCGCGCAAGGCGCCGAAATAGGTAGCCAGTAGCAGCTTGACGCGGCTGCTCTTCAGTCGATGGTAGGCAAGGTTCAGCGCATGCTGCCATGCCGTGTCCAACTCCGCGACCAGGATAGGCTCGTCGATTTGCACCCACTCAACGCCTTGCGCGGCCAGCTGCTCCAGCAATTGGGCATAGACGGGCAGCAAGCGCTCCAGCAATGCCAATTTATCCGTGTCGTCCTTGGCCTTGCCCAGCCACAGATAAGTCACCGGGCCGATGATGACAGGCTTGGCCTTGACGCCTTGCTGTCTGGCTTCAGCCAACTGTTCCAGCAGGCGCGAGGCATCCAGCTTGAATTCGGTATTCGCCGTGAACTCGGGGACGATATAATGGTAGTTGGTGTCGAACCACTTGGTCATCTCGCCAGC
>DATCJT010000135.1:0-1915 GCA_036562645.1 Methylophilaceae bacterium | reverse complement strand
CACCAACGAAGTGAGCGTGACGACTTCCACGATAGAGACCGATGCAAGCAACAACACGGCATCGGTAACCGTCCGCGTCACGGAGCCTGCGCTCGATCTGGTCCTGAACAAGAGTGATTCGGTCGACCCGGTGACTGTGGGTGACAACACCGTCTATACCGTGACGGTTACCAACGCCGGACCATCCGCGGCTGAAAACGTGGTGATCACCGATACCCTGCCGGATTCGGGCCTTTCGTTTCAGTCGGTTACCAGCAGTTCCGGCAGTTGTTCGACACAGCCTGCCGTCGATGCGGTCGGCGGAACGGTTGTATGTGAGCTCGGCAATATGCCGCCGAATACGACACAAACGGTGACCGTAACCATGAAGGCGTTGACGAAGGGAGTCGTGATCAACAATGCTTCGGTCACCTCTAACGAAACAACGCTGGGTTACGAGGATGCCACCAACAATAGCGCTGCCGAGACAACGACGGTACGCACGCGCACGGACATGGAGGTGGTCAGCAAGACGCCATCCGCCAGCCCGGTCAATCTGCGCGATGATTTCAACTTTGTCATCAGAGTGCGAAATAACACCGGTACCGGCCTGGCTGAGGCCGACGGCGTCGTTGTCAGTGATACGCTGCCGAGCGGCATGCAGCTGACGGCTACGCCGACCATTACGGTCATTAACGGTACGACGACATTAGCGACCTGTACCGGTACTGCCGGCAGCACCAGCTTCAGCTGCAACCTGGGAACGGTGAGTTCGGGTGCTGAACTCGACATCATCGTGCCGGTGAAGGTGGTCACGGTAACGAGTGATGGTCAGACTTTTACCAACCGTGCCTCCGTGACAACCACATCACAGGATATCAACAGCGGCAATAACTCCAATGAGGGAAGTGTTACCGTCAATTCCTCCAGCATTGCCGGTCGGGTATTCCGTGATTTTGATGACAATGGCGTTTTCGACGGACCTGATACGGGAATTGCCAACATCAGCATGACGCTGACTGGCACCAGCTTCGACGGTGCCACCATCAACCGTACGGTCAATACCGATGTCAATGGCAATTTCGTCTTCATCGGTCTGCCGCAGGGCACGTATACCCTTACCGAAGGGCTGGTAAACGATATCAATCTGGCCGATGGCCGTGACATTGCCGGCACTGCTGGCGGCGATACGTCGGTGAATGACGTCATTTCCGCCATCCATCTGCCGGCCGCTACGGAAGCCACAGGCTACCTGTTCGCCGAGATTCCGATGCCGCGCATCGGTGTGGCGAAATCGGCCGGCCCGGTCACCGACAATCACGACGGCACGTATGACGTAGTGTTCACGCTGACGGTCACCAACTACGGCGCAACGCCGTTGCATAACGTGCAGGTGAGCGACACGATCGAGATCGCCGGACCGAAGTCACTGGGAACCTATACGCCCAACCCCATACCTGCTGCCGGTCAATATACGATCGTCAGTGCGCCGGTGGTCAGTAATCAGACCAATGGCGCCAATCTGACGCCGGTGGCGGCTGGCGTGTTCACCGGCAGTGGCGCCGGCAGCGCCTTGCTGGTGCCGGCGACGAGCAGTCTGCCGAATTTTGCGGCGGGCAGTCGTTCGTCAGCCACGATTTCGTTCACGGTACGATTCTTCCCAACGACACCGGGACCGTTCGAAAATACGGCGACAGCCTATGGTGAATCGCCCAAGGGCGACTCGGCAACGGATAACAGTGTTGATGGACTGAATCCGGACCCCAACAACAATGGCGACCCGAACGACGATGAATCGCCGACCATTATCAACCTGTCCGGTCAGGCCATTGCTCTTGCCAAGCGTCTGGTCGGCGTCGTGCAGACCGGAGAGAAGCGTTTCGAGATTACATTCAGTCTGATCGTCGCCAATCCGGGGGCAATCACGGCGACCAAC
>DATCJT010000020.1:0-105414 GCA_036562645.1 Methylophilaceae bacterium | reverse complement strand
AGAAAAAGCGAAAAAACGGGGTGCCGTAATTCCAAAAAGCGAGTAATATGCTGAACTTTTAGTTTCGGTGACCTTGGCTGTCCGCCTTGGCGTCAACCAACTAAATTTCATATTCGTTACTTTAGGTGAGGCCGGCTGAGTTAGCAGTGCAGCCGGCTTTAATCGCTGCATCAAACGAGGAGATGATATGTTTAGTAAGAAAGCAGTAAAGGCAACTTTGTTTGGTTCCCTGTTGGCAATCGCCGGCATGCTGCCGTTGCAGGCAAGCGCTGCATGTCAGTTCGTTTCCACCAAGGATGGTAGCCCGTTGCCTATCACAGTCGCGGAAGACGATACTCCGGAAGCCAAGCAGTTCATCGAAACTTGCGTTAACCCCTACACCAAGCTGTACGTTGCTGATCCGGAAAAGGCCAAGCAGGGCAAGAGGAAGTTCGCCTATTACTCCTGCACACAGTGTCATGGTGCTAACGCAGGCGGTCAAACCGCTGTCAGTATCATTGACGAGCGTTGGCAGTATGCAAAGCATGAAACCGATAAGGGTATGTTCGAAACCATCGCTGGCGGCACCAACATGGGTATGATGGCTTGGCATAAGCAAGTCACTGGTAATCCAGAAATGGTTCCTACCGATGATATCCTGAAGATCATCGGCTGGTTGCGTGCTTCCTACCAAGGTGGTGGCGACAAGCCCTGGCTCAATGAGTAATACGCTTACTCGCTGAATCGAAACGGCCATTGCAGAAAGCAATGGCCGTTTTTTTATGTGCTTGAAGCAGTTTGAGGTAAAATTCACAGGTAAGGCAAAAAAAGGAGAAAAGGCATGGCTTCAATAAAAACCAGCATGATTGGCCTGACATTGCTGCTTGCGATGACTGCGTGCGGACAGTCGGGCGAGAATTCGTCCGTTGAAGGCAAGTCTGGCGACAGCGCTGCGGCTTCCAGCGCATCCGCTTCGACGCAGTGTGCATTCGAATCTACCAAGGACGGCAGCCCGTTGCAAATCACGGTGGAGCCGGATGATACGCCGGAAGCGAAGGAATTCCTCGCCACATGCATCAATCCGTACACCAAGCGCTATGTTGCGGATCCGGAGGCAGCAAAGGAGGGCCGCAAGAAGTTCGCCTATTACTCCTGCACACAATGTCACGGTGCGAACGCCGGCGGTCAGACCGGTCCCAGCATCATCGACGAGCGCTGGCAGTATGCCAAGCATGTCACGGACAAGGGTCTGTTCGAGACCATCGCCGGTGGTACCAACATGGGCATGATGGGCTGGCACAGGCAAGTTACCGGCAACCCGGAAATGGTGCCGACCGATGACATCCTGAAGATCATCGGCTGGCTGCGCGCCTCCTATCAAGGTGGCGGCGAGACACCGTGGCTGAATTGAACGAATTGAATAAAGGTAAGTATTGGACCAATAAATAATGGCAAAAAAAAAATCTGAAGCAGACCTGCACCAGGTAGTGATCGTCGGAGGCGGTGCGGGAGGATTGGAGCTCGCTACCCGTTTGGGGCGCACGCTCGGCCGCAAGGGCAAGGCTGCCATTACGTTGATCGATCGTCAGCGTACCCATGTCTGGAAACCGCTACTGCACGAGATTGCGGCGGGCAGCATGAACCCGGATAAGCATGAGCTCGAGTATCTGGCGCAGGCGCACTGGAACAATTTCCGTTTCCGTCTGGGCAGCATGGATGGCCTCGACCGTGCGAAGCGCGAAGTCTATGTGGCACCTTACTACGACGAAGATGGCAACGAGATGATACCGCGTCGTACGGTCAAGTACGACACCCTGATCATTGCCGTCGGCAGCACGACCAATGATTTCGGCATCCGCGGTGCACGCGAGTATTCCATCGCGCTGGATACCCAGGAGCAGGCTGAACGCTTCCACCGCCGTCTGCATAATGCGCTGCTGCGCGCGCAGACACAGCCTGAGCCGGTCGCTGCCGGGCAGCTGGAGGTCGTCATCGTGGGAGCGGGAGCGACCGGTGTTGAACTGGCTGCCGAACTGCACAATACGACACGCGAACTGGCGGCCTATGGGCTCGACAAGATCAACCCGGATCGCGACATCAGAATTTCCCTGATCGAAGCGAGTGACCGCATTCTCCCCGCGCTACCGCCGAAGCTCTCCAATTCTGTCGAGATGGAACTGCGCAAGCTCAAGGTGCATCTCTACCTTGGTGAGCGTGTCACGGAAGTGACGCAGAAAGGCATCTATACCCATACCGGCCGCTTCATTCCGTCCGAACTGGTGGTTTGGGCTGCCGGCATCAAGGCGCCGGACTTCCTGGCCAACCTGGACGGGCTGGAAACCAACCGAATCAATCAGCTGGTGGTCAAGCGCACATTGCAGACCACGTTGGATGAAAATATTTTCGCCTTCGGCGATTGCGCCGCATGCCCGCGGCCCGGATACGACGAGAATGTGCCGCCTCGTGCACAGGCCGCTCACCAGCAGGCCACGATGCTCGTGAAGACGATCAAGCGTAGGCTCGCTGGCAAGCCGTTGCCTGAGTATACCTATCGCGATTATGGCTCACTGGTGAACCTGGGCCGCTATACCACGGTCGGCAATCTGATGGGTGCGATTACCGGCGGCAGCGTGTTTGTCGAAGGGCTGATTGCGCGTTTCATGTACCAGTCGCTGTACAAGATGCACCTGATGGCGCTGCATGGGTTCTTCACCGTGTTTCTGCAGACGATTGCCCGCATGATAACGCGGCGTACGGAAGCGCATGTCAAGCTGCATTGATTCTGGAAATTCCAGGAAAAGCAAAAGGCCCACATCGTGGGCCTTTTGCTTTTCCTGACGAGTTTCTCTGCTAGAGCACCTCGGCAGCAAAGTCGGCAAGCCTGGAACGCTCGCCGCGCACCAGTGTGATGTGGCCGTTATGCTTCCAGCCCTTGAAGCGGTCCACGACATAAGTCAGTCCAGAGCTCCCCTCGGTGAGATAGGGCGTATCGATTTGTGCGATGTTGCCGAGACAGACCACCTTGGTGCCGGGGCCGGCTCGGGTAATCAGGGTCTTCATCTGTTTCGGTGTCAGATTCTGCGCTTCGTCGATGATGAGGAACTTGTGCAGGAAGGTGCGGCCGCGCATGAAATTCAGCGACTTGATCTTGATGCGCGTGCGAATCAGGTCCTGGGTTGCTGCACGTCCCCATTCGCCTGCATCCTCGTCAGACTTGTTGAGCACGTCCAGATTGTCCTCAAGCGCCCCCATCCATGGTGCCATCTTTTCCTCTTCCGTGCCCGGCAGAAAACCGATGTCCTCGCCAACCGGTACGGTGACACGGGTCATGATGATTTCACTGTAGATTTTCTTGTCGAGTGTCTGCGCCAGAGCGGATGCCAGTGTCAGCAGAGTCTTGCCGGTGCCTGCCTGACCGAGCAGCGTGACGAAATCGACCTCGGGGTCCATGAGCAGATTGAGTGCGAAATTCTGCTCACGATTGCGGGCTGTGATGCCCCAGATGCTGTGTTTGGGCTGGGTGTAGTCCTTGACGATTTCCAGTACGGCGGAATTGCCCTCGACCCTGCGCACGATGGCGTGGAAGGGTTGCTCATATTCGTAATAAACGAATTCGTTGACAATCATCGACTTGCAGATCGGGCCGGTCAGCCGGTAGAACATCCTGCCGGCCTCCTGCCAGGACTCCATCGCCTTGCTGTGGTTCTCCCAGAAGTTGACCGGGAGTTCGCGCATGCCGCTGTATAGGAGTTCCGTATCCTCCAGCACCTTGTCATTGAAGTAGTCCTCGGCAGGCACGCCGATTGCGCGTGCCTTGATGCGGATATTGATATCCTTGCTGACCAGAATGACCGGGCGGTCCGGAAACTTTTTCTGCAAGTCCCAGACGACTGCAAGTATCTGATTGTCGGCCTTGCCGCCGGCCAGCATGGGCAGTTCCACGTCGATGGCATGGGTCTGGAGGAAGAGGCGGCCACTGACGTGCTTGTTGCCGTTGATGGCAAGCGGGCAACCCTCTTCCAGTCGCGAAGGAGGCTGGCTGCCGACGATTTCCTCCAGATTGCGGCTGGCCTGACGGGCATTGCGTGCAACTTCCGTCATACCCTTCTTGTTATTGTCCAGTTCCTCCAGTGTCACCATCGGCAGGTAGATGTCGTGCTCCTCGAAACGGAACAGGCACGAGGGGTCGTGCATCAGGACATTGGTATCAAGGACAAACAATTTTTTTGGAGTGCCGCGTTTTTTTGCCATGTTGCCCGAGTTCCCCTCTGGAATCTAAAGTGACTGGATGAATTCGAGGACTTCTCTTGCGTGTCCATCGACCTTGACCTTGCGCCACTCGCGCAGCAGCTTGCCATCCAGACCGATCACGAAAGTGCTGCGCTCGATGCCGCGAACCTGTTTGCCGTACATGTTCTTCATCTTGATGACGTCGAACAGCGAGCAGGCTATCTCTTCGGGGTCGGACAACAGTTCAAACGGGAAGGAGAACCTGGTCTTGAAGTTCTCGTGGGATTTCAGACTGTCGCGCGATATGCCGTATACTTCGGCACCGGCTGCCTTGAAGTCGGCGTAGGCATCGCGAAACTGTAGTCCTTCGGAGGTGCAGCCGGGTGTGGAATCCTTGGGGTAGAAGTACAAGACGAGAATCTTGCCCAGATGGTCGGATAGCTTGAAGGTGCGATTGCTGGTGGCAGGCAGTTCAAAGTCAGGTACGGGCTGGTTCAGCATGGTTTCGGTCATGTTGTATGCAATTCCATTGTTGTTAAAAAAACCGGAATAAGCAAGCACCGGAAGCCGGATTCTTCAGATTATTTTTCCTCGATCTCGGCAAACTTGATGCGGCGCGGCAGCTGCAGCTCGACTTGGGTGCCGCCGTCAGGATGCGAACTGTAGCTGATTCTGACGGAAAGCGCCTCGCACACCTTGAACACGAACGGAATACCGAGGCCGGTGCCGAAGCGCTTGGTCGTCGGACCCGGGCTCAGGTTGGTCGGTTCGGGCAGGAAGGGCATGCCGGGCCCCTGATCGATGATGGCGACAGTAAGGGCGTTGGAGCTGCCACTGCAGGCAATGGTCAGCCGGCTGTCGTTGGGGGATGCGTCGATCGCATTCAGAATCAGGTTGTAGAAGGCCTGTTCCAGCAAGTGCTCATCGGTGTGGATGTGATCGTCAGCAGAGCTCCAGTTGGGCAGCGTAAGTTGTATGGATTTCGTACGCAGTCTTTGCTGCAGCGGGATGAGAGCGCCCTGAATGATCTGGCTGAGCCGGCTCTGGCTGGGTTGTGGCCGCATGGGATGCAGGTAGGCGAGCAACGCGCCGGTCCAGCGTTCCAGACGGTCCACCGTGCTGATGATGTCCTGCAATGATTCGCGCGTATCCTTATCCAGATCGTTACTGTCCGCAACCTGTGCGATGGCACGTATGCTGGCGAGTGGATTGCGGATGTTGTGCGCTAGCATGGGAACGAGCAGACCCTGCGCCGCCTGTTTTTCCGTGCGCACCAGAGCTTCCTGACTGATAGCCAGTTCATCGGCCATGTGATTGATGGCGGCCGATAGCGCGGCCATTTCCTCGATACCGCTTTCCGGCGCCTTGTGCGTCAGTTTACCGGCACTGATCTGGGAGGTGGCCCTTACCAGACCCTCAATCGGCCTGACGATGGAGCGCATGAGGAAAAATCTCGAGAATATCAGCAGCAGCGTGGCCAGCAGAATGGGGATGATGAGCAGCGCGGTGGATGTGCGCTTGGACTCGGCGAGTCTTTGCTGCAGTTCCTGTTGTTTGAGGGAGAGCAGGCGCTCCGTGCGCGCCGAAATGGACTCGTAGCGCTCGAATATGTCCGACTCGAGATCGGTATTCAGCTTCTGCTCCAGTGCGCTGCTGCTGAAAACTTGTTGCCGGTCGAAGATCGGCCTGGTCTTGACGAGAAAGTCCTCATAGCTGGATTGCAGGTCACGGATCGCAGACTGTTCCTCCTCGCCTACAGCCAGGGCATGCAGGTTCGCGAAGTGCCGTTCGATGGATGACGTGTAATCGTTGTATTCATCTTCTGCCGCGACGTCATTGAGGAAATATGCATCGAACAGCTCCTTCATCTGCCGGTAGAGATCCCCACGGGTCTGCTGGATTTCCTGCACGACCTGGCTGATGCGCTGCGATTCGAGCAGCGATTTGTCCCACAGGTGGATGCCGACGGCGCCGGAGGCTCCCGCCAGGATGATCAGTAGGATGAACGCTAGTTCATGTATCAGTAAAAGGTCTTTGAGGGATTTTGAACCTGACATGATTATTCCAGTTTGAACGAGACTGGCACCTGAATGTTGAAGGAAGCGCTTTTCAGAATCTCCGGTGGTGGCGGAAAGGGAGCCGCCTTCGCCACCATTTCCAGGGCCTGATTATCGAGCGTCTCGTAACCGCTCGAACGCCCGATGGCTGAGGTCAGCACATTGCCGTCACCATCTATCTTCAGATCTACGATGACTTCACCCTGCCAGCCACGCATCTGCGCAATGCGTGGATATTTCTTGTGTGCGGCAATGGCGCGTGCCAGCCGTTCCGCGTAGCCACGCCGTGCCGCATCGAGGTCGGCCTGACTCGGTCCGGGTGGCGGCGGGGGTGGGGCCGTGAACGCAGGAGGCGTTTCCACTGCAGCCGGTGCCGTTGCCATGACCGGAGGCGTGACGGACTCCTCCACATTGTCGGCGGTATTCGCCTGCGGTTCAACCGACGCTGCCGGTACGGGTTGCTGTATCGGTTGTGGTATGGGCTTGGGTTTCGTAACCGGCTTGGGCGGTTCAGGCGCCGGTTCCGGTTCAGGTGCAGCTTCCGGCATGGCAACAGATTCCGGAGCCTTCGGAGCATCGATCTGGATGTTCAGGATTTCGGGTAGCGGAGAGTCAGGACTGATCTGCAGGCTAGGCAGGAATATCATTGCTGACAGATGCAGAAGGATGGAAACAACGATTGCCCAGACCAGGGTCTGATTCGATGACGCGGATGCGATATCCGGTAGGGGATGTGAGGGAAACGCGGTATTCACGGGAGTCGATGAGGAGCGAATAGCAGCCTTCGTATCAAGACAGACGATTATACATCATTGATTTTTTTGAAAAGTCGGACGTTACTCCCATTCCAGACCGGGGTAAATGGTGTTGACGTTGCGCCGGTTGACGGTTTCGAAAAGTACCCAGTTCCCTGATTCCGATGCTGCGGCCGTATCCATGGCATGCTCCATGCCCTTCCCATCCCTGATGCTGGCACGCACATCCGCGAGTAGGGTGGACAGGTAGCGGTGCTGATCGTTCAGTGCGGATGTGAGATCACGGCTGACCGGCCCATGCCCTGGAATGGCGAGCTTGGACTGAAGTTTGCCCAGTTGCTCCGTTACGGCTATCCAGCCCTTGATGTCGCCGTCGATGGACGGTGTGCGTTCGACGAACAGCAGGTCGCCGGTCCATAACGTACCGGTTTTGCTGTCGGTGACCGTGAGGTCGGTATTGGTATGGGCAACCGGATACGCCTGTAACTTGAGTTGACGGTCACCCAGGTCCAGCGTCATTTCGTCTTCGACAGACAGTGTCGGCTTGATCATGGTGCTGCCTTCGAATTCTGCGCCCAGCCAGCTTTCGTGCATGCGGGTATAGATGTCCTTGCGCAGTTCCATGGCGCCGGCGAGCTTGTGGTGACCGACGAATACCGGCTGGTCCTCGCTAAAGGCGGCATTGCCGTATATATGGTCCGGATGTACATGGGTGTTGATGACATAGAGGATGGGCTTGTCGCTGAGCTGGCGAATGGCCTGGCGCAGGCGTTGACCGACCTTGAATGTGCCGCCGGTATCGATGACGGCGATGCCCTTGCTGCCTATGACGAAGCCGATATTGCTGATGTCGCCCTCGTAGCCTTCGGCCAGATCCTGATGCTGTCCATGATGAACATAGATGCCGTCCGCAACGTTCTCCAGCTGGAAAGACTGGGCATGGGCGGATGCGGTGAGCAGCAGCAATCCGAACAGGGTTGTAATACATTGCAGCATGGGAATGATTCCTGAATTCATGTTAAAAAATACATGAAACCATGCAGGACGATTCCTGTCATGTACAAGGAGGCCAAATAGGCGTTGGCTCCCGATAAAGGTACAATATAGCCCCAATTGCCACAATTGGTCCAACACCCTGGAAAGGGCGTGCTGCCTCGATACTTTAAGATTTGGTCAGGACATCAAATGAACAATTCTGTCACCCGTTACACGAAGACCGCCGTCATCCTGCACTGGCTGATTGCCATTGGTATTCTTTTCATGCTCGGCTTGGGCTGGTATATGACCGGTCTGCCTCGGGAAGGAGCGAAATCGGATGCCTATGATCTATTCAATCTCGGCATCTATACATGGCATCTGTCCGAAGCGGTTTCGCCGCGCACGTTCTATTTCAATCTGCACAAATCCTTCGGCGTCACCCTGCTGGCGCTGATTGCGTTCCGGTTGTACTGGCGCCTGACCCATCAGCCTCCCGCCCTGCCAGGGTCGCTCAAGGCATGGGAAAGAAAACTGGCGGAAATCGCACATGGCTTGCTCTATGTGCTGATGGTCGTGATGCCGGTCAGCGGTCTGCTGATGGCGCTCTACAGCAAGTTCGGCGTCAAGTGGTTCGGTCTGGAATTCCTGCCGGGTCTGGATAATGCGGCAGTGCGGGAGTTCTTTCTGGTGGTCCATGCATGGGCGGCCATTGCCTTTGCCCTGTTGATCCTGCTGCATGTCGCAGCAGCACTCAAACACAAGTTCATCGACAAGGACGAAACGATGGAGCGTATGTCGCTACGCTAAGTCGGCTCCGAACCGTTCATGACGGAAGGGGGGCAATGTGCCCCTCTTCGTGTTTTCAGCTTCTGACTTCCGTTTCGTGCGTGAAGGATTTTCCTTCGTTGTCCGTCGCCTTCACTTTCAGAATGCCCGGTTCCTTGGGAACGAAATTGAACTTCAGATAGGGATCCTCGCTGGTGCCGACATGGAAATCGACATCGAACACGGTTTTGCCGTTGTAGGTGAAGGTGGCCTTGTTGATGAAGTAAGCCGGCAGGTAGCCCTGGGAAACCAGGTCACGCTGCAGACCGGTACGCATCGGGTGCTTGATGATGAACGTGGTCGGTGTAGCCGAACCGAAACTGACCGGGGACTCCACGTTCATCTTGATCTTGCCGGCAGTGGCACGCACTGCGGCATCATCAGCATCGATGATGCCGCCGCAGCCGCCAGCGGCCCTGACGGGAACGGCTGCCATGTAAAGCTTGCCATCAGCGGTCTCGCCCACGGCACGCACGAAGGAATCGGTCTCGAGACGGATGCGGGTGGACAGGTTGAAACCGCCCAGTTCTTCTGTCAGGTTATAAATTGCCGCAAGCTGGATCGGGTTGGCATCGACGAGTACATAGATCTTCCTGATGGACCGTGCCAGCTCATTGTTCTGATCGAGCGTGATGCTGAAAGGAACCTGCGCCCCGCTTTCGGCTCGCTTGGGCGCGGAGAGCTGGATGAAATCGACCTCTTCGACCGGACGGTTGGAAAAGAACGCTTCCTTGACCACCGGCCAGATGTTCGGGTCGGCATCTGCCATGGCGTTACCGCTGAACGACAGCAATAGGCCTGTGAATGCCAGACCGGCTGTCTTTGACATGGATGTCCACATAATAACCCTCCTCAATTTTGCAGAATGCGGTGGCGACCTGTGTTCTATTATGCTTTTGATGGGTGGGCAGAAGATTGGTTCTGCTCCCGTAGGTAGCGCACCTGTGGTGTGATTTTAGTCCCGCTGGAAATTGCGCGCGCGGACAGCGCACACAATTTCCAGCAATGGCGGTATCAGGTCAGAACTGATAGCTGGCATTCAGACCCAGCAGCCAGTTGCGGGTGGGCGCCGCCTCATAGTAATTGCCGTTGGAGTCGCCGATGCGAATCGAGCCGATGTATTCCTTGTCGAAGATATTCTCGACCCGAAGGAATTCATTGAATTTCCAGTTGCCGACATTCTGGTTGAATCCGGCGCGCCAGGATGCGATGGCATAGCCCTGTGCATTGCCATCGGTCGGATCGAACGAGACATAGCTCTTGCTAAAGGCACGCGTCTCGATTGCGGTCGAGAAACCGAGTGGATCGTACTTCCAGGCCAGTTCGCCGAACAAGGTATGTCTGTATACGCCAGGGATATCGGTGCCGGCTGCGACGATCTTGCCACCGGAGCGGAAGTCCTTGCTGAATTCCGCATCCAGATAGGTGTATGCCAGATAGGCCGAGAACCCGTGCGCGAGCTGACTGTCGATGGACAGCTCGAAGCCTCTGCGCTTGCTCTCCTTGGCGTTGGTATAGACGGTGCGGCCACCGGCAGAGGTATCGACGACGATTTCGTCATCCGTATCGATTCTGAACAGGGCGGCATTGATGATGGCCGAATCACCGGCCATCCATTTTGCACCGATTTCATACTGCCTGCTGGTTGCTGCCTTGAGGTCGGTGTTGAGACCGCCACCGGCACCGGTGGTGCGGTAGGCGGCCTCGACGAATGTCGGGGTTTCGAAGCTCTCGCCTGCATTGGCATAGAAGTTCAGCGTATCGGTGGCCTTGAAAATGACGCCGACGACGGGTGTGGTCTCGCTGTAAGTGACGGAACCGCTGTCATCCAGATTGGCGCCGGTGATGTACTTGTCATCCGTCTCGAACTTGACCTTGCTGTGGCGTATGCCGGCGTTGAGGTTCCAGCGTGGAGTGAGATCGATAGAGCCTTGTGCGTACTGATCGAAGCTTCTGAGGCGGTTCATCTCGTCGCGGCGCAAGGCACCCTTGACGCCGCAGACTCTGCCATTGGCATTACAGACATTGCCGACGCCTCCGGCAAAGTTCTGGTAGCCCTTGCGGTCATCGCTCATGCGATCGACATTGGTGCCGACAGTGAAGTCATAGGGCATGTCCGCTACGGTGCCATGATGCGTCCAGCGCAGGTCGATGCCGCCGAACTCGCGATCAATGGTCTGCACGCCGCCGCCATGCTGGGGATTGTTCTGGGCGGCGATCGGTATGGACTGATACTGTTCGTTGCTGCGCTGGCCGTAATACGCCATGAATCGCAGTGAGTCGTTCTCGGACAGCTTGTGATCGAGTGTTACGCCCATGTGCTCCTGGCTTTTGCTGACCCTTGTGTTGAAGTCCTTGGTGGCCTGGGTGATCTGCTTCCTGTCCTCACGGTACAAATCTCTGGTAAGGCCTTGCGGGTCGTCATTGTCCGGTTGGTCGAGCGCGGTTGCTACCAGTGTGAGTCTGGTATCCTCGCTGAGCTGCATCTTGATCTTGGCGTGATACGTATCGCGTCTGAACTTGGAGTGATCACGATAGCCGTCAGACCGGACCGTGTTGGCGTTCACGACGATGTTGAAATTCTCGAAGTCACCGCCGTAGGTCACGGATTCACGATGCGTTCCATAGCTGCCGAACGTGACGCCGCCGGAAAGCGTGGGGTTCTCGGGGCCATCCTCGGTGAAGATTTGCACGACACCGCCGGAAGAGTTTCCGTAAAGCGCCGAGAATGGACCGCGCAGATATTCCACGCGTTGAGCGGTATCCAGATTGAATGTGCCGGTCTGCCCCTGGCCGTCCGGCATGGAAAGCGGGATGCCGTCCTGATACAGACGTACGCCGCGCACACCGAAGGCAGAGCGAGCGCCGAAGCCGCGGATCTGGATGCCCAGATCCTGGGCAGGGTTGTTGCGGTTGTTGATCACGACGCCGGGTATGCGTGCCGCGGTCTCGGACAGGTTAACTTGCAGCTGGCCGTCACGCAGGACTTCGCCGTTCACGGAATCGATGGACATCGGCAGGTCGAAGCTGTTCTGTTCGATACGCGTGCCGGTGACGACGACCGGCGCCAGCCGTAGTGCGTTATGCAGTTCGATTTCTTCGGCGCTGAAGCCGGCTTCGGGTTCAGCCATGACCGGCAAGGACATGCCCAGCGTAATCAGGCCAGATGCCATGAGTCTGGCAGATAGGGTGCGAAGGGTGAAGGATAGGTTCATGATCGTCGTCTATAAATGCTAAACAGGCCGCAACGATACCCCCAATGTGGTGGAGAGCGCATCAAGATTTTCATGAAATTAAAGGGTTAGACGACGCCTTCCAGCACCTGGACACGCACGGTTGCGCCAGCCTCGAGGTTGCCCACATCCTCATCCAGCACGATGAAGCAGTTCGCCTCCGACATCGAGCGCAACACGCCGGAACCCTGGTTTGTCGCTGGCCTGACTTTCCATTCGCCGTCTACCTCGTCCAGATACAGTGTGCCGCGCTGGAACTCGGTGCGCCCCGGCAGTTTTTTGATGCGTTCGGTGCAGACGGCTTTCAGCAGGGGGATGGGTGCCGGATTCGTCTGCCCCATCAAGACCAGCAATGCCTCACGTACGAACTGATAGAACGTCACCATGACGGCCACCGGATTGCCGGGCAGCCCGAAATAGTGGGCATTGCCGACCTTGCCGTATGCTAGCGGCCGGCCCGGTTTCATCGCGATTTTCCAGAACACGACCTGGCCATGCTTCTCCAGCAGTTGCTTCATGAAGTCGGCCTCCCCGACGGAAACGCCGCCGCTCGTGATGATGACGTCCGCACATTTGGAGGCGGTAGTCAGTGCCTGTTCCAGTAGCGCCGGATCATCGCTGACCGCACCCATGTCGATGACCTCGACGCCGAGTCGGGTCAGCATACCGTACAGGGTGTAGCGGTTGCTGTCGTATATCTGGCCTTCCTGCAGTGTCTGACCGATGCTGACCAGTTCGTCGCCGGTGGAGAAGAATGCGACGCGCAGTCTGCGGTATACCTGCACTTCGCCGATACCGAGCGAAGCGACGAGACCGAGGTCGGCGGCCCGCATCAGGTGGCCGGCAGCCAGCACGACTTTCCCTTGCTGCAGGTCCTCGCCGGCACGGCGGATGTTCATGCCGCGCTGTGGGGCTTCCGCGAGCCGGATACAGTCTCCATCAAGGCTGACGCGCTCCTGCATCACGACGGTGTCGGCACCGGCCGGAATGACGGCACCGGTCATGATACGCACGCATTGCCCCGGGGCGAGTGTGCCGGAAAACGGCTTGCCGGCATATGCGGTGCCGACGATTTCCAGCCGGGTCTCGCCGTCTTTCGACAGGCTGTCGGCGCTGAAGGCATAGCCGTCCATGGCCGAGTTGTCATGGTTCGGCACGTTGCATGGAGAGAGGATGTCGGTTGCCAGCACGCGTCCGAGCGCATTCCGGATCGGCAGCATTTCCCTTGCATCGACCGGCTGCAGGAACTGCCGGATGAATTTGCGCGCTTGGGCGACCGGCATCGAGTTCGGGTCGTAGTCATCCAGGCAACTGGGGTTGCGAATCAGATCGGAAAGAGAGGTGTTGTTCATGATCGTGACTTTAACAGCGAAACGGATTGTTAGCGGGATTTTACCCAGTCGATGACGAAAGCGGCGATTTCTGCCGGTTGGTTGAGATCCAGTTGCGGCAGATGAGTTTCGAGCGATGCATCGGTTGCTATAGCGATGATGTTTGGGTCATCCGGCGCGAGTAGCGGGCGCTGCATTGCCGATCTGTGCACCTCGATCTTGGGGAAGGGTTCGTGCTTGAACCCTTCGACCAGAATCAGATCGGTCATCCGGCTGTCGATCAGGGAAGTCAGCTCGCTCAGGCTGGGTTCGTCTTGCGGTGACGCGCCGGACCGGGTGAGCTCCGTCATCAGCGCCCAGCGATGACGCGAGCCGATCAACGTCTGTGTCGCTCCCGCCTCGCGCAGGCGATAGCTGTCCTTGCCGGGATGGTCGATATCGAAGCTGTGATGGGCATGCTTGATGACCGATATCCGCAGTCCGCGGACGTTCAGTTCGGGTATCAGCCTCGTCAGCAGCGTAGTTTTGCCAATGCCGCTGCCGTTGGCGCAAAAGCCCAGTATCGGCAGTTTACCGTAAGTGGTTGCGGTGTCGTTCAATTCGTTGATCCCAGCCGATGTCGGACGATGTCGAGATCTTCCGGCGTATTGATGTTGGTAAACGCCTCCGGTTCGTCATCGAATGACACTTCGATGACCTTCAGGGTAGCGTGCCAGTCGCTGACCTTGCGACCACCGGCTTGCAGATAGCGTTGCAGACCATCTGCAAGGCTGATATGGCACAGGGAGAAGACGGGGTGCGTGCGGTTCCCGGTGCGGGCTAGCGCCAGGTCGGCACGACTGTCATCCAGCGCCCTGAGCAGTCTGCTGGCCAGGTCAGCAGGCAACAGGGGGGAATCGCAGGGCACGCTCAGAAGGAGCGGATGCCGGGCGGTCTGCATGGCGCGGTGCAGACCGGCCAATGGCCCTGCATGCCCTTCGATCGCATCGGGGAGGACGATGAAGCCGAATTCGGCGTAGCGGTCCGTGTCATGGTTTGCGCTAATCAGTATCTCGTCAACCTGTGGCGCCAGCCTGTCCAGGACATGGGCGATCATCGGTCTGCCGGCGAGGTTCATCAGCCCCTTATCGATGCCGCCCATACGGCGCGAAAGGCCGCCAGCCAGTACGATGCCGCTGATGCTCATGGCCGGTGCAGCATGTGTCTCAGCCGCCGGTGTGGGACATGAAGCGGACGACTGCGGGCGCCGCCCGGCGAATGTCGAAATCGTGCCCCTTGGGCTTGATGCGCATGGCGTCCTGGATGGCCTGGACGATGGGGGCGTCGTCATGTGGATGCCGGCGCAGTAGCGGCATCAGCTCCACTTTGTCTTCATGGCCGAGACAGAGAAAGAGCTCGCCCTTGCAGCTGATGCGCACACGGTTGCAGGATTCGCAGAAATTGTGACTGTGCGGCGAGATGAAGCCGACTCGGGTCTGTGTCCCCGGGATGCGCCAGTAGCGTGCCGGGCCACCGGTGGTTTCCGCGCTGCTGACCAGCGTGTGATGCTGTTGCAGCAATTGCAGCGTGTCGGCATTGCTGACATATGTGGAGACACGCTGGTGATCGACTTCTCCCAACGGCATTTCCTCGATGAAGGAAATGTCGAGCGCCTGGTCGATGGCGAACTGCAGCAGACTCAGTGCTTCATCATCATTGATGCCGCGCATCAGGACCGTGTTGAGCTTGATGTTCTCGAAGCCTACGGCCTTGGCTGCGGCAATGCCGCGCAGCACTTTCTGCAGGTCGCCGACCCGGGTGATGCGCCGGAAGCGCTCGGCATCCAGGCTGTCCAGACTGATGTTGATGCGTTTGACGCCAGCGGCCTTCAATGCGGCAGCCTGCGATTCCAGCTGGGAGCCGTTGGTGGTGAGCACAAGCTCACGCAGTCCGGGCAGCTGACAGATCTGTTCGAACAGCCAGAGCGCGTTCTTTCTGACCAGCGGCTCGCCGCCGGTAATGCGTACCTTGCCTACGCCGAGGCTGACGAAGATCCTGACCAGGCGTGCGCATTCTTCCAGCGACAGCACCTCGTCGCGCGGCAGAAACGTCATGTCTTCCGACATGCAGTACACGCAGCGGAAATCACAACGATCCGTGATCGAAAGGCGGATGTAGTCCACCCTTCGGCCGAATTGGTCGAAGAGGGCGGGTGCTGATGTCGGATTGACTGTCATGGAGGAAGCTGTAGCACGTACCGAATGGCTGAATATCCGGATTCTAGGCCTTTTGACAGTCCTTAACAACGCTGATGGTAACAGGGGAATACGCCGGAAATCCTGTCGGGCCGGTTTCGCAAGGGTGCGTCCGCTTAAGTGTCCGGACCAGGTGAATGCGGTGTGGATGTAAGCGCACGCTATCCTGCGTCAAGACGACTTAATGTGCATTCCTCTACCGGAGGCAGTTGGCGCAGTTCCTCATCGGTAAAGAGACGGGAACGGATGATGAAATGCCGGCCCGTGCCCTGTTCCAGAGAGAACTGACCGCCATGGCCGGGAATCGCATCCAGCGTCAGGTGGGTGTGTTCCCAGTATTGGAACTGAAATTTGGCCATATAGAAAGGCACGCCGTGTACTTCACCCAGCTTGACGTCAGAGGCACCGACCAGAAACTCCCCCGCCTTCATGCACATGGGGGCGCTACCCTCGCAGCAGCCGCCTGACTGATGGAACATGAGGTCGCCATGCCTGGACCTGAGTTCGTCGATCAGTGCCATGGCGGCCTGGGTGGCCTCTATGCGTGAAACTGACATTTGCCGCTCCTGATGCTGACTTGCCTATCGGCATTGTGAATAAAAAAGGGCGCGAGGTGATTGTCTCACATCGCGCCCACCCGTTCACCTGCAGGGCAGGCAAACCTGTGAATGGAGGAACGGGCGGCGCTCAGATGAATGCGCCGCGACCATTTCTCTTAGAAGAAGCCCAGTGCGTTCGGGCTGTAGCTGACCAGCAGGTTCTTGGTCTGCTGGTAGTGATCCAGCATCATGCGATGGTTCTCGCGACCGATGCCGGACTGCTTGTAACCACCGAATGCTGCATGGGCCGGATACAGATGGTAGCAGTTGGTCCAGACGCGGCCTGCCTGAATGCCGCGGCCCATGCGGAATGCGCGTGAGCCGTCGCGGGTCCAGACGCCGGCACCGAGACCGTACATGGTATCGTTGGCGATGGCGAGCGCCTCAGCTTCATCCTTGAAGGTTGTCACCGACAGGACCGGGCCAAAGATCTCTTCTTGGAAGATGCGCATCTTGTTATGGCCCTTGAAGACTGTCGGCTGGATGTAATAGCCCTCGCTGAGCGGGCCCGGCAGTTGGGCCTGAGAGCCGCCGGTCAGCAGTTCTGCGCCTTCTTCCTTGCCCAGGTTGATGTAGGACATGATGATTTCGACCTGCTCGCTGGATGCCTGTGCACCGATCATGGTCGTGGCGTCGAGCGGGTTGCCCTGTTTGATGGCCTTGACGCGTTGCAGTGCACGTTCCATGAATTTTTCGTAAATGGATTCCTGGATCAGCGCGCGGCTCGGACAGGTGCAGACTTCGCCCTGATTCAGCGCGAACAGGGCGAATCCTTCCAGACACTTGTCGAAGTAGGCATCGTCTGCGTTCATGATGTCTTCGAAGAAGATGTTGGGTGACTTGCCACCGAGTTCCAGCGTCGAAGGAATCAGGTTCTGGGATGCGTATTGCATGATCAGGCGGCCGACCGAGGTGGAACCGGTGAAGGCGATTTTTGCGATGCGCGGGCTGGTTGCCAGCGGCTTGCCCGCTTCCACGCCATGGCCGTTGACGATATTCAGCACGCCCGGCGGTAAGAGGTGCTCGATCAGCTCCAGGACCACCATGATGGAAGCCGGTGTCTGCTCTGCTGGCTTCATGACGATGACATTGCCGGTTGCCAGTGCCGGAGCGAGCTTCCATGCCGCCATCAGGATGGGGAAGTTCCACGGAATGATCTGTCCGACCACACCCAGCGGTTCATGGAAATGGTAGGCGATGGTTTCGTGATCGATTTCGCTGATGCCGCCTTCCTGAGCGCGGATGGCGCCGGCGAAATAGCGGAAATGGTCGATCGCCAGCGGGATGTCGGCATTCATCGTCTCACGAATCGGCTTGCCGTTGTCTATGGTCTCGGCAATGGCGATCTTCTCCAGATTCGCCTCCATGATGTCGGCGATTTTCAGCAGAATGTTGGCGCGGGTCGTGGTGGATGTCTTGGCCCAAGACTCGCGTGCCTTGTGGGCGGCATCCAGTGCCAGGTTGATGTCCTTCTCGTTGGAACGGGCAACCTTGCAGAACACCTTGCCGGTGACAGGGCTGATATTGTCGAAGTATTCACCGTCAACCGGGGGAACCCATTTGCCGCCGATATAGTTGTCGTATTTCTCCTTGAACGGGATGGCAACGCCAAGATCTTTCAGGCTTTCAAGACTCATTACTTCACTCCTCTTGTAATCAATTGATGACATCGGCCACCCGGAGGTGGCGTGATTGGTGCCGACTACATATAGCAGTTTGCATGCCTGAAATCTGGGACAGCTTAATCCCTGAATAATTGCAGAAATTTTTCAAATGGCATTGTGTTCGGTTATCGAGGCGTGCAGAATGAGACACTTTCATTGCTCAAACTGAGACGGATGAGACAGTCATGAACCGATCGCACTATCTGCACCGGATCCGTACCGCACGTGAGCAGCTACTGGACCGGGGGCGGCTGCCGGAAGGCGTATTGCCGGACCCCATCCAGCGTTCGTGGGAACGCTGCATTGAGACAGGGCTTTCGGTGCACCTGCGGCCGGAGACGGAACCTGCCGCGATGCAGCAGCTGAACGAGTTGCGTGAACGCAATTCGCATCTGCTGACACAGGCGCAGCCGGAGATGGAAAGCCTCTATGCGCATATCGCGGGCACGCAGAGCATGGTCATTCTGAGCGATGCCGACGGCACCATCCTGCACGCGATCGGTGATCAGGATTTCATGAGCAAGGCGCAGCGCGTGGCATTGCAGCCCGGCGTATCCTGGCGCGAGGATGTTTCCGGCACCAACGCCATCGGTACCGCGCTGATCGAGAAGAATCCCGTCTATGTCATGGGCGGCGAACATTACTTCGAGCAGAACGCATTCCTCAACTGTTCTGCATCGCCCATCCTGGATCCACACGGCAATATCATCGGCGTGCTGGACCTCTCCGGCGACCATCGGCAGCCGCTGGAACACACGCTGGCACTGGTGCGCATGTCCGCGCTCATGATCGAGAACCGGCTATTCAATACCGGCTTTGCCACCGATATCACGATACGGTTTCATACACGTCCCGAATTCATCGGAACGCTTTGGGAAGGGATCGTCGTGTTCTCTCCTGAGGGCAGGCTGCTGGCGGTCAACCGCACCGGTGCCTTCCAGCTCGGGCTGGAAGAACAGAAGGCTGCCGGCACGGAGTTCGAGAGTCTGTTCGAACTCAGCCTGCCCAAGTTCCTCGATGCGGCGCGGCGTTCGCTCGACAGCAAGTGTCTGCTGGTGCTGAGAAACGGCATACGGCTGCATGCCAAGTTGGATCCCGGCATGCATACGCTTGCAACCTCGATATCCATGCCCGGCGCACACCGTGAACGGATGCCCGTGCAGGAATCGGCGAAACCCGAACGGACAGCGCTCGACCGGCTCGATACTGGTGACCCGGTATTCAGGAGCGCCTTGCAGAAAGCGCGCAGAGCATTGGGGCACGATATCCCGGTTCTCATCGAAGGTGAAACCGGCACCGGCAAGGAGTTGCTGGCTAAGGCCATACATGAATCCGGTCAGCGTAGACAGGGCGCCTTCATCGCTATCAATTGTGCCTCCATTCCGGAAGGACTGATCGAATCCGAACTGTTCGGCCATGAGGAGGGGGCATTTACCGGCGCCCGCCGCCGTGGCGCGGTTGGTCGCATCCAGCAGGCGCATGGCGGCACGCTGTTCCTGGATGAGGTGGGCGAAATGCCGCTAGCGCTGCAGGCCCGCCTGCTGCGCGTCATTCAGGAGCGGGAGATCGTTCCGCTTGGCAGCAGCAAGCGCATACAGGTTGATATAGCCATCATCGCGGCGACCAATCAGCGATTGCGGGAACGGGTACAGCAGGGCCTGTTCCGCGAGGATCTATATTATCGGTTGAACGGTCTCCGTATTCACTTGCCGCCGTTGCGCGAGCGTACGGACCTGCAGGCGCTGATAGAGCGCATCTTGGATGAGGATCTCGGTCGCAGGGATGTGGTACTGCATCCGGATGTCCTGTCTCTGATGCGCCGTCATCCATGGCGCGGCAATGTGCGCCAGCTCTTCAATGTATTGCGCTCTGCGTTGGTTTTCATGGAAGGCAATACGCTGGAGATGGCGCATTTGCCGGAGGACTTTCTTGAAGAACTGACGGATGGCGTGCCGCCTGCAGGTGATGTGACGAGGGAGGTCAGCTGGTCGGAGACCGAGGCGGCACTGATCCGGCAGGCGTTGGCGGCGAACCGCGGCAACATGAGCGCCGCCGCGCGTCAGCTCGGCATCAGCAGGGCGACGATATATCGCAAGTCAAGACGCCTGAATATTCTCTGATTGAATCAGACCAGTATGCTCTGATGTTCGCGAATCGCTTCGCTGACCTTTGTGTGCAGTCCGGTGCCCTGATTCTCGAGCACGTGCTTGATCAGCTCCTGCCTCATGCTCTGTGCCCAGAAGTTCTTGATATGGTTGGCGATACTTTGTTTCGCCAGTTCGGCATCCGGATAGGATTCGAAGAAATCGCCAATCTGGTTTGCCATGGCGATCAGCCGTTCAATCTTCATGTTGCTTCCTCGTGCAATACTCTTTCAGGACAACTATATATCACGTGTTTCCGGTGACGTGCGAAACCGATCAGCGTCATGCCGCAGCCCTGCGCAACCCGTATGGCGAGACCGGTTGCCGCCGACATCGCGGCAAGGAGCGGGATGCCTGCGCTCGCCGTTTTCTGGACCATCTCGTAGCTTGCGCGGCTGGTCGTCAGCACAAAACCGTCGGCACCAGCGCCCGACCTGGCAATGGCGCCGATCAGCTTGTCCAGTGCATTATGTCTGCCGACATCCTCGCGTAGTAGCTTGATGCTGCCATCATTATCGATCCAGGCGCAGGCATGGGTGCCTCCGGTCAGCAGTTGCAGTTGCTGCTGACGGCCGATTTCCTCTATGGCCTTTTCCAGCGAAGAGGCGGGTATGCGTGTGCCCAAGGGCATCACATTGGTCGGAATCCGCATGGCCTGTTCCAGACTCTCCGCCCCGCACAGGCCGCAACCGGTGCGTCCCGTCATGCTGCGCCGTCTCAGCTTGAGCATCTGGAACTGCTCGCTGGCCAGCGTGATGCGCAGCTCGACACCGTCGATCCGAGGGAAAGTCTCGATGTCGTAAATGTCCTGCGGCCGGCCGATGATACCCTCGGTCAGGGAGAAGCCGAACGCAAAATCCTCGAGGTCCTGCGGCGTGGCAAGCATGACGGCATGGGAAATGCCGTTGTAAACCAGAGCGACAGGCATTTCCTCGGCGACATGATCCTCAAGCGCCCGGGTCTGCCCGTTTTCCCACCGGATGACCGGGTACTCGGAACAGACGGCCAGCGCGCTGTCTGCATCGGCGGCTGCGCGAAACATGCTGCCGGAAGTTACTCGACTTCCGCCTTGCTTTGCTGGCTACCGACGAGTGCCTTCTGCTCCCTTCTGAAGGCGATGTATTCACGCTGCCATTCCGAAGGCTGGGACACTCGGCTGATCTGCACTGCCGTCACCTTGTATTCCGGACAGTTGGTCGCCCAGTCGGAGTTGTCCGTCGTGATGACGTTCGCACCGGATTCCGGATGGTGGAATGTGGTATAGACGACACCAGGCTGCATGCGCTCGCTGACGCGGGCGCGCAATACGGTCTCTCCGGCGCGGCTGGTGACACCGACCCAGTCTCCATCCTTGATGCCGCGTTCCTCGGCATCGTGTGGGTGAATCTCGATCAGGTCCTCCGGATGCCAGGCGACGTTGCCGGTACGACGAGTCTGGGCGCCGACATTGTACTGCGACAGGATACGTCCGGTCGTCAGAATCAACGGGTATTTCTGTGTGACGCGCTCCGTCGTCGGCACGTATTGTGTAATGAAGAACTTGCCCTTGCCGCGGACGAATTCATCGACGTGCATGATCGGCGTGCCTTCCGGATGCTCGTCGTTACACGGCCATTGGACGCTGCCCAGACGATCCAGCTTCTCGAAGCTGACGCCACGGAAAGTCGGTGTCAGCGCGGCGATCTCGTCCATGATTTCGGACGCATGACGGTATGGCATGGGGTAATCCAGTGCCGCCGACAACATGGCGGTGATCTGCCAGTCCTCATAGCCGTTCTTCGGCGACATCACGCGACGTACCGGCGAGATGCGGCGTTCGGCATTGGTGAAGGTGCCGTTCTTCTCGAGGAAGGATGCGCCCGGGAAGAACACATGGGCGAACATTGCGGTCTCGTTGAGGAACAGGTCCTGTACGATGACGAGTTCCATCGATTCCAGTGCATGCGTGACATGCTGGGTGTTCGGATCCGATTGGGCGATATCCTCGCCGTTGCAGTACAGCGCCTTGAACTTGCCTTCGCTCGCCATGTCCAGCATATTGGGGATCCGCAGACCCGGATCCCTACTCAGCGGACGGCCCCAAGCAGCTTCGAACAGCTTGCGGGTGGCGTCGTCGGAGACATGGCGGTAGCCCGGGAATTCATGCGGCATGGAGCCCATGTCGCAAGAGCCCTGCACGTTGTTCTGACCACGCAGCGGGTTGACGCCGACGCCTTCACGTCCGATGTTGCCGGTCGCCATGGCAAGGTTGGCGATGGCCATGACTGCGGTCGAACCCTGGCTGTGCTCGGTCACGCCGAGACCGTAGTAGATCGCAGCGTTACCACCGGTTGCGTAGAGGCGTGCTGCGGCGCGTACGGTCTGCGGGTCGATGCCCAGTTCGTCTGCCAGGGCTTCCGGCGAATTCTCCGGTTTAGCGACGAAGTCGCGCCACATTTCGAAGGAATCCCATTCACAACGCTCGCGCACGAACGCCTCGTTGACCAGGCCCTCGGTGACGATGACGTGGGAGAGTGCGGAAAGCAGGGCAACATTGGTACCCGGACGCAATTTGAGGTGATAGTCGGCCTTGATGTGCGGCGACGATACGAGGTCGATCGCGCGCGGGTCGGCGACGATCAGCTTTGCGCCCTGACGCAGGCGGCGCTTCATCTGTGATGCGAATACCGGATGGCCGTCGGTCGGGTTGGCGCCGATGACGAAGATGACATCGGCGTGCATGACGGAGTCGAAGGTCTGCGTGCCCGCAGATTCGCCCAGCGTCTGTTTCAGGCCGTAACCGGTAGGGGAATGGCAGACACGGGCACAGGTATCGACGTTGTTGGTGCCGAAACGGGCGCGTATCAGTTTCTGTACGACGTAAACCTCTTCGTTGGTGCAACGGGAGGACGTGATGGCACCGATGGCGCTGGCACCATATTTGGCCTCGATGCGCTTCAGCTCGCTGGCTGCGAAGCTGATCGCCTCTTCCCAAGAAACCTTTTGCCATGGATCCTTGATGCTCTTCCGGATCATCGGCGTCGTGATGCGGTCCTTGTGGGTTGCATAGCCCCAGGCGAAGCGGCCTTTCACGCAGGAGTGACCGTGATTCGCTCCGCCGTTCTTGCTGGGGACCATGCGGATGACTTCCTCGCCCTTCATTTCCGCGTCAAAGGAGCAGCCGACTCCGCAGTAGGCACAGGTGGTCGTGACGCTATGCTCAGGTGTGCCATGCTCGATGACGGTGTTCTCCATCAGGGTGGCGGTCGGGCAGGCCTGCACGCAGGCACCGCAGGATACGCATTCGGAATCAAGGAAATTGTTGATGCCGGAGGCCACCTTGGAGTCAAAGCCGCGTGATTCGATGGTCAGTGCGAACGTACCCTGGATTTCCTCGCAGGCACGGACGCAACGCGAGCAGACGATGCATTTGGAAGGGTCGAAGGTGAAGTACGGGTTGGAGGTATCCTTTTCCGCCTTCAAGTGGTTGGCACCATCATATCCGTAGCGCACCTCGCGCAGGCCTACGGCACCTGCCATGTCCTGCAGTTCGCAGTCTCCGTTGGCGGCGCAGGTCAGGCAGTCGAGCGGGTGGTCGGAGATGTAGAGCTCCATCGTATTGCGGCGGATGTCAGCCAGTTTGGACGTCTGAGTGTGCACGACCATGCCTTCATCGACCGGGGTCGTGCAGGATGCGGGATAGCCGCGGCGACCCTCGATCTCGACTAGACACAGGCGGCAGGAGCCGAACGGTTCCAGGCTGTCGGTGGCGCAAAGTTTAGGGACTGTGATGCCTGCCATCATGGCGGCACGCATGACCGACGTGCCCTTGGGTACGGTGATCTCCTTGCCGTCGATTTCCAGGCTGACATGGGTATCGCTGTGCTTGAGCGGGGTACCGAAATCGATAGGTTTGTTCATGATGCGGTCTCCTCGGCCTTATGCAGCCGTTCTGCTGGCGTCCACGCCAAAATCTTCAGGGAAATGATTGAGCGCGCTGAGTACCGGGTAGGGCGTCATGCCACCCAGTGCGCAGAGCGAGCCGTTCAGCATGGTGTCGCTCAGGTCGCGAATCAGCGTGATGTGTTTGTCGCGCTCCTTGCCGGCGATGATCTTGTCCATGACTTCCATGCCGCGCGTCGAACCGATGCGACAGGGCGTGCACTTGCCGCAGGATTCGATGGCGCAGAACTCGAAGGCATAGCGGGCCATCTTCGCCATATCCACGGTATCGTCGAAGACGACGATGCCGCCGTGGCCCAGTACGGCCCAGAGCTCGCTGAATTTTTCGTAATCCAGCGGGGTGTCGAATTGTGATTCGGGCAGGTAGGCGCCGAGCGGGCCGCCGACCTGTACGGCACGAATCGGCCGGCCGCTGGCGGAACCGCCGCCGAAGTCATAAAGCAGTTCGCGCAGCGTGATGCCGAAGGCCTTCTCGACCAGGCCGCCGTGCTTGATATTGCCGGCTAGCTGGATCGGCAGTGTGCCACGTGACCGGCCCATGCCGTAGTCCCTGTAGTAGGCGGCGCCCTTGTCCAGGATGATGGGCACACTGGCCAGACTGATGACGTTGTTGACTACGGTGGGCTTGCCGAACAGGCCTTCGATTGCCGGTAATGGCGGCTTGAAGCGTACCAGGCCGCGTTTGCCTTCCAGACTTTCGAGCAATGATGTTTCCTCACCGCAGACATAGGCTCCGGCGGCACGGCGGACTTCGAGGTCGAATCTGCGACCACTGTCCAGAATGTTCTCGCCCAGATAGCCGTTGCGGTAGGCACAGGCTATGGCCTCATTCAGCACCTGCAGGGCGTCCGGGTATTCCGAGCGCAGATAGATGTAACCCTGCGTGGCACCGACGGCAAGGCCGGCGATGGTCATGCCCTCGATCAGGACGAATGGGTCGCCTTCCATGATCATGCGGTCGGAGAATGTGCCGGAGTCACCTTCGTCAGCATTGCAGACGATGTACTTCTGGTCAGCCTCGCAGCCCAGAACGGTATTCCACTTGATACCGGTCGGGAATGCTGCGCCACCTCGGCCGCGCAGACCTGACTCCGTGACTTCCTGCACGATTTCGGCCGGCGTCATGGTGATCGCGCGGCGCAGGCCACGATAGCCGTCATGTGCGATGTAATCGTCCAGATTGACCGGGTCGGTGATGCCGACGCGGGCAAAGGTCAGGCGTTCCTGATTCTTCAGCCAGGGCAGCTCGTCGGTGACACCTTGACGCAACGGGTGTGCGCCGCCGTTTAGGAAGTCGCTGGCGAAGAGGCTGGCGACATCGTCTACTTCCACGGGGCCATAGGCGATTCTGCCCTGATCGGTAGCAACCTCCACCAGTGGTTCCAGCCAGTGCATGCCGCGGGAGCCGTTTCTGACGATTTCGATGGTGACACCGCGGCGGGCAGCCTCGGACGCGATTTGCTGGGCGACTTCGTTTGCGCCCATGGAGAGTGCGGCTGAATCTCTTGGAATGTAAACCTTGACGCTCATTGTGAATCTCTCGCAGCCTGGATCAGGCGGGTAAGTTTTTCTTTGCTGACACGGCCGTGGACTTTTTCGTCCAACATGACGGACGGTGACAGTGAACAGTTGCCGAGGCAATAGACCGGTTCCAGCGTGATGGCGCCATCGGTGCTGGTTTCATGGTAGTCGATCTGCAGCAGCGATTTCGCGCATGCCTCAATGTCGTCAGACCCCATGGCCTGACAGGATTCGGCGCGGCAAATCTGCAGAACGTGCCGCCCCGGCGGCTGGGTGCGGAAATGATGATAGAAACTTACTACGCCGTGGACTTCGGCGACCGAGAGGTTGAGCGCCTTGCTGATCAGCGCATAGCTTTCTTCCGGAATGTAGCCGATGTCGTCCTGAATGGCATGCAGCAAGGGTAAAAGCCCGCCTGCCGTGGTTTTGTAACGGTCAATGTGGGATTGGATACTGGATAGGTGGTTCGCTTCCAAAATATGCTCTTCCTGAACGATCTGGCAAAACTACCGCATATGTTACCAAATATTGGCCGTGTCATCTCTTTATAGAGATTGCAAAACGAAGATTTTGTTCTGTCGGGTCGGTAAAAATATCTTTTCGATACAGGCAATTACCCGTTCTGTTGCTATGGTTATTCGTTACGGAAGCGGAAATGCGGATGGCATTCCGTGCCATTGGCGGGAGAACTTGCGCGGTTTCAGCTGATCCTCTGATAAAGGCGGAAGCTTTCACGCCGCTCGGCTGCGCGTTTGCCTTCCCAGATAAGGCGCCACCCGCTGCCTGGTTCGATTGCCGGCTTGCCGCGCTCATGCTGCAACAGATAGTAGCTGCATTGCGTGCCATGATCCGGGGTGCTAGGCCTGATGCCGGTATAGTAGTCCAGCAGTGCGGTTTGGGCGCTGCCCAGGTTCGGGCTTTGCAGGCAGTCGTAATTTGCTGGGAGGGAGGCTGCCATGCCACGCATGACACCCGCGTAGCTTCGGGCCGAGTCTATCCATGGCAGCCAGAGGCACATCAGTAGGCTCCAGACCATGGTACAGCCGACCGCCCAGTCCGTGACGGCGGCGCGGTTGGAACGACGCGACCTGTTGATGACGAGCAGCCATATCAGGGTGATGGCGATGGCGAACAGGAAACCGACCCAGCCGAATTCCGGCTCTGTGACGCCGGAAAGAAAATGCATGCGCTCCTTGAGCTTGGCGGGCCAGCCGGCCTGCATGGCGAACCATCCCAGCCAAATCAGGAATGCCATGATGCCGAATAGCATGATGCCAAACCAGTTGAGCAGTCCTGCGGCACCGCGTTTCAGCGTTTCGACGCTGCCGCCGGCGATGGCAGCCAGCGGCAGCAGGAATACCAGCGCATTGGTTTCCCTGGGGTTCGCACTGCCGGCGATGAGGAGCATGCTGACGATGAAGAAGGTGATCGGCAGCTGAAAGCGTGCCTCGTGCAGCAGGTTGGCACGGTAGTACCAGATTCCCCACAGTGCTAGGGGCAGCGCAGGCAGGGCATACCAGCTCAGGGTTTTGATGTAATACCAAAAATTCAGGCTGCCGAAATCGCTGATGCTGGAATGCCACCATTGCGACAGGACTTCGGGTGCCTGCATTGAGGTGAGCAGCGGCCAGACCGCGAGCCACGGAACGGCGAATAGGATGGCGAGCGCGGCAACGATGAGAAAGCTCCTGCTGTGCCATGTCTTGAACAGCAAGGCCAGGATGATGGCGGTCAGGAGCAGAATCGATGCCGGAATCAGTCCACCGGCAAGAAAGGCGATGCCGAGGCCGCAGCCCAGCAGCATGGAGGCACGATAGGGGCGGCGTTTGGCCAGTGCCAGCGCGTAAAAGCCCATAGCGAGACCGGCAAGTGCAGCCGCTTGCGGCATCAGCAAGTGAGCGGGCAATACTAGGCCGAATGAGCCGAGGAAGATGAACGTGGTCTGGCGTCCGGTGCCGTATCCCCACAGCTCCCTGCCGATCATGCCCACCATGAGTAGGGTGATGCTCATCCACAGACCGGTTGCCAGCCGTGCTGCGTCGTGCATACTCAGCACAGGGGAAAGGAGTTTCGCGGCTGCGGTTGCGGTCCAGTAATAGAGCGGTGGCGCATCCATGCCAGCATTGCCGACGGCGATCGGCGTCAGCAGGTTTTCGGCCTGCAGCATGGACTTGACGATACTGATGGTCTGCGATTCATCGGGCTTCCAAGGTTCGTGCCCGATCAGGCCCATGCAGATCCAGATGACGCTGAGCATGATGAGTAGCCTGGTTTTGGCCCGTTCGCCTATGCGAGCACGCGGGGTCGCCAGATTGCCCTGCCAATCATGATCCAGATCAAAAGCCATCGTTATCCGTTATTGTGGGGTGAGGTTGCTATTGTAAAAACAAAAAGGCAGCTAAAGCTGCCTTTTTATCAAAATCACGCCAGTAATTACATGCCGTATTTTTGACGGAACTTCTCGACTCGACCTGCAGTGTCAACGATCTTCTGCTTACCGGTGTAGAACGGATGGCACAGGGAGCAGACTTCCACATGGAAATCCTTGCCAATGGTCGAGCGAGTCTCGAACTTGTTGCCGCAGCTGCAAGTCACGTTAACTACAGGATAGTTCGGATGGATATCGGCCTTCATGCTGATGTCTCTTTCAAATGCTGTCGCAGAAAACTCGTGATTATCAACGAAAAGATGGAAGTTTTCAACAACTAATTCCGTAGTCACCGCCGACCATGTGTCGGTGTGGGAATCCGACCCTGGCCTCGAAGCCTCGACAGGTCAGCCGCGGCGCATGGCGTCGAAGAACTCGGCGTTGTTCTTGGTCGATTTGATCTTGTCCAGCAGGAATTCCATTGCTTCGAGGTCGTCCATCGGGTACAGCAGTTTGCGCAGCACCCAGATCTTCTGCAGGATGTCTTTCTCGATCAGCAATTCCTCGCGGCGTGTGCCCGACTTGTTGACGTTGATGGCGGGGTAGATGCGTTTCTCGGCCATGCGGCGATCCAGGTGGATCTCCATGTTGCCGGTGCCCTTGAATTCCTCGTAGATGACGTCGTCCATACGTGAGCCCGTGTCCACGAGGGCAGTTGCGATGATGGTCAGCGAGCCGCCTTCCTCGATGTTGCGCGCGGCGCCGAAGAAGCGCTTCGGGCGCTGCAGCGCATTGGCATCCACACCTCCCGTGAGCACCTTGCCGGAAGCCGGTACCACGGTGTTGTAGGCCCGCGCGAGGCGGGTGATAGAGTCGAGCAGGATGACGACGTCCTTCTTGTGTTCGACCAATCGCTTGGCCTTTTCCAATACCATTTCGGCAACCTGGACATGGCGGGTCGCTGGCTCGTCGAAGGTGGAAGCCACCACTTCGCCCTTGACCGAGCGTGTCATTTCCGTCACTTCCTCCGGGCGTTCGTCGATCAGCAGTACGATCAGCACCACATCCGGATGGTTGGCCGTGATGGCATGCGCGATGTGCTGCATCATGACGGTCTTGCCGCTTTTCGGGCTGGCGACCAGCAGGCCGCGCTGTCCCTTGCCGATTGGCGCAATCATGTCGATGACGCGGCCGGTGATGTTCTCCTCGCTCTTGATATCACGCTCGAGCGTCAACGGCTCGGTGGGGAAGAGCGGCGTGAGGTTCTCGAACAGGATCTTGTGCTTGGTGTTCTCCGGCGGTTCGCCGTTGACGCTATCGACCTTGACCAGCGCGAAATAGCGCTCGCCTTCCTTTGGTGTGCGAATCTCGCCCTGGATGCTGTCTCCGGTATGCAGGTTGAATCGACGGATCTGGGAAGGAGAGACGTAGATGTCGTCCGGGCCTGCCAGATACGATGTGTCAGGGGAGCGCAGGAAGCCGAATCCATCCTGAAGCACTTCCAGTGTGCCGTCACCGTAAATGCTGTCACCCTTCTTCGCCTTGTTCTTCAGCAGGGCAAAGATCAGGTCCTGCTTGCGCATGCGACTGGCATTCTCGATTTCGTTGGCGATCGCCATTTCAACCAGTTCTGTAACGGGTAGATGTTTCAGGTCGGATAAATGCATAAGGAAAAGCTCGCTGGAGTTCGAAACTGCATGGGGAAAGGAAGAAAAGCCGGGAGAATCGTTATTTAAGTACCTGATTCCCGTGTTTTGGTGTTGGAAGGACTAAAACGCAAGAATCAGGTCAAACAGTAACTGCATTAAATGTTGCTGTCAATGAAAGCGGTCAATTGCGACTTGGAAAGAGCACCCACCTTGGTGGCTTCGACATTGCCGTTCTTGAACAGCATCAGGGTCGGAATGCCGCGAATGCCGTATTTCGGCGGGGTGTTCTGGTTTTCATCGATATTCAGCTTGGCGACTTTGAGGCGACCGGCATATTCCTTTGCGACCTCATCGAGGATGGGGGCAATCATTTTGCAGGGACCGCACCACTCAGCCCAGTAATCGACCAGAACCGGGGTTTGTGACTGCAGGACTTCCTGCTCGAAGTCGTCATCGCTGACGTGAATGATGTGTTCGCTCATGTGATCCTCTGTGAAATGATGGATACGGATTTCAGATGGTATATATGTTTATTTCGCTATCCTAGCGAAAAACCTGGCGCGCGTGAAGCTTCATCTATCGCTCCATGCGAAGCCATGGTGAAGCCGGTAACGTGTGCCGGTTTGCGTTTCATGCCGTGGCGATGTCTAGAGTACGCTGTACTGGAAACGCTCAAAGCTGTGGGTGCGCTCGACCAGTTTGGTAATCAGGATGCGGGAAATGCGACCATTCTGATCCAGTTCCAGCACGCGGGCCGGGGCGTAAGTGCCGCAACGGGCGATGATGGAGGCGGCCTGCTTGATGGACGGCATTTCCGGTAGGGCCAGTGCCGGCTCGAAAGCGCCGTCGGTGTTCGTCAGGCGAATGCCGATCGCTTCTGCCTTCGGTGCCAGTAGTTGGGTGCCGATATCCAGCTGTTCCTGCTCGCCATTGACGGCCCAGCGCAGCACGGCAACCGACCAGTTCGGCTCGTTGTCGCTTTTGATGCTGAGCAGTTCGCCGATTCGAACGCTGGCATCGACCGACGGGAACTTTCTCAGCGCGGTTCCGTTGGCGCTGACATTGACGACTTGCCAGACCGATGGTTTGACCGGCGTTCCTGGGGTGGGAGGCGCGGCGGTTTCTGCCGAATCTGACGTCCTCGGCTGCTGATAGTGCCGTTCGTTGTTGATGAAGTAGTGCGTGGCGGTCAGGCCGATGCCTATCTGTGCGCGACCATTTTTGTTCGAGCGCTTGTAGATCCGTTTTGGCGAGACTCCCCAATGCTTGATCAGATAGACCAGCATGTCCTGATATCGCCCATCGCTTGCATTCTCGGGCAGTCCGGAGTTTCTGGCGATATTGCCGGATTGCAGCATTTGCAGATGCTGATGGACGAGGCGCGCGAGATCCACCGTGATGAACAGGATGTCGGTGCTGTCGTCGGTTTGTTCGACGTTCTTGATATACGGTATGGGGGGCTTGTCCGAGTCCAGCGCGATGATGAAAATCCCGGCCGGGTTTTCTAGGATGCCCAGCCCCTGCAGCTGTGTGTGGCCGGCAAAACGGGCGATGTAGTCGGCAACCTGCTCCATGTCCTGTGGTGCCAGATGCTGTGGGTCTGTCAGCGCCATCAGCAGGATCTGTTTGTACAGCAGGTCGATACTGGTCTTTTTGCCGTCCACGGTGAGCGCGAATTCATGCAGCGATTTCTGTGCCGCATGGAAATAGAGCTGATGCCAGTCGCGCCAGATGCTGCCGGGCACGCTGAAATAGGTTTCGTAATACACCATGGACAGTCGGCGCAGTGACTCCATGGCATGGTAGATGGTGAGGGCGGCGGTCTTGTCGCTGGGACTGAACAGCTGGCCGATCTGGTCGAGCAAGGCCAGCTTGTAGCCGTATGACAGTTCAAGCCAGAGTGCCTCGGCAGCTGCGGCATGCGTCTTGGATTCACGCGAGAGCGGCAATGTCGAATTGCGGTAGGCGTCGGCCAGGTTGTCGGTAAGACGGACGACATGTTCCCGATAGAGGTCGAGCGCGCGCAGGCGATTGTCGGCGGCGACCTTCTGCCGGTTCAGGATTTCCATTTCGTCACGCAAGGCTGTGGCGGCTTCCAACGGTGCCGACGGCAGCCTGGAAAGGAACTCGAGCACCTTCTGCGGGCGCGTCTCGGCAACGATCAGCGGTTTTTCCTCAAGCGCCGGAACCGTGAGAGTCAAGGGCATTCAGTTCGACTCCGAAATTGATTCGATGATGGTAGTGTCTCTTGGGAATTTTGTCACGGGGCTCGTGATGTCGGTGCGAGTCCGCGCACCTGCCGGCCCGACCGGCAGGCAAACGCGTAGACTTAGTTGGGAACGGGGATGCTGTTGCCCTCGGCATCCACCACGTTCAGCTGATTCTCCTCGACGAAGTGCATGAGTTGTGCATAGCCTTCCGGGTTGACGTCCTTCAGACCCAGGTTCACGGCCAGGCAGCGTACGCCGTTACGCATGCGAGGCTTGAGGTAGGGCGAATAGCGCAACTTCTTGTCGGGGCCGAAGGTGGCATACGTGCTGCACATGCGGTCCACCCAGTCGCTGGGGCGGAAGGGTTTGCCGGAGCGGGTCAGACCCTCGATGATGATCTCGTTGTTCGTGCTGTTTTTACTGGTGGATTCCATAAGAACTGTATGGTGAAGATAGTTACGGAATTATAGCATTCAGGTGCTATGCATGCCGCTGTCAGTTGATGTATTCAAAGACCTTCACCACTTTCTCTACGCCGCTGACGTTGCGGGCGATGTCTACCGCATCCTCGGCCTCTTCGCGCGTGACCAGACCCATCAGGTAGACGACGGAGTTTTCCGTGACGACCTTGACATAATTGGCCGGGAACCGGTTTTCAGCGATCATGGCCGATTTCACCTTGGACGTGATGTAGGTGTCGCTGGCGCTGGTGCCGAGACCGCTCTTCTCGCTGATGGCGAGTTCATTGGTGACGCTCTTGACGTTCTCGACGCTGAGCGCGGCACGTTCGGCCTGGGCCCGGATTTCCTCGCTGACGGCTTCACCGGTTAGCAGTACATGCAGGTTGAAGCTGGTGACGCTGACATTGATGTTGGCTGCACCGACATTGTCGATGATGCGTTTCTTCGCCTTCAGTTCGATGGCCTGGTCCTCGATGTAGATGCCGCTGGTACGGCGGTCGGCAGCCATGACGCCACCGGCGACGGCACCGCCGGCGACGACCGGCACGCATGCCGCGAGATGCAGCGAAATCAGGGCGGCTGCGATCAGTTTGATGCTGGTGCTCGGTTGGTGCTGATTCATTCGTTCACTCCTAACAATAGACTATCGATGGCATCGCACAGGCAATGCAGGGACAGCAGAAATGATTCCATGATTCTTGCAGCATTGTCATGCGGTATGCCGATGTGCAGATCCTGTTCTTCCAGCAGTTCCACCACGCCGCCTCCATCACCGCCGGTGAACGCGATGATACGGAGCCCCTGTTCCTGGGCGCTGCGGATGGCGCCGATGGTGCTGGGGCAGGTGCCGTGGTTGCAGAACGCCAGCAGTACGTCACCTTCCATGCCCAGCGCGGCTATCTGCTTGGAGAAGATATGCTCGAAATGGTTCTCGTTGGCGATGGCAGTCAGGGCCGTGCTGTCGCTACATAGTGAAATGGCGGCGAGGCCCGGGCGCTCCAGCTCGAAGCGATTCAGCAGCAGCGTGACCAGATATTGGCTCAGGGCGGCCGCGCCGCCAGTACCGCATACCAGTATCTTCTGCTCTCTCAGCAAGGCATCGACGATCATACTGGCGGCATCGGCAATGGGGAGGGACAGCAATTCCGTCAGTTCAGCTGTCAGACGGCTGCTCTGTTCGAACTGGTTGCTGATTCTGGCGATCAGATCCATGCTTGATTTCCTGTATGTTCAATTGGCGTCAAAGGCATTCCGGATCCATTCGATATCGCTGCCGTCCGCCCTACTCATGAGCACGACGTCGAAGCGGCAGGCATGATTGCCATGACGCTGCAGGTATTGCTCAGCGGTGCGCATGATGCGTTTTTGCTTGACCGGGGTGATGCTCATGGCCGCGCCGCCGAAGCCGGAGCTGCTGCGCAGGCGCACTTCGACGAAGACGAGCGTCTTGCCGTCCTGCATGATGAGGTCGATCTCGCCATAGCGCGATACATGATTGCGCTCCAGCAGCTTCAGTCCCTTCTGTTGCAGATACTCGGCCGCGGCGGATTCCGCCTCGGTGCCGCGGTTGCTCAAGGCCGCTGCTCCAATAGCACACCGCTGCCTTCGAAACGGCCGATGGCCAGCCTGCGCTCGATCTCGCCTTGGGCATCGATACGGATGCGTCCGGTCAGTCCGTGGATGATGGTTTCCTGGCCAGGTCTGGAGGCGATGGCCGTCAGCACCTGATAGGCGTCGGCGCCCAATGCGAAAAGACGCTGCATCGTGCCCGCCGGCAGATTGGCGGCGGCACTTCGGTAGGGAAGGAATTCCGGATCGTTTGCGTTCAGCACCCAAGGCAGGTCGGTGAAGCGGACGGCCAGCAATGCGGCATCCTCCGGTTCGTAATTGATGCCGGTGTAGATATGGGAGAAGCCGAAGACCGGGATCGTGATGTCGAGATGCGCACGGATTGCACGCCCCTGCTCCGCATCCATGGCCAGCAGGATGAGGTCGGGTGCGAGCGACTGGATCTGCGCCTGCAGTTCGTCGATCGGAATTTCGCTGTCGATGCCGGCCTGTAACACCACCTGACCGCCTTCCGATTGCCATGCCTTGGCGAAGGCTTCGCTCAGGCGGGCGCCGATACCGTTGTCGGCGGTGAGGATGGCGGCGCGCTGCATGCCTGCGTCGCGCGCCATGGCTGCGATCTGAGCGGCTTCGGTATCGGCCGAAAGGCCGATGCTGTACAGGTTCTTCAGCACAAAGCTGGCGTCCGCCTGATTCAGTGCCAGTGTCGGCACAGCAAGTTCGCCGCCGGGCAGGGCGGCAGTGACCAGTGCGGTGATTTCGTCACGCACCAACGGGCCGATGACGAAGTCGGCGCCGTCGTTGACGGCCTGGGTATGCACGGTGTTGATGAGATTCTTGTCGCCGTTGGTCGGGTAGATCACGACTTCGCTGGTGTCGCCGGCAATACGCATGGCGGCGGTAAAGCCCTGATGGACGGCATCTGCGACCGGATAGAATGCCGCATTGGCAAACGGTAGCAGCAGGGCGATCCTGTGTCTGCGTAATGCAGTGTCACCAAAGGGTGCGGTTTCCGGCACCGGCGTCAGCTCCAGCACAAGGCGCGTGTCGGCCGGGTGATCGGGATAGACCTGCTTCCAGTCGGCGATGGTGGCAGCATGGTCATGGCTGGACTGCAGGGCGAGCGCCAGGTCGATCCAGCCTTGGATGCCGGTATCCAAGCTTTCGCCGCGCATTTCGACGAGTCGTGCGCGGTCGAGGCCGAATAGGGTTTGCCAGATCGCAGTCTGGTTGCGGCGGATCGGTTCGCCTTCCACCTTGCCGGCGATTCGCCATTGCCGTTCTGCAAGCATGCGTTGCTCGAGCGCGCGCAAATGATCACCTTGGCTGTCGTATGCCTGGGCGAGGCTTGAGTGTAAACTTGCAACTGCTTCCGGCAGCAGCGACCCATCCGCGACGGTGCCGCTGACCTGTATCGGTAGCAGCAGGCGGAATGCGCGGTCGATGTCATTGTCGGACACGGCGATGGCGCCCTCGAGGATTTTCGCAAAGGTCGTTTGCGGCGGGATTCTGAGTAGTGCGATGCGGGCGCAGTCGATGTCCTGCCGTTGCAGGCAGTCCAGACCCTCGGCGAATGTCGCCTCGGCAGAGCCTGCTGCGGCCGCAGGTGCACTGACGAGCATGAGGACGGCGAGCAGAATTGGCCGGAAGAACAAGGACAGGAAACGTTGAATCATATCGGCACATTATATGTTGTAGCCACACCGATTGGGAACTTGCAGGACATCACGCTGCGGGCGCTGGAAGTGCTGAAATCGGTCGATGTCATCGCTGCCGAGGATACACGGCATAGTTCGGGCCTGCTGTCACATTACGGCATTCGGAGAAGGCTGCTTGCGGTGCATGAGCATAACGAGCATCAGTCTGCGCAGATGCTGCTGGAACGCCTGCGGGCAGGCGAGTCGGTCGCGCTGGTGACGGATGCAGGCACGCCCGGCATCAGCGATCCCGGTGCGGTCGTCGTCGATCTCGTGCGTGAGGCCGGCATTGATGTGGTGCCTGTGCCTGGTGCCAGTGCGGTGATCGCAGCACTTTCCGCCGCCGGTATTCGGCAGGGCGGATTCAGTTTCATCGGCTTCCTCCCGGCAAGTGGCAGCCAGCGGCGCAGTCGGCTGGAATCGCTGAAGGCGCATCCGCTGACGCTGGTGTTTTATGAGGCGCCGCATCGCGTGCTGGAGAGCGTCAAGGATATGGCGGCGGTGCTGGGTGGAGAGCGTCGGCTCACCATCGCGCGCGAGCTGACCAAGACCTTTGAGACGTTTCACCGTTGTCTGCTTGCCGATGCCGCGGCTTGGCTGGAAGGAGATGCTAATCGGCAGCGCGGCGAGTTCGTGCTGTTGGTGGAGCCTATGCCGCAGACGAGGTCCGAAGGCATCACCCCTGAAACCGACCGCTTGCTCCGACTGCTGATGGAGGAGTTGCCGTTGAAGCAGGCGGTGAAACTGGCAGCGGCGATCAGTGGCGAGAAGAAGAACGCGCTTTACGAATACGGATTGACCATCAAGAACAACGCCAACGATTGAAGATTGAGATATGACACAGACATTGACCATGACCAGACCGGACGACTGGCACCTGCACCTACGGGATGGTGAGGCGCTGCGTGCCGTCCTGCCCGATACCGCGAGGCAGTTCGCGCGCGCTATCGTGATGCCCAATCTGCGGCCGCCGGTCACGACGACCGAAATGGCGCAGGCCTATCGGGAACGCATTCTGGCCGCTCTTCCGGCCGGGACTGGCTTTGAACCGCTCTTGACGCTGTACCTGACTGACAACACGACCGCGGAGGAGATCCGCCGGGCGAAGGCGAGTGGCATCGTGTACGGCGTCAAGCTATATCCGGCCGGTGCGACCACCAATTCCGATTCCGGGGTGACCAGCCTGGATCGCTGTGCCGCGGCGCTGGCGGCAATGGAGGAGTGCGGCTTACCGCTGCTAGTGCATGCCGAGGTCACGGATGCGGATGTGGATGTCTTCGACCGTGAGAAGGTGTTCATAGAGCGCCATATGATTCCGTTGCTGCAACGGTTTCCGGGGCTGCGCGTGGTGTTCGAGCACATCACGACGCGCGATGCGGTCGATTTCGTCATGGCGGCTTCGGGTCGTGTCGGTGCCACGATCACCGCGCATCATCTGTTGATGAATCGCAACGCCATTTTTGCGGGCGGCATCCGACCTCACCATTACTGCCTGCCCATCCTGAAGCGTGAGGAGCACCGTCAGGCGCTCGTGCGTGCGGCCGTCTCCGGTGACCCCAGATTCTTCCTCGGAACGGACAGCGCGCCGCATCCGAAGTCTGCGAAGGAGTCAGCCTGCGGCTGCGCGGGGATGTATACGGCGCATGCCGCGATCGAACTGTATGCAGAGGCGTTCGAAACCGCAGGAGCGCTGGACAGGCTGGAGGCGTTCGCTGCGTTCCACGGCGCCGATTTCTATGGATTGCCGCGCAATCGTGAGCGCATCACGCTGACCAGGCAGCGCTGGCGGGTGCCGGACGAGCTTGCCATGGGGGGCGACAGACTGGTTCCGTTGCGGGCTGGACAGGAAATCGGCTGGAAGCTGGCATGATAGAATGATGCCTGAAGCTGGCCAGACAGTCGCCGCTCACCAACGTGAGGGGAGGAAAGTCCGGGCTCCGCAGAGCAGGATGACGGCTAACGGCCGTACGTCGTGAGGCGAGGAATAGGGCCACAGAGACGAGTAAGCCGCAAGGCGGACGTGAAACGCGGTAACCTCCATCCGGAGCAAGGCCAAATAGGGCAGCAATAGCGTGGCTCGCGCTGCTGCCGGGTAGGCTGCTTGAGCGTGCGGGTAACCGCACGCCTAGATGAATGACTGTCGCCCGCCGCAAGGTGGGTACAGAACCCGGCTTATCGGCCAGCTTCTCCTTCATTGTTTCTTAATGTTCCAGTGCCCGCATCGCCGGCCAGTGATGCGTGCGCATCCGCCTGCGTACGAGAGTTCGATGGTCGTGAGGAAAATTTCAATCACATCGTGAAGAGTTCTCACAAAGCACATTCACTTGCTTTTCTATCCCATTAATTATTAAGGAAATATTTTTTACCAATAAAATCCGCTAAGTCATTGTCCCAAAAGGGAAAAGTCATGAAAAAGGGCTTGCATCGCCCATTTTTTTTATCTATAGTGGGTGGCAGTGGAGAAAAGTGGGAAATTGTGGGAAATTGAAATTTGAGTCGCCGGCTCGTTTCGCGGCACTGAGTCCGGCGCCAAGGCTCTGATTGACAGTTTCCTCATTCAACAAATCAAGGGGATGCGAACGGATGTTTCGCGGCGCAACATCGTTGAATCTGGATGCCAAGGGCAGGCTTGCGGTGCCGAGCAAGCATCGCGACGCCCTGCTGTCGCAGTGTGCCGGTCATCTGGTTCTGACCGCTCATCCGCATCGCTGCCTTCTCCTTTATCCCCAGCCGGCCTGGGAGCCCATTCAGGCCAAAATCATGTCGCTCTCCAGCTTCGACCGGCAATCCAGCGCGTTGCAGCGCCTGCTGGTCGGTTATGCAGAGGATCTGGAGATGGACAGCGCCGGCCGTCTGTTGGTGTCTCCGGCGCTGCGTGAATTCGCCGGCCTCGAGAAGCAGGCCATGCTGGTCGGTCAAGGTAGCCACTTCGAGCTGTGGAATATCGAAGCATGGCGTGCCCAGCTGGAGAGCGTAATGTCCAGCGATGACATGTCGCTGCCTGCCGAGCTGGAGGGCTTTTCGCTGTGAGCGTTGGCGTGCGCCAGCCTACCAAGCTTTCCGTCGCTCAGTCATCCGAGTCATCTCCGCAGGGTTCCGATTTGAATACGCCAGCACATGTCACGGTTTTGCTTGATGAGGCAGTGGATGCGCTCGCCATCAGGCCGTCCGGTGTCTATGTCGATGGCACGTTCGGTCGTGGTGGCCACAGTCGCCGTATTCTGGAGAGGCTGGACGCAAGCGGGCGTCTTGTCGCACTAGACCGTGATCTCGATGCGGTGGCAGCCGCCAGCGCGATCACGGACCCGCGCTTTCAGATCATTCACAGTCATTTTTCAGCCATCCGCCAGAAGCTGGCGGAAATCGGCATACGGCAGGTGGACGGCATTCTGCTCGACATCGGCATTTCCTCGCCGCAGATCGATGCCGGCGAGCGTGGTTTCAGTTTCAGGTTCGATGGTCCGCTCGACATGCGCATGGACCAGAGTCGCGGCCGAACAGCGGCAGAGTTCATCGCGGAGGCAACAGAGCAACAACTTACGGGGGTAATCAGGGAATATGGTGAAGAACGGTTTGCTAAGCAGATTGCAAGGGCGATTGTTGCAGCACGCTCTGCGGGGGGCGCCATCACTACTACCGGACAACTTGCCAAGATCGTGGCAGGGGCGGTCCCAAAAGTCGAACCTGGCCAAGACCCGGCGACGCGCACATTTCAGGCTCTACGGATTTTCATCAATCAGGAGCTTGAGGAACTGTCGCTAGCCTTGCCTCAGTGCCGTGACCTCCTGAAGCCGGGAGGACGGTTGGCGGTGATCAGTTTTCATTCACTCGAGGATCGTATCGTCAAGCGCTTCATTCGGGACGAGCAGGACCGGGACGATTTACCGGCCAATTTCCCCGTGCGGGCAAGCGAGCTACCGCAGCCGCGCATGAAGGCGGTTGGCAAGGCGATCAGGCCGAGCGCCGACGAGGTCAGGCGCAATCCGCGTTCGCGCAGTGCCGTCCTGCGGGTGGCGGAAAGGACAGCGGTGCAATGACCAGGCTGAACTTCATTCTGTTCGCCGTGCTGATCATGACGGCTCTGGGTGTGGTTACCTCGCAGCACAAGGCACGCAAGCTGTATTTCGAACTGCAGCAAGCGCAGGATGCTGCCAAGCAGTATGAGATCGAGTGGGGGCAGCTGCAGCTGGAGCAAAGCACCTGGGCTATGCATTCGCGTATAGAAGGCATCGCGAGCAGGCACCTGAACATGGAAGTGCCCGACGGCAAGCGCATACAGGTCGTCGTGCTGCCGCAACAGGCGGTGACGGAGGTGGCGCCATGATCGATGCCGCCAGGATCGCACGTGTCGGCAGCCGTCAGAACGTCGTCAGATTCCCGGCCTGGCGTCGCCATCTGCTGCTGGCGATTCTGCTCACCGGATTCGTGGTGCTGGTCGGTCGCAGCATGTATCTGCAGGGGACGCACAAGCAGTTCCTGCAGAAGAAAGGGGATGCGCGCTATAGCAGGACCCTGACGCTGCCCGCGCATCGCGGCATGATTACGGACCGACACGGAGAGCCACTGGCGATCAGCACGCCGGTCGAATCGATCTGGGCGAATCCACCCAACCTCGAAATGAGCGAGGAGCAGGTGCAGAAGCTAGCCAAGCTGCTGGACCTGAAACCTGATGCCATCAAGCGCAAGCTGGAAAACAACCCGCGTGAGTTCGTCTATCTGAAGCGGCGCATCCCGCCTGAACTGGCGCGTCAGGTCATGAGCCTGAAGATTCCCGGTATTTACATGCAGCGCGAGTATCGCCGCTATTACCCGGCCGGCGAGGTGGCCGCGCATGTGGTCGGATTCACTGGCGTGGACGAGATCGGTCGTGAGGGTTTTGAGCTCGCCGCGCAGGAACTGCTCGCCGGCAAGGAGGGCAGCCGCCGCGTCATCAAGGATAGGCAGGGCCGTATCGTCGAGGAGCTGGAAGCTGTCAAGGTGCCGGAGGACGGCAAGGATCTGGTGCTGTCCATAGACCGGCGCGTGCAGTATCTGGCGTACCGGGAGCTTGCCAGGGCGGTAGAGCAGCACAAGGCGAAAGCCGGTGCGGCCATCGTGCTGGATGCGAAGACTGGTGAAGTGCTGGCGATGGTCAATGTGCCGAGCTACAACCCGAACAACCCGGTCAATCTGGCAGGCCGTGCGCGTAACCGCGCCATCGTCGATCTGTTCGAGCCGGGCTCGACCCTGAAGCCGTTCAGTGCCGCTGCCGCGCTCGAGGCGGGTACCGTCAGCACGTCCTCCATCATCGATACGACGCCGGGCATGATGCGTATCGGCAATGCGACCGTGCGCGACGTGCATCCGCAGGGCAAGATCAGCGTCGCACAAATCATCCAGAAGTCTTCCAACGTCGGTTCCGCGCGACTGGGGCTGAGTCTCGAGCCCAAGTATTTGTGGACCGTCTTCAATCAGGTTGGCTTCGGACAATCGACCAATATCGGTTTCCCCGGCGAGGCATCCGGCCGTCTGCGCGACTATAGAAACTGGCGTCCGATCGAACAGGCCACCATGTCCTATGGTTACGGGCTGAATCTGACGTTGCTGCAACTCGCGCGCGCTTACACGGTGTTTGCGAACGAAGGCGAATTGCTGCCGGTGTCGTTGATGAAACTGAACGAGCGTCCGGTCGGACAGCAGGTGTTCTCGCACAAGACGGCGCGCGACGTGCTGGAAATGATGGAGCTTGCCGTGCTGCCGGGGGGGACCGCGCCGCGCGCGCAGGTCATGGGTTACCGCGTCGCCGGCAAAACCGGTACGGCGCACAAGCTGGGTGCAGGCGGCTATCAGGCCAACAAGTACGTGTCTTCTTTCGTCGGCATCGCGCCGGCTTCGAATCCGCGTCTGATCATGGCCGTGATGATCGATGAGCCGAGCGCAGGGCAATACTACGGCGGCGCTGTGGCGGCTCCCGTGTTCAGCGCAGTGATGTCGGGAACGCTGCGCATGCTGGCGATACCACAGGATGCGCCCAACGACAACATCGTCATTCCGCCCGAACAGGCGCCGGAAGTACAGGAGATGGTATGAGCGACATCCTCTCCACATTGCGCGCACAAGGCATCAGTCCAACCGGCCTGACGGCGGACAGCCGTGCAGTAAGGGCTGGCAGCCTGTTCCTTGCGTATCCTGGCGAACGGCATGACGGACGCAATTTCATTGCGCAGGCAGTAGTGCAGGGTGCCGCTGCCGTGGTTTGGGAAAGCGAGGGTTTCGAGTGGAACCAGGACTGGCAGATCGCCAATGTGCCGGTGCGCGGTCTGCGCGGCCAGTGCGGTGACATCGCCGACCGCTTCTACGGCGAGCCTTCGCGCCGGCTCTGGATGATCGGCGTGACCGGCACGAACGGCAAGACTTCCTGTAGTCACTGGTTGGCGCAGGCGATGACGCGGCTGGGCCGCAGGACGGCATTGATTGGGACGCTCGGGAACGGCTTCCCGGCAGCGCTATCACACGCCATCAACACCACGCCGGATCCCATCCTGCTGCACGGCATGCTCGCGGATTATCTGCAGCAGGGAGCGCAGGCCGTTGCCATGGAAGTGTCGTCGCACGGGCTGGAACAGGGGCGGGTGAACGGCGTGCGCTTCGATGTGGCTGTGCTGACCAACCTGTCGCGCGATCACCTGGATTATCACGGAGACATGGCATCCTATGCCGCAGCCAAGAGAAGGCTGTTCGACTGGCCCGGACTCGCTTGCAGCGTGCTGAACGCCGACGATGACTTCGGCCGTGCGGTGGCGCAGGAACTGATGGCCGTCGGCCGTCCGGTCATGACCTACGGTCTCGCCGATGGAGCGATGTTGCATGGTCATGACCTGAAGTTCTCGACGCATGGAATCTCCATACGGGTCACGTTCGGCGATGAGCATGCCGTGTTGGTAGCGCCCGTGCTCGGTGGCTTCAATGCTTCCAACCTGCTTGCGGTACTTGGCGCGTTGCTTGCCTCCGGTGCGGGATTGCAAGAGGCGGTGGCGGCACTTGCGCAGGTACGCCCAGTGGCTGGACGTATGCAACAGCTGGGTGGCGACGGCCGGCCACTGGTCGTCGTCGATTATGCGCATACGCCGGATGCGCTGGAACGGGTGCTGCAGGCATTGCGCACGCAATCTTCCGGCCGGCTCATCTGCGTCTTTGGCTGCGGCGGCAATCGCGATGCAGGCAAGCGCCCGCTCATGGGGGAAGTCGCATCCAGACTAGCGGACAAGGTGATCGTCACGAACGACAATCCGCGCGACGAAGTACCGGCTGACATCATCCGGGACATTGAGGCGGGGCTGCGGGGAGACCATGAGGTTGTTCCCGACCGTGCGCAGGCCATCGCGCTGGCCATCCGGCAGGCAGAGGCCGGGGATGTGGTGCTGCTGGCCGGCAAGGGACATGAGGATTATCAGGAGATTGCCGGCATCCGCTATCCGTTCAGTGACACGGCCGTGGCCCAAGCAAGCCTCAGGGAGTGGCAACCATGATGTATTTGTCCGAGGCAGCGCTGGCGACCGGCGGCGCCCTGCTTGGTGAGGACGTGTCGTTCAGCGGCGTTACCCATGACAGCCGTGGCGATATGCGCGGACGGCTGTTCGTCGCCATACGCGGCGAACGGTTCGACGGACACGATTTTGCAGCAGCCGCGCTGGAAGCCGGCGCTGCTGCTGCGATGATCTCGCGCCGGATGCCGGATCTGCGTTCGGCGCTGCTGGTGGAGGACACGCGCCTGTCGCTGGGAACGCTCGCCGGGTACTGGCGCGGCAAGTTCGGCATCCCGCTCGCGGCAGTGACCGGCAGCAACGGCAAGACCACGGTGAAGGAAATGCTGGCGAGCATTCTGCGTGCAATGGCGGGTGGTGAGGATGCCGTGCTGGCTACCGAAGGCAACCTGAACAACGACATCGGCTTGCCGCTGACGCTGCTCAGGCTCGGACAGCAGCACCGCGCTGCCGTGGTCGAGCTGGGCATGAACCACTTCGGCGAAATCAGCTACCTGACCCGCATCGCCTGTCCCGACGTGGCCGTGATCAACAATGCCGGCGTCGCGCATCTGGGCGAGCTTGGCTCGGTTGACGGCATCGCCCGCGCCAAGGGGGAGATCTTTGAGGGGCTGGCGGCGGATGGCACTGCCGTCATCAATGCGGATGATGTCTTTGCCGGGTTGTGGCGAGACTTGGCCGCAGGCCGCAGGATCCTGACGTTCGGCCTGGAGCATCCGGCGGATGTCAGCGCAGGCTTCAACCTGCATGCCGACTCCAGCAATCTGCATCTACGCACACCGCTGGGTAAGACGGATGTCAGGCTGCCGGTGGCAGGCCGACACAATGTCTGCAACGCACTTGCGGCGACTGCAGCGGCCATCGCCATGGGCGCCAGCCTGCAGGCCATCAGGACCGGGCTGGAAGATTTCTCTGCAGCCAAGGGCAGGTTGCAGCGCAAGCAGGGCATCCACGGTGCACTGGTGATAGACGATACCTACAACGCCAATCCAGCCTCGGTGCGCGCCGCCATCGATGTGTTGTCTGCATATCCCGGGGACAGACTGTTGGTGCTGGGTGACATGGGCGAGCTCGGCGGCGACGCAGCCGACATGCATGCCGAAATCGGCGAGTATGCGAAGGCATCCGGCGTGCGGGAGCTATTCGTGCTGGGCGACCTGACGCGTGAGATGGTCAGGACGTTCGGTGCCGGCGCACACCACTTCGAAACACCAGCCGCACTCGCCCAGGTGCTGGAAAAGAGCATGCACGAAGGCTGCACGGTATTGGTCAAGGGTTCCCGCTTCATGCGGATGGAACGCGTCGTCGAATTGATTACTGAACACAACTCACAGGGAGAGTCCGATGCTGCTTGAGCTCGCACAATGGCTGGCGCAGGACATACGTGTATTCAACGTCTTCAACTATATTACGTTGCGCGCCGTGCTGGCGACGCTGACGGCGCTCGTCATCTCCTTCGTTATCGGTCCCGGCCTGATTCGCAAGCTGACCGAATACAAGGTAGGGCAGGCGGTGCGGGATGACGGTCCGCAATCGCATCTGGTGAAGGCCGGAACACCAACCATGGGTGGTGCCCTGATCCTGATCTCTATCGCAATCTCGACGCTGCTGTGGGCTGACCTCGGTAACCGTTTCGTCTGGGTCGCGCTGCTGACGACGCTAGGCTTCGGCATCATCGGTTGGGTGGATGACTGGCGCAAGGTCGTGCATCGCAATCCCAAGGGGCTGTCCGCGCGCGAGAAATACTTCTGGCAGTCGCTGATCGGCTTCGGTGTCGCCGTCTATCTGTTCAACACGGCCAGCGTGCCGGCTCAGACCGAGTTCATCGTGCCGTTCTTCAAGGATCTGATATTGCCGCTGGGTGCCGTCAGCTTCGTCGTGCTGACCTACTTCGTCATCGTTGGCAGCAGCAATGCCGTGAACCTGACGGATGGCCTCGACGGCCTTGCCATCATGCCGACCGTCATGGTTGCCAGCGCGCTTGCCATATTCGCCTATGTCGCGGGACACCTGTATTTCTCCAGGTACCTGGGCATGCCCTATGTGCCGGGCGCGGGCGAACTGGCCGTATTCTGCGCTGCCATCGGCGGCGCAGGACTAGGCTTTCTCTGGTTCAACGCCTATCCGGCAGAAGTGTTCATGGGTGATGTCGGGGCGCTGGCGCTCGGCGCCGCCCTGGGCGTTGTCGCCGTCATCGTGCGGCAGGAGATCGTGCTGTTCATCATGAGCGGCGTCTTTGTCGTCGAGACGGTGTCGGTGATGCTGCAGGTCGCCTCATTCAAGCTGACCGGCAAGCGCATCTTCCGGATGGCGCCGCTGCATCATCATTTCGAACTCAAGGGATGGAAGGAGACCCAGGTCGTCGTGCGTTTCTGGATCATCACGATGATGCTGGTGCTGGTCGGGCTGGCCACATTGAAGATCAGGTAAGGAAAGGGAGCTGCAATCAACATGCCGCTGGCATTCAGGGACAAGCGTGTGATGGTGCTCGGACTGGGTGATACCGGTCTGTCGGCACTACGCTGGCTGAAAGACCGCGCTGCCGCGTTGTCCGTCGCCGATACGCGCGAGGCTCCGCCGGGGCTCGCGACAGTGCGGCAGGAGATGCCTGGGGTGAACGTTCATCTCGGCGTGTTCGATGCTGCCTTGCTGGCGCAGCAGGACATGCTCGTGGTCAGTCCGGGCGTGCCGCTGGCAGAGCCAGCGATTCGGCAGGCGCAGGCGGCCGGTGTGGACGTGGTCGGCGATGTCGAGCTGTTCGCACGTGCGCACGACGGCGGCCGCATCATTGCTATTACCGGCTCCAACGGCAAGAGCACTGTGACCAGCCTGGTCGGGCATCTTTGCGCCTCAGCCGGTCTCGATACGGTAGTGGCAGGCAATATCGGCCTGCCGGTGCTGGATGCGCTGGTCGAACGCGAGCACGGCAGCGGCAGGCCGGATGTCTGGGTGCTGGAACTGTCCAGCTTCCAGCTGGAAGCTACATGCAGCCTCCGGCCGGACGCGGCGACCGTGCTCAACGTCTCTGCCGACCACATGGACCGCTATGACACACTGGATGATTACACCGCCGCCAAGGCACGCATTTTCGCCGGTTGCAGCACACAGGTGCTGAACCGCGAGGATACGCTGGTGATGGCCATGGCACAGCCGGATTGCCGGATTCAGACCTTTGGTCTTGGCGCTGCGTCCGGTGCGGCTGACTGGGGGCTGGCAGCGCATGACGGACAGATCTGGCTGAGCAGGGGGCAGGAGCGGCTGCTCGTGCTGGACGAATTGCCGCTCGCCGGCCTGCATAACGCTGCAAACGCGCTGGCAGCGCTGGCGCTGTGCGATGCCGTAGGCATCGATGAGGCGTCACTGTTGCCGGCGCTGAAGACCTTCAAGGGATTGCCGCACCGGGTCGAGTTCGTCGCCGAGATCGACGGGCGGCGCTTTTATGACGATTCCAAGGGTACCAACATCGGTGCCACGGTGGCTGCATTGCGCGGATTCAGTGCGCCGGTCGTGCTGATCGCGGGAGGTGACGGCAAAGGCCAGGATTTCACACACATGACGGATGCCGTGCGACAGCATGCCCGTGCCGTTGTCCTGATCGGACGCGATGCTCCGCAGATCGCTGCCGCACTGCAGGACAGCGGTGCCATCGTGCAGCATGCCGCCAGCATGCAGGATGCGGTGGCGATGGCATACGAACTCGGCGAGCCGGGAGACGTGGTGCTGCTGTCGCCGGCCTGCGCCAGTTTCGACATGTTCCGTAACTATGCGCATCGGGCAGAGGTGTTCTGCGAGGCGGTGCGGTCGCTGGCCGGCAACCGGCAGGAGGTGACTGGATGATGCAAATGCTGAGCGGACGCATGCGCCACAGTACGCCTACCTACGACCAGGGCCTGCTTTGGGTGAGCCTGATACTGCTTGGCATCGGGTTGGTCATGGTGTACTCGTCATCGATTGCGCTGGCCGAGGCGGAGCGTGCCACCGGGTACCAATCGACCTATTATCTGGTCCGACACGCCATCTATCTGGTCATTAGTCTGGCGGCAGCGGCCATTACCTTCCAGATCCCGACGCAGATGTGGCAGAAGATGGCGCCCTATCTGTTCCTGGTCGGCATGGCGACATTGATACTGGTGCTGATTCCGGGCATAGGCCGTGAGGTGAACGGCAGCAGCCGCTGGATCTCGCTGTTCGTCGTCACCGTGCAGCCGTCGGAGTTCATGAAACTGCTGGTGGCGGTCTATGCCGCCGATTACACGCTGCGCAAGGCGGCTGTGATGGACAGCTTCACCAAGGGCTTCTTCCCGATGTTGCTGGTCATGCTCGTGGTCGGCGGTCTATTGCTGATGGAGCCCGATTTCGGTGCGTTCGCAGTCATTGCCAGCATCACCATCGCCACCCTCTGGCTGGGCGGCATCAACGGCCGCATTTTCGCAGGAATGATCGCGTTGCTGATCGTGGGCTTCGTGCTGCTCATCTGGAGTTCGCCATACCGCCTGCAGCGCATCATCGGCTTCATGGATCCGTGGGCGGATCCGTACGGCAAGGGGTATCAGCTCTCACATGCGCTGATCGCCTTCGGGCGGGGCGAATGGCTGGGCGTGGGGCTCGGCGCCAGTGTCGAGAAACTGCTCTATCTGCCGGAGGCACACACTGATTTCCTGCTTGCCGTCATCGCCGAGGAACTTGGATTCGTCGGGGTGCTGACCATCATCGGGCTGTTCGCCTGGCTGGTGATCCGCGCATTTGCCATCGGCCGCGAAGCCATCGGCAACGAGCGCTATTTCTCCGCCTTGCTGGCGCAAGGCATAGGCGTATGGATCGGCGTACAGGCCATCATCAACATCGGCGTCAACATGGGTCTGCTGCCGACCAAGGGCTTGACCCTGCCGCTACTGTCCTTCGGCGGCAGCGGCATTCTGGCCAACTGCATCGCATTGGCAGTGCTGATGCGCATTGATTTTGAGAACAGACGCATACAAAAGGGTTTGCCGGTATGAGCAGGACGCTCCTCATCATGGCAGCAGGGACGGGTGGGCATGTCATGCCAGGGTTGGCTGTGGCCGAGGTCATGCAGAAACGCGGATGGCGCGTGCACTGGCTGGCAACAAGGCATGGCATGGAGAACCATCTGGTGCCATCCAGCGGCATCGCCATGACTCGGCTCAATTTTTCGGGCCTGCGGGGCAAGGGACTGAAGCATAGCGTAGTCGGCGTGTTCAAGCTGCTGGCGGCCACCTACAAGGCCTGGTGCCTCATGGGACGTTTGCGGCCATCGGTCGTGCTCGGCATGGGCGGCTATGTGACGGTTCCTGGCGGCTGGGCGACCTGGCTGCGCGGTTTGCCGTTGGCCCTGGTGAATGCCGACGCCGCACTGCTGATGTCGAACCGGATGCTGGCGCGTCTTGCCGACCGCATCATGTTCGGCTTCGAGAACAATGCCGGGGTTCCGGGCACACTTGCCGCCAAATCCGTGGTGACAGGGAATCCGATACGCCGGGAGATCATGGCGATCGATGCGCCGGAGGCGCGTTACGGCAGTCGCAGCGGGGCATTGCGGCTGCTGGTCGTCGGTGGCAGTCTCGGTGCGCGGCCGCTGAACGAGACCCTGCCTTCCGCGCTGGCTCTGATCCCGGAAGAGAAGCGACCGATCGTGGTGCACCAGTCCGGCGCACAGCATATCGAGACATTGCAGGCCGCCTACAGGGCTGCAGGCGTCAAGGCGACCGTGGTGCCGTTCATCGATGACATGGCTGCAGCCTATGCCGATGCTGACGTGCTGGTCTGCCGCGCCGGTGCCATCACCGTCAGCGAGATCGCCGTGGCCGGAGTGGCTAGCATACTGGTACCGCTCATGGTGTCCACGACCTCTCATCAGCGCGACAACGCGGAGTGGATGGCCGCCCATGATGCCGCCATTCACCTGCCCCAGGCCGAAATGACAGCGCAGAGACTTGCGGAACTGCTGCAGCAGCTGGAGCGAGGTCGCCTGCTGCGGATGGCGCAGGCCGCCCGCCGTCTCGGCAGGCCGGCTGCGACGGAGGCGATTGCCGACCAGCTCGAGGCGCTTGCAGCAGAAATGGGAGACCGGACATGAGGCATCGCGTAAAGAACATCCATTTCGTCGGCATCGGCGGTTCCGGCATGTCCGGCATTGCCGAGGTGCTGCTCAACCTGGGGTTCAGCATCAGCGGCTCCGACCTGACGAGCAACAGCGTGACCCAGCGGCTGAAACAACTGGGAGCGATGATCTTTCAAGGGCACTCTGAAAAGAATCTGGAAAAGGCGGATGTCGTCGTCGTTTCCTCGGCCGTCAACGAAAGCAATCCCGAGGTCATGGAAGCACGTAGCCGCAGTATCCCGGTCGTGCCGCGCGCGGTCATGCTGGCGGAGCTGATGCGTTTCCGCCAAGGCATCGCGGTGGCCGGCACGCATGGCAAGACCACGACCACCAGCCTCATCGCCAGCATTCTGGCCGAGGCCGGCATGGATCCGACCTATGTCATTGGCGGCAGGCTGGAGGCCGCCAATACCAATGCGCGACTGGGTGCCGGCGAATACATCGTTGCCGAGGCAGATGAGTCGGATGCCTCGTTTCTGCACCTGACTCCGGTGATTTCCGTCGTGACGAACATCGATGCCGATCATATGGCCACCTACGGACATGATTTCGAGAAGCTGAAGGGCGCATTCGTCGAATTTCTGGAACAGTTGCCGTTTTACGGCATGGCGGTCGTCTGTATCGATGATCCCAACGTGCGGGCCATCCTGCCGCAAATCACGAAGCCGGTGATGCCCTACGGCTTTTCCGAGGATGCGCGCATCCGTGCCACCGATGTCGTGGCCGACGGCGGCCGCATGCATTTCAAGGTGACGCGCATCAACGGCGAGACGACCACCTTCGACGTCACGCTCAACCTGCCTGGCCGCCATTACGTGCAAAACGCGCTGGCGGCAATCGCCGTGGCGAGCGAGCTCAATGTGCCGGATGCCGCCATCGTCAAGGCGCTGGCTGAATTCAAAGGCGTTGGCCGCCGCTTCGAGCGCTACGGCGAGATCCCGGCGCGGGATGGTGGACGTTTCACGCTGATCGATGACTACGGACATCACCCGGCAGAAATGCGGGCCGTCATCGCTGCTGCCCGCGATGCCTTCCCGGGCCGGCGCCTGCTGCTGGCATTCCAGCCGCATCGCTATACGCGCACGCGCGATTGCTTCGAGGATTTCGTCGAGGTGCTATCGACGGTCGATGCCCTGATTCTGACCGAGGTCTATCCGGCCGGCGAACAGCCCATCGTCGCCGCAGACGGCCGTTCGCTCGCAAGGGCGGTACGTGTGGCAGGCAAGGTCGAGCCGCGCTTCGTGGAAGCGCCGACCGACATACCGGAAGCGATCCTGTCCATGGCGAACGACGGCGATGTGGTCATCGTCATGGGGGCCGGTTCCATCGGTCAGGTTGCGGCACAGACACGGGAGCTCGCAGGTTGATGGCGCACCAGCAATTCCAGGGACGCCTGTTGCGGAACGAGCCGATGGCCCGTTACACCAGCTGGCGTGTCGGCGGCCCGGCGGAGCGGTTCTATATACCCGCCGGCCTGCAGGACCTCGGGGAATACCTGCGCAGCCTGCCGCCAAAGGAGCCGGTTTATTTCATCGGTCTCGGTTCCAACCTGCTGGTGCGTGACGGCGGCGTGCGAGGCAGCGTCGTGCTGATGCATAACGTGCTGACCGGTCTTGCCATGGATGGTGATCTGGTGCGGGTTGAAGCCGGTGTCACCTGCGCCAAGCTGGCGCGGTTCACGGCACGCCAGCACAGGCATGGCGCCGAGTTCATGGCTGGCATCCCCGGCACCGTGGGTGGCGCGCTGGCCATGAATGCCGGTTGCCATGGCGGCGAGACCTGGGACGTTGTGAAACGGGTGCAGACGATAGACCGGCGCGGCGAACTGCATCTGCGCGACAAGAGTGAGTTCGATATCGGCTACCGGCATGTGGGAATGCCGGTCCATGGCGAGTGGTTCACGGCTGCCTGGTTCGATCTGCCGGCCGGTGAGGCGAGTGCTGCCGAGCAAAAGATAAAGAGCCTGCTGGCGAAGCGGCTGGCGACGCAGCCCCTCAATCTGCCCAACGCCGGTTCGACTTTCCGCAACCCGCCTGGGGATTTCGCGGCACGGCTGATTGAGGCAAGCGGCCTCAAGGGATATCGCATCGGCGGGGCACAGGTGTCGGAGAAGCACGCCAATTTCATCGTCAACCTGGGCGATGCGACAGCGGCAGACATCGAGCGGCTGATCGCGCATATGCAGGAGACGGTGCAGCGTGAGCATGGTGTCACGCTGGTACGCGAGGTCAGGATCATCGGAGAGCAGGCATGAATCGCGGGGGCCGGGATGGAAGATTTTCTCTGCGAGTTCTGTGCTTTATGGCTAAAACAGGTTTTGGAAAATGACGAGGGATTTTGGAAAAGTTGCGGTGCTGATGGGCGGACGTTCTGGTGAGCGTGCGGTTTCGCTCAAAAGCGGCGGGGCCGTGCTGGAGTCGCTCCGGCGTAGCGGTGTGGATGCCCATGCATTCGACCCGGCCGAACGACCGCTGCACGAATTGGAAGGTTTTGACCGTGTCTTCATCGCCCTGCATGGTCGCTATGGTGAGGATGGCACGATACAGGGCGCGCTTGAGCTGATGGGTATTCCCTATACCGGCAGTGGTGTCATGGCATCCAGCATCGGCATGGACAAATGGCGGACCAAGCTGCTGTGGCGCGCGACCGGTCTGCCGACGCCGGATTTCGCCTTGGTTTCCGTCGATAGCGATTTCGCTGCGATCGAGCGCGAACTGGGGCTGCCGCTGTTCGTGAAGCCGGCCAACGAGGGTTCCAGTATCGGCATCAGCAAGGTCAGGCAGAACGGCCAGCTGAAGGATGCATACGAGCTCGCTGCGCAATCGGACCCGCTGGTGCTCGCAGAAAAGTTCGTCGGCGGCGGTGAATATACGGTAGGCATCCTTGGGGACACCGTATTGCCGGTCATCCGCATCGTGCCGGCCAACGAGTTCTATGACTACGAGGCCAAGTATCTGCGGAACGATACGCAGTATCTGTGTCCGTGTGGACTGGCGCCCGAAAGGGAGGCAGAGATACAGGCCGAGGCACTGCAGGCATTTCGTACCATCGGCGGTCGTGGCTGGGGGCGTATCGACTTCCTGATGGATGAGCAGGGACGGCATTACTTCATTGAAGTGAATACATCGCCCGGCATGACGGACCACAGCCTGGTACCGATGGCCGCACGGGCACACGGCATGAGCTTTGATGAGCTGGTGCTGAAGATACTGGAGACGGCTTGCATCTCCGGGCAGGAGCGGCGTGAGCAGCAAGATGTGCAAGGAGGCTCGCAGTGAGCAACGAGACATATCTGGCAGGTAGACGAGACGCGAACGAGGGCGCGATGCGGCAGATCATTCGCGTAGCAGGTGCGGGCGGTGATGCGCATGTGGGATAAGCCGCAGGTGCTGAACTGGATCGCCAACCTGCTTTACGGTCTGGCGGCGGTGCTGATGCTCTATGCGGCAATCTACGTCGTCGTGCATCTGCCCATATTCCCGCTGCGTGAAGTGCGGGTGGAGGGCAGTCTGAACCACGTGACGCGGGAGCAGCTGAAGCTGATCGTCGATCGGCATCTGCAGGGCAATTTCTTCACGCTGGACCTGATGAAGGCTCGCGACGCATTCGAGAAACTGCCCTGGGCGCGAAGCGTCAGCGTCAGACGGCGCTGGCCGGATAGGCTGGAAGTGGTGGTCGAGGAGCATCAGGAACTCGCGCGCTGGGGCAACATCGCGCTGGTCAACACATACGGCGAGCTGTTCCATGCTGCTTCCGACGAGGTTCTGCCGGTGTTTTACGGCCCCGGCGAAGCGGTGGCCGAGGTGGCGAAACGCTATGCCAGATACAGCGAACTGCTGGCCGAGACCGGCATGAAGATCAGTCAGCTGGTGCTGACACCGCGCGGGGCATGGCAGATAGAAACGGATCACGGCATGGTGATCGAGCTGGGACGCGAGGACATGGAGGCAAGGTTGCAGAAGTTTGCCCGCGTCTATCAGCAGACCCTGAGTAAGCTGGGGGTGTCGATTGCCTATGCGGACTTGAGATATCCGAACGGGTTTGCCGTCAGGCGACCGGTACGGGCAACAGGCAAGACAGGCGCAGCTTGAAGTGGGATGCGACTGCAGGGAAGAACGGAGAAATCAATGAGCAAGATAAGAGAAGACAAGAATCTGATCGTGGGACTGGATATCGGGACGTCCAAGATCGTTGCAATCGTGGCCGAGCTCCAGCCCGAAGGCACGCTGAAGGTCATCGGCCTCGGTCAGCATAATTCGCGCGGGCTGAAGAAAGGCGTGGTCATCAACATCGATTCGACCATGCAGGCCATCCAGCGCGCGCTGGAAGAAGCCGAGCTGATGGCGGACTGCAAGATCAGCGCCGTCTTTACCGGCATTGCCGGCAGCCACATCAAGAGCCTGAACTCGCATGGCATGGTCAAGATCAAGGATGCCGAAGTGACGCAGGCCGACGTAGACCGCGTGATCGACACCGCGCGTGCCATCGCGTTGCCATCCGACCAGCAGATTCTGCACATCCTCACGCAGGAATTCATCATCGACGGCCAGGAGGACGTGCGCGAACCGCTCGGCATGAGCGGCATGAAACTGGAAGTGAAGGTTCACATCGTGACCGGCGCCGTCGCGGCCGCGCAGAACATCGTCAAGTGCATACGGCGTTGCGGACTGGAAGTCTCCGACCTGATCTTGCAGCCGCTCGCCTCCAGCATGGCCGTGTTGACCGAAGACGAAAAGGAACTGGGGGTCTGTCTGGTCGATATCGGCGGCGGTACCACCGATATTGCCGTATTCAAGCAGGGTGCAATCCGTCATACGGCCGTCGTGCCGATCGCCGGCGATCAGGTCACCAACGATATCGCCGTGGCGTTCCGCACGCCGACCCAATCGGCCGAGGAAATCAAGATTCGGTACGGCTGTGCGCTCAGGCAGCTGGCCGATCCACGCGAAGTGGTGGAAGTGCCGGGCGTTGACGGTCGCGACCCGCGTCAGCTCTCGGTACAGACGCTGGCCGAAGTGATCGAGCCGCGCATCGTCGAGCTGTACGAACTGGTGCTGAACGAGCTGCGCCGCAGCGGCATGGAGGAAATGATCGCATCCGGCATCGTCATCACGGGCGGTTCCTCCATGATGCGTGGCATGGTGGAGCTCGGTGAGGAGATCTTCCACATGCCGGTACGGCTCGGCATGCCGCGCTATGTCGGAGGTTTGTCCGAGGTGGTCAGCAATCCGCGTTACGCGACCGGTGTCGGTCTGGTGCTGATGGGCAAGCAGCAGGTGGAGCGCCAGCTGCAAAGCCAGATGGCATCGGGCTCGTTCGCCGACATCCTGAACAGGATGAAGAGCTGGTTCAAGGGAAATTTTTAGGGTTCTGCCGGAGTAATCCGCAGAAATGCAGTTGTTTGGGCAGAAGTAGTTTGTAACATCGACAAGGAGAAAAGCAATGTTTGAAATTATGGACAGGGACTCGCAAGAGGCCGTAATTAAAGTGATAGGTGTGGGTGGCTGCGGCGGCAATGCGGTTGCGCACATGATTGAAAAGAATGTCGGCGGCGTGGAATTCATCTGTGCCAACACCGACATTCAGGCACTGAAGAAGAGCCAGGCCAAGACCATACTGCAGATCGGCGCCGACATCACCAAGGGGCTGGGTGCGGGTGCCCGTCCGGAAATCGGCCGCGAAGCTGCGCTGGAAGATCGTGAGCGTATCGCAGAAGCCATCGACGGCGCCGACATGCTGTTCATCACCGCCGGCATGGGAGGCGGAACTGGCACCGGTGCTGCACCCATCATCGCCGAAGTGGCGAAAGAAATGGGCATCCTGACCGTGGCCGTGGTGACCAAGCCGTTCGCCTTCGAGGGCAAGCGCACCAAGGTGGCGGCCGAAGGTCTGGAAGAACTCTCCAAGCATGTCGATTCCCTGATCGTCATCCCGAACGAAAAGCTGATGGAGGTGCTCGGCGAGGACGTACCGTTCTTGCAGGCATTCGAGGCTGCCAATGACGTGCTGCACAATGCCGTCTCCGGCATCGCTGAAATCATCAATTGCCCGGGCCTTGTCAATGTTGACTTCGCCGACGTGCGTACCGTGATGTCGGAGATGGGCATGGCAATGATGGGCTCCGCCACGGCAAGCGGTCCGGACCGTGCCCGTATCGCCGCAGAACAGGCCGTAGCCAGCCCGTTGCTGGAAGACGTCAACCTCGCCAATGCGCGCGGCGTTCTGGTCAACATCACGGCCAGCACCTCGTTCAAGATGAAGGAATACTACGACGTCATGAACACCATCAAGGCCTTTACCGCCGAGGATGCCACCGTGATCGTCGGCAATGTGTTCGATGAATCCATCGGTGACGGTCTGCGCGTGACCATGGTGGCTACCGGCCTGAACGGTGCCATCGGCCGCCGTCAGCAGAAGCCTGAGCTGCGCGTGATGACTCCGGTGCGCGATGGTACGACCGGTCAGGCCGTATTCGTTGGTGGCAGCAGCATAGGCGTGGGCGTCTCGGAAGACGATACGCCTGCCGTGTTCACCTCCAATGGTCGCCGTGCAACGGTGGAAGCGATGAAGCAGTCTGGTGTCGAGGAGTATGACATCCCGGCATTCCTGCGCAAGCAGGCGGATTAGGCAATATGTCAATGTAGTCAATTGCTTGACTGGAATGCCCGTGCATCGCCGGCTAGGGAAAGTGCGGCGGGTGTGCTATATTCACAGCAAATTGACGAGGTGAAAGACGTGGTAAAACAACGTACATTAAAGAAGGCGATCAGCACCACTGGTGTCGGGTTGCATACCGGCGACAAGGTTACCCTGACCTTGAGTCCGGCAGCACCTGATACCGGCATTGTTTTCCGACGCATCGATCTGCCCGGATCGCCGGAAATCAAGGTCCGCCCTGACCTCGTCAAGGACACCCGTTTATGTTCCGCGCTGGAAGACAATGGCACCCGTGTCGCGACGGTGGAACACCTGCTTTCGGCACTGGCCGGCCTGGGCATAGACAATATCCTGATCAGCATGGACGCAAGCGAAGTGCCGATCATGGATGGTAGTTCCGGTCCCTTTGTCTATCTGTTACAAACGGCAGGCATAGTCGAACAGCCGGTTGCGAAGAAATTCATCCGGATCAAAAAGAAGGTGGAAGTGGTCGATGGTGACAAGTGGGTCAGATTCGATCCGTATTTCGGTTTCAAGATCGATTTCACCATCGACTTCAACCATCCCGTGTTCGAGCACAGCGGCAAGCGTGTCACCATCGACTTTGCCGATAACTCCTATATCCGGGAAATCAGCCGTGCCCGCACTTTCGGCTTCATGCACGAGGTCGAGTATCTGCGTTCCAATGGACTCGCACGCGGCGGCAGTCTGGATAACGCCATCGTGCTGGATGAATACCGCGTGCTGAACGGCGATGGTCTGCGTTACGAGGACGAGTTCGCCAAGCACAAGGTGCTGGATGCCATCGGCGACCTGTACGTGCTCGGCCATCCACTCATCGGCGCTTTCAGTGCCTACAAGTCCGGCCATGCGCTCAACAATCAGCTGTTGAGAGCATTGCTGGCCGATGCGGAAGCCTGGGAGTACGCCACGTTCGAGAACATCGAGGAGGCCCCCGGCGCGTTCCAGCTGCAGATTCCTGTCGCTCCCGTATTGCAGTACGTCTGACGACCTGAGCATCTGCGATGCTGGTTTTGCGATTATTGCTGGCGCTTGGTGTCATTGCAGTCATCGTTCTGCTGGGCGCCTATTTCCTGACCAGCGATAAGCGATATCTGCGCTATTGCTGGCAGCTCTTCAAATTCGTCCTGGTGATGGTCATCATCGCTGCCGTGCTTTTTGTGGCAGGTCGTATTATCCTTCTATAAGCAGTAGCCTTGGTGTGTGCTTGCACCATCGGCACTCTTTCGTTGCTGGTGTCGAGTCCGGATGCAAATGAATAAATCGATGAAGTTTTTGTTGGCGGCCTTGAGCATGCTGTTTGTGCAACAGGTGCAGGCGCAAACAATCGAGGGGCTGCTGACGGCGGCGCAGGCTGCCTACAACAAGCAGGACCTGGCTGGACTGCAGATGCATGCGCGGCAGATGAAGGCGCAGGGCGACATCTTGGCGCCGTACGCCGATTACTGGATCATGCTGCTGCAGCTCTCTGCTGCGAGCAATCAGGATGTGCAGGCATTTCTGCAGCGCTATGCGGAGTTTCCTTTTGCCGACCGTGTGCGCGGTGAATGGCTGAAAAAGCTGGGGAAAAACAGGGAATGGCAGACCTTTTTTGCCGAACTGCCCAATCTCAGGCGTGACGATGTGGCCGTCAACTGTTACACGATGCAGGGGCAGGCGCATACGGGAACCGCCGTCGATACCGAGCGTCTACGCAGCCTGTGGCTGGTGTCGGCCGACCTGCCGAGCAACTGCACGCTGCTGTTCGATGAGATGTTCCAGATAGGCAGGCTGACCGAAGAGGATGCCTGGGCGCGCTTCCGCCTTGCGCTGCAGGACGGCAAGATCAGTGTGGCCAAGGCGGTGAGCCGCTACATCAGTACGATCAATGCCGGCAACGTCGGGCTGATAGACCGCGTATACAAGAACCCCCAGCAGGTGCTGGAACGCAACGTCATTTCCTACAAGACCCGCTATGGACGGGAGCTCAATATCTACGCCATCGACCGTGTGGCGAGAACGCAGCCTGCCCTGGCTCTGGACATCTGGCAGGCCAATCGTGCCGCATTCAATGCCGGGGAGCAGGCTTACGTATGGGGAAGGCTGGCATTGCATGCCGCGCGCCGGCATGACCCCATGGCGGCGGAATGGTGGCTGCTGGCCGATGATGCCGTGCTGGATAATGAGCAGAAGGCGTGGCGCGTACGCACCGCGCTGCGGGCGAAGAATTGGCAGGAAGTGCTGCGCAGTATTGAGGCACTGTCTCACGCCGAACAGCAGGTTCCGGCATGGCGCTACTGGAAGGCGCGCGCACTGAAGGAGATGAACCAGACTCCCCAGGCCAATGCGATCTTCGTTCCCTTGTCGCTCGAGCATCACTATTACGGACTGCTCGCCAACGAGGCGCTGGGCGATGTCATGCATGCACCGGGAGTCGCCTACAAACCCGGCACGGAGGACCTGAAACGCGTCGAGGATCTGCCTGCCATCCAGCGCGCGCTCGCGCTGAACAGGCTGGGTTTCCGCTGGGAGGCGCGCGCGGAATGGAATGCGGTGATTCAGGATTTCGATGACAGACAGCTGATCGCAGCCGCCGAAATCGCCTTTCGCAACGACTGGATCGATGTCGCCATCAATACCGCGGAAAAGACCAGGCTGACGCATGATTTTGCCCTGCGCTATCCAACCCCGTACCGCGACATGATGCGGGCCCATGTCAGGGAGAATGCGCTGGATGAAGCCTGGGTGTACGGCCTCATCCGGCAGGAAAGCCGCTTCATCGGCGTGGCGAAATCCAGCGCCGGTGCCTCCGGACTCATGCAGGTCATGCCGGCAACGGCCAAATGGATTGCAAAGCGGCTAGGCATGGCCGATTACAAGCCTGGCATGATCACGGATCTGGACGTCAACATGAAGTTCGGTACGCATTATTTGCGCTATACCTTGGACCGCATGGACGGTCAGGTGCTGATGGCGACGGCAGCATATAATGCAGGACCGGGACGCCCCAAGCGCTGGGCCGGGAAGGAGCCGCTGGAAGGCACGATTTATGCCGACACCATTCCGTTCTCCGAAACGCGTGATTATGTGAAAAAGGTCATGGCCAATGCATACTATTACGCACAACAGATGGGGCATCGCAACCTGCCTCTGACGGAAAGGCTGGGCATCGTGCCTGCCAATGGCGGCGCTTCGGAAGACAGCAATAGCAACTGAGGATATCGATGTTGATCAATCAAGTTTGTGTGTTGGGTGGTTCGGGGTTTGTCGGCAGTGCAATCGTGCACAGGCTGAGCGCTGCAGGCTATGCGGTCAAGGTGCTGAGCCGCCGGCGCGAGCGCGCCAAGCATCTGACCCTGCTGCCCAATGTGCAGGTCGTCGAATGCGACGTGCTGAACGATGCCGAGCTTGCCATGCACATGCAAAGCTGTGACGCGGTCATCAACCTGATCGGCATCCTGCACGAGAGCAAGGAAGTGAGCTTCGATGCCATGCATCATCAGCTGCCAGCGCGCATCGCCGCCCTGTGCGAGAAACTCGGTATCCGGCGCCTGCTGCATATGAGCGCATTGCAGACCGGACTGGAGGCGCCCAGCGCCTACCTGCGCTCCAAGGCGGCCGGTGAGGCGGCGATCATGGCGCATTCGGGCAAGCTGCATGTCACCATTTTTCAGCCTTCTGTCGTCTTCGGTCGCGGCGACAGTTTCCTCAACCTGCTCGCCGGCATCGTCAGGGTCATGCCGGTCGTCGTGCTGGCCAAGCCGGATGCCCGCTTCCAGCCGATCTGGGTGGAGGATGTGGCGGATGCCTTTGTCAATAGTCTGGAAAATCCGACAACCTATGGCAAAACCTATCAACTCGGTGGGCCTCGCGTCTATACGCTGCGCGAGCTGGCCGAGTTCGTCGTCTTCGTGCTGGGCAAGAAACGCAGGATCGTCGGTCTCAACGACCGTCTTTCCTACTGGCAAGCCTATGCCATGGAGAAGATGCCGATCAAGCTGATGACGCGCGACAATCTCCTGTCCATGGAAGTCGATAGCGTCTGCCAGCATGAGCTCGCACCCGAGCTCGGCATCAAGCCGGCACCCATGGAAGCCATCGTGCCGGAATATCTCGCCAACGATACGCCACGTGCTGCCTATGAGCGCTTCCGCAGCATGGCCGGCCGCTAGCCGGGTGTCTTGAAGGGCGGCCGGATATCATGAAGATCTATCAGGTAGGCGGAGCGGTGCGCGATGCGCTGCTCGGTCTGCCGGTCAAGGACCGCGATTTCGTCGTGGTCGGCGCAACGCCGGAGCAGATGGTGGCGCTGGGCTATCGTCCGGTCGGCAAGGATTTTCCGGTCTTTCTGCATCCCGAGACGAATGAGGAGTATGCGCTCGCTCGCACCGAGCGCAAGACGACAAGGGGCTACAAGGGCTTTCAGGTATTCGCCTCGCCCGATGTCACACTGGAAGAGGACCTCGCCCGTCGCGACCTCACCATCAACGCCATTGCACGGGCCGAAGACGGCACGCTGATCGACCCCTACCATGGACAGGCGGATATCCGCGACAGGGTGCTGCGCCATGTCAGCGAGGCTTTTGTCGAAGACCCGGTGCGTATTCTGCGCGCCGCGCGTTTCGCAGCCCGTTTCGCCGACTTCACCGTGGCGCCTGAAACCATGCGGCTCATGCAGGACATGGTCGAGAGCGGCGAGGTCGATGCGCTGGTGCCGGAACGGGTCTGGCAGGAGCTGGCCAAGGGGTTGATGGAAACCAGGCCATCGCGCATGTTCGAGGTGCTGCGCACATGCGGCGCGCTGAAGCGCATCCTGCCCGAACTCGACCGCCTCTGGGGGGTTCCACAGCCGCCGCAGCATCACCCCGAGATCGATACCGGCGTGCATGTCATGCTGGTGGTCGATTATGCCGCAGCTCAGGGCTATTCATTGCCGGTGCGCTTTGCGGCGCTGACGCACGACCTCGGCAAGGGCACCACGCCACAGGACATACTGCCGCGCCACATCGGTCATGAGGAACGCAGCGTGCATCTGCTCAAGGATCTCTGCAAGCGTCTGCGCGTGCCTAGGGAGTGCAGCGAGCTCGCCCATGTGGTAGCGAGATTCCACGGCAAGGTGTATCGCGTTGACGAGATGCGTTCGGCGACCAGGGTGAAGTTCCTGATGGATACCGATGCCATACGCCAGCCGGACAGGTTCAGGGAATTCCTGCGCGCTTGCGAAAGCGATTTTCGCGGCCGCACTGGATATGAAGGCAAGCCCGTGCCGCATACTGCGACGTGGCTGAAGCTGCTGGATGTCGTCATGCAGGTCGATGCCGGGGCCGTTGCCCGGCAATATCAGGAGCCGGAAAAGATCCGGGAGGCGGTGTTTCAGGCGCGGGTGGAGGCTATCAGGGATTTATAGCTTGCATTAGGGGAGCAAGGTGGCTAGAAGAAGAAATCCGTCGCTTGTCCAAATCGCGCTTGATTCGGGATGGGAATTCTCCGCGGTAATCAGCTTGCTGGCGTTCAGTCTGGTTTATCCCGTCAGAACAATATTCAGCTGATCGATGGTCATCAGCTGGTTGATCTTATCGGAAATTTACCAGTCGAAATCCAGGATAAATTATTAAGGCGCGTAACAGCAGGCGACTACACTACCCCGACTTGCGTCCAATGCGGCATTTAAATGGTCCGCAGAAAGTCTAATGGCAAAGAATTCTGGGGATGCGGAAATTATCCGAAATGTCGAATAATATTAAAGGGTTAGCTTGGATAAGCTTGGTAAAGGGAGAGATTCGACCGTTAAGGCGCTTTCAGTTTGTCGCGTTTTGTGGTTCAATACGCGCCTTCCGCATGGGCGGTTAGCTCAGTGGTAGAGCACTGCCTTCACACGGCAGGGGTCACTGGTTCGAACCCAGTACCGCCCACCATATAGAAAGAGCCTCTGCTTTCCGGCAGAGGCTTTTTGTTTTTCTGAATCGGCTTTCAGCAGAGCATGCCCAGTTGCAGTTGGGCGAATTCCATCGGCTTACGTTTGAAGCCGCTCTTGGCGTACTGATGCCAGCGGCCGATGACAAAGCAGATGATGAGGTTGGCTTGCGCATCCGGTTGGATTTTGCCGCCGGATTCGGTGGCGGCGATCTTGAGGCTTTGCTTGATGGTGATTTCCAGCCTGTCCAGCAGCTGGTTGACGCGCTGTTGCAGCGCCTCGTTCTCGTTGACGAGCGCATCGCCGATCAGGACGCGCGTCATGCCCGGATTCTTCTCGGCGAACATCAGCAGCACGCCGACGATGCGGCGCACCTGGGCAAAGCCGTCGGGCTCTTCCGACGTGATCTTGTTGATGACTCCGAACAGAGCCTGTTCGATGAAGTTGATGAGGCTTTCGAACATCTGTGCCTTACCGGCGAAATGACGATAGAGCGCGGCTTCCGAAACGTTCAGCTTTGCCGCCAAGGCTGCCGTCGTGATTTTTTCGCGTTTCGGACTCTCCAGCATTTTTGCCAGAGTTTCCAGGATTTGCTGTTTGCGTTCACCTGCCATCTTGTTTTTCCTTTGTTGCTTTTTACATACCGGTTCCGAGGCCGGAACCCTTGTCATTATAACCGAATGTGAGTAAGGGCTAACACGCTCGCTATGCGGTAATGGACGTAGTTCGGCTTGTGCAGCCGACGACTGATCCAGACGGTTTTCATGCCCATCCTTCTTGCGGTTCTCAGTGCCGGCAGACTGTCCTCCAGCATGACGCAGTCGCTCGCCCTGGCCCGGATGCTGCGCAGCATGCCGGCAAAGCCGCGCGCCGATGGCTTGGGATGGAAGCGGCTGGATTCGACGCTGAACACTTCCTCGAACATGTCGTCGATACCAAGCGCGTGCAGTACGCGCAGTGCGTAGTGACGCGGTGCGTTGGTGAATACGACCCTGCGGCCTGGCAGCCGCTGCAGCCAGTGACGCAGACGCTTGCGCTGGATGACGAGCTGCGGCAGGTCCGGGAACCGGTGCGTTTCGCTGAGGAAATGATGCGGGTCGATACCATGGTGCCTGGTCAGTCCCTTCAGCGTGGCGCCGTATACGCGCCAGTAATGGCGGCGCAGGGCGTGGGCATCCTCCTCGTCCAGCTGCAGATGCTCCATGATGTACTGCGTCATGGCCTGGTTCATGACCGGGAAAATGTGTGTCTCGGCGTCGTGCAGGGTGTTGTCGAGGTCGAACACCCAGACCCGTTTGCGGACCGACGTTACGGTCATGGCAGTCGGTGGCAAGCTGCCTCACTCAGGCTCATGCCTGCACCTGCGTCTCGGGTCACTTGGCCTTGATCAACGTGCCGACGCCTTCGTCGGTCAGAACTTCCAGCAGCAGCGCGTGTTCGACGCGGCCGTCGATGATGTGCACGGACTTGACGCCGCTACGGGCCGCATCGAGCGCGGAGCTGATCTTGGGCAGCATGCCGCCGGACAGCGTGCCATCCTCGACCATTTCGTCCACCTGTTTGGGCGTGAGGCCGGTCAGCAGATTGCCTTCCTTGTCCAGCACGCCCGGCGTATTGGTGAGCAGGATCAGCTTTTCCGCGCCAAGGATCTCGGCCAGCTTGCCGGCGACGACATCCGCGTTGATGTTGTAGGTCTCGCCGTCTGGTCCGACGCCGATCGGCGCAATGACCGGGATGAAGTCGCCCGAATCGAGGAATGAGATCAGGCTCGGGTCGATGGAGGTGATATCGCCGACATTGCCGATGTCGATGTATTCCCCCGGTAGTTCCTTGTTTTCCATGAGGAGCTTTCGAGCGCGGATGAAGCTGCCATCCTGGCCGGTCAGGCCGACTGCCTTGCCGCCGTGGCGATTGATCAGGTTGACGATGTCCTTGTTGACCTGGCCGCCGAGCACCATCTCGACCACGTCCATGGTCTCGTCGTCAGTGACGCGCATGCCCTGGATGAAGGTGCCCTTCTTGCCGAGCCTGTCCAGCAGGTCGTTGATCTGGGGGCCGCCGCCGTGGACGATGACCGGGTTCATGCCGACCAGCTTGAGTAGCACGACATCACGCGCGAAACAGTCCTGCAAGGCAGGGTCCGTCATGGCGTTGCCGCCGTACTTGATGACGATGGTCTTGTCGAAAAAGCGCTTGATGTAAGGGAGTGCCTCGGCAAGGATTTTTGCCTTCAGGGCTGCATTGGTCTGGGTGGGCATGTTCTTTCTCTCGGGTGCTTGAATGGGGCTATTCTACCTTGAAAAAAAGCCTGAGACGCTGCGCAAAGTGTGCTAACTTTCGTGAGAATCCGGCGCATTTTACGATACCGATTACCCATGAGGAAGCCATGCCGAGCGATATCGAGATAGCCCAGAGCGTCCAGCTGAGGAAAATCGGCGAGATAGCCGCCGAGCTTGGCCTGACCGAGGAATCGGTCGAACTCTATGGTCGCTACAAGGCCAAGATCGATCCGCGTCTCAATCCGCATCTGAAACAGCGCCCGGACGGCAAGTTGATTCTGGTCACCGCCATCAGCCCGACCCCGGCAGGCGAGGGCAAGACGACGACCACAGTCGGGCTGGGAGATGCGCTCAACCGCATCGGCAAAAATGCCATCGTCTGCCTGCGCGAGCCTTCCATGGGGCCGGTGTTCGGCATGAAGGGCGGCGCTGCAGGCGGCGGCCATGCGCAGGTGGTGCCGATGGAGGACATCAATCTACATTTCACGGGCGATTTCGCCGCCATCGCACTGGCGCACAACCTGCTTGCCGCACTCATCGACAATCACATTCATCAGGGCAACGAGCTGGGCATCGATCCGCGCCAAGTGACGTGGAAGCGCGTGATGGACATGAACGACCGGGCCTTGCGTCAGATCGTCGTCGGTCTCGGCGGCAAGGTCAACGGCCAGCCGCGCGAGGATGGCTTCGATATCGTCGTTGCTTCCGAGGTCATGGCGATACTTTGTCTAGCCGAGTCGCTGCAGGACCTCAAGCTGCGGCTAGGTGATATCGTCATCGGCTACACATTCGACGGCCGTTCCGTGCATGCGTGTGACCTCAATGCGCATGGCGCGATGGCGGCGCTACTGAAGGATGCGATACGCCCCAATCTGGTACAGACGCTGGAACATACGCCGGCCATCGTGCACGGCGGGCCCTTCGCCAATATCGCACACGGCTGCAATTCGGTCATCGCGACCAGGCTCGGCCTCAAGCTGGCGGACTATGTCGTGACCGAGGCTGGCTTCGGTGCCGACCTCGGGGCCGAGAAGTTCATCGGCATCAAGTGCCGCAAGTCCGGTTTGAGGCCCGATGCCTGCGTCATTGTCGCCACGATACGGGCGCTCAAGTACCACGGCGGGGTAGAGTTGCCGCAGCTGGAAGTCGAGAATCTGGCTGCACTCGAACGCGGCCTCGACAATCTGCGCAAGCATGTGCAGAACGTGGCGCAGCATTATGGCCTGTCCTGCGTCGTCGCCATCAATCGCTTCAGGGCCGATACCGAGGCCGAGATCGCGCTCGTGCGCAGACACGTAGAGGAGCTCGGCGTGCGGGTCGTGCTGGCGGAGCACTGGGAGCATGGCGGCAGGGGCGCCGAGGAACTTGCGCACGAGGTCGTGCGCCTCGCCGAAGCCGGCAGCCACATGCGCTATGTCTACGAGGATGATGACCCGTTATGGGAAAAGCTGCGCAAGCTGGCAACGCGCATCTACGATGCGGCGGATGTGTACGCGGCGAGACGTCTGCGCGTACAGATCGAGCAACTGCAGGCGGATGGCTACGGACATTTCCCCATCTGTGTTGCAAAGACCCAGTATTCGTTCTCGACGGATGCGAACGCGCGTGGAGCCGCCAGTGGGCATGTCGTTACTGTGCGGGCCGTGCGGCTGTGCGCGGGTGCGGGGTTTATCGTCATGATCTGTGATGACATCATGACCATGCCGGGCCTGCCCAAGGTGCCTTGCGCGACGCGCATTGATATCGACGAAGAGGGGCGTATCAGCGGGCTTTACTGACGCGTGGCGCATAAAAAGGCGGCCATCAGGCCGCCAAACGAGGAGGAGACGTGGTTGATTATTTGATGGTCAGGCGTTTCGCCGTACCGACCGTCTTTTTCGGCAGCGTCAGTTCCAGCACGCCTTCCTTGTAGCTTGCCTCGGCCGTGCTTTCGTCGATTTCGTTTTCCAGCGAGAAGCTGCGCGAGACGGTGCCGTAATAGCGTTCGCTGCGCAGGACGCGCACGCCTTCCTTGACTTCCTTCTCCTTGCGGACTTCGGCCTGGATGCTGACCAGATTGCCGTCGATCGTGACGTGGATGTTCTCCTTGTCCACGCCGGGAATCTCGGCATGAACGACGTAACTCCGGTCATGCTCTTCGACGTCGATCTTGATCTGCGGGGCATTATGCTCGAGGCGAACCGGACGGAAAAAGCCGCGGAACACTTCGTCGATCGGATCGAAGAAGCCGACGCTGAACGGGTCACTGCGGGTGATGTTGGCCATGTTCTCTCCTTTCCATAATCTGGTTGAATGCGTCATGCCTGCGTCACCGTATCGGCATGACGTCCTGTTGAGATCAAGATGGGGAGTGAACGGCTGATTTCAAGTGGTCGGCCAGGGCGTTAACGCCGCTTGCGTTAGATCCTTTTCCAGAACACCTTGGAACGGCGCTGCAGGTTGTAGAGGTTCTGCTTCTCGCGCGGCAGACTGCCGACATCCCGCTCGACGAAGCCGCGCTCCATGAACCAGTGCTCCGTCCGGGTCGTGAGCACGAAAATCGACGTCAGGCCTGCGTTACGTGCCTCCTCCTCGCAGTATTTCAGCAGGCGTTCGCCGCGGCCGCCGCCGCGGAAACCAGGATCGACGGCCATGCAGGCCAGTTCTGCGGTTTTTTCTGGCAGGAATGGGTAAAGCGCGGCGCAGGCGATGATGCGGCCGTCGTGTTCCATGACGCGGAAGTGGCTGATTTCCATTTCCAGCCGCTCGCGTCCGCGCCGCACCAGTACGCCTTCCGCCTCAAGCGGTTCGATCAGCTGTAGGATGCCGCCGACATCACCGATCTCGGCCTGGCGCATCGATTCCAGCGGCTCTTCCGTGATCATGGTGCCTATGCCGTCGTGTGTGAACAGTTCCTGCAGGATGGCGCCATCGATGTGGCGGCTGATGAGATGCGTGCGGGCGACGCCGTTGTCCGATGCCTTGATGGCTGCGGGCAGATAGAGTTTCTCGTCCTCGGTGATGTTCTGGTCGCCTTTCTCCTTGATGTGGCGCAGCAGATTGCGCGCCTTCCGCGCTGTCATTTCGCGCAGCAATTCACCGCGCGCATTGTGCACGCCCGGTGTGTCGATGAGAAATATCAGCTTGTCCGCATCGAGTGCGATGGCGGCATTGACCGCGACGTCCTCCAGCGTCAGGTTGAAGACCTCGCCGGTCGGCGAATAGCCCATGGGGGAGAGTAGCACCAGTTCGCCATCGTCGAGCCGCTTCCGGATGCCGGCGGCATCCACCTTGCGCACTTCGCCGGTGTGCTTCAGGTCGACGCCGTCCAGCACGCCCAGCGGCTTGGCGGTGACGAAATTGCCGCTGGCGACACGGATGTCGGACCCTGCCATCGGCGAGTTGATCAGCCCCATGGAGAGCAAGGCCTCGATTTCCACGCGAACGGCGCCGTTTGCTTCCTTGACCGCCTGCATGGCGGCATCGTCCGTGACGCGCAGACCGTTGACTATCCTGGTTTCGATCCGGTTCTTCCTCAGGCGGCTTTCGATCTGCGGACGTGAGCCGTGCACCAGCACCAGCCGCACTTCGAGACTTGCCAGCAGGTTGAGGTCGTGCGACAGCGAGACGAACTGCCCGTCCTCCACCACTTCCCCGCCGAAGGCGATGACGAAGGTGCGGCCGCCGAAGGCGTGGATGTAGGGCGCCGCGGAACGGAACCAGCGCACAAACTCCTGCGGCTGACTGGGTTGCAGCGGCATGCTCTGCGGCGTGACGGAAAGCTCGGTTTGCGAATAAAGAAACGCGGGTGTGCAGTCCAGTGCCTGACACAGCCTGCGCAGCATGGTCTCGGAGACGCCCTGCTTGCCGCGTTCCATACGGGACAGGTTGCCGCTGTCGGTTTCCACCAGATTGGCCAGTGCTTTCAGGGTCAGCCCGAGTGCCTTGCGGCGTTTGCGAATCGCGTTTCCAATCGACATGTGAGCTCTTTCTTTTTGTGCAATCTATGCAAAATATTATATTTATTTGCAATTGATGCAACTATTTGAAGTCACCCCATAAGGTTTGTAGGGAGGCGATTGCAGTGAGCGCAGCTGTCTCGGTGCGCAGAATGCGTTTGCCGAGACGTATCGGCGTATGACCATGTTCGATTGCGAGGCTGATTTCATCCGGTGCCAGTCCTCCCTCGGCGCCGATGAGCAGATGGATGGGGTCGGTCGGCGCGGATAGTGCCGACAGATTCTGCGTCGCATCCGGTGCGAGCAGCAGTTTAAGCGCATGTGGGTCGCTATGTGCCAGCCATTCCGGCAGAGACTGCACGGGCAGCACTGGCGGGACGACGGCGCGGCCGCACTGCTCGCAGGCTGCGATGACGACGTTTTGCCAGTGTTCGACGCGCTTTTCCGCACGCTCGCCGCTGAGTTTGACGATGCTACGCCGGCTGGTGACGGGCTGGATTCTGCTGACGCCGAGTTCGACCGCCTTCTGGATCGTGAAATCCATGCGATCCCCGGACGAGATGGCCTGTACCAGGGTGATCTGCAGTGGTGATTCGCTGTGATTGGTGAGAACGTCCGTGATCTTCGTGCAGACCTCGCCCTTGCTGACACGGGTCAGCTCGCACGGGTAATCGTTGCCGTCGCCGTTGAACAGCACGGCGGTGTCGCCCACCTTCATGCGCAGGACGCGGCTGGCGTGGTTCGCGGCATTGGCGGGGAGGCTGACGAGTGTGCCCGGGGAGAGTTTCTCGGGGACATGGAATCTTGGCATGGTCTTGGGCTCGGGGTTTTCTGACGGGGCTGCAATGTTAGAATTAAGGCTAAATTCTAATTGAAGGAGTCCTACAGATGGTGAGTCTTAATCCTCCGGTATGCGATTTCGGCTGGAAGGCACCGGATTTCAGGCTGCTCGGTGTCGATGGCAAATACTGGTCGCTGCAGGATGTGCGCGGCCCCAAGGGAACGCTGGTCATGTTCATCTGTAACCACTGTCCTTACGTGAAGGCGATACGCGAGCGTCTCGTCGCGGATGTGCGGGAACTGCAGGAGATGGGGGTGAATGCCATCGCCATTTCCTCCAACGACTGGGTCCAGTACCCGGAAGACTCCTACGAGAACATGCAGAAAATGGCGCAGGAGTTCAATTTCACGTTCCCATACGTGCTGGATGAGACGCAGGAGGTCGCGAAGGCCTATGGCGCCGTCTGCACGCCTGACTTCTTCGGTTTTAATGCCGATCTTGAACTGCAGTACCGCGGTCGGTTCGATGACCAGAAACGGGACATGACGCCCAATCCGAATCCGACTCGCGACCTGTTCAAGGCCATGAAGCTGATCGCTGAAACCGGCCAGGGACCGCGCGAGCAGATACCGTCCATCGGATGCTCCATCAAATGGCGTGAAGGCGCGGTCTGATACGGATACGGCGGGCTTTGCGAAGCCCGCTTTCTGTTGCTGAAAATTATTAACTAAGCAATAATTACGCCCCATACCCCTGCAACAACAATGCTATAGCGGCCGTGCGTCAAGGTCGGTAATCCTGTACTTGAAGGGGGACACAACAATTTGAGCTGGGCAGTCTGGCCGGCATTCATGCCGACAGCCTGCCTTATTCTCTATTCAACCCGGTTTGAAAGATGAGGGAGATACAAATGGCTACTCGTACCGACTTATGTAATGCCATCCGTGCACTGTCCATGGATGCGGTCCAGAAGGCAAATTCTGGCCACCCAGGCGCCCCCATGGGCATGGCAGAAATTGCCGAAGTTCTGTGGAACCACAATCTGCGCCACAACCCCAAGAACCCGAAGTGGGTTAACCGCGACCGCTTCGTGCTGTCCAACGGCCATGGCTCGATGCTGATCTACTCCCTGCTGCATCTGACCGGCTATGACGTCACCATCGACGATATCAAGTCCTTCCGCCAGCTGCATTCCAAGTGTGCCGGTCACCCGGAGTACGGTTATGCCCCTGGTGTGGAAACCACTACGGGTCCGCTGGGTCAGGGTATCGCCAACGCCGTTGGCTTCGCCATGGCGGAAAAGCTGCTGGCTCACCAGTTCAACAAGCCGGGTCATGAGATCGTTGACCACTACACCTACGTGTTCCTCGGCGACGGCTGTATGATGGAAGGCGTCTCCCACGAGGCCTGCGCGCTGGCCGGCACCTGGGGCCTGGGTAAGCTGATCGCCTTCTGGGATGACAACGGCATCTCCATCGACGGACACATCGAGGGCTGGTACACCGACGACACCGCCGGTCGTTTCCGCGCTTACGGCTGGCACGTTCAGTCCGTGGACGGTCACGATGCGGACGCGATCCAGAAGGCCATCGACGAAGCCAAGAAGGTGACCGACAAGCCTTCCTTGATCTGCTGCAAGACTATCATCGGCAAGGGCTCCCCGAACAAGGCCGGTACCCATGACTGCCACGGCGCCGCCCTGGGTGAGGATGAGGTCGCTGCTACCCGCAAGAACATCGGCTGGCCGCATGATCCGTTCGTCATCCCGCAGGACATCTATGACGCATGGAATGCCGTCGAGCGCGGTGCCAAGGCCGAAGCAGAATGGAATGCCAAGTTCGAAGCCTATGCCAAGGAATATCCGGCCGAGGCAGCCGAGTTCAAGCGCCGCATGGCAGGCGAACTGCCGGCCAACTGGAAGGAAGTCACCGATGCCATGATCGCCGCCTTCAACGAAAAGGCAGAAGGCGTGGCTTCCCGCAAGGCTTCCCAGAACGTCATCGCTGCATTGGCCCCGGTTCTGCCGGAATTCCTCGGTGGTTCTGCCGACCTGACCGGTTCCAACCTGACCAGCTGCAGCAGCTTCACGCATGTTGACGGCAAGAAGCCGGGTAACTACATCTCCTACGGTGTGCGCGAGTTCGGCATGTCCGCCATCATGAACGGTATGGCGCTGCATGGCGGTCTGTTGCCGTTCGGCGGTACGTTCCACATGTTCTCCGACTACATGAAGAACGGCATGCGTATGTCCGCACTGATGAAGCAGCGTGTGGTCTATGTGCTGACACACGACTCCATCGGTCAGGGCGAAGACGGTCCGACCCACCAGCCGGTCGAGAACACCGCAGGTCTGCGCTATATTCCGCGCATGACCGTATGGCGTCCGGCCAGCGCGACCGAAACGGCCGTTGCCTGGGTTGCTGCAGTCGAGAAGAAGGATGGTCCGACCAGCCTGATTCTGTCCCGTCAGAACCTGCCTGGCATCAAGCATGATCCGGCACACTTCGAACTCATCCGCAAGGGTGGTTACGTGTTCTCCGACTGCGATGGCAAGCCCGATGTCATCATCATTGCCAACGGTTCCGAGCTGGATCTGGCAGCCAAGGCTGCAGCCGAGCTGAGCGCCGAGGGCATCAAGGTGCGTGTGGTTTCCATGCCGTCGACCAACGTCTTCGACGCACAGGATCAGGCCTACCGCGACAGCGTGCTGATCCCGGGTGTCAAGCGCGTGGCAGTCGAGGCCGCGCATCCTGATTTCTGGCGCAAGTATGTCGGCCTGGAAGGTGCCGTCGTCGGTATCGATACCTTCGGCGAATCCGCACCTGGCGGCGTGCTGATGAAGCACTTCGGCTTTACCGTTGAAAACGTCGTAAAGACCGTCAAGTCGGTACTGTAATTTGAAGTAGTCTGTTGAAAGGGAGCCGGTAAGCTGGCTCCCTTTTTGTTTCTGGAGAGAGAGCAAATGGCAATCAGAGTAGGTATCAACGGGTTCGGCCGTATCGGCCGCATGGCTTTCCGCGCTGCATTCAAGGATTTCAGCAATATCGAGGTGGTGGCGATCAATGATCTGCTGGAGCCGGAGTATCTGGCCTACATGCTGAAGCATGATTCCGTGCACGGGCGCTTCCAGGGTGAGGTTGCGGTTGACGGCGATCATCTCGTGGTCAACGGCAAGCGCATCCGTCTCACTGCGGAGAAGGATCCGGCCAACCTGAAATGGGGTGAGGTCGGCGTCGATGTCGTGCTTGAATGTACCGGTTTCTTCCTGACGCAGGAGAGCTGCCAGAAGCATATTGCAGCCGGCGCGAAGAAGGTCGTGCAGTCCGCACCCTCCAAGGATGACACGCCGATGTTCGTCTATGGCGTCAACCATGAGGATTACAAGGGCGAGGCCATCGTGTCCGCCGCCTCCTGTACCACCAATGGCCTCGCACCCATCGCCAAGGTTCTGCATGACAACTTCGGCATCAAGCGCGGTCTGATGACCACGGTGCACGCAGCGACCGCCACGCAGAAAACCGTGGATGGACCTTCCAACAAGGACTGGCGCGGTGGCCGGGGTATCCTGGAAAACATCATCCCGTCGTCCACCGGCGCAGCCAAGGCGGTCGGTAAGGTCATCCCTGCCCTCAACAAGAAACTGACCGGCATGGCATTCCGTATCCCGACCTCTGATGTTTCCGTGGTTGACCTGACGGTCGAGTTGAATACCGAAACGACCTACGAGCGCATCGTGGAAGTGATGAAGGCTGCCTCGGAAAGTGGACCGCTGAAGGGCGTACTCGGTTTTACCGATGAAAGCGTGGTGTCCACTGATTTCCGCGGTGATTCCCGGCCTTCGATCTTCGATGCGGGCGCAGGCATCCAGCTCGACCCGACCTTCGTCAAGGTCGTAGCCTGGTATGACAACGAATACGGCTACACCTGCAACATGATGCGATTGGCCGAATATATCGCCTGATTCCGTATGGCATGTCGGCGTGATGGGCCGATATGCCGGACTCGCGGATGCTGTTTCCGTGATGCAAGCGGCAGGCGCACTAAACGGTAGCGTTGCCGAATCCCCGTGAGCGTGGCTAGAAACCCAGCCCATCTGCCATTCGGAGGCCTGCCCGAATCGTGGCTGGTGTGAATTCATTTAGGGAGTTGATATGTCCGTAATCAAGATGACAGACCTCGATTTGCGAGGCAAGCGAGTTTTCATCCGTTCCGACCTGAACGTGCCGATCCAGGGTGGCAAGGTGGCTTCCGACGCACGTATCACGGCGTCCCTGCCTACCATCGAGTTCGCGATGAAGGCGGGCGCAAAGGTTATGGTGACTTCCCATCTAGGACGTCCGGAAGAAGGCGTGTTCTCCGCCGAGAACTCGCTGCAGCCGGTGGCTGATGTCATGAGCGCGAAGCTGGGTAGACAGGTGCGTCTGCTGCGTGACTGGGTGGACGGCGGCTTCGATGTCGCGGAAGGGGAGGTGGTCCTGCTGGAAAACTGTCGCTTCAATCCCGGCGAGAAGAAATGCCTGGAGGCGACTTCCAGAAAATATGCGGCACTGTGCGACGTGTTCGTGATGGATGCGTTCGGCACCGCGCACCGTGCCGAGGCCTCGACTTATGGTATCGCGCAATATGTACCTGTGGCTGCAGCGGGCATGCTGCTGGTGGAGGAGCTCGATGCCTTGGGCAAGGCGTTGCAGAATCCCGTCCGGCCGATGGTGGCCATCGTCGGCGGCAGCAAGGTCTCCACCAAACTGACTGTGCTGGAAAGCCTGGCGGAAAAAGTCGATCAGCTGGTGGTCGGTGGCGGCATTGCCAATACTTTCCTCAAGGCAGCCGGGCACGAAGTGGGTAAGTCGCTGTATGAAGAGGACCTGGTGTCGACGGCGAGACAGCTCATGGAGAAAATGGCTAGCCGTGGTGCGGCCGTACCGATCGCGGTTGATGTGGTCTGCGGCAAGAAGTTCGATGCAAACGAGCCTGCAGTGCTGAAGCGAGTGACGCAAGTGGCGGAGGACGACATGATTTTCGATATCGGGCCGGAATCCGCCGGAGAACTGTCGGACATCATCATGCGAGCCGGCACGGTGATCTGGAATGGTCCGGTCGGCGTGTTCGAGTTCGACCAGTTCGGTGAGGGAACTCGGATCATCGCTGAGGCCATCGCCAATACCGAGGCGTTCACGCTGGCCGGGGGCGGGGATACCATCGCCGCTATCCAGAAATATGGCATTTATGATCGGGTGTCCTATATTTCCACGGCGGGTGGTGCCTTCCTCGAGTTTCTGGAAGGCAAGAAGCTGCCGGCGGTGGACATTCTGGAACGCCGCGCCAGGAGTTGAATGTTTCGTCGTGACGAACAGTCAAAGGGGCCTGTATGGCCCCTTTTTTGCTAATTGACAAGGTGGTTTCTCTACGTTGACGGGAGTGCTCATGAGCTTGCGCAGAACCAAAATCGTTGCCACGATAGGACCGGCCTCCAGCAGCGAGGAAATGATCGCGCGCATGATCGCTGCAGGCGTCGATGTGGTGCGGCTGAATTTCTCGCACGGCACGGCCGAAGAGCACCTGCAGCGGGCGCAGTTGGTCAGGACCATCGCGGGCAGGATCGGTCGTCCGGTCGGTGTGCTGTGCGACCTGCAGGGTCCCAAGATCCGCATCGGCAAATTCGAGCAGGGTGGTGTGACGTTGCAGGCAGGCGATGGTTTCATTCTCGATGCTGAATGCGAACTGGGCGATCAGCAGCGTGTCGGTCTGGATTACAAGACACTGCCGCATGAGGTGGAACCCGGAACGGAGCTGCTGCTGGATGACGGCCGCATTGTCATGTCGGTGGACCGCGTGGAGGGGGCGCGCATCTTCTGCACCGTGGTGACCGGCGGCGTTCTGTCCAATCACAAGGGGATCAACCGCCAGGGCGGCGGGCTCGCGGCGGAGGCGCTGACCGACAAGGACAGGCAGGACATTCGAATCGCCGTCGCGCTCAACGCGGACTTCATCGCATTATCATTTCCACGCGATGGCAGGGATGTGCGAGAGGCGCGTGCGCTGGTGGAACAGGCCGGTGGTATGGCGAGTATCGTGGCCAAGATCGAGCGCGCCGAGGCCATCGCGGCGCTGGAGGAAATCATCGATGCCTCGGATGGCGTCATGGTCGCCCGCGGCGATCTGGGAGTCGAGGTCGGCGATGCCGCCGTCCCGGGTTTGCAGAAGCGCATCATTCGCACGGCGCGGGCGCGCAACAAGGTGGTGATCACCGCGACGCAAATGATGGAATCCATGATCTCCAATCCGATACCCACCCGGGCCGAGGTGTCGGACGTGGCGAATGCCGTGCTGGACGGCACCGATGCGGTGATGCTGTCCGGTGAGAGTGCGGTCGGCCGCTATCCGCTGCAGGCGGTCCAGGCCATGCATCGCGTCTGTCTGGAAGCAGAGCGGGAATATCTTGCGCAGGAGCACCAGCGCAGGGCGCCGATACAGTTCCAGCGCGTCGATGAGGCGGTCGCGATGGCGGCAATCTATACCGCGCAGCATCTCAAAATCAAGGCAATCGCCGCGCTGACGCAGTCCGGCGCTTCGGCCCGCTGGCTGTCGCGCGGCGATACGGATGTGCCGATTTATGCGCTGGCTCCGGAAAAGAGCGTGCGTAGCAAGCTGACGCTGAATCGGGGCGTGTATCCCTTCCCGATAGACCAGTCCGGCAAGGATCGCGACCTGATCCTGCAGGAGATGGAAAACACCCTGCTGAGGCATGGGGTCGTCCAGCCCGGAGATCTGGTGCTGCTGACATTCGGGGAACCGATCGGGGAACCGGGCGACACGAATACGATGCGCATCGTCCGCATCAGGTGAGTGCCGGTAGTCGAGGCCCTTTGCGGACCTGTTTCTGCACATGGCTGAGGATAAAAGAGTATCGGCCGGATGCTTTGTGCAATAAAATATCCACCTTTGAATAAACCGGTCATCCATCTCATGCAGCCACTACTGAAAAGCCACATCCCCAGTCTCAAGCTGATCAATCAGGGCAAGGTGCGTGACATCTACGATGTCGATGCCAATACCATGCTGCTGGTTGCGACAGATCGGCTGTCCGCCTTCGATGTCATATTGCCGACCCCGATCCGGGACAAGGGCGCCATACTGACCCAGATTGCGAATTTCTGGTTCAACCGGCTCTCTCATATCGTGCCGAATCATCTGACCGGCATCGACCCACAGTCGCTGGTGCAGAGTGTGGAGGAAAAGGCGCAGCTCCGCAAGCGGGCCATCGTCGTGAAAAAGCTCAGGCCGCTCCCGGTCGAAGCGATCGTGCGCGGCTACCTGGTCGGTTCTGGCTGGAAAGAATACAAGGCAGGCGGCACGGTGTGCGGCATCCAGTTGCCGGCAGGACTGCAGGAGGCCTCCGCTCTGCCCGAACCCATTTTTACGCCCTCGAGCAAGGCCGATGTGGGCGACCACGATATCAACATCACCCATCAGCAGATGGCTGCCCTGATCGGGGACGATCTGGCGCGCACGGTGGCCGATGTCAGCATTCGGCTGTACAAGGAAGCGGCGCAGTATGCACTGAGTCGCGGCATCATCATCGCAGACACCAAGTTCGAGTTCGGTCTGGATGACAGTGGTCAGCTGTATCTGATCGATGAGATTCTGACGCCGGATTCCTCGCGTTTCTGGCCTGCCGACCAGTATGTCGAAGGCAGGACGCCGCCCAGCTACGACAAGCAGTATGTGCGTGACTGGCTGGAATCGACTGGATGGGACAAGACCCCACCTGGGCCCGAGCTGCCTGCGGTTGTCGCGGAGAAAACCAGCGAGAAATACCGTGAGGCCTTTTTCAGGCTCACCGGGGAAGAGTTCAGGACGGACTGAGCCTCAGTATTCCCCCTTCCAGTGTTCCGTATGGAGGGTGTCGTGTCGGCAGTAGGACGGCAGCACGGCCGGATACTGCTTGGTCACTGACGGCTGCCCGTTTCAGGTTCAATACAATTCCAGGAAAGCATCAAGCATGAGCAACATGGCAAAACTGGTCGATGGTTATCGGCGTTTCCACCAGCAATATTTCGCGGAAGATGGCCGGCAGCTTTATGCCAGACTGGCACAGGGGCAACATCCATGCACGCTCGTGATCGCATGTTCAGATTCGCGAGTCGATCCTGCGCTCGTCTTCAATTGCGAGCCCGGTGATCTCTTCGTCGTGCGCAATGTCGCCAATCTCGTTCCTCCCTATGAACAGGGCGGCGGCCTGCATGGCGTCAGTGCCGCGCTCGAGTTCGCCGTATGCTCGCTCGAAGTGCATGACATCATCGTGCAGGGGCATCGCCAGTGCGGTGGCATCAAGGCGCTGTTCGACGGCATGACGCAAGAGCAGGGCGGTGAATTCGTCGGGCCCTGGGTTAACATGGCGAGACGCGCCGCAGAGAGGGTGCAGGAGAAGATGCCGGCGGCGGAGCGGGAAGACAAGCTCTGTCAGTGCGAAATGGAAGGCATCCTGATTTCGCTGGAAAACCTGCGCACGTTCCCGTTCATCCGCCAGCGTCTGCTGCAGAATCGGCTCAGGCTGCATGGCTGGTATTTCGACATTGTCAGCGGCCAGATGCTGGCATACAACGAGGACACTTTAAGGTTTGAGCCGTTAATTGCCTGATTCCGCTCAAACAATTCACGTATAATCTCGGATTTTTTGCAGGAAACACTCGATGTCACTCAATCTCGTTCCTTCCGGTAAGGCATTGCCGGACGATTTCAACGTCATTATTGAGATTCCCATGCAGGGCGACCCGGTCAAATACGAGGTCGATAAGGATAGCGGCGCCATTTTCGTGGATCGCTTCATGGGAACCGCCATGCAATATCCGACCAACTATGGCTACATCCCGCATACGCTGTCGGAAGACGGTGACCCGGTCGATGTGCTGGTGCTGACCCCGGTGCCGCTGCTGCCAGGTGTCGTCGTGCGCTGCCGTCCGCTCGGCATGCTGAAAATGACCGACGAGGCGGGCCCGGATGCCAAGGTCCTGGCAGTGCCGATCGAGAAGGTCTGCGGGCTGTACAACCACATCAGGAGCTATGAGGATGTCTCGGCTTGGCGTCTGTCCATGATCGCGCACTTCTTCGAGCACTATAAGGACCTCGACAAGGGCAAGTGGGTCAAGATCGACGGTTGGGCCGATATCGATGCGGCACGTCAGGAGATCCTGTCCGGTGTGGATCGCTACAACAAGGCCAAGGTCAAACCGGCGTTCTAAAAATTCATGACGGTGAAAAAGGCGGCCATCGGCCGCCTTTTTCGTTTCGGTGACTGCTATGCGCCCAATAGCGGCACGATCAGCAATGCGACGATATTGATGATCTTGATCAGCGGGTTGACGGCGGGGCCGGCAGTATCCTTGTACGGGTCACCGACCGTGTCGCCCGTGACGGCGGCCTTGTGCGCCTCCGAGCCCTTGCCGCCATGATTGCCGTCTTCGATGTATTTCTTGGCGTTATCCCAGGCGCCTCCGCCGGTGCACATGGAGATCGCGACGAACAGGCCGGTGACGATGGTGCCCATCAGCAGGCCGCCCAATGCCACCGGACCTAGCAGCAGTCCCACGGCAATCGGTACGATGACCGGCAGCAGTGAAGGAATCATCATCTCGCGGATGGCGGCGCTGGTCAGCATGTCCACGGCCTTGCCGTATTCCGGCTTGCCGGTGCCTTCCATGATGCCTTGGATCTCGCGGAACTGGCGACGCACTTCCTCGACCACGGAACCGGCGGCGCGTCCGACCGCTTCCATTGCCATGGCGCCGAACAGATAGGGGATCAGGCCGCCGATGAACAGGCCGACTATGACCATCGGGTCACTGAGATCGAAACTGGAACCAAGGCCGACGGTTTCCAGCTTGTGCGTGTAGTCGGCGAAGAGCACGAGCGCTGCCAGACCGGCCGAACCAATGGCATAGCCTTTGGTGACGGCCTTGGTCGTATTACCGACGGCGTCGAGCGGGTCGGTGACATCGCGCACGCTTGACGGTAGTTCCGCCATCTCGGCGATGCCGCCAGCGTTGTCGGTAATCGGCCCGTAGGCGTCGAGCGCGACGATGATGCCAGCCATGCTCAGCATTGCGGTCGCGGCGACTGCCACGCCGTAAAGCCCTGCCAGCGCATAGGATGTGACGATGGCGACACAGACCGAAAGGACCGGCCAGGCGGTCGATTTCATCGAAACACCGATGCCGGCGATGATGTTGGTGGCATGGCCGGTGGTGGAAGCCTGTGCGACATGGCGTACAGGCGTATAGTTGGTTCCGGTGTAATACTCGGTGATCCAGACCAGCGCGGCGGTCAGAAGCAGGCCGATGACACTGGCGCCCCAGAGTGCTGTGGAGCTGACGAACTTGTCTCCGGTCGTGATGCCTTCAGGGAAGGTGTGGTCGGTGACGAAATAGAAGGCAATGAACGAGAGCGCACCGGCCACTGCCAAGCCCTTGTATAGTGCCGGCATGACGTTCTTCATGTCCGGCTTCGCCTTGACGAAGAAGCAGCCGATGATGGATGCCACGATGGATGCGGCACCCAGCAGCAGCGGATACAGGATGCCGCCGGTCCCCGCCTCGGCGACCATCAGGCTGCCGAGCACCATGGTGGCGATGATGGTGACGGCGTAGGTCTCGAACAGGTCGGCTGCCATGCCGGCGCAGTCGCCGACGTTGTCGCCGACGTTGTCGGCGATGACGGCTGGATTGCGCGGATCATCCTCGGGGATCCCCGCCTCGACCTTGCCGACCAGGTCGGCGCCGACATCTGCACCCTTGGTGAAAATGCCGCCGCCCAGACGAGCGAAGATGGAAATGAGCGAGGACCCGAAAGCCAGTCCGATCAGGGGATTCAGATTGTCAGCCGCCTCGGCGCCCAGGTAGGCGTAAAAGGCGGAGACGCCCAGAAGTCCGAGCCCGACCACCAGAATGCCGGTGATGGCGCCTCCCTTGAAGGCGACAGCGAGCGCCGGTCCAATGCCGTCGGTGGCAGCCTGTGCGGTCCGCACATTGGCCTTGACCGAGACATTCATGCCGATGAAGCCGCAGGCGCCTGACAGGACTGCACCGATGACGAACCCGAGTGCCGTATCGATGCCCAGAAAGATGCCGATCAGTATGGTGAGAACGATGCCGACGATAGCGATGGTCTTGTATTGCCGGGCCAGGTAGGCGGCGGCCCCCTGCTGAATGGCGCCGGCGATCTCCTGCATGCGGGCGTTGCCGGTGGGCAACGAGAATATCCATTTACTCATGGCTGCGCCGTAGATCACGGCGAGTAAGGCACTTGCAATTGCTAATATCAATCCAGCAGACATCGACTTCTCCCTCTCTTCTTATTAAGCGGATCGAGAATCTCGGGCGTTGCTTTAGTTGTTGTGACGATATTTCAGGTGATGCGATTGCAGTGGCGGTGTTTTGCCGGTTTGCGCCGAGTGTTTCTCCTCATGAACAATCAGTTTTTTTAAGTGCGCAACTCAGGGTTGCGAGGCCATTATTTCACTTTTGGCAGGTGCCTACAACGACGGCTACAGCATTTCCAGCAGCATCTTGCAGCCTATCAGGTAGAGCAGCGCGGCGAATGCGCGCTTGAGCGCGGTGGCCGGTATGCGGCGTGCGATGCGGGCTCCCAGCGGGGCGGTCATGGTGCTGACGACGGCGATGCCTACAAGCGCCGGCAGATAGACATATCCCAGGCTGTATTGCGGCAGTTCCATGACATCGCGACCGGCCAGCATGAACCCCAGCGCGCCGGATACGGCGATGGGAAGCCCGATGGCAGCGGAAGTGCCGATGGCTCTCTTGACCGCGACATTGCAATAGATCATGAAGGGGACCGAGAGCGATCCCCCGCCGATGCCGACCAGGCTGGAGACGATGCCGATGATCGTGCCGGCGGTGTTCATGCCCGGCAGTCCCGGCAGACTGCGCGCCGGGTTCGGACGGAAATCCAGCCACATCTGTGTGGCGATGACGAAAACGAAAACGGAAAAAATGATCTTGAGCGGCCCGGTGGCGAGATGATTCGCGATATGCGTGCCCAGGAAGGTGCCGATGACGATGCCGAGGCTGATACGGCGAACGACACTCCAGTCAACATTGGCCTCTCGGTGATGCGCGCGTGCCGAGGCGATGGACGTGAAAATGATGGTGGCGAGCGACGTGCCCAATGCCATGTGCATGATATGCGCCTGCGGGAAGGCCATGGTACCGAAGACGATGGTCAGTATGGGCACGATGATCAGACCACCGCCGACGCCGAACAGGCCGGACAGCAGACCGGCAACGGCGCCGGCGATGAAGTAGAGACTGAAATCCATGAATGTTTACCGGGGGTTGGATTAATTCGAAGTGTCAGCGGGCACGGCTGGCCAATCTTTTCAGTGCTTCGGTCAGTGCCGGGTTGTTGTCGATGCTGTCCGCCAGCTGATCCAGCCGGATGGCGGCCTTCGGGCTGAGATTCCGAAGCATTTTCACGGGTTTGCGTGGGTCAGATTGGACTTGCACTCGAACCCGAATTGAAGTAACTTCTAGGCCGTGCTTTTGTAGCCTGGTCAATAGGCTAGGCAACAAAAGCTTAATTTTTGCCGCTGCTGCGGCATTGCTGGCATAAACAGTCAGTCGCTTATGATCGACGTCACCGGCCTGCGTGTAAGGCCTGAGGTTTTTGGGCAGGATCGAGTGCCACAGGTCCTGAACCTCTGACAGGTGCTCGGCTTTTTCTGCGAATCGGGCGAGTCTGGCGTCGTATCGAAGAAAAGCGTTGAAGCGCTGCATGGCGACATTCTCCCAAAGGGGAATTGATTGAACATTATCTTTATGACCAACAGCATGGCGAAAGCGAAAACGCTGACCATGCTGCACATCGTGCTGATCCTGCTGGCGGTTTCGGCCATTTCGGTTGCCTTGACACTCGCCATTATCATGCCTCGGGAAGATGGTCGCAACAGTCCGGTCAAGTCCCTGCTCCCGTCACAGCTCCAATTCAGTCTGCACCATCCGCAAAAACATCTGGATGCCCTGGCCCTGCAACTGGGTGAAATGCGCGCCCGCGTGATGCGTCTGGACGCGCTGAGCAGCCGGCTGGCGAAGATGGCGGGCATGGACGAAGCCGAACTGGACCGTATACAGCCGCCAGGTTCCGGCGGTCCGCTGGTGAATCCGGAAGTCGTCAGCGAAGCCGCGCTGAAGGAGGAAATCGCAGAGCTGTCCAGGCTGATCGATGTCAAGAGCGACCGGCTGAGCCTGCTGGAGGTCATGCTGCTGCAAAAGACCATGCAGCAAAGCATGTTGCCGGATGCGAGGCCGATCGATGTCGGTTACAACTCGTCCAGCTTCGGCCGTCGAGTCGATCCGTTCACCGGCAGGACGGCATTTCACGAGGGACTGGATTTCACGGCAGCGGTCGGCACGCCGATCTATGCCGCGGCAGGTGGTGTGGTGACAGTCTCCGAGCATATGCCCGACTATGGTAAAATCATCAAGATCAACCATGGCTCCGGGCTGGAAACGCGGTATGCGCATGCCTCCGAGTTGCTGGTGAAAGTGGGGGATGTCGTCAAGAAGGGGCAGCTGATCGCCAGGGTCGGCAGCACCGGCCGTTCCACAGGACCGCATCTGCATTTCGAAGTGCGCCGTGATGGCGTGCCCCTGGATCCGCGCAAGTTCCTGCAGCACTCGGCTGTCAGGGTTGCCGGGGCCGGCCATTGAAGTCCGGGCTTTGAATCAGAACCATTTTTATTCTAATGGCGCGTTTTCACTAACCAGCCATGTCAACCTAAGGGATTTCCGCCTGTGCGGAGAGTCGAAGTCATCTCATGTTATCCACGTTGTTCAAGAAAATTTTCGGCAGTCGTAACGAACGGCTGATCAAGCAGTTGTCGCAAAAGGTCGCAGTGATCAATGCCATGGAACCGGCCATGCAGGCGCTTTCGGATGAGGCATTGCGGGCGAAGACCGAGGAATTCAAACAGCGCTATCAGGCCGGCGAGAGCCTGGACAAGTTGTTGCCGGAGGCGTTCGCCGTCGTCCGTGAGGGCGGCCGGCGCGCACTCGGGATGAGGCATTTCGATGTGCAGCTGATCGGTGGCATGGTGCTGCATTCCGGCAAGATCGCAGAGATGCGGACAGGCGAAGGGAAAACCCTAGTGGCGACATTGCCGGCCTATCTGAATGCACTGACCGGCAAGGGCGTGCATGTCGTGACGGTGAACGACTATCTCGCCAAGCGCGATGCCGAATGGATGTCACGCCTTTACAACTTCCTCGGGCTGACCGTGGGCGTCAATCTGTCGCAGATGTCGCATGAGGAAAAGCAGAAGGCCTATGCCGCCGACATCACTTACGGTACCAATAACGAGTTCGGCTTCGACTACCTGCGGGACAACATGGTGCATACCGCTGCCGAGCGCGTGCAGCGCGGTCTCAACTACGCACTGGTCGATGAGGTTGACTCGATCCTGATCGACGAGGCGCGTACACCGCTGATCATTTCCGGTCAGGCGGATGACAGCGTGGAACTGTATACGCGCATCAATGATCTGGCCACGAAACTGGTGCGCCAGCAGACGGAAGACGGCGAAGGCGATTACTGGGTGGACGAGAAATCGCATCAGGTCGTGCTGTCGGAACAGGGGCATGAGCATGCGGAGGCCCTTCTCGTCGAGGCGGGACTGTTGAGCGAGGGCAGCAGCCTGTACGATGCCAGCAACATAAGCCTGGTGCATCATCTGTATGCTGCCCTGCGTGCGCACTCGCTGTTCCATCGTGACCAGCATTACGTCGTGCGCAACGGAGAGATCGTCATCGTCGATGAGTTCACCGGCCGCATGATGCCTGGGCGGCGCTGGTCGGAAGGGCTGCATCAGGCGGTCGAAGCGAAGGAAGGCGTGCCGATCCAGAAGGAAAACCAGACGCTGGCCTCGATCACGTTCCAGAATTATTTCCGCATGTATGCCAAGCTTTCCGGCATGACCGGCACGGCGGATACCGAGGCGTATGAATTCAACCAGATCTATGGTCTGGAGACCATCGTCATCCCGACGCACAGGCCGATGCGGCGGATCGACCACATGGACAAGGTCTACCGCACGGCTGCCGAGAAATATCAGGCGGTGATCGAGGACATTCAGGACTGCCGGAAGCGCGGTCAGCCGGTGCTGGTCGGTACGACCTCCATCGAGAACTCCGAACTGATCTCCAGTCTGCTGACCAAGGCGAAGCTGGAACACCAGGTACTGAATGCCAAGCATCATGAGCGTGAGGCGCATATCATCGCCCAGGCTGGCCGGCCTGGCATGATCACTATCGCCACCAATATGGCGGGACGCGGTACCGACATCGTGCTCGGTGGCAATCCGGAGCCCGAGATTGCGGCCATTCGTCAGGATGAATCCCTGAGTGAGGCAGAGAAGCAGAAACGTATCGCGACGGTCGAAGCCGAGTGGCAGAAGGCGCATGATGCGGTCGTGGCTGCCGGAGGTCTGCATATCATCGGCACGGAGCGGCACGAGTCACGCCGGGTCGATAACCAGCTGCGCGGGCGTTCAGGCCGTCAGGGCGACCCCGGTTCCAGCCGCTTCTATCTCTCACTGGAGGACCAGCTGCTGCGCATTTTCGCGTCCGACCGTGTCGCCGCCATCATGGAGCGGCTGAAGATGCCGGAAGGGGAGGCGATCGAGCATCCCTGGGTGACGCGCGCCATTGAGAACGCACAGCGCAAAGTGGAAGGCCGCAACTTCGATATCCGCAAGCAGCTATTGGAATATGACGATGTCGCCAATGACCAGCGGCGCGTGATTTATCAGCAGCGCAACGAGCTGCTGGAAGCGGCTGATGTCAAGGATACGATAGAGGCCATGCGCAACGATGTGCTGACCGAGACGTTCGCAACCTATATTCCGCCGGACAGCGTGGAAGAGCAGTGGGATGTGACGGGGCTGGAACGCGCCCTGGCAGTTGACTTCGGTCTGGAGCTGCCGTTACAGAAGATGCTGGAGGAAAATCCGGAACTCCATGAGGAGAGCCTGCGCGAGCGAGTGCTCGATGCCGCCTCACAGGCCTATGCAGCCAAGGAGCAGCTGGCCGGCAGTGAGGTGATGCGCCAGTTCGAGCGTGCCGTCATGCTGCAGAGCCTGGACAATCACTGGCGCGAGCATCTTGCCGCGCTCGATCATCTGCGCCAGGGGATTCATCTGCGCTCCTATGCGCAAAAGAACCCCAAGCAGGAATACAAGCGTGAAGCCTTCAATCTGTTCAGCAGTCTGCTGGAAACCATCAAGCGCGAGGTGACGCAGGTCACCATGCTGGTCAAGGTGCGGACCGAAGCCGATGTGGAGGCGGTCGATAAACCGGCGGAGGTCGGGAACGTGCAATACCAGCACGCCAGCTACGACGAAGCGTTGGGCAACGTGAACCTCGATGAGCAGGCGGCGGCATCCCAACCGTATGAGCGTCAGGGCATCAAAGTGGGCCGCAACGATCCGTGCCCGTGCGGGTCCGGCAGGAAATACAAGCACTGCCACGGAAAGCTGAGCTGATCATGAGCGAATCGATAGAAGACATTGTTTCGCCCTGCATTGGCGTTTGTACGATGAATCAGGAAAGCGGCTTATGTGAAGGCTGCTTCCGTTCGATCGAAGAGATTCGCGAATGGTGGAACATGAGCGCGGAAGAGCGCAGCGAGGTCATGCAGCGTCTGGAAAAGCGCCAGTCCGAGGCATTCGATTTCGACTGATGGCAGAATGCATGTGTTGATACGAAGCCGATAATCATCGAGAAGCCGGGAACTCCCGGCTTCTTCGTTTCCGGGTCACGACTATTTGATGCAGACGGCGCGGACCTGCTTCATGTCGGTCAGGCCCTGCAACACCTTCTCTATGCCGTCCTGCTTCAGTGTGCGCATGCCGTCCTCCAGTGCCGTGGTGAACAGTTCGGCCACGCGGGCGTGTTCCTGGATCTTTTGCTTGATGGCATCGGTGCCTTCCAGCAGTTCGTGCAGGCCCACTCTTCCACGGTAGCCGGTACCGCTGCATTTCTCGCATCCCTTGGCGCGGTACAGGGTCAGCTGACCCTTTTCATTGCCGAAGCGCTTGATCCACTGCTGATAAACACCCTTGTATGCGGTTTCCGGATCCTTCTTCCACTGGCTGGTGTTCTTCAGCTCCTCGCAATACTCGTTGAGCATGTTCTTGATTTCGTTCGCGTCCGGCGTATAGGCCTGCTTGCAGTCGCACAGGCGCTTGCCCAACCGCTGGGCGAGAATACCGATCAGGGCGTCCGCGAAGTTGAATGGATCCATGCCCATATCGAGCAGGCGGATGATGGATTCCGGCGCGCTGTTGGTGTGCAGTGTGGCGAACACGAGGTGGCCGGTGAGCGAGGCCTCGATGCCGGTGGAGACGGTCTCCTTGTCCCGCATCTCGCCGACCATGATGACGTCCGGGTCGGCGCGCAGAAAGGCCTTCATGACGGTGGCGAAATCCAGCCCCGCCTTCTTGTTGACCTGAACCTGACGCAGACCCTTCTGGGTGATTTCTACCGGATCCTCCGCCGTCCAGATCTTGGTCTCGGGCGTATTGATATAACCCAGAGCCGAGTGCAGGGTGGTGGTCTTGCCCGAGCCGGTCGGGCCACAGACGAAGAAGAGGCCGTATGGTTTGGTGATGAGCTCCTTGATCTTGATCAGATTATGGTCGGACAGTCCAAGCTTGTCGAGCGGGATGGGTTTGCCAGCGGCCAGGATACGCATGACGACGTCCTCCATGCCGCCCGCGGTCGGGATGGTGGCGACCCGCAGCTCGATGTCGAGCGGACCGAACTTCTTGAATTTGATCTTGCCGTCCTGCGGCCGGCGCCGTTCCGAAATGTCGAGGTCGCACATGATCTTGATGCGGGCGACTAGCGCATTGCGGTAGCTCGGCGGTATTTCGATGTAGTTCAGCAGGGTGCCGTCCTTGCGGAAGCGAACCTCGGTCTTACCCTTTTCCGGATACGGTTCGATGTGTATGTCCGAGGCGCCCTGGTTGTAGGCGTCGATGATGATCTTGTTGACCAGTTTGACGAGTTCGTTGTCGCTGGCTGCGGAGACATCCTCTGCCGTCTGGCCGTGGTCCTCGTCCTCGTCGCTCATGGTGGACAGGATGTCGTCGATGTCTCCGACCATGCCGCCGGCGCCGTAGAAGTGGTTGACTGTGCTTTGAAAGTCGCGGTTGAGGCAGACCCGGTAGCTGATCTTGTTCTGGCGCGGAAAGATGTTGTTGACGATGCGCGAACTCCTGATCTGTTCCGGGTCCGGTGCGATGATGATGAGTCCGTCGGCACTGGTCTCGTCGATCGGAATCCAGCCGTTTTCCAGAACATAATCCTGCTTCAGGTTTTTCAGGAGGTCCATGGGCTTGACGCGGTCCGTCCTGAACGGCTCGAACGGCACGCCGAAGAAGGCAGACAGCGACTTGCCGATGTCGGCTGGATTGACCTGGAATTCGTCAATCAGCACATCCTCCAGACTCTTGCCTTTCTTGCGTGCCGAGCGTTGCGCCAGTTCCAGTTCTGCAGCCGAGAGCACACCGCTGCTGACCAACAGGTCGTATTTGCCGCGCATGACCCCGATCGGCGCCTGGCGCTGCTTGAGCGCGATGGCGAGCGTGCTGGCAAGCTCCTGTGCGCCTTCCTCCAGCATGGGCGAAAACGCCAGGCCGGACATGCTGTTGATGATTTGCACTACACCCAACAGGCTGCCGTCCTCGCTGTCGACGATGGGGAAGACCAGCATTTGTCGCGTGCGATAGCCGGTCTTTTTATCGACTTCCTTCAGGAATCGCAGTTCCGGGCTGATTCGGGCCAGCTCGGCATCATCATAGACGTCCGCGATGTTGAGCATGGTCTTGTGGAAGGCGACGTAGCCGGCGATGCTCTGCGGATTGATGGCAAGCTTGAGTTCTTTGAATTCGTTGAGGCCGGTCTTGACCTTGGAAACGATGGACTTGTTATCGTCGCTGGTGACATACAGCGTGATGCGTTCGGCCTCAAACAGCGAGCGGATATCCTGGCTGACTTCCAGAATGATTTCGTCGATGTTGCGTGTCGCATGAATCTTGTTAGTGACGGCCTGCAGCTTTTTCGTGAATGCCAGCTTATGGCCCATTTCCGTCAGGCTGGCAGCTTCGCGGGAGGCAGACGTGACGCTGTTCATCGCTGAATTTCCCCTGTCTGGTATTTGATTTTATTGGAATTATTGTGCTGCTCAAGACTATACAGAGCCGGGATGAAAGTCAATTTTGCACCTGCAGCGATGTGCCCGGTCGAATGCGGTAAAATTGCCTTTTCTTTTCCTTTAAACCTGTTTCCGAGAGTTCGTTATGCCGGTCAATCTTGCCGCGCCCGAGGCGCAATCCCTGCATCCAGTCCAAGGCATCAGGCTGGGAGCAACAGAAGCCAATGTCCGTAAACCCGACCGTAAGGACGTACTGGTCATGCAACTGGTGCCCGGCAGTAGGGTGGCCGGCGTGTTCACCCAGAACCGTTTCTGCGCGGCGCCGGTCACGCTGTGCAAGTCGCACCTGGCGACGGGCAAGGAAGTCCGTGCGCTGCTCGTCAATACGGGCAATGCCAACGCCGGAACCGGTGAGCAGGGGCTGCAGCACGCGAGGCAAAGCTGCACGGCGTTGGCGGAACTTCTGGGCTGTGAGTCGGAGCAGATACTGCCGTTCTCTACCGGTGTCATCATGGAGCCGCTGCCGGTCGAGCGCATCATCCAGAGCTTGCCGCGCTGCATCGACGACCTGAACGAGGACCACTGGCTGCGTGCAGCGGAAACCATCATGACGACGGATATCGTGCCCAAGGGCGCATCCCGTCAGATCAGCATCGATGGCAAAACGGTGACCATCACCGGCATCGCCAAGGGCTCGGGCATGATACATCCGAACATGGCGACCATGCTGGCCTACATCGCGACCGATGCCGCCGTCAGCCAGTCCGCCCTGGACAGCATCATCCGCCATGCGGTGAACCGTTCCTTCAACTGCATCACCGTGGACGGCGACACCTCGACCAATGATTCCATGATACTGATTGCCACCGGTCAGAACGGCGCACCGGAGATTTCCGAAGCCGATGCCGGATTCGGAATTCTGCGCGACGCCATCACCGATGTGGCGATATCGCTTGCGCAGGCCATCGTGCGAGACGGTGAAGGCGCGACCAAGTTCATGACGATACAGATATGCGGTGGCAGGGATGAGGAAGAATGCCGCAGGATTGCCTATGCGATCGCACATTCGCCGCTGATCAAGACGGCTTTCTTCGCTTCCGACCCGAATCTGGGCCGTATCCTTGCGGCCATAGGCTACGCTGGTGTCAACGATCTGGATGTCAGTGCGCTGCGGCTCTATCTGGGGGATTATCTGGTTGCCGAGAACGGAGGACGCGCAGCGTGCTACGAAGAGGAACAGGGCGCCTCGGTCATGCGGCAGCCCGAGATCACGATGCGCGTGGAGCTCGACCGCGGCCCGGCCAGTGCAACGGTCTGGACCTGCGATTTCTCCTATGACTACGTGCGCATCAATGCGGACTACCGCTCCTGAGGCTAGTGAGATGGAAAGATTGTTGCAGAAGGCGGAAGCCATCCTCGACCGGCTTGAACGGTTGTTGCCGCGCGAGCCGGAGGATACCGATTGGAATGCGCTTGCCTGGCGCTGGCAGCGGCGGCATGGGCACGGACATTTGCAGGCGGTCAGGCATCCGCATCATGTCCAGCTTGACGAGTTGCTCCATCTGGATGACCAGAAGGCCGTTATCGTCAGGAATACCGAGCAGTTCGTGCGCGGACTGCCTGCCAACAATGTGCTGCTGACGGGCGCGCGCGGCACCGGCAAGTCGTCACTGGTCAAGGCGCTGCTGACTGAGTTTGCGGAACAGGGGCTTCGTCTCGTGGAGGTCGAGAAACAGGACCTGCAGGATCTGCCCGAGATCGTGGAATTGCTCAGATCACGTCCTGAGCGCTTCATCATCTTTTGCGACGATCTTTCGTTCGAAGCCGGTGACTCCGGCTACAAGGCACTGAAGGTCGTGCTGGACGGGACATTGGCAGCCACGTCGGACAACGTGCTCGTTTATGCGACCTCCAATCGTCGCCATCTGCTTCCCGAATACATGAGTGAAAACCTGGAAACCCGGTATGTCGGGGAAGAGGTTAGACCGGGCGACAGCACGGAAGAGAAGATTTCGCTGTCCGAGCGTTTCGGTCTGCGGCTCACGTTCTATACCTTCGATCAGGAGCAGTACCTACAGATCGCGCGTGGCTGGTTGGCCGATTACGGCGTCACGCACTGGGATGAGGAAGTGCGGCTTGCCGCCCTGCAGTTCGCGCAGGAGCGCGGCATGCGTAGCGGTCGCGTGGCGTATCAATTCGCACGCGATTATGCGGGTAGGCAGGGGCTTGGCCGGATCAGGCAGCCGTAAAAGATGACGGATCGTCAGGTGATACATGCGGCAGTGGCCGTGATGCGACGACCGGATGGCCGGGTCCTGTTGGGGCAGAGGCCGGAAGGCAAGCCTTGGGCCGGGTGGTGGGAGTTCCCTGGCGGAAAGATCGAGCCGGGAGAGTCGGCGCTGCAGGCCCTGCAGCGCGAATTGCATGAGGAGCTGGATGCCCGCGTCGTCGAAGCTACACCTTGGCTCACACGCAGCTTCGCCTATCCGGAGAAAACCGTGAAACTGCATTTCTTCATGGTGCATCGTTGGATGGGCGAACCCCGGGGCAAGGAAGGTCAGGCGCTGAGCTGGGAGCATCCCGAACGACTCGCTGTCGAGCCTGTGCTGCCCGCCAATCTGCCGGTGATGCGGGCGCTTCAGTTGCCGGAGATCTATGCCATTACCAACCTGTCGGAGACGGCGGAAGCCCAATTCCTTACGCAACTGGAGCAGGCGCTGGCAGGCGGGTTGCGGTTGGTGCAGGTGCGCGAGAAACAGCTGTCGATACCGGATCTCGCATCCTTTGCGAGTCGCGTCATCACATTTTGCCGTCGCCACGGTGCCAGGGTGCTGCTGAACGGGCATGTCGGACTGGTGAATGAAATCGGAGCGGACGGCGTGCATCTGACCGCACAGCAGCTCATGAGCATGTCGCAGCGACCGCAAGGGATGTGGGTTGGCGCCTCCTGCCATGACCGCAATGAACTGGAACAGGCGGTCAGACTGGAGCTGGATTTCGTGACCCTCTCCCCGGTGCTGCCGACCCACAGCCATCCACAGGCGGCAAGCATGGGGTGGATGCAGTTCGCTGACCTCATTCGCGACTATCCGTTGCCGGTGTTCGCGATGGGCGGCATGCAGACCGATATTCTTCCCGTTGCCCGCATGCATGGCGCGCATGGCATTGCCATGCAGCGAGGAGCATGGTCGACGTGAGACGCCTCCAAGGACTGGCCGTCTTCCTGTTATTGACCGGATGTACCGCGCCGGCACCGGATCTGGTCGAATGTCCGGAAATCGGTAGCGGTTGCAGGCTGGACGGTCTGACGGTCGCTACCGACCGGATGCCGGAAATCATGAAACCGTTCGAGCTGACGCTGCAATGGGACGGCAAGGAGGCTGATGGTATCAGGGAAGTGCATGTCAGCTTCGCCATGGAAGGCATGGAGATGGGGCTCAACCGTTACCGCCTCGAGAAGCGGTCCGATACCCTGTGGCAGGCGGAGGTCACGCTGCCGGTTTGTGTGCGGGGCAGGTCGGACTGGCTGATGCAGATCGACGCGAAGACACGGTTCGGCAGCCGCCGGCATATGCTCACATTCCATACCGGCTGAAGCGCCGGCGGTCAGTGATGGCGGGTGTTGCCGGCCTTGACCGGTAAGGTGGCGCGGATGTTTGCCGTCTCGCCTTGCGCATTTCTGAATCGCAAGACGCATTCCGCCTTGCTGCCGGCGTTCAGCGGCTGCTTCAGGTCGAACAGCATCAGATGCAGACCGCCCGGTGCGAGGCGCACGGTTTCGCCAGCGGGCAATGCGAGCTCCTTCAACATGCGCATTTTCATCACATCGTTTTTCATGGTCATCTCATGAATCTCCACGATGCCGGCGATATCGCACTCGGCCCCGACCAGGGTGGTGCCCTGAAGACTGCTTAAATCCATGTAGGCCGCTGCCACCTGCTGTCCGGGGGCGGTCGCACGCACCCAGGCATCGCGGACGGCGATGTCGTCCGTTGCCTGCGCGCAGGCAGCGGACATCAGGAAAAGCATGAAACTGAGATTGCGGAAAGCTTGCATGGCATTAGTCCTTCAGCGGCATGTCGACGAGATCGGCATCGGGTTCCCGATTCTGTTCCGGGATACGGTAGCTCTCGCTTGCCCACTGTCCGAGGTCGATCATGCGGCAGCGCTCGGAGCAGAACGGCCGAAACCGGTTGCTCGTGCTGTATTCCGCCAGCTGCTTGCATTGCGGGCAGGCGACCAGACGTTTTTGTTCGGTTGCCATCGTTGCTGATCCTAAAGATTGCACAGGGTCAGGGCGAATGGTACATCGAAATCACAGGAGCGCGGACGCTGGCTGCACTCCAGGCTGTTGAAGCGCACGTTGATGGCGTATTTGTTGGCGCTGACTTCCGGGAAGCAGTTGAGGTCGTCGGCGACTTCTATGCGCACCATCTGGGCAGGTTTCGCGCCGCCCAGCATCTGCTGGTACACGCCTCCGTTGGCCACGAGCTGCGTCCTTGCCCCGCTGCCGCGCAGGATGTGCAGAATGATGCGGATGGCGGAATGGATGGAACGCAGTGGCTGCAGCCAGTCCTGCAGGTCGCGGCTGCGGCGTCCGGCATCCTGTCGCAGCCAGAAATGATAGGAGGGAACGTCGAACTCGCATAAGCCGCCGGGCAGAGCGGCGCGCTGCTTGATGCTCATCAGCCACTCATTGTCGCGCAGGCTCTGACCCAGTTTGGATGCGTTGGAGCGCAATGCCGCCGTCGTGGTCTCGATTTCCTCGATGACCTCGTTGAGCAGCGCTTCGGCAATGGTCGGATGACCGCGCAGGCTGTTCATGATCAACCGCTGCCGATCCAGCTCCTGTAGCAAATCTGCCTTCAGTTCGGCGCGGTCGATGACATCGAGGATCTGAAACATCGAAATCAGCGCACAGTGGTGGCTGAACTCGCTGTCACTGTCGATATGGTGCAGAACCTTGAGGAACAAGTCTTCGATACGCAACAGCGTCCGGATACGTTCATTGAAGGGGTAGTCGTAACTTGGCACGGACTTTATGCGGCGGCGTAAGCGTTTGGGGAATCTTGCGGCCGATTATGAAATTTATTCGCTAACTATGCAAGCCTGCATGTACTTTTTGTGGATTTCGGCAATTTTCTGCCGCAATTCGTCAATGCTGCCGTTGTTGACGATGATGTCATCGGCTCTGCGCCGGCGTTCCGCGCGCGACAGCTGAGCCCGCATGATGTCCCGCACTTCCTCCGGGGACAGGCCGTTGCGCGCCACGGTACGCTCGACCTGGATGTCCTCCGCGCAGTCGATCAGCAGCGTGCGATCGACCAGTTCCAGGTAGCGGGCACTTTCGAACAGCAGCGGCACGACGATGACCGCGTAGGGTGCTCCGGCATGCTGTCCGACTGCCTGCAATGCCGCGTCGTAAATCGCGGGATGCAGAATGGCTTCGAGGCGTTTTCGCGCAGCGGCATCGGCGAACACGGTTTGTCTGAGCTTCGCCCGGTCCAGGGACTGGTCAGGCTGCAGATAATGCTGGCCGAACTCGGCGATGATGGCGCGCAGGACGGGCTGCCCTCTTGCCGTCAGTGCATGGGAGATTGCATCGGTATCGATGACGGGCACGCCGAGTGCCTCGAACATCTGCGCGGCCAGACTTTTGCCGCTGCCTATGCCGCCCGTCAGTCCGACCAGATACATGTCTTCTTATCCAGCAAGGTAAAGCCGGGAAAGCTGCGGGCCCCAGAACAGTGCGGCAATGCCGCCCAATGCCAGATAGGGGCCGAACGGGATGGGAACTTCCCTGCCGTGTTTCGCCAGCACGATGAGGCCGATGCCGATCATGGAGCCGGCGATCGAGGAGAGCAGTATGACTGCAGGCAACAGCTGCCATCCGAACCAGGCACCGATGGCGGCGAGCAGCTTGAAGTCGCCGTATCCCATGCCCTCCTTGCCTGTGATCAGCTTGAACAGCCAGTAGATGCTCCACAGGATCAGATAGCCGGACATGGTGCCGATGACCGCTGACTGAAGATCGGTGAAGCCGTTGTCGATATTGACCAATAGGCCCATCCAGAGCAGCGGCAGCGTTATGTCGTCCGGCAGCAGATGCGTGTCGAAGTCGATGAAGGTCAGCGCGATGAGGGCAAAGGTGAAAACCATGGCGGCGATGGCTGCGCCGGAAACGCCGAACTTCCAGGCGATGGTGCCGGCAAGGATGCCGGTGAGCGCTTCCACCAGGGGATAGCGCAGGCTGATGGGGGACCGGCATCCGGCACATCTGCCTCTGAGAAAGGCATAACTGATGAGCGGGATGTTCTCCAGTGCCGTTATCCTGTGACCGCAGCTGGGGCATGCGGAGCGCGGCACGATGAGGTTGTAGCGCGGCCCGCTTTCGACCGTGGCCTGGTCCGGATTCTGCAGTTCCTGGCACTGGCGCTGCCATTCCAGTTCCATCATTTTCGGCAGTCGGTGGATGACGACATTGAGGAAGCTGCCGATGATGAGGCCGAAAACAACGGCAAAGGCGATGTAGATGGCCGGACTGTCATTGAATGTGACGATGATGGAGTCAAAAACGTCGAACATAAGGATGGTCTCGATTCAAGGTTCCTGCATCATCCCATCGAAGCCAATCTCTCGCAACCCATGCAAACCTGGGACGGTGATCGTGCGTTACATGGTCAGTAGCTATTGAAATCCGGAGAACAGGCACCAATTAGGTGTCAGTTGGAAAGAAGAGGTGTGCGATGAACATGGAATTGGAAACTCTTAAGGCATTGATCAGCGATCATATGAAATCGGGCTGGGATGTTCCTGTCATTTGCCGGGTCGAGGTCGATCTGCCGGGCTGGCTTGAACAGCTGACGGGGAGAGACAACTGGGAGGTGACCTCGGAAGAGGAGGAGGATACCTACATCAGCTTTGCCTTGCGTCAGGGCAAGCAGAGGGCCGAGGTGACCCTGTATCATAGCGGCTATGCGGTCGTCGATGTGGACGGCAAACAGATATTCGATGGTGCATTGACGGCAAACGGCAGCCAGTGCGCGCATCTGAGCTACTACAATGCCGAAAACGGGGAGCCGATAACGCTGAACTGAGCGCTGTCAGTGACTGCGCTCGACGGCGAACGTCGCCAATGCCATCAGCGCGTCGCGGTAAGCCGAAGGGGCCAGGTGAGCGATAGCAGCCTGGCCTTTTTGCGCTTCCTTGCCGGCAATGCGCCGTACCTCGGATAGCGCGTCGGTGGCGATCACCGCATCGAGTACAGCCGGCAGGTCGTCCAGCCCACCTTGCTCGATGGCGCGGCGAATCGTCAGCCGCTGCTGCTCGTTGCCGCGGCGCATGGCGACGAGAAGGGGCATGGTCGGTTTGCCTTCGGCCAGGTCGTCACCGAGATTCTTGCCGATCTCGGCGCTTTCGCCGCTGAGGTCGAGCACGTCGTCGATCAGCTGGAAGGCAGTGCCGAGGCGCATGCCGTATTCCGCCATGGCCTGTTCGTCCTCGGCCGATGCATCGCAGAGGACAGCGCCCAGGCGGGTGGCGGCCTCGAACAGTTTGGCGGTCTTGTAGTGAATGACTCTAAGATAGGCTTCGACCGTCACGTCCGCATCGTGCACATTGAGTAGCTGCAGTACCTCGCCCTCGGCGATGATGTTGGTCGCATTCGCCAGAATCTCCATGACCCGCATGTTCTGCACGCTGACCATTATCTGGAACGCGCGCGAGTACACGAAGTCGCCGACCAGCACGCTGGCCGCATTGCCGAACAGCGTATTGGCCGTGGCCTGACCGCGGCGCATGGATGATTCATCGACGACATCATCGTGCAGCAGCGTTGCCGTATGGATGAACTCGATGACGGCTGCCAGCTGATGATGGACGGGCGTAATGCTGCCGAGGGCGCCGGCGGACAGCAATACCAGGGCCGGGCGCAGGCGTTTCCCGCCGCTGTTGATGATGTATTCGGCCACCTGGTTGACCAGCACGACCTCGGAATGCAGGGACCGGCGAATGACCGCATCGACCGCGCGTATGTCATCCTTGATGCAGGACTGAATGAAATCTAGGGACACGTAATGTTTCTCAGCGAAATTTCAGAGTTGTGGTGCGTGATGCCAAAGTGTGCGGAATTCTAGCACACCGCCTGCCGTTGGCAGTTGATTTGCAAGGCCGAATTCGCGCGTGCGTCACGGCTCGCGGCGTCGGGGAAAAAGCAATAAATGGCTTTGCAAGCGTTCGTATTTTACGTATAATGCGCGATTCATTTGAAAGCGTAGCTAACGAGGCTTTAATCATGTATGCAGTCATCAAAACCGGCGGTAAGCAATATCGAGTGGCCGCTGGCGACAAGCTGAGAGTTGAACGGTTGGCGAGTGAGGTCGGTAGCGACGTCACGTTTGATCAGGTGCTGATGCTGGCCGATGGCGACAATGTGACCATCGGTGCTCCTCTGGTTGATGGGGCCAGCGTGCAGGCCAGGGTGCTTGCCCATGGTCGGGGCGAAAAGGTGATGATTTTCAAGTTCCGTCGCCGTAAGCACTATCGCAAGACCCAGGGTCATCGTCAGGACTATACTGAAGTTGAGATCGGTGCCATTGGTGCGGCTGGCAAGAAGCCGGCAAGGGCAGCCAAGGCCAAGGCAGCAGAATAAGGATTTGAGACATGGCACACAAAAAAGCAGGTGGTAGTTCCCGTAACGGTCGCGACTCACAGGCCAAGCGTCTGGGCGTGAAGGTGTTCGGTGATCAGCTGGTTTCCGCTGGCAGCATCATCGTGCGTCAGCGTGGTACACGCTTGCATGCCGGTGAAAACGTCGGCATGGGCAAGGACCATACCCTGTTTGCCAAGGTGGATGGCAGGGTCACGTTCAGTGTCAAGGGTGCTCTGCGCCGCAAGCTGGTCAATGTCGTTCCGGTCTAATTAGACGGACGCCGAACAAAAGCCCTATCGGTGCGATAGGGCTTTTTTGTTTTTGCTGTCAGGCTCCGCATGGTCGATCCGTGCATGCCGGAAGTTTCGACAGTACAATGCAGGACAACTGAGGATATGATGCCTGCCGGCAGGTTCCGGCCAGGCTGCCATGATTATGAAATTCATCGACGAAGCCACAATCAAGGTCTATGCCGGCGACGGCGGCAACGGTGCCGCTACGTTTCGTCGTGAAAAATACGAGCCCATGGGCGGTCCCAGCGGCGGCGACGGCGGCCGTGGTGGTTCCATATACGTGGTGGCCGACCAGAATGTCAACACGCTGGTGGATTATCGCTATACGCGCACGTTCCGTGCGCAGCGCGGCGAGAACGGCCGCAGTTCGGACTGTTATGGCGCCAAGGGCGAGGATCTGGTGCTCCGCATGCCGGTCGGTACGGTGATTACCGACAAGGCGACCGGGCGCGTGATGGCGGACTTGTCCGAACACGGTCAGAAAGTGCTGCTCGCCAGGGGCGGCAAGGGAGGTTTGGGCAACATACACTTCAAGACCAGCACGAATCGTGCGCCGCGCCAGTGCACGCCTGGGGAACCGGGGGAGGAATTCGAGCTTTACCTCGAGCTCAAGGTACTTGCCGACGTCGGCCTGCTGGGAATGCCCAATGCGGGCAAATCCACGTTCATCCGTTCGGTTTCCGCAGCCAAGCCGAAAGTGGCCGATTATCCCTTTACCACACTGCATCCCAATCTGGGCGTGGTGCGCGTGGATGCCAATCGCAGTTTCGTGATCGCCGATATTCCCGGTCTGATCGAGGGAGCTGCCGAAGGCGCAGGCCTCGGTCATCGCTTCCTGCGGCATCTGGCGCGCACCCGGCTGCTGTTGCATATCGTCGATATCGCGCCCTTCGATGAAACGGTGGATCCGGTGCAGGATGCACGCGCAATAGTCGAAGAGCTGAGGAAGTACGATGAGGGGCTCTACAACAGACCGCGTTGGCTGGTGCTCAACAAGATCGACATGCTGGAGGATCCGGAGGCCGCGGTCAGGAAGTTTGTCCGTGACTACGGCTGGGAAGGGCCTTGCTTTGCCATATCCGCCATCAGCGGCGCGGGTACCAGGGAGCTGGCCTACGCCATCATGGAGCATCTGGAAAACACCAAACTAAATGAGGCGGAAACAGCGCAAGATGAGCTCTCTGCTGACTGATGCGGAAACACTGGTCGTCAAGGTAGGCTCCAGTCTGGTAACGAATAACGGCCAGGGGCTGGATCGGGGCGCCATTTCGTCATGGGTGCTGCAGATCGCGCAGCTGGTCGGACAGGGACGCCGCGTTGTTCTGGTCTCCAGCGGCGCCGTGGCGGAAGGCATGCAGCGGCTGGGCTGGAGGAAGCGTCCGGTCAACATCAGTGAATTGCAGGCGGCGGCTGCCGTCGGGCAGATGGGGCTGGTGCAGATGTACGAATCATGCTTCTCGAAGCATGGGCTGCATACGGCGCAGATTCTGCTGACGCATGAGGACCTGGCGGACCGGAAGCGTTACCTCAATGCGCGCAGCACCTTGCGAACGCTGCTCGATCTGGGTGTCATCCCCATCATCAACGAAAACGATACCGTTGCCACCGATGAAATCCGCTTCGGCGACAACGATACGCTGGCATCCCTGGTCGCCAATCTCATCGAGGCCGATGTGCTGGTCATTCTGACCGACCAGGCCGGTCTCTATTCGGCTGATCCTCGCAAGTATGCCGATGCGGCATTCATCGGGAGCGAAACTGCCGGGAATCCCGAGCTTGAGAAGATGGCAGGCGGCGCCGGCAGCGCCATCGGCAGCGGCGGCATGCTGACCAAGGTGCTGGCCGCCAAGCGAGCTGCCAGGAGTGGTGCCGGCACCATCATCGCATCGGGCAGGGAAAAGGACGTGTTGGTCAGACTGGCGGCCGGCGAACACATCGGCACGCATCTTCATGCCGGGCAGGTGAAGACCATGGCTCGCAAGCAATGGCTGGCAGGGCATCTGCGCGTGGCAGGCAAGGTCAGGCTGGATGCCGGCGCAAGCAAGGCACTGTTGCATGATGGCAAAAGCCTGCTACCGATCGGCGTCATCGGAGTCGAAGGCCGTTTCGACCGCGGCGACGTGGTGTCATGTCTGGATGAGGGTGGCCGGGAAATCGCCCGCGGGTTGGTCAATTACAATGCGGGTGAAACGAGGCGCATCATGCGCAGGCCGAGCAGCGAGATTGAAAGTGTGCTGGGCTACGTTGATGAGCCGGAGCTGATACATCGCGACAACCTGGTGCTGCTCTAGGGATTCGTGCAGCATTTTCCTGATAACCAATTCTAAAGAGGGCATAGCATGATCGACAGAAAGCCGCTGGTTGCCATCATCATGGGCTCGGACAGTGACTGGCCGGTAATGAAGTCGGCCGCGCAGATGCTGGCGGATCTGGGCGTGGCTTATGAGGCGCGCGTGGTCTCGGCACACCGTACTCCGGATCTCCTGTTCGAATTCGCGGAGAGTGCGGCCGAACGGGGTTTCCGCGTGATTATCGCCGGTGCCGGCGGAGCCGCGCATCTGCCGGGCATGGTAGCGGCCAAGACGACATTGCCTGTGCTCGGTGTGCCTGTGCCGTCCAGACATCTGAACGGGCAGGATTCCCTGCTTTCCATCGTGCAGATGCCCAAGGGGATCCCGGTTGCGACCTTCGCCATCGGCGAGGCGGGGGCGGCCAATGCCGGCCTGTTCGCCGCCGCGATGCTGGCGGCGGACGACAGCGAACTGGCGCAAAGGCTGGTTGCCTTCAGGGCGGCGCAGACAGAGAAGGTGTTGTCCATGACATTGCCGGACCAGCCCTGACGCACAGGGGGGCGGACGATTCGGATTTCAATCATCAAGCATTTTCTGGAGTGATTTTGAGCAAGCAAGTCATTCTGCCGCCGGCGATGCTGGGCATGCTGGGCGGCGGTCAGTTGGGACGCTTTTTTGTTATCGCAGCTCATGAGATGGGCTATAAGGTGACCGTGCTGGATCCGGACAGGAATAGTCCGGCCGGCCGTATAGCGGATGTGCATCTATGCGCCGCCTATGACGATGCGGCCGCCCTGGAGCAATTGGCACAGACCTGCGCCGCGGTGACGACTGAATTCGAGAATGTGCCGTCGGCGACGCTGGAGCGCTTGGCTGCGCATTGTACGGTGCGGCCGAGTGCGTCAGCCGTCGCCATCGCGCAGAACCGCGTCAGCGAGAAGACCTTCTTCCGTGATGCCGGGCTGCCGGTCGGCCGGTTTGAAATCATTAGGACGGCTGCCGACCTGCCGACGAACGATAGCGGCATCTATCCGGCCGTGCTCAAGGTGGCGCGTTTCGGCTATGACGGCAAGGGGCAGGCGCGCGTGAAGAACCGCGAGGAGGCGCAGGAAGCATTCGTCCGGTTCAAGGAGGAAACCTGCGTGTTGGAGCAGATGCTGACGCTGGACTATGAAGTCTCGGTCGTGCTGGCACGCGATGCCGAGGGTGACGTCGCTGCGTTCCCGCTGGCAGAGAACAGTCACCTGCACGGGATTCTGGATGTGACGGTCGCGCCGGCGCGGGCGAGCGAGGTCATCAAGGCCAGGGCGCAGGCATTGGCGATCGAGATCGCGGAAAAGCTCGATTACGTCGGTGTGCTGGGGGTCGAGTTCTTCGTCGCCGAAGGCAAGCTGCTGGTGAATGAGATGGCGCCGCGTCCGCACAACTCCGGCCATTATACGATAGATGCCTGCGTGACCAGTCAGTTCGAGCAGCAGGTGCGCGCGTTGACTGGGCTGCCGCTGGGCGACAGCCGCCAGCATAGTCCAGCGGTCATGGTCAATATTCTCGGGGATGTCTGGAAAGGCGCTGAGCCGGATTGGAACAGGCTGTTTTCCCATGCGGGGCTCAAGCTTCATCTGTACGGCAAGCACGAGGCGCGCCCGGGCCGCAAGATGGGGCATTTCACCGTGCTGGGCAAGGACGCGGAGAACGTGCTGAATCAGGCGTTGATCGCGCGTGCCGAGCTGGGGATAGGTTGATGTCGGGGTGCCGTTCGTACGGTTCCCGTGACGAATGCAAATAAAAAAGCCGAACATCACGTTCGGCTTTTCTGTTCGGTGCTGTACCGGGATCAGGCCATTGCCTTGATGGCGGCGCTCAGGCGGCTCTTGTGGCGGGCAGCCTTGTTCTTATGAATGATCTTTTTGTCAGCGATGCGGTCGATGATGCTGACGTTGGCAGCAAATGCAGCAGTCGCGGCTGCCTTGTCGCCGGATTGAATCGCCTTTACGACCTTCTTGATCGCAGTGCGCAGCGCGGAACGCAGGCTGGCGTTGTGCGCATTGACAGCTACGGCCTGACGGGCACGTTTTCTAGCTTGTGCGGTATTTGCCATAAATATCCCTAATGTCCAGTGAATTCAGTGACCAGTCGCTACTGAAATTCAGCACTGACTGGGTGTCAAAATACGAAGCCGTGCATCTTATCTTTTTTTGTTTCGGAATGCAAGGCGGAATGTCGGCTTTTCGGGCCGACGTGCTAAAATCCCGCATTCCTAAAGTCCGGTCGAAACCGATTCCGATGTCATTGTTGAATTTTGCCGTCGTATGAATCTGCTGAAGGCGCTTGCTGCGGTCGGCAGTATGACATTTCTGTCGCGCATACTGGGGTTTGTGCGCGACCTGCTCATTGCACGGGTGTTCGGTGCGGGCGTCTCCACGGATGCCTTCTTCGTCGCATTCAAGATTCCCAATCTGCTGCGCCGCCTGTTCGCGGAAGGTGCCTTTTCCCAGGCTTTCGTGCCGATTCTGGCGGAATACAAGAACCAGCGCGGACCTGACGAAACGCGCTCGCTGGTCGATCACGTCGCAACGCTGCTGGGACTGACGCTTGTCATCGTGACGGCGGTCGGCATTGTTGCCGCTCCGGCCATCGTCTACATCAGCGCGCCAGGGTTCGCCGACGATGCCGCGAAGTTCAGCCTTACGGTCGATCTGCTGCGCATCATATTCCCCTACATCCTGCTCATCTCCCTGGTGTCGCTGGCCGGCGGGCTGCTCAATACCTACGGCAGGTTCACGGTACCGGCGTTCACACCGGTCTGGCTCAATGTTGCCTTTATCGTCGCTGCGCTGCTGTTCGCCGATGATTTCAATCCGCCGGTCAAGGTGCTGGCATGGGCGGTGTTCGTCGGCGGTGTGCTGCAGCTTTTGTTTCAGATGCCGTTCCTGATCCGCATCGGCATGCTGCCACGTTTTCGTTTCAGTCTGCAGGACGAGGGCGTGTGGCGCATACTCAGGTTGATGGGGCCGGCCGTGTTCGGCGTCTCCATTGCGCAGATTTCGCTGCTCATCAACACCATTTTCGCTTCCTTTCTGATTTCCGGCAGCGTCTCCTGGCTCTACTACGCCGACCGCCTGATGGAGTTCCCGACCGGGCTGCTGGGCGTGGCGTTGGGCACCATTCTGTTGCCCAGTCTGTCGAAGTCGTTCGCCGACAGGGCGGATGGCGAGTATTCACAGCTGCTTGACTGGGGGTTGCGTCTCGCCTTCATCCTGGCGTTGCCCGCCGCCGTCGCACTTGCCGTGCTCGCGGTTCCGCTGATCACCAGTCTGTTCCATTACGGAGCCTTTACCGAGCAGGATGTCTGGATGACGCGGCAGGCACTCATGGCCTACAGTCTGGGTCTGCTCGGACTGATTATGGTCAAGGTGCTGGCGCCGGGCTTCTATTCACGCCAGAACATCAAGACGCCGGTGAAGATTGCCGTTTTCACGCTGGTGGCGACGCAGTTCATGAACCTCCTTTTCGTGTTCGGTCTCGATCTGCGTCATGCCGGTCTGGCGCTGGCCATCGGTCTCGGCGCCTGCATCAATGCCGGCTTGCTGTATTTCAATCTGCGCAAGGCGGATGTCTACCGACCGCAAGCGGGCTGGCTATCCTTCATGCTGAAGCTTCTGGTTGCGCTCCTGCTGATGGCGGCTGCGCTGCATTTTGCTGCCGGCGAGGCTGAGCATTGGTTGAAGTATTCGGCAATGGACAAGGCCGTGCATCTCATGCTTCTGGTCGTGCTGGGTGTTGCCGTCTATTTCGCCAGTCTGTGGCTGATGGGCGTGCAGCTCAAGGATTTCATGCGTAGGGTCCGAGTCTGATGCGCGTCTACCGGCATTTCCATCAGGCTGACGGAAGCCCGCTCGCGCTTGCCATCGGCAATTTCGACGGCATGCATCTGGGGCACCAGGCGATGATGGCGAAATTGAGCGAAGTCGCTAGGGCGCGCGGCCTCAAGTCCGCGGTCATGACATTCGAGCCGCATCCGCGTGAATTCTTCTTCCCGGACAGTGCACCGTCACGCTTGTGTTCGTTGCGCGAGAAGCTGGAGCGTTTCGCCGAGGCGGGCATCGAATATGTCTATGTGTGCCGATTCAATAGGCAATTCGCCGAGATGAGTGCTGGAGACTTCATACAGCGCATCCTGCGTGAGGCGATGAAGGTCGATGCGGTGCTGGTCGGTTCGGATTTCCGGTTCGGCTCCGGGCGTAGCGGGACATGGCAGGATTTCGCCGCGGCCGGATTCGCCACTGTCAGTCTGCCGGATGTCATGCTTGAGCAGCGCCGTGTCTCCAGCACGGCGGTGCGCGAGGCCCTGGCAGCGGGTGACCTGCGGCGGGCGGAACACCTGCTTGGACGCACCTACAGCATCAGTGGCAAGGTCGTGCATGGCGACAAGGTGGGGCGAACCTGGGGCTATCCGACCGCAAATATCCATATGTTGCATGCAAGACCACCGCTTTTCGGGGTCTATGCGGTAAAATTGGAAGGTTTGACGGAATCGCTTCTGCCAGGGGTTGCCAGTCTCGGTGTGCGTCCGACCGTGAAGCAGAGCGGCAAGCCCACTCTGGAAGTACACCTGTTTGATTTCGATCAGGACATTTACGGCAGGCATGTGCGCGTGCATTTCCTGCACAAGATACGCGACGAGATGAAGTTCGCCGATATCGAAACCCTGAAGGACTGGATTGCCAGTGACGCGCAGAAAGCGCGTGAATACTTTAAGCTCGACACATGACAGACGACAAAAACGCCAAATACAAACTGAATCTTCCGGAAACCGAATTCCCCATGCGCGGCGACCTCGCCAAGCGTGAGCCCGCATGGTTGAAACAGTGGCAGGAGAGAAAGCTATATCAGCGAATCCGCAAGGCGCGTGCCGGCGCGAAGAAATTCATCCTGCATGACGGGCCGCCCTATGCCAACGGTGACATTCACATCGGACACGCCGTCAACAAGATCCTGAAGGACATCATTATCAAGGCGAAGACGCTGGACGGTTTCGATGCCCCTTATGTGCCCGGCTGGGATTGCCACGGTCTACCGATTGAACTGGTGGTGGAGAAGAACCACGGCAAGGATATCGATCCGGCCAGGTTCCGCGAACTTTGCCGTGAATACGCCGCGCAGCAGGTGGAAAGGCAGAAACGCGATTTCATCCGTCTGGGCGTGCTGGGTGACTGGGACAACCCCTACCTCACCATGGATTTCAAGACCGAGGCCGACATCATGCGCGCGCTCGGCGACATCTACCGGAACGGCTATCTGTATCAGGGTTCCAAGCCCGTGCACTGGTGTGTGGATTGCGGTTCGGCGCTGGCCGAGGCGGAAGTCGAATACGAGGACAGGAATTCGCCCGCTATCGATGTCGGTTTCAGGTTCATTGACAGGGATGCGTTGGGTGCGGTGTTCGGCGTTGCCGTCGATACGGATGCCTATGCCGTCATCTGGACCACGACGCCGTGGACCCTGCCTGCCAATCAGGCGGTCTGCGTGCATCCGGAGCTGGATTATCAGCTGATCCGGACCGGCAAGGGGCTGCTCGTTCTGGCGGAGGCGCTAGCTGCCAGTGCGCTGGTGCGCTATGGCGAGGAAGATGCCGTCGTGCTGGCCGGATGCAAGGGAGCGGCGCTGGAACGTCTCGCCCTGCAACACCCGTTCTATGCGCGGCAGGTACCGGTCATCTGCGGCGACCATGTGACGACCGATGCCGGTACGGGCCTCGTGCACACGGCTCCGGCACATGGCCTGGAAGACTATGTGGTCGGTATGCGTTACGGTCTGCCGGTCGATAATCCGGTCGGTGATGACGGCAAATACTACAGCAGGGTCGAACTGTTCGCTGGCATGAGCATCTGGGACGCCAACAAGGCCGTCATCGAGGTTCTGCAGGAGAACGGCGTGCTGATGGCATCAGCACGCCTCAACCACAGCTATCCGCATTGCTGGCGTCACAAGACGCCGGTCATTTTCCGCGCCACGCATCAGTGGTTCATCGGTATGAACGAAAGCGGCGCTGATGGTCGTACCTTGCGCGACCGGGCCAGCCAGGCGGTCGCCGATACCAGGTTCTATCCGAACTGGGGACGCGCGCGGCTGGAGGCCATGATTAAGAACCGCCCCGACTGGTGCGTATCGCGCCAGCGCAACTGGGGTGTGCCCATGCCGCTGTTCGTGCACAAGGAGACCGGTGAGCCGCATCCGCGGACGCTGGAATTGCTGGAAAAGGTCGCGTTGCAGGTGGAGGAGCGTGGCATCGAGGCC
>DATCJT010000130.1:0-2141 GCA_036562645.1 Methylophilaceae bacterium | reverse complement strand
CCGTTGGTCAAACGACCATCGATATTCAGCTCAACAATGTGCCGCGCGACATCATAGACCCCGTAGATGTTGGTGCTGTAAAGCGTATTGAGAGTAACGACCTTTGTGAGAACCTCTTCGATCAGTCGATTCGTTGGCCATTGGCTAAACACAAGTCCGACCGCTCGATCAGCGTCGCTATAGCGAGGTGTAGCGTCGAAATCAGGCAGACGACTCAGAATGTAGTCGGGCGTGGGCTCGTTGATCATAACCGTCATTGTGCTCGTTTACGGCCTTGGCCTGCTCCCCTCAACTTGATCCAGTCCTTATGAGAGTCCAAACTGCCCGTTTGGGCAAGGAGACTCTCGATGGGACAACGCAAACGGCACAGTCCGGAACAGATCATCGGCAAGCTGCGTGAGGCTGACGCGATGCTGGCCGGCGGGGCGTCGATCGCGCAGGTCTGCCAGAAGCTGGCGGTCAGCGAGCAGACGTTTCACCGCTGGCGTCATCAGTACGGCGGGATGAAAGCCAACGACGCCAGGCGTCTGAAGGAACTCGAACTTGAGAACACGCGTCTCAAGCGGCTGATCGCGGACCAGGCGCTGGACATCCTGATTCTCAAGGAGGCGGCCCGCCCAAACTGATCAGCCCCGGGCGGCGTCGGCAAACCATCGACCGTGTTCGCCGCGCGATGGGGCCTGATCAGATTTCCGAGCGTCGGGTGTGTCGCGTGCTGGAGCAGCCGCGCGGCACGCAGCGTTATCGCGCGAAGGTGAAAGATGACGAGCGCACGATCATCAAGCGCATGCACGCGTTGGTTCGACGTCATCCGCGACGCGGCTATCGCTTCGTGCATGCGATGTTGCGGGATGAAGGTTTTCACGTGAATCGCAAACGCATTTACCGCCTCTGGAAGAAGGAAGGCTTCAAAGTGCCTCAAAAACAGCGTAAAAAGCGATCGCTGGGCGTTGGCGTCAACGGCATTGTGCGACGTCGTGCGCAGCACAAGAACGATGTGTGGTGCTGGGACTTCGTGCATGATCGCGATGAAAGTGGTCGGCCTTTGAAGTGGCTGACGATTGAAGATGAGTTCACGCGCGAAAGTCTGGCGTTGGAAGTTGAGCGAAGCTTCAAGTCGTGCGATGTCATCGAAGTGCTGACGCAGGTGATGCTGATCCGCGGCGTGCCGCGTCACATTCGCAGCGACAACGGGCCGGAGTTCATTGCCAGGGCGCTGCAAAACTTCCTGGCGAGCGCGGGGGTCGAAACGTTGTACATTGAACCAGGCGCTCCGTGGCAGAACGGTTACGCGGAGAGCTTTCACAGCCGCCTGCGTGACGAGCTGCTGGCCAGCGAGTTGTTTGCGGATCTGCGTGAAGCCAAGGCATTGAGCGCGTGGTGGCGCAACGAATACAATCATCGCCGGCCGCACTCATCGCTGGGGTACGTTGCCCCGGCGAAGTTCGCCGCGTCGCTTGCTGAGCCTCCGCTGCGGCTCGGGGCTGCGCCCCTCGCCTGCGCTACGGCCCAGCAAGCGACAGACTCGGTGCACCCGACTCTCATAACGGCTGGTACATGAATGGGGGGCAGGTCACATCTACGACGCCGACCAGTCTATCAGTCGGCTAGCTCTGTACTTCGAGCGACATATTCATGAGCGTGCCTTCGCCGATAGACGTCTTAGTGACCTCGCCCGTAACAATCCCGACGACCGGAGATTTATCCTATCCTTGCCATCCCTCTACGCAATCCGGTGTTCGCCGGATATGTACCTGGTTCAGAGACTGCATGAGATCGCTGCCAAGTTTGCTGGATCAAGGAGCGCCAAGGTAAGGTGGCATGCGGCCAAGCTTCGCGACAGCACTTCTTGGGCGATCTCCTCCGAACCTCAAGCGTCGAGTGTCTAACCTGCCTGTGGCTGAGGGTAGATGTGGATGTGTGGATGTGTTTCACCATAGTCCGATGGATCGCTCCATTTTCGAGAAGTGCCGTGAGGTGACTTTCGAGCGGAGTACAGAGATTCGCGTTTAGCCCTGGTTGATAGCTATCGGGACCGGGTGCGTTTGATATGGCTCAGCTTGTCTGCGTGTGATTCTGGCTGATACCATGCCCGGCTGCAAAGGAGTGCCCTTGCCATGGCCGGTGAGACGGAGCTGCAC
>DATCJT010000110.1:0-82279 GCA_036562645.1 Methylophilaceae bacterium | reverse complement strand
CCGATCGCCATCACCTCACCATGCTGGTTCATGGCGCCGGTCACGGCCATGCCCTGCGGCAGCGGCAGCCCCGACAGTGCGGACAGCAAGGCATAGAGTTCGGCGCAGGAGGCGGAGTCACCCTCCACCCCATGGTATTCCTGCTCGAACACGAGCGAGGCATTGAGCGACAGCGGCGTCAGCTTGGCGAAACTGGCCGACAGCCAGCTTTGCATGATGAGCAGCCCCTTGTCGTGGTTAGGGCCGGTCATCTCGACCTCGCGGTCGATGTTGATGACACCGTCCTCGCCCGCGTAACAGCGCGCGGAGATGCGCACCGGCGAGCCGAATCCGGCATCGCCCAGATCGATATGCGTGAGACCATTGATCTGCCCGACTTCGCGACCATGCACGCTGATCATCAGGTCACCATCGACGATGGCGCGCAGCATCTGCATCTCAGGATAACGATGCCGCTTGTAGCTGGCCTGCAGCACGGCCTCCACATCCTGCCGTTCCACCAGCAGGCCTGGCCCGCCGGAAGGGTCCCGGCGACGCGCCTCGGCCGCCGCGGAGAGTATCAGCTGCTGCAGATCGGCGAGACGGCCGCTGATGCGGCGCCTGTCCTCCACCCAGCGATGCATGGTTTCCAGTATCCTGGCGACGGCCTCGGCGCTGAAGTGCGGCACTTGGAAGTGGTCGCAGCGTTCGGCGATATATGCCGCGACCTGGCGGTACAGCCCGGCATCGGCAGGGAAATCCTCGACGAAATCGACCTTGACGTTGAAGAAACGAACGAACTCGCTCGCCTCGTTCTGCAGACGGTAGTATTCCTCGCGCGATGCGATCAGGACCAGCCTGACCTCGACCGACAGCGGTTCGGAGACCGGGTGCGTGATGGCCTGCCCGCCGAGGCTGATGGATTCCTCGATCTGCACGCGCCCGTTACGCAGGAAGCGGCGTAGCTTCTCCAGGATCTGCTGGCCGTTGTGCTGATCGCCGTTCAGATCGCGCAGATGCAGCATGAGCATGCCGCCGTCGGCACGCAGCAGGTTGCCGGCGCGTAGCCGCATGAACTCCGGCAGATTGGCGGCCTGGTCGCCGGACTCGTAGGAGCCGAACAGGCTCTGATAGGTCGGGTCGTCGTCATAGATCACCGGCGCCGAGGTCTGCTGCCTGTGATCGACCAGCAGATTGGCCCGGAACCTTGCCAGATAGTTGTCCAGCATGCTCTCGTTCTCGGCGTTCAGCATGAATTCCGCGCCGGGATTCTGCATCTGTGTCAGCGAGGCGCTGTGCACCTGCAGAAACAAATCGATGTTGTCGAACACGTCCTGACGCAGTGCGGCCAGATAGGTTTCGAGCTTCTGCAGCTCCACGCTATCTGCTTGCACGACTTGCCGGATGATCGCGAATTCCTTCTTGAGCAGCTGGTCCACCGCCGCCATGTCGCCCGCCAGCGGCGGGATGCAGCGGGCGAGCGTGCGAATGAAGCGGTCCATGGTCTGGCGCAGCTTGATGCCGGTACCGGCCGCGACGCGCAATGCCACCGGCTTGTCCGGATGCTCGAAATTGTGCAGATACAGGAGGTCGGGCGGCACCGGCAGGTCGGCCGCATACTCCTGCATCAGTTTCAGCATGAGCGAGGTGCGGCCGCAGCCGGGCTCGCCGATGACGATCAGGTGGAAGCCCGGCTGCTGCATGCCGAGTCCGAAACGTGCGGCGGTCTCCGCCTCGGCTTGGCCGATCCATTCGCCGTTCGTCTTGCGCAGGCCGACCAGTTCGGCCGTGCTGGCGAAGCCGAGGGAAGCGGGATCGATACGGAGCGTGATCTGTTGCGGACTGAGTGTCTTGGGCATGGATTGGCGTATTGACGTCAAAAGAATTCGAAATCCCTTCAGGATCTGTTCCACCGTTCGCGCGCGGCATCGTCGCTGGCTCTGGCTTCCACCCAGCGTGCGCCGGCCGAGGTCTGTTCCTTTTTCCAGAACGGCGCTTCGGTCTTGAGGTAGTCCATGATGAACTGACAGGCCGAGAACGCCTCCTCGCGATGGGCGCTGCTCACGGCCACGAGCACGATCTGGTCCAGCGGCTTCAATTCGCCGACACGGTGGATGACCAGCGCGTCCAGAATGTCCCAGCGCGTCTTTGCCTGGTCAACGATCTCTGTCAGCGCCTTTTCCGTCATGCCCGGATAATGTTCCAGCGTCATGGCGCTGACCGTGTCGCCTTCGTTGAAATCGCGCACCTGACCGATGAAGCTGACGACGGCGCCGACATCCCGGCGCGCACGCCGGAGCGCGGCGATCTCAACGCCGACATCGAAATCCTCGTGCTGCACGCGCACCGTCATGTCAACCACCCGTCACCGGCGGGAAGAAGGCCACTTCGTCGCCGGCATGGATATGCGCGTCGTTCGCGACCAGCGTCTGATTCACCGCTGCCCGCAGCGGCCGGCAACCGGCGAACTCCTGCTGCCACTGACCGCCGCGCTGCGCCAGTTCCACCATCAGTTCGGCGACGCTGAGCCCATCGCGGACCTCGAGCGATTCCTCGGCCAGACCGAGCGCCTCGCGCAGACGGGCGAAATACAGGATGCGGATCATGACGGGTCGGCCGACAGCACGTCCTCGTCCGTGATCGGTCCGCGCTTGCCCATGATGGCTTCCGCCATCATCTGCGTCAGCCGTTTCTTGGTCACGGGATCATCCATCAGCCTGGAGCTGAAGGTGATGCCGAACTTGCCGGCATACTGCTGCACCAGCATCACCACGCCGGCTTCGTTCTCGTCGATCGGGTCGATGTTCATTCCTCGTTTCCTTCTGCCATGTCGTCGAGCAGGGGCTGCGAGCCGCTGCCCTCCAGCTCGACACGCTCGATGCGAGCGAAATGGTTAGTGATCTTGCTGCTACTGATCCGGACCTCCTCCGCATCCTTATGCGCCTGCCGGATATGGTCGGCCAGCTTCTTCATGCGGCTGTCGAACCGCGCGAAGTCCTTGCTCAGCTTGGACAATTCTTCCTGGATGATGTGCACCTGCTTGCGCGTCTCCGTGTCTCTCAGTACGGCGCGCGCCGTATTCAGCACCGCCATCAGCGTGGTCGGCGACACGATCCAGACGCGCTTCTGGTTGGCGTAATCGACGATGTCGCGGTGATGGGCATGGATCTCGGCGAACACCGCCTCGGCCGGCACGAACATGACGGCACCATCACTGGTCACGCCGGGGATGATGTACTTGCCGGCGATGTCGTCGATATGCTTCTTGACGCCTGCCTTGAACACGGCCGGACTGATGCGGTCCGGACCGTCGGCGAACATGCCTTCATAGTTCTCCAGCGGGAACTTGGAATCGACCGCGACCAGACCGGTCGGTTCCGGCAGCTTGAGTACGCAGTCGGCGCGCGTCTTGTTGGGCAGGGTATACTGGAACTCGAAGGCGCTCTCCGGCAGGAGGTTGCGCACCAGGCCTTCCAGCTGCACCTCGCCGAAGGCGCCGCGGGAACGCTTGTCCCCGAGGAGTTCCTGCAGGCTGACGACATTGCTGGCGAGACCGTCGATCTTCTTCTGCGCCTCGTCGATCTTGGTGAGATGCGTCATGACGTTGAGGAAGGTCTCGTTGGTCTTCTTGAAACCTTCGTCCAGACGTTCCGACACCTTGCCGCTGATCGCCTCCAGCCGCTCTTCCACCGTCTTCGTCAGCGTTTCGATGCGCTGCGCGAGCTGCTGGGTCGCGTTGCCCATCGTGGTCTGAATCAGGATCTGTTCGGCATTGCCCTGCTCGGTCAGGGTCTGGTGCATCCTCTCCAGCACCGTCTCGCGCGTGGTGGCCAAGCCCTCGACCTGCGAGACCTGCAGCTTCTGCATGGCCTCGCGCGTCTGGTTGAGCTCCTGTGTCACCTGCGAGCGCAGACGGTCACTGTGTTCGTTGGAAAGGCTGACCAGCCGGTCGCCGAGACTGTTCAATCCGTTGTTGAGGTCGACAAGCATCGCACGATGCTTGTCTTCGAGCTGCGCGAGCAGGCCGTCATAGGCCCGTTCGGCGCGCAGGGTGCGTATCGTCTGCCAGAGCAACAGCAGCAGAATGGCGACGAGCAGGACCAGAAGCAGGATATCGATCATATGAGGCGGATTATACCTCATGCGCCGGTAACGGGACGCCCGGCAGGAACGGGCGGCGCGGTGCCGCCCGCTTGAGGACTACTCCGCCTTGGCGGCGCGTTTGCGCTCGTGCTCGAGCAGATGGCGCTTGCGGATGCGGATGCTCTTCGGCGTGATTTCCACCAGTTCGTCATCGTCGATGAATTCCACTGCCGATTCCAGCGTCAGCTGGATCGGCGGCACGAGACGCACGGCCTCATCCGTGCCGGAAGCGCGGATGTTGGTGAGTTGCTTGCCCTTGATCGGATTGACCACGAGATCGTTGTCGCGGCTGTGTATGCCGATGACCATGCCTTCGTACAGACGGTCGCCCGGATTGACGAACATGCGACCGCGATCCTGCAGCTTCCAGAGCGCATAGGCCACGGCCTCACCGTTCTCGGCCGAGATCAGCACACCGTTGCGGCGACCCGGCATGTCGGCCTTGACCGGTGCGTATTCGTCGAAGATGTGCGCCATCAGGCCGGTGCCGCGCGTCAGCGTCAGGAACTCATTCTGAAAACCGATCAGCCCACGGGCCGGGATGCGGTATTCCAGGCGGGTGCGGCCATTGCCGTCGGATTCCATGTTCTGCAGCTCGCCGCGGCGGCGGCCCAGTTCTTCCATGACCGCACCCTGGCAGTCGTCCTCGAGGTCCACGGTCAGGATCTCATAGGGCTCGCACTTCACGCCGTCGATCTCGCGATAGACGACACGCGGCTTGCCGACGGCGATCTCATACCCCTCACGGCGCATGTTCTCGAGCAGGATGGTCAGATGCAGCTCGCCACGACCGGAGACACGGAACACATCGGCATCAGCGGTATCCTCCACGCGCAGCGCGACGTTGGTCAGAAGCTCCTTCTGCAGGCGGTCACGGATCTGGCGGCTCGTGACGAACTTGCCCTCCGTGCCCGCCAGCGGCGAGGTGTTGACCATGAAGTCCATGGTCAGGGTCGGCTCGTCGATCGCCAGCAGCGGCAGGCCGACCGGATTGTCTCGGTCGGCGATGGTCACGCCGATGCCGACTTCCTCGATGCCGGAGATGATGACGATGTCACCGGCCTCTGCCTCCTCCACCGGCACGCGTTCCAGCCCTTTGAAGCCGAGCACTTGATTGATGCGTCCCTGGCCGATCTGCTGGTCGCCGCGCATGACCGCCACGACCTGTCCCGGCTTGATACGGCCGTTGCGGATACGGCCGATGCCGAGACGGCCGGTATAGGAGGAATAATCCAGCGCGGAGATCTGCAGCTGCAACGGTGCATCGCTGTCCCCCTTGGGCGGCTCGACATGCTTGAGGATGGTCTCGAACAGCGGCCGCATGTTGTCCGAAGGCTGATTCAGATCCAGTGTGGCGTAACCGTTCAGCGCGGAAGCGTAGACCACCGGGAAATCGAGCTGCTCGTCGGTCGCGCCGAGATTGGCGAACAGGTCGAAGGTCTGGTTGATCACCCAGTCCGTGCGTGCGCCCGGCCTGTCCACCTTGTTGATGACGACGATGGGCTTGAGCCCCAGCCCCAGCGCCTTCTTGGTCACGAAACGGGTCTGCGGCATCGGGCCTTCCACCGAATCGACCAGCAGCACGACGCCATCGACCATGCCCAGCACACGCTCCACCTCGCCGCCGAAGTCGGCGTGCCCCGGGGTATCGATGATGTTGATATGGGTGCCTTCGTAGTTGACGGCGGTATTCTTGGCGAGAATGGTGATGCCACGTTCCCTTTCGATATCACCGGAGTCCATGACGCGTTCGGCGACGGCCTGGTGGGATGCGAAGGTGCCCGCCTGCTGCAGCAGCTTGTCAACCATGGTGGTCTTGCCGTGGTCAACGTGGGCAATGATTGCGATGTTTCTGAGGTTTCTGGACATGTGATTGCGGTCGATATGAAGATTTGATTGGAAGGGCGCGATTCTAACATACTAATCAACCCTTTATTTCGACAAATCCTTTGACAATCGCCCAAGTGCGCGTATACTGCGCGGCAGATTCAATCCTCGATGATTGATGACTCATCGCCCTAGCCTCTCGAAGCCAGCTTAATCGATTATTTTGGCTCTCTTGTATTTGTTGCCGGTTAGTGGCTATGCCCGTGCGCCGGTAAGAATACTGAATGCAATCATTTGGTTCAGCGCCCATCCAGACTCGATCCATGCATTTGGCCCGACCTGCGACCATGCGTTTGCTTGCGCCTTTCGGCCGGAATATCCGGTCATCCATTAGCTTTTAAGGAATCACACGTGTCATCTGAAAACACCAGTTTCGAAGCCCTGGGTCTGCACCCTGCCATCCTCCGCGCACTCGCAGAGGTCGGCTATGCGAACCCGACCCCGATCCAGGCGCAAGCCATCCCTGTCGTCCTCGACGGCCACGACCTCATGGCCTCCGCCCAGACCGGCACCGGCAAGACCGCGGCCTTCACCCTGCCCGCCCTGAACCTGCTGGCGACGCCACACCCGGTCAGAAGCCGCGGTCCACGCATCCTCGTATTGACCCCGACACGCGAGCTGGCAAGCCAGGTCAACGAGGCCGCACGCAAGTACGGCAAGTTCCTGCGCGCACGCACGGTCAGCATCGTCGGCGGCATGCCCTATCCGCTGCAGAACAAGCTGCTCAGCCAGCCGCTGGATATCCTAGTCGCAACGCCCGGCCGCCTGCTCGACCACATGGAACGCGGCCGTATCGACATGTCGCGCCTGCAGATGCTGATCCTGGATGAGGCCGACCGCATGCTGGACATGGGCTTCATGCCGGATGTCGAGCGTATCTGCAGCGCCCTGCCGGCAGCGCGCCAGACCCTGCTGTTCTCGGCCACGCTGGAAGGCGTCATCGGCAATATCGCCACCCGCATGCTGAAGAACCCGCAGACCATCCAGATCGCGGCGCAGAAGGAAAAGCACGCCAATATCGAACAGCGCCTGCATTTCGTCGATGACATGGATCACAAGAACCGGCTGCTCGAACATCTGCTGATCGGCGCGGACGTGAACCAGGCCATCGTCTTCACCTCGACCAAGCGCCATGCCGACCTGCTCGCCGAAGACCTTTATGCTGCCGGTCACAAAACGGCAGCCCTGCATGGCGACATGACGCAGGGCGCGCGGAACCGCACGCTGACCAGACTGCGTCACGGCGATATCCGCGTGCTGGTAGCGACCGATGTCGCAGCGCGCGGTATCGACGTCCACGGCATCACGCACGTCATCAACTATGACCTGCCCAAGTTCGCCGAGGACTATGTCCACCGTATCGGCCGTACCGGCCGTGCCGGCAAGATGGGTGTCGCCGTTTCCTTCGCATCGTATGCCGATCGCCACCAGATACGTAAAATAGAGCGCTTCACCGGCCAGCGCATCGAGCCCACCGTCATCGAAGGGTTCGAACCGAAGCGCCCGCCGCCGCGCATGGACGACCGTCCGCGCGGCAGGAAAACCGGTGGCGGCTATAAGGGGCAAGACCGCAGGAACGACAGCCGCCCCGGCAACCCGGAATTCCGCGACCGCAAACCAGGCGGCAACCGCCAGGGCAACGGCCGCAACAATGGTAATTTCAGTAACCAGAAACGCAATGAAAGCGGATACGGCTACAATGCAAGGCGTCCGCGTGCATTTGGATAGGAAATGACCGTACAGACAGAAAATTTGACGACCGCTGAACAGGTCACGTTCGAGTCGTTGGGTCTGGCACCCGAAATCCTCAGGGCACTGAGCGAGTTCGGTTACACCAAACCGACGCCCATCCAGGCTCAGGCCATCCCCGTCGCCCTTGCGGGCAGGGATCTGATGGCAGGTGCCCAGACCGGCACCGGCAAGACCGCGGCCTTCTCCCTGCCCATGCTGCAGAGGCTGCTGCCCTTCGCCAACAGCAGCGCCTCGCCGGCACGGCACCCGATACGCGCCCTGATTCTGACGCCGACGCGGGAACTGGCGATCCAGGTCGAGGAAAGCATCCGCGTGTATGCGAAATACACCGGCCTGCGTTCGCTGGTCGTCTACGGTGGCGTTGACATCAAGACGCAGACCCCCGGACTCATGCGCGGTGTAGAGATTCTGGTGGCGACACCCGGCAGACTGCTCGACCATGTCGAACAGCGCACACTGCACCTCAATCAGGTGCAGATGCTGATCCTGGACGAGGCCGACCGCATGCTGGATATGGGCTTCATGCCGGACCTGAAGCGTATCCTCGCACTGTTGCCGAAACAGCGGCAGAACCTGATGTTCTCGGCGACTTTCTCGAACGAGATCAAGAAGCTGTCCGAGGATTTCCTCAGCCACCCCACCCTGATCGAGGTCGCACGCAGCAATGCGGCTTCCGAGAACGTCACGCAGAAAGTCTATCTGGTCGACGAGGCCGACAAGCATGCGCAGCTGGTCGAGATCCTGCGTGGCGGTGATGCCGCGCAGGTCATCGTATTCACGAAGACCAAGCTGGCGGCAGGCCGTCTGGCCAGGCGACTGCAGCGTGAAGGCCTGCTGGCGGACGCCATTCACGGCGACAAGAGCCAGAAGGAGCGCATCGAGACGCTGGATGCCTTCAAGCAGGGCAGGATCAATGTGCTGATCGCAACCGACGTGGCCGCACGCGGACTGGATATCGACCAGCTGCCGATGGTGATCAACTACGAGATCCCGACCGCGCCCGAGGACTACGTGCACCGCATCGGCCGCACCGGCCGCGCCGGCGCATCCGGTACCGCCATCTCGCTGGTGGCGCCGGAAGAGGAAAAGTATCTGAAGGAAATCGAAAAGCTGATCGGACGGGAAATCAGCAAGGAGAAAGGCAGTGCCGGCGATTCGGCCACACCGTCTCGTGTGAGCCAGTCCCGGGCGCGCCGCCCCGAACGCGGCACATCCACGGGCGTGTCTTCCAGAAGCCATGACCCCTGGTTCGACAAGCCCTACGAGCCATCCCCGGGCGCCATCGTCAAGCCGCCTGCCAGACCGGGCACGCCGTCCCGTTCCAAGGCGCCGCTTGCCGCCCTGCTCGGCGGCCTCGGCCGGCGCGAATCCTGAAGCGCCCGGTTTACGCGCAAATTAAAGTAAAGCCTCCATGTGGAGGCTTTTTCATGTCCGTTCGCTCATGGTGCCCAGAAGAGGACTCGAACCTTCAGCCCGGTGCGCTATCCAGAATGCCCTTCAGGCCGGTTACGCATGAAGTCGGCCAGTTCGTACAGCAGAGAGGCGAGCTGTGTCAGAATCGGATCCTCCACCCCGTTCTCGTGCAGGGACTTGATCATGCAGTACATCCACTGGTCGCGCGCCGATTCGTCGATAGGGAACGGCAAATGCCTTGCCCGCAGGCGCGGATGGCCATAGCGCTCGATATAGAGTTGCGGCCCGCCGGTCCAGCCGGTCAGGTACATGAACAGTTTCTCCCGCGCGGACGTCAGATCCGGCGCATGCATGGCGCGAATGCCGGCCGCGCGCGGATCGGTGTCCATGATGTCATAGAAGCGCTCGACGATGGCACGTATCTTCTCCGTACCACCCAGCAGCTCAAAGAAGGTCTTGCCTTCGTTCGCAGATTCCTGCGGTTCCTTGATCATGTCATTCATCCTGTTCTGCCTTCGTCCTCACCAGCCCGGCCACCTGACGCGCGCGGCTGCGTGCCTCCTCGACATCGGCTCCGGTCGCCAGCGCGACCCCCATGCGGCGCCGGACGAAGGACTCCGGTTTGCCGAACAGGCGCAGGTCGGATTCCGGCACGGCCAGTGCCTGCTCGACATCCTCGAACACGAGCTGTCGGCTGTCCGCACCGCCATAGATGACGGCGCTGCCTCCCGGGCGCAGCAGCGTGACATCGACCGGCAGACCCAGGATGGCACGGGCGTGCAGTTCGAATTCGCTGAGCCGCTGGCTCGCCATCGTCACCATGCCGGTATCATGGGGCCGTGGGCTGACTTCCGAGAACCAGACATCATCCCCCTTGACGAACAGCTCGACACCGAACACGCCCAGCCCACCGAGGCTGTCGGTCACCGACTTCGCGATATGCTGCGCACGCTGCAGGGCAACCGGACTCATGGCCTGCGGCTGCCAGCTTTCGACATAGTCCCCCTTCTGCTGCAGATGCCCGATGGGTTCGCAGAAGTGGGTCTCGACCTCGCCGTGGACGGCGCGCGCGCGCACCGTGAGCAGGGTGATTTCGTAATCGAAATCGATCTGCCCCTCGACGATGACGACCCCCTGGTTCACGCGACCGCCGCTCGCGGCGTACTCCCAGGCCGCGGCCACTCCGGAGGGATCGGTGACACGGGACTGACCCTTGCCGGACGAGGACATGACGGGCTTCACGAAACAGGGATAGCCGATGCCGTCGTCGATCGCCTGCTGCAATGCCTGCAGACTATCGGCGAAGGCATAGGGTGAAGTCGGCAGGTCCAGTTCCTCGGCCGCCAGACGGCGGATGCCCTCACGATTCATCGTGAGCTGAACCGCCTTGACCGTGGGGATCACCCGCGCCTTGCCCTGTGCCTCGATGGCGGCTAGCGTGGCCGTATTCAGCGCCTCGATTTCCGGCACGATCAGATGCGGCCGTTCCTGCTCGACCAGGGCGCGAAGCGCGGCGTCATCGGTCATGTCGATGACATGGGCACGGTGCGCCACCTGATGTCCGGGCGCGTTGGGGTAGCGGTCAACCGCGATCACTTCGACCCCCAGCCGTTGCAGGGCGATGATGACTTCCTTGCCCAGTTCCCCGCTGCCGAGCAGCATCACACGCGTCGCATTGGGACTCAAGGGGGTTCCGATTCTCATGCCTGACTCCTGATTGAATTCAGGCGGATTTTATCATGGGGAGACGTGTAGACGCGGAACGGATGGCGCAGGCATACCGGCGCCCCGAACACACCACGGGCTCAATCGCCCTTGATGCCGTGCTTGTCCATCCGGTAGCGGATGGCCATGCGCGTGATACCGAGCAGGCGTGCCGCCTCGGAAACGTTGTTGTTTGCCTGCGCGAGTGCGTTCATGATCAGCATCTTCTCTGCCTGATCCAGCGTCACCGTCGTCGCGCTGCTGTCAAAGGAGATCCTGGCCGTGCTCGGCTCGACGGCGATCGCCAGGTCCTGCGCAGTGATGACGTCCTCGCGGCTCAGCAGCACGGCGCGGCTGATCTGGTGCTTGAGCTCGCGCACGTTGCCGGGCCATTGATAGCGGTTGATGAGCGCTACTGCCTCATCTGAGAAGCGCTTTGGGCTCAGTCCGTAGCGGCGTTCGGTCTGGCTGGCGAAATGACGGGCCAACAGCATGATGTCCTCACCCCGCTCGCGCAAGGGCGGCATGACGATGTTCAGTACATTCAGCCGGTAATAGAGGTCCGAACGGAAGCGCCCATCCAGCACCATCTGCTGCAGGTCGCGGTTGGTCGCCGCGATGAAGCGCGCCGCCACCGGCCGTTCCTTGGTCGAACCGACGCGGCGCACCATGCGCCGTTCCAGCACGTTCAGCAGCTTGGCCTGCAGCGCAAGCGGCAGCTCACCGATTTCGTCTAGGAACAGGGTGCCGTCTTCCGCCGCCTCGATCAGGCCGCAGCGCGAGGTCTGCGCGCTGGTGAAGGCACCGCGCTCGTGGCCGAACAGCTCGCTCTCAATCAGTTCCGCCGGCAGCGAGGCGCAATCGACATGCACGAACGGCCTGTCCTTGATCATGCACGACAGATGCAGGTATCTTGCCGCCACATCCTTACCCGTCCCCGTTTCGCCGTTGATCAGCACGGTCGGAGGCGGCACCGAAGGATCGACCGAGGCCAGCTGGGCGACGCGCTCGATCTGCTTGCGCACGCGCTGCATGATCTGGCTTTCGCCTATGAGCTCGACACCGGCGGTGGTCGCTTCGTGCGAGTTGCGCTGACGCGAGTAATCCAGATGATGCTTGAGCTGGCTGGATTTCTCGGCCTTCTCGATCACGAGCAGCAGTTCCTCGAGATCGACCGGCTTCTTCAGATAATCCGTCGCCCCCTGTTTCATCGCATTGACGGCATCGCTGAGATCGCCGAATGCCGTCATGACGATGACGGAAATGCCCTTGGCTACGAAGTCAGACAACAGATCCATGCCGCTGCCATCCGGCAGACGCATGTCCAGCAGGACGATGTCCGGCGCCATCTGCTTGGCGAGCGCACGGCCGCTCTTGATGTCCTCGGCATGCTCGGAATCGTAGCCCGCCTTCTTCAGGCGCTTGACGACGGCACGCGCGAACAGCGCCTCGTCCTCGATGACGAGTACGCGCGCTTTCTGCTGCAAAACCTGACGCTGGATTGATTCCTCAGCTGTATCGGTGCCAGTCTGTGTCTTGGGCATCGTCTCGACTTCTGGGAGTAGAAAACAAACGGAATATTCCTTTAAATGATTCAATTTCCGTGCCAGAAACGGCCAGGCGGGAAATCCCCAACAAAATCAAAGCATGCCTCGCATGCAGGCGGGGACTTGCTGAGTTTAACCGTTAAATGTGGCTATATACAACCACTTTCATGGTTGCATTGGTTGTATATAGCCAGACAATCCGGGGCGAGACTCGCTGCTACACGCTTTGCAGCAACTGCCTGGGCGGCTGGTTGATGTAGCCGCGCATCCCGATCCAGGCTGCGAGCGGCACAAGCAACGACGCGCCTACCAGCGCGGCCAGCGCCAACGGCAGATTGAAACTGTACGGGATATTGAGGACGGACGAACTGACATACCAGGCCAGCGCGCTGGCAGCCAGTGTCGCCACCATGCCGGCCAGCAGGCCGATGCAGGCGAACTCGGCCAGGCTGGCGATGGTGACCTGCCGTCTCGATGCACCCAGCACACGCAGCAGTGTGGTTTCCCGTATGCGTTCCTCGCGCGTGGCGACCAGCGCCGCATACAGCACGGCCATGCCAGCCAGCAGGCTGAAGCCGAAGACATATTCCACCGCATGCGTCATCCTGACCATGATGCCGCGCACCTGTTCCATCAGCGCCGCCACATCGATCACGGTCAGATTGCTGAACTCGCGTACCAGCGCATTGAGCGCCTGGTCATGCCCCAGTGGCAGATGAAAGCTGGTGATGTAGCTTGCCGGGAACTCTTCCAGCAGTCCGGGCGGCACGATGGCAAAGAAATTGGCGCGCATGGTATCCCACTCGACCTTGCGGATGCTGGTGACTTCGACCTTGATCTGGGTCCCGGCGACGTCATAGGTCAGCCAGTCGCGCATTTTCAGGCCTAACGTCTCGGCCAGATCCTGCTCCAGCGAAAGCTGCGGCCGGCCGTGATCCTCCGGTGTCCACCAGCGTCCTTCCAGTATCCGGTTATCGGACTGCATGTGCTCGGCCCAGGACAGGTTGAACTCACGCTCCGCCAGCCTGCGCGCCCGTTCATCCACATACTTGCTGGTATCCAGCGGAACCTCGTTGACGGCGACGAGACGCCCACGCACCATCGGGAATACGGAGGCATCGGCGATACCGACCTCGGCAAAGAACGCCTCCACGTCGGCGATCTGATGGGGCTGGATATTGATGATGAATCGGTTCGGCGCGTCCGGCGGCAGTGAGGCCTGCCAGTTGCCGAGCAGATCGCCCCGCACCAGGGCGAGTAGAATGAGCGCCATCAGACCGAGACTGAAGCCGGTGACCTGTGCCAGCGCCATACCCGACCTGCGCTTGAGACCGGCGATACCCAGCTTCCACATCGCTCCCCTGCCTTCCGGCAAACGGTGCAATGCACGCTGGCCGAGCCAAGCGAGAATGGCGATCACCAGCAGCAGCGCAAGGAATGCCAGTATGGTCGCGCTACCCAGCTTCAGGCTGCCGGCATGCCAGTAGATCATGCCGGCGATCACCGTCATGGCGGGTAGATGAGCCTTCCAGCCATGCCGGTCCAGCCCGCCCAGCTCGCGACGCAATATCCGCAGGGCCGGCACATTCGCCAGCCTGGAGAGATGCGGCCAGGCGACGGCGGTCATGGTCGAAAGCCCCATCAAAAGGCCGGTCAATACCGGCCACCAGCCCGGTGGCGGCAGACTCTCCAGAAACAGACTGCCGGCCAGCCCCGACAGGCCGGCCTGGGCAAGATAACCGAGCAGCGCCCCTGCCATGCTGCCCAACAAGCCGATGATGAAGGTCTGCCAGAGCAGGATGCGCATGATCAAACTGCGCGAGGCGCCGAAGCAGCGCATCAGGGCATAGGCATCCAGACTGCGCTGCACATAGGGCAGGCTCGCCAGCAGCATTGCGACCATGGCCAGGATGACACTGACCATCGCCGACAGGCCAAGGAACTGGGCAGCCTTTTCCAGTGCGCTGCGGATCTCCGGCCGGGCAGCCGACACATCCTGCACCCTCTCACCGCGCGCTGCATTGGCCTTCGCCCAGTCGGCATAGGATGCGATCTGCTGCGCCTCGCCCGCCACCAGGAATTGATAGCGGACGCGGCTTCCGTACTGGATCAGGCCGGTCGAGGGCACATCCGCCACATTCATCATCAATCTTGGTGCAAAGCTGAACATGTCGCCGCCACGCGAAGCCTCGCGTTCCAGGATGGCATCGACCCGCATCGAGCGTTCGCCGACCATCACCTCGTCACCCACCCCGGCCTCCAGCAATGCCGCCAGCCTGTGCTCCAGCCACACGCTGCCGGCGGGGGGGATGTCAGTCGCCGCATGCGCGCCTGCGCTGACGCCTGCGAACTGGGCCTGGTCCGAGACGATCAGTTCACCGCGCAGCGGGAAGCCCGTGTCTATCGCCTTGATCTCCGCCAGCTGACTGAGGTCGCCGCGCACGACCATGCTCGGGAATTCCATGGTCTGCGTCGTTGCCAGCCCTCGCCGGTGCGCTTCCTGCCAGTAGGCGTCCGGCAGCGGCTTCGCGGAAGAGACCATGAGGTCCGCGCCCAGCAGCATGCCACCCTGACGGTTCAGGGCGTTCTCGACGCGGTCCGTGAAGAAACCGACCGCCGTGGTCGCCGTCACCGCCAACACCAGCGCCAGGAACAGCACGCGCAGATCGCCGGATGACCACTGGCTCACGAACTGCCGCCAGGCCAGAGACAGCGCCATCATGCGCCGGCACCCGCAGCGTTCTGCTCGACCAGCCTGCCGTCGCTCAGCAGGAGGCAGCGCTGGCAGCGCGCCGCTAGCGTGTTATCGTGCGTCACCAGTATCAGCGTGGTGCCGGCCGCCTCGTTCAGTTCGAACAGCAGATCGACGATCTGCTTCCCGGTCACCGCATCCAGATTGCCGGTCGGCTCGTCTGCGAACAGGATGGCCGGCCCCGGCGCGAATGCGCGTGCGATCGCGACACGCTGCTGCTCGCCGCCGGAAAGCTGTCTTGGATAATGAGACAGTCGCTGCGACAACCCGACCCGTTCCAGCGCGGCAATCGCCAGTTCCCTCGCATCATCGCGTTCCGCCAGCTGCAGCGGCAGCATGACGTTCTCCAGCGCGGTCAGAGAAGGCAATAGCTGAAAGGACTGAAAGACGAACCCCATCTCGCGTCCGCGCACTTCGGCACGACCATCTTCATCCAGACTGCTGAGTTCACTGCCGTCGATCAGCACTTTTCCGGACGTTGGACTGTCCAAGCCGGCAAGCAACCCCAGCAGCGTGGACTTGCCGGAGCCAGAACGTCCGACGATGGCCACCTGCTCGCCGTATGCGACCGCAAGATTCAGGTCCTGCAGTATCGTGAGCCTGGCCTCGTTGCTGATAACATGTTTGGTCAGGGCAATGGCTTCAACAGCAAAAGGTTTGTGCATGTTTCAAGACTTTCGGTACGTTTTCGTTCGTTTTTTCCTGCTCGCATCCATGATGCTGGCATCCGCTGCCGTGGCGGCGAATCAGACCGGCGCCCGTAACGTCCTCGTCGTCGGTGACAGCCTGTCAGCCGCGTACGGCATCCCGCGCGAACAGGGCTGGGTCGCGTTGCTGCAGCAGCAGCTCGATCGCGAGATGCAAGGCTTCCATGTCATCAACGCCAGCATCAGCGGTGAAACCACCAGCGGTGGCCTCTCCAGAATGGAACGTCTGCTCGCACAGCACCGCCCCAGGCTCGTCATCCTCGAACTCGGTGCCAACGACGGCCTGCGCGGCCTGCCCGTCAGCGACATGCGGCGCAACCTGGCCGCTATGATAGAGCTGAGCCAGAAGTCCGGCGCCAAGGTCGCCCTCATCGGCAACATGATCCCTCCCAACTATGGGCCCCGCTATGCGCAGGAGTTCCGGGAAAGCTACGCCCAGCTTGCCAGACAGTATGAACTGCCTCTGGTTCCGTTCCTGCTGGACGGCGTCACGGAAGACCCGGACCTGATGCAGGAGGACGGACTGCACCCGAATGCCAGGGCACAGCCGCTGCTCCTGCAGAATGTCTGGAGAGCGCTGGCGCCCTGGTTCAGGCGTAACGCTGCATGATACATGCAACAGGCTAGCCGTTCCGCCAAGTGACGGACAGCCCCTCCTCGTCCGCACCCGCCTGCAGGCCGGCGGCAACGCCGATGCCGGGCACGGCGGCCAGCACATCGTCCAGATAGACGAGCGGCAGGCGACTGCGCTCCCAAGGCGGCATGCCGGCTTCCTGCAACAGGTGTTTCAATGTGCGTGTCGGTCTGCGCGTATCCGGCCTAAAGCGCTCCCCACCCTGACGGTTGACGATGCGAATACTGCCAGCCTGCAGATGCCTGCGCGCGATGCCTTTGCCGACGCAGGTCTCGAACACGAGGCAGCTACCGTCAGGCAGTTCCAGTTCCCGCTGTCCTGACCAGTGCAGTGAAAAAGGCCGGCAATCGCCGCTGTCGTCGATATGGACGGCATCCCGATAGCGTCTGATGCGCGCGGTCCCGTCCAGCCGGATGCTGACGGCGGCATCCTCGCGTGCATGCAGTAACTGCCGCATCATGTCTGCGAGATGCGCACTACCCGGCATTTCCCGCTTCTGCGAGGCCAGCCACCAGCGGAACAGATTGCGCGCGCGCGGCGCGGAAAGTCGGCGCAGACAGGCAAGCGGAAGACTGCGGCCGACATCCTGCGATGTCAGGCCGCTGCCGGCGAGGTCGATCTCAGCCAGTTCATCCAGCAATCCCGCACTTTCCGCCATGATGCCGGCGGTTCTGGCGAGCACCTTGCCCACCCCCTGGAAGCGTTCCTCCAAGAGCGGCATCAGCGCATGACGCAGAAAGTTGCGGTCATAACGCCTGTCCTGATTGCTTTCGTCCTCTATCCATTCCAGACCATGTCGCTCGGCATAGCGTCCGAGCTCGGTACGCGAGACGTCCAGCAGCGGCCGTAGCAGGCGGCGCTCGCGGTCGAGCATGGGCATCGCGGATAATCCCCTGACCCCTGCACCGCGCAACAGTTGCAGCAGCAGCGTCTCGGCTTGGTCATCCTGATGATGGGCCAGCACGATGAGATCGGCATCCGCTTCGAACAGGGCCTGATAGCGGGCATGCCGCGCGGCGGCCTCGATGCCGCTACCGCAATCCGTCACCACGCTGACCCTGACGACGCGAATCGGTATGCCATGGCGCTCGCAGGTGCGCTCGCAGAAGCGCGCCCAGTCATCGGCATTCGGACTCAGGCCGTGATGCACATGCATGGCCTGGAGCTCGAATCCGAGTCCGCTCCCAAGCGCGGACAAGAGATGCAGCAACACTGTCGAATCCAGACCGCCGCTGTAGGCCAGCAACAGCCGCTGACCGGGGCGTATGAGATCGTTGAGACGGGCAGCCAGTTTTTCCGGCAACTGGCTGCCATCGTGGCCTGCAGCCCGTTTCCCGGCTGCAGGATTTTCGGATGGGTCGAGCCGGTCAGCCAAGGCAGGATGCAGCCCGAATATACGTGACGTTACTTGGCGGCAGCCTCTTTGAACTTGCCATAACTCATCAGCTTGTCCAGGCGCGCCTTGAGCAGTTCCGGAATCGGCTTCGCCTGCAGTCGTGCCAGTTCGTCGATCAGCGCACGGCGCAAGGTCTGCATCATCGCTTCCGGGTCGCGATGCGCGCCGCCCATGGGCTCGCTGACGACGCGATCGATCAACCCGAGTGTCTTCAGCCGGTTGGATGTGATCGCCAGTGTCTCCGCCGCCTCCGAAGCCTGCTCGGCACTCTTCCACAGGATCGAGGCACAGCCCTCGGGGGAGATGACCGAATAGGTGGCATATTGCAGCATCATCAGATGGTCCACGACCCCCAGCGCCAGCGCACCGCCTGAGCCACCTTCGCCGATGATGACGCCGATGATCGGTGTCTTCAGCTCCGCCATCACATACAGATTGCGGGCGATCGCCTCGGACTGGCCGCGCTCTTCCGCGCCGATACCGGGATAGGCCCCCGGGGTGTCGATCAGCGTGATGATGGGCAGACCGAACTTCTCGGCCAGCCGATAGAGCCGTAGCGCCTTGCGGTAGCCCTCCGGGCGCGGCATGCCGAAATTGCGGTACTGACGCTCCTTGACATCGCGCCCCTTCTGGTGACCAATCACCATGACCGGCTGCCCCTCGAAGCGTGCGATACCGCCGACGATGGCAGGATCATCGGCAAAGGCACGGTCGCCATGCAGCTCCTCGAAATCGGTGAACAGCCCATTGATATAGTCCAGCGTGTACGGGCGCTGCGGATGACGGGCGACCTGGGAAATCTGCCAGGCAGTCAGCTTGCTGTAGATCTCCCGGGTCATGGACTTGTTCTTTTCCTGCAGCCGGCTGATCTCCTCGGATATATCGACCGCAGTCTCCTCCTGCATGTAGCGCAGTTCCTCGATCTTGGCTTCCAGCTCGGCGATCGGTTGTTCAAATTCCAGAAAACTGGTTTTCATAGCGGTACCTTCGTTGCGTATGTCTCGAATTATAGTGGATTCGCATCCGCCTCTGCCAATCGAATCACGGGCTGCGACTCCTGTTGCAGCGGTCAGTTGTATAGGACCCGGACATTGTCGTCGCTCAGCCAGCGACGCAGTCCGGCAAGCAGTTCGTCATGCAGCTCGACGCGCCAGGCATCGCCCAGCATCAGCTCCACGCGCGCATTGGCATTGTGATATTCGACCCGGACGGCGCAGCCAGACCGTTCCTCGGCGTTACCACGGCAACAATATGGGGAAAGCAGTTCCCTGAGCTTACCGGCATCCGACTGACCATTGCATGTGATCTTCAGCAGGCTGGCATAGGCGCTCCGTGCCGAGGCCAGGTCATGCAGCCGGCGTGCATTGACGCGGATGCCACCGCTGAAGTCGTCGTTGCTGACACGTCCCTCGACCACCAGCAGCATGTCTTCCTTCACCAGATGCGCGCTCTGGTTGAGCAGTTCGTTGCCGACGACGATCTCGACACGCGCCGTCGTGTCATCCAACGTCACGATCGCCATCTTGCCGCGGCTGGTCATGCGCATGCGTATCCCGGTCACCACACCGGCCAATAGCTGCGGCTGATCCTGCGGTTTCAGCGCGGTCAGCGTAGAGCGCACGAACTGCGACAGTTCATTCCGGTAGCTGAGGAAAGGATGGCCGCTCAGATAGAAACCGAGCGCCAGCTTCTCCTGCTGCAGCCGCTCCGCGTCGCTCCACGGCTCTACCTCGGGTAACACGTGAGCGGCACTGTCGGCAAGATCGCCGAACAGACTGTCCTGCCCGCTCGCCGCGCCGCTCTGCTCGGCGGCGCTGATGGCAATGCCCACCCCAGCCAGCAGCGCGGCACGGTTGGGCTCCAGGCTGTCGAAGGCACCGGCGCGGATCAGCGACTCGATGACGCGGCGATTGACCTTGCGCAGGTCGATGCGCTGGCAGAAATCGAACAGGTCCCGGAACGGGCCGCCGTTCTCGCGGGCGGCGAGTATCACCTCGATCGCCGCCAGCCCCGTACCCTTGATGGCGCCGAGGCCGTACAGTATCTGCCTGTCATTGACGGGCTGGAAGCGGAAGCCGCTGCGGTTGATGTCGGGGGGCAGCACCTCGACGCCGTTCTGCAGACAGTCGTCATAGAAAAGATGGATGTTGTCCGTGTTGTTCATGTCGGCGGACATCGTCGCCGCAAGGAAAGCCGCCGGGTAATGTGCCTTCAGATAGGCCGTGTGATATGCCACCAGTGCATAGGCAGCCGCGTGCGACTTGTTGAAGCCGTAACTCGCGAACTTCTCCATCAGGTCGAAGACTTCCTCGGCCTGACGTTGACTGGTGCCATTCTTCATGGCGCCTTCGACGAAGATGGCGCGCTGCTGCGCCATCTCGTCCGCCTTCTTCTTGCCCATGGCACGCCGCAGCAGGTCGGCGCCGCCCAGACTGTAACCGGCGACGACCTGGGCGATCTGCATGACCTGCTCCTGGTAGACCATGATGCCGTAGGTTTCCTTGAGCACCGGTTCGGTCGCAGGGTGCGGATATTCCACGCGCTGCAGGCCGTGCTTGCGGCGGCAGAAATCCGGGATCAGGTCCATCGGGCCCGGGCGATAAAGCGCGACCAGCGCGATGATGTCCTCGAACACGTCCGGCTTGGCCTGCTTCAGCATGTCCTTCATACCGCGCGATTCCAGCTGGAAGACTGCGGTGGTATTGGCCGCCTTCAGAAGATCGAACGTCGGTCTGTCGTCGAGCGGAATGGTCTCGAACGTCAGGGGATCCTGTCCCAGGGCAGCACGCTGACGGTTCGCGTGCTCCAGCGCCATGTCGAGTATGGTGAGCGTGCGCAGGCCGAGAAAGTCGAACTTGACCAGCCCCACGGCCTCGACATCATCCTTGTCGTACTGACTGACGACGCTCTCGCCGCCAGGCTGGCAATAAATGGGAGAGAAATCCGAAATCTTCCCCGGCGAAATCAGCACGCCACCGGCATGCATGCCGATATTGCGCGTCAGGCCTTCCAGGCGCAGCGCAAGCTCCATCAGCTCACGCACCTCCTCTTCCTGCTCGTAGCGCTCCTTCAGCTGTGGCTCCTTTTCCATCGCCTGCGGCAGCGTGATGCCGAGTTCGTTCGGAATCAGTTTGGCGATACCGTCAACGAAATTGAACGGCAGGTCGAGCACGCGGCCGACGTCGCGGATGACCGCCTTGGCCGCCATCGTACCGAAGGTGGCGATCTGCGACACGGCATCGAGACCGTACTTGTGACGCACGTATTCGATGACGCGGTCGCGCCCTTCCTGACAGAAGTCGATATCGAAGTCGGGCATGGAGACCCGTTCCGGATTGAGGAAGCGCTCGAACAGCAGGTTGTAACGCAGCGGGTCGAGATCCGTGATGCCCAGACAGTACGCGACCAGCGAGCCCGCACCGGAGCCGCGCCCCGGGCCGACCGGCACGCCGTTGTTCTTGGCCCAGTTGATGAAATCTGCCACGATCAGGAAATAGCCCGGGAAGCCCATCTGGATGATGATGCCGATCTCGAACTCCAGGCGTGCCAGATATTCCGGGTATTTGGCCTTGCGCACCTCGGGGTCCGGATAGAGCACTTCGAGCCGGCGCTCCAGTCCCGCCCGTGCCTGCGCGCCGAGGTAGTCCTCGAGGCTTTCCCCGTTGGGTGTAGGGAATTTGGGCAGATAGTTCTTGCCGAGCGTCAACGTCAGATTGCAGCGCTTGGCGATCTCGACGCTGTTCTCCAGCGCCGACGGTATATCGGCGAACAGTTCCGCCATCTGCGCCTGGGTCTTGAAATGCTGGTCAGGCGTGAAGTTCTGCGGACGCCGCTTGTCGGCCAGCACATAGCCTTCCGCGATGCAGACGCGCGCCTCATGCGCCTTGAAATCGTCGGGGTCGGCGAACTGGATCGGATGCGTCGCCACGACCGGCAGGTCCAGCTCCACGGCGAGCGCCGTGGCACGGGCGATATAAGCCTCCTGTTGTGCATGACCGCAGCGTTGCAGCTCGATATAGAAACGGTTTGGGAAGAGGCTCGCCCATTCGCGCGCCAGCTGAACGGCAGCCTGCTGATTGGCCTGCAGCAACGCCTGTCCGATATCGCCCTGCATGGCGCCAGACAGCATGATCAGTCCGTCGGTGCCGGACGCCTGCAGCCACTCCCGCTTGATCTCAGCCCGTCCACGGTGCTGATTCTGCAGATAGGCCTGGCTGATCCAGCGGCACAGTTTCAGATAGCCGTCATGGGTCTGGCACAGCAGCAGGATACGGAACGGCTGATCACGGTTCTGCGGATTCTCCAGCCACAGATCGCAGCCGATGATGGGTTTGACGCCCTTGCCGCGTGCCGCCTTGTAGAACTTGATGGCACCGAACAGATTGGCGAGGTCGGTCAGCGCCAGTGCCGGCATGGCATCGGCTACCGCACGGCCGACATACTCATCGATGCGGACGGTGCCGTCCACAATGGAGTACTCGCTATGGCAGCGCAGGTGAACAAAGGAAGGCTGTTGCATATGATGCGATTTTACCTGATTCGCACCCCGAGATGCGTTTGCCGGAAAGGCTGTCGCATGGACCGGGGCCGCACAGGCGCCCGGTCAGGCATCATGCCGTCACAGCGGCCTTGCCCAGCTGCCGGCTGATTTCCGCCAGCAGATCCTCTTCCTGAACCGGTTTGCCGAGGAAGGCATTGACGCCTATTTCCCGCGCATGGCTCTGGTGCTTCTCGGCTATACGCGAACTGATCATGATGATCGGAATATCCGCGGTCACGGCATCGCCCCGCACGTTGCGTGCGAATTCGAAACCATCCATACGCGGCATCTCGATATCGAGCAGGATGATGTCCGGTCTGGTCTCCTGCAGGATCTGCAGCGCATCCATCCCATCCTTCGCCGTCACGACATGATAGCCTTCGCGCTCCAGCGTGCGGCTCAGCACCTTGCGCATAGTCAGCGAGTCATCGACCACCATGGCTGTCACCCTTGCGGCTTCCTGCTGTTCTGCGGCTGCCGGGCGGGCCTGGCTGACGACGACGACCTCGCGGTTCGCCATTTGCACCGGATTGACGATCAGGATAATCCGGCCGTCCCCCATCACCGTGGCGCCGGTGATGCCGGGCACGCGGGCCAGCTGGATGCCGATCGGCTTCATGACCACTTCCTGGTTGCCGATGATTTCATCGACATGCAATGCGATGCGGTTGGTACCGCTGCGCAGCAACAGAATCGGCGTATAGGTCTGCTGTTCTGGCTCGGCATCCGCCTCGCCGATCAGTCGCAGGAAATAGTGCAACGGGTAGTTGCGCCCTGCCCATTCGACCGACCTGGCTGCATAGGCGGCCGCCAGCGCATCCGTCTTCAGCTTCTGCAGCTGTTCGACCATGATGGAAGGCAACGCATACAGATATGCGCCAGAGCGTATCAGCACAACCTGCGCCACCGACAGGCTGACCGGCAGGTAAATGGTGAAGACCGCGCCGCGCTCCTGCGAATTGAGCACCTCGATACGACCGCCGAGCGCCGTGATATCACCGCGCACGGCATCGAGACCGACGCCGCGGCCGGAAATCTGCGTCACATCGGATGCGGTCGAGAAACCATGTTCGAAAATGATGGACAGCAGCCCCTGTTCGGAAATCTCCTGATCGGCACGTATCAGCCCGTTCTGGATCGCCTTCTCGCGTACCCTGTCGAGATTGATACCGGCGCCGTCATCGGATACCGCGATCACGATTTCGTCGTTCTCACGCTTGATCCTGAGCTGCACGCTGCCGATCTCGGGCTTGCCGAGCGTCTTACGCTCGGCAGGCGATTCGATGCCATGGTCTACGGAATTGCGCAGCAGGTGTTCCAGCGGAGCACCGATCTTGTCGAGCACGCTGCGGTCGATGTCCACCGATTCGCCCTCTATGCTCAGCTCGACCGGCTTGCTCAGTTCCTGCGCGGTTTGCCGGACAATGCGGTGCAGGCGCTCCGAGATCACCGAGAACGGCACCATACGCACACTCATCAGACCGTACTGAAGCTCACGGTTCATGCGCGCCTGCTGCTGCAGCGCCGCCTCCGTCTCATCCAGATTGCTCAACAGGCCGCTCTGGATCGTGGAAACGTCGTTCACGCTCTCCGCCATCATGCGAGTCAGTTCCTGCAGGCGCGTGAACCGGTCGAATTCGAGCGGGTCGAACTCTTCCTGCGTCTCCTGCAACAGCGTCAGGCGGGATTGCATCTGGCTTTCCGTCTCGATCTCCAGTTCACGCAGATAGTTGCGCAAACGGAACACGCTCTCGGTCAGATCGAGCGAGAAGTTCTTGAACGAGCGCATCTCCTGTTCCACACGGGAACGCGCGATACTGATCTCACCTGCTTCGTTGATGAGGCGGTCGAGGACGTCAGCACGCAAACGCATATACTGGGCACGGCGCGCGCCGCCGCGCACCTCCGGCGTATCCGCACGGCCGCCGCCGCTTGCCTCGCCGGTCAGCCCCTCGAGGTAGACGCCGATTCTGTCAACATACTGGAACAGGGTGTCGAAATCATCCTGCGTGACCTTGCGCTTCTGCGTCTGTATCACGCGGTCTTCCATCTCGTGCACAACATTGCCCAGCTCCAGCTGGCCCGCCATGCGCGCGCTACCTTTGAGCGTATGCAAGGCACGCTGCATCGCGTCCGGATGGCTGACGTCCTCCGGCGCCTTGCGCCAGGCTCGAAGTTCGTTGCCGATCTGCGGGATAAGCTCACGCGCCTCTTCCGTGAAGATCGTCAGCAATTCCTGTTCGACCTGGCTGTCGGGTTCGGCAGTCGCCGGCGGGGCCTGCACATCCGCCGTATCGGCGGCTTCCACATTACCGGCCGCGGCCTCCGCTGCCTTTTCCGTCGCCTTCCTCAGCGCAGTCAACAGCGCCGTCGCCCGCTTCGGCTCATTCTGCGCCTCCACCTTCTCCAGCATCGTAGTCAGCGATTTGACCACATTGCCGAGCAGAGTCAGCGACTTGTCATCCCAGTCGCCGGTGTAGACATCCAGCCAGTTCTCGAGAGCCCGCGCGAGATCCGAGAGCGCTTTGAATCCCGTCGCGCCGGCATTGCTGGCAAGCGTATGGGCGGAACGCACCAACGACTGCGACGGCAGGCCCGTCCGGGTCTCCTGCAACTTTACAAACTCGTCCCGGATGGTCTGCAGATGCTGCTTCGCCTCACCCAGGAAAATGTTGAACAGCCCACGGCTGATCTTTCTGGTGCCACCGATCAGCACCTCCGCCGCCTCGGCAGCAGGCTTCTGTCCGGCCGATCCACTCTCGAGTGCCTGCGCCGCCTCCTGCCACTCTGTGACGAAGGGTTCGCAGCTGCCATGCTCCTGCAATTCGGCGACCCAGCCAGAGAATGCGGCACTCGTCTTCTCGACGAAGGCCAATTGCTCTGCGGTCGGCACCACATCCTTCTCGATGACGAGGTTGAGCAGTTTCTCCACCGCCCAGGCAATCTCGCCCAGCGCGTCGAGCCCGACAGTCCGGCCGCTCCCCTTCAGCGTGTGATAGCCGCGGCGAACCTCCGTCAGGGCCGCACGATCGGTCGGATTGACGCGCAATGTCTGCATGTGTTCGGCAATGCTGGCCAGCACCTCCTCGGCTTCGGCAATGAATATCTCGAGAATCTCCGCATCGACCCGCTGCGCGGGCGGTTGTACCTCGGCCGGCTCGACGGCGGCAGTCGCTTCCGCAGCAGGTGCTTCTTCCACCGCAGCGGTGGCCATGACCTCGATCGTCGGCTGCCGTACCGCATCCGCTTCCGCCTCGAGTCTCGCCAGCATGGACTTCAGAGCCTCGATGGACTCTGCGCGGACACGCGGGAGCTCATCGACGAAGAAGCCCAGCATACTGAGGCTTTCTGCCACCAGTTCGAACTGCCTTTGCTCGTTTTCGCTGACCTGTTCAGGATATTCATGGAAATGCGCAACGATGCCGGCAGCGGTAGATGCGATTCTGGACGGGACCGGCATTTCCAGGATATCGAATGCGGCAACCACCTGTTCCAGCGGCTTACCGATCGTATTCAGCACGGAGCGCTCGGCAGGATTGCGGAAATAGGTATCCAGCGACTGCTCGACCTGTTGTAGTGCTTCCCTGATCTGGCCTGCCAGCGCCAGCAACGTATTCTCGTCGAGCTGGGCCGAGATCGGCGCGGACGTGATCTCGCCCTGCTGAATGTCGCGCATGCGCTGGCTCTGTACGGCCATCAGCTGCACCGCCTTGCGGTCGAATACATGCTCATCCGTCAGCACATCCTGCAGCAGATTCAGGCTGGCAGCGACTTCCACGTAAACCGGCTCAGGATAGCGCTCGGGCTCCTGCTGGATGGCGGAAACGAGACCATGTATCGTTTCCAGCAGTTCGGGAAGCACGGGTTCGCTCAATTTCTGCGAGCCGATCACGGCCTCACCCAGCTGATCAAGGAATGTAGACAGCGCTTCGCGGCTGCCTTCACTGACGGCAAGCCAGCCGTTCTTCATGCCGGCCACCAGTTCTCTCAGACCGGCAAGGATGGCGCGGTCGTCTTCACTGAGTTCGATCTGCACTGCATCACTTGCGGACGGCAAGAGGCTATCCAGTTCGAACAGTTCCTTGACCCGCCGGATGCGCTCGCTTGTCGGCTCGCTCACCGCAATGTAGAACAGCAGGTCGCGCAGCAAGGTGCTGGTAGGCTTGCTGCCACCCTGACTGAGGTTGCGCAGCTGCTGGTCGATCTGCCTGCACAGAAGCTTGACCGCATTGCGTTCGGCAATCGCCTCCTGTGCCAGCACCTCGGTAAAGACGCTGCTGAGCCACCAGAAGGTTCTCTGCGCCGCCTGCTTCTGGACCCTGAGCACGTTGTCGATCGCCTCGCGCATGGCTTCCAGGCTGTCGGGACTAGCTGTCTTCAACCACTTCAGCAACGCCGCCTGAAAGGCTGTGCGCTGCCTTGCCGCTATCTTGGGGACATCGGCATCGGCGACATCCTCTACGGGAAGATCCTTGGGGGCACGAATCGAGGTATCCGGGAAGAACAGTTCGGCCTCATCGACTGCCTCGCCATGCAGCTCGGCCAGCGTCTTCAGCATGGGGAACAGCTGCATCGGAGTATCCGGCGCACCGTTGAGCAATCGCTGCAGATACTGTTCCAGCAGCTGGACCGCATGTCTGGCGGCATCCACTGCCTCGCCGACGGAAGCGACGGTCTGCTGCTCGAGCGCACCGATCAGCTGCTCGACCTCCATGCAAAAGCGCTTGCATCCCTGCAGTCCGACCATGTCGAGCGCTCCACTGACCTGGAACAGATGCGTCTTGGAAAAGCGCAGGACCGAGGTATCCGCAGGGTTGGCCGCAAATGCGTCGAGATTCTCCAGCACACTCTGCAGCGCCTGGTCGATCTCCCCCTTGACCCAGGTCAATGGTCCGATGTCGAATTCTTCAGCCAAGGTCGCTCCACATACTTGTCATGTTGCAGCGAAACGGCATCAGGACAGCTTGAAGCCAGCCACGGAGCCGCGCAGCTCTTCCGCCAGGCTAGTCAGCTGACCAATGGAGTTCGCGGTCTGCTTGGTCCCTTCGGTGGTCTGCAAGGTGATGTTCTGGATCTGCTGCATGTTGCGGCTCACAGTGGCCGCCACTTCGGTCTGCGCCGCCGTCGCATCGGAAATCGCACTGATCAGCTGTGCCAGGTTGTTGGTCACGGTCTCGATCTCGTTCAGCGCCTGACCGGCAGCATCGGAAAGCCGCGCACCTTCCACCACACCCTCGGTACTCTTTTCCATGGCGGCAACCGCGCTGTTGGTGTCGGTCTGAATGGTCTTCACAATCGCACTGATCTGCTTGGTCGCTTCGGACGAGCGTTCAGCCAGCCGCTGCACTTCTTCCGCAACCACGGTGAAGCCGCGGCCTGCCTCACCGGCAGAAGCCGCCTGAATCGCCGCATTCAGCGCCAGAATGTTGGTCTGTTCGGTAATGTCGGAAATCAGTTCCACGATTTCACTAATTTCCTGTGAGCTTTCGCCCAGCCGCTTGATACGCTTCGAGGTTTCCTGGATTTGCGCACGAATTTCATTCATACCGGCAATCGTATTCTGCACGGCCTGCGCGCCCTGCGCCGCAGCCTGCAGGGAGCGCTGCGCCACCTGGGCGGCCTGGCCAGCGTTGCTGGACACCTCCAGAATCGAGCGCGTCATGTTGTTGACCGCCTCACCGGTCTCGGTGATCTGCCTGGACTGTTCCTCTGCAGCGGCGAGCAGCGCCGTCGAGGTCTCCTGCGCCTGTGCGGTCGCCTGGTTCACCTGCTCGGTGGCGCGGTTGATCTCGGTAACCAGTGCCCGCAGACTGTCGATGGTGTAGTTGATGGAGTCGGCAATCGCGCCGGTGATGTTCTCGGAAACCTGCGCCTTCACCGTCAGGTCGCCGTCCGCGAGATCGCCCATTTCGTCCAGCAGGTTCAGAACCGCCTCCTGGTTTTCCAGATTGGCGGCTTCGATACGCTCCGAACGCAGACGCTCGGCTTCAGCCAGCCGTCTGCCATGTAGCACGACCAGCACCAGAGCCGTCAGACCTGCGACGAACGCAGCGAACAGCCAGCGGATGGCAAGACTGGAACGATTGTGCTGATCGACGATATCGCGTGAGATCGCAAGCATGTTGTCACTCTGCGCCGCCAGTCCTTCCAGCGCATCCTTGTCTGCCATCTGCCGCACGCGGTTCGCCTGCGTACGCAGCTTTTCCCAGGTGGAACTCAATCTGTTCAGATCGGCAGCCGTCCCGGCGAACGATTGCCCCATCGTCGCAATACCTTGGGTCACGCGGGACTCCGCCGCCTTGATGCGGCTTTCCGCATACTGGTCACCCTGATTCAGTAACAGCACGTCGCGCACCATCTGCTGCACGAACACCTGCACGTCGCTGACGCCGTTGGTGAATTCGGCATCCTTTCGCGTTTGCAAGAAGCCAAGCACCGCAGTCGCCACACTGACCAGAAACGCCAGCACGATAATGACCGGAAGCAATCGGCTGCCACCCGTTTCTGTCACAGTGACCGGTTTCGGTGCCGGTTTGAACCAGGATTTCAGCTTTGCCACCAACTCGTCTAATTTCGCCTTATCGAGGGCCATCTGCGTTACTCCCACATTGAGTTTTTATTCAGTTCTCTGGCTCGACTTCAAGCCGCCACCTGCATGAATTCGTTCTGCGACAGCAATTTGCCGAAGTCCATTTCATGCCAGATTTCGTTGTTTGAATCCCTGTACTGATTGACGTACCAGGCCGCCTGTTCTCCGATCTCGTCCTGCCGGTCCATGTCTTCCGTCGAGCGCAGACCGATCAGGCGCTGCACCAGCAATCCGGCATTGATATCGAATTTGGGATGCACCAGCAGAATACGGCAGTTGGCATCCACCTTCGTCGCCGGATATCCCAGATAGGCGGCAAGGTCGCTCAGCGCATAAAGATTGCCGCGCACATTGGTCATGCCCATGAACCATGATTTCGTCTGCGGCACGGGCGTGATTTCCGGCATCGGCAACACCTCGCTGATATCATCCAGGGAAACCAGCCAGTTCTGGCCGTTGATGCTGATTCCCAGTCTGGATGCTGCCTTGACGCCACCACCTTCGGCTGATTCCTTCAGGCGTGCAAGAATCTCCTGCTGGTAGGCATGGAGATCGAGCCTGGTTCTTGCCATCTAGCCGAGTTCCTTGATCTTGTTCAGCAGGTCTTCCGCCTTGACCGGCTTGACGATGCTGTCCTTGGCACCCTGACGCAGTGCCCACATGCGGTCGGTCGCCTGTTCCTTGCCGGTACAGACGATCACCGGAATATGCGAGGTCTGCGGATTCTTGGACAGCGCGCGCGTCGTCTGAAAACCGTTGAGTCCGGGCATGATGACATCCATCAGGACCAGATCGGGCGGACTCTCCTCCACCTTTGCCAGGCATTCTTCCCCGCTACTGACGGCTATTACCTTGAAACCTGCCGACTGCAGCATTTCGGTCAACAGGAAACGGTCCGTTTCGGAATCATCTACCACCATGATGGTTTCAATCGCCATAAGCTACTCCGCCTCTTGTGAATTCGCGCCGGCGGCAACATGGGCTCTGACAGCCTCCACCAGCGACTCTTGTGTAAACGGTTTGGTCAGATATTGATCGGAACCGACCATGCGCCCGCGCGCACGATCGAAAACGCCGTCCTTACTGGACAGCATGATGACGGGTGTGGACTTGAAACGTGAATTGCGCTTGATGAGAGAACAGGTCTGATAGCCGTCCAGACGCGGCATCATGATATCGACAAAAATGAGATCAGGCATCTCGCTGGCAATCTTCGACAGTGCATCAAAGCCATCTTCCGCCAGTATGACTTCACATCCAATCTGCTTGAGGAAGATTTCGGCGCTACGGCGAATGGTGTTGCTGTCGTCGATGACCATCACCTTGACGCCTTTCAGACTGTCTAGACTCACCCTGACCCCCTTTATTGTCGCCCCCGCCTTAGCAGGAATGCGCTTATAGTCAGCACTATTCTATATAGAGTTTCAAATTGTGCGCAACTTTGTAAGAAATAAATTGCATCAAGTTGTCAATCAGGTATCAAAGGGGTTAAATATACGCTGTTTCAATTGGAGAGGTTTTCTTCAGCGGCCCGTGAATTCATGCTGAAGCGGAATCGTTACTATAAAACCAACAGATAATAAAGCCGCGCCAAGCGTGGCAATGAGGGAAAAATCGCATGCTTATTCGTCAGGAATCCGTTTCGCCAAAAATGACCCTTAAGGATTTACCGAGCGCATCTCCTTTACCCAACGCCAATCTGGTCATGGTCTTTGGCTCGGTCAAGCGCTTTTCCGATAACAAACTCAGCAGTTTCCTCAAGGAGCGCTATCCGGCCGCACAAATCATCGGCTGTACGACATCAGGCGAGATCCATCCTTCCGGCGTATTCGATGACAGCATACAGATCACCGCCATCCTGTGGGAGAAGACCATGCAGCGCGTCGTGCACACGAAGATGAGCGGCATGCAGGACTCCTTCGAAACGGCGGCGGCACTGGCCAGACAATTGCAGGCGGACAGCCTGCGCACGGTCATCGTGCTGTCCGACGGTCTCAACGTCAACGGCTCCGAGCTTCTGCTCGGCTTCCAGAGCGTGCTCGGTGAGGTACCCATCGTCGGTGGCCTGGCCGGTGACGGCGGTGCTTTCGTCAAGACTCTGCAGCTATTCAACGATACCATCTCCGATGGCCTCGTCATCGCCGTGGGTCTGTATGGCAACAGCCTCGTCACATCGAGCGGCGCGCTCGGCGGTTGGAAACCCTACGGTCCGCCACGCAAGATCACGCGCTCGGTCAAGAACGTCGTCTATGAAATGGACGGCAAGCCGGCGCTACCCCTCTACCGTATGTATATCGGAGATGCCTATGCCAAAGGCCTGCCGGGGACCGGACTGAAATTCCCACTGGCCATCATCGAGGAAGGCAAGCGTGACGTCGAGAAAATCCGGACTCTGCTGGCCATAGACCCGGTCAACAACAGTCTGACCTTCGCCGGCAACGTGGAGGAAGGGGAAACCGTGCGCCTATGCCAGACCAATCACGACCGTCTCGTAGAAGGCGCCGGCGGCGCTGCGCAACTGGTGACCAGCGCGCTCGGTCCCGCCATCACCAGCCAGCCCGGTCTGGCGCTTTGCGTCAGCTGCGTCGGCCGCAAGGGCGTCATGGCGGAGCAGGTATCGGACGAGATCAAGACCGTCCAGCAAATCCTTGGGCCGCAGGCTGCGATAACCGGCTTCTATTCCTACGGCGAGCTGGCGCCGCGTCCCAACACGACGGATAGCGTGCTGCACAATCAGACCATGACCATAGGCTATCTGACCGAGAACCTGCTGGCATGACATTGGTCTGAGAACAATCGATGCCAAACATGGAGAACGCTCCCGGCCGGGAGCGTTCTCCATTTGTAGTTTCAATAACCCTATTCAACACAAGGAGATCGCCATGGCAACCGTCACACTCAAAGGAAATCCGGTCAATATCGGCGGCAATCTGCCGCAGCCCGGACAAACCGCACCCGACTTCCAGCTGGCAGATGCCAAGCGCAATCTGCTCTCGCTTGCCGATTTCTCCGGCAAGCGCAAGGTACTCAACATTTTCCCGAGCATCGATACGCCGACCTGCGCCACCTCGGTCCGCACCTTCAACCAGAAGGCAAGCGCTCTGAACAATACGGTCGTGCTCTGCATATCCGCCGACCTGCCATTCGCGCAAAGCCGCTTTTGCGGTGCCGAGGGCATAGAAAATGTCGTCACGCTCTCCACGTTCCGCGACACGGCGAAATTCGCCCGTGACTACGGCGTGCAGATCCTCGACAGCAGCCTGGCCGGCCTGACCGCACGTGCGGTTGTCGTGCTGGACGAGAACAACAAGGTCCTGCATAGTGAACTGGTCAGCGAGATCGCCAACGAGCCCAATTACGACGCCGCACTCGCAGCCTTGAAGTAACCGACATCGGACTGCACGAGGGGCGCACGGCGCCCCTTTTTCATTTTCCCTGCACGAACGTCCCTTCCGATAGCAGAAATCGGCTTCCCCCGTTGCGCTTCATGACGCCGCGTTGCGAAGTTGCCGATTTTTGCTAACCCGTGATACCCGCAAAACTTATATTGATATCGCGTTCCAGTGAACGCCAATTTGCTTATTGGTCTCAGTCAGAAAGGACAATTCATGCAGCAGTCCAAGGAAGAACGATCCATCGAACAGTTGACGAAGGAATTGAAGAAAGGCCCGGAACACTGGAACATCGGCGGCGCATATGGCGGATTCCAGCTGGTGACGGCAGCGAAAGCTGCGCTGGATGATCTCGGCGTCGAAGGCATCAGCTTCACGGTGTTCGATATGCACTTCGGCATGAAATGGGCTGGCGGCCGGCCACATGCCTTTGCCGCCGGCCAGACCAAGGAAACGTTTGCGCGCCTAGTGCACGAATACAACCGCCGCGGCATCCAGTTCAATCTGGTATTCAGCAACCTGTTCGTCGATAGGCAGCATCTGGGTGACAAGCGCTGCAACTGGCTGCTGGAACACTGTCAACGGCCCGGCAACGGAGTCATCGTCACCAGTCATGTGCTCGCCCAGTACATCCGAGAGAATTTTCCGGAATACCGGCTCGTGCACTCGCTGACCCATTTCAACAAGGATCCCGCCTATTACTACGATCTAAAGGGCCTGTACGACGTATTCGTGCTGCCTCCGCATCTCAACTACCGCACTCCCGTCCTGCAGGAGATGCTCGAGGAACTGGGACCGGAGAGGATAGAGATCTTGGTCAACGAGACCTGCTTCAGGGAATGCAACATCCGGCGCGAGCATTACGAGCTCATCAGCAAGGCCAATCTGGAAGAGGACTGGGACTTGTGGGAACAGCTCTCGAATGGCTACTGCCAGCATGCTCATGCCGAACGCTTCATCCGCATAGAGGAAGCCAGCAACGTCAGGCGCATCAAGAATTTCACGCTGTCGCAGGAAGAGGTGGACAACCTCAAGGCGCTCGGCATCCGGAACTTCAAGCTGGCGAATCGTCAGGTTCCGAACCAGCAATATGCGAAATGGATGGATTACTACCTGTTCGACCGGCTGGGCCTGTCGACGACACTCTACATCTATGAGAACTACTACAAGCCGGCCACCTATTTCGCCGGCAGGTAGTCGTCATGCCGGGTGAAGCGGAATAATGATTCAGGCCTCACCCGGCATCAATTCTCGTAGGCCGTATATTTCGCGTTGCTGCCCTTCGCCTTTTCCACCGGATATTTCCTGGCATTGAGGTCGATCTTGCGATTGGCCGCCTCGATCAAATCGATGCCGGTCACCTCCGCGATCCGCAACAGATAGACGAAGGTATCGGCGAGCTCGTGCGCAACCTGCTCGCGCCGGTCGCCATCGAGCCGGTAGCTTTCCTCCGGCGTATCCCACTGGAAATGCTCGACCAGTTCCGCCGCCTCGACGATCATGGCCATCGCCAGATTCTTCGGCGAGTGAAACTGCTCCCAGTCACGCTCGTGGACGAACTGGTTGATTCTTGCACGCAATGCATCGAGTGAATCGCTCATGATTTCTTCCTGCGGTTGGAGCCTGCCACGATGCGTATCTCGAACAGACGGCATTCGAGCGGGCCATTGAACAAGGGGGTCCGTTTCGACGGCGCAAGCCGCATCAGTTTGGGCAGGCGCATGTCACTGGTCAAGAAATAGGCATTCCAGCCGGCGAAACGCTTTTTCAAGACTTCCGCGATCCTCGGATAGAGTGCCGTCAGCGCATCGCTCTCGCCTATGCGCACGCCATAGGGTGGATTGGCGATCAGCACGCCGCTCTCGGCGGGCGCCTGTACATCGACGATATCCGCCTGGACGAGCTGCACGGCATCAAGCAGTCCCGCCTGCTCCAGGTTCTGCCGGCTGGCCCGCACTGCGCGTGCATCGACATCGCTGCCGTAGATCCTCTGGAAGCTGACCGGCTTCGCCCTGCCCAACACATCATTACGTAGCCTAACCCATGCGTCGGCATCAAAATTCCGCAGATTCTCGAAACCGAACCTGCGGCCGCTGCCTGGCGCGATGTCCAGCGCCATCATCGCTGCTTCGAGCAGAAAGGTACCGCTGCCGCACATCGGGTCCAGGAGTGGCGTGCCGGGCCGCCAGCCGGACAGGCGGATGATACCGGCGGCCAGATTCTCGCGCAGCGGCGCCTCCACGCTGGCGCGTCGCAGTCCGCGCTGATACAGCGGATTTCCAGAGGTGTCGAGATAAAACCGATATTCATCCGCCGCCAGATAGGCATGCACGCGCACTTCCGGCTCGCGCGTATCGACGCTGGGCCGGCTGCCGACGCACTGCCGGAAGCGGTCACAGATCGCATCCTTGATCCTCAACGTGACGAATTCCAAGCTTTTCAGCGGACACCTGACTCCGGTCACCTTGACCATGAAATCGCGTTCCACATCGAACCATTGCGGCCAGTCGAGCCGGAATGCCGCCTGATAGATGTCATCCTCGCTGGCATAGCGCCCCCTGTCGATCTGCCAGAGGATGCGTGTCGCGATGCGGCTTTCCAGATTGGCCCGATAGCACAGCAGCATGTCACCGGCAAAGGCGACGCCGCCTTCCGTCGGATCGATGCCATGGGCGCCGAATTCCGTCAGTTCACTGACGAGCAGACTCTCCAGCCCGCGCGGGCAGGTTGCGAAATAACGGTTCAAGATGTGGCCTTTTCGCTGGTGCCCAGGAACAGGCGATGGTTGCTGCACGGGTTACGGTCGCGCAGGGCTTCGACGAAATCGAGGAACTCGATGCGGAACTCGGCTTCCAGCGCCTTGGCGCGTTCCCGCAGGCTGGCCCAGCGCAGGTCATCCGGCTCGCGTTTGAAGCCGAACACGAGAATGTTGCCCGGACGGCCCGTGGCCAGCACCAGCACCCGACCGTCAAAGCTTTGTTCGATGCGCGACAGATACAGGTCGAAGCGCTTGTCACTACCCCACAGGTTTGCGATCAGCACGCCCTCGGCGGTCAGCGCTTCGGCACAGCTGTCGAAGAACATCTGCGTGCTCAACTCGTCCGGCAGCCCGCTGCTGCTGTAGGCATCGAGAAACAATACATCGGTCGTTTCCGGATGATTGCGGATATATTCGGCACCATCACCTTCGATCACCTGCAACCGGTCGTCGTCATCCGGCAAGGCGAAATGACTGCGGGCGACCCGGATCACCTGCGGGTTGATCTCGACGACACGCTGATGGATACGCGGCAGATGATGGTAGATGAACCTCGCGACCGAAGCGCCGCCCAGTCCGATGCCCAGCATGCTCGCCGCCCTGGGCGCGAACAGCAGGAACATCATGACGCCGCGCGTATAGCGGAGTTCGAGATGCGTGGGGTCGCTCAGGCGCATCGCGCTCTGGATCGTGTCGTTCCCCAGATGCAGATAGCGCACGCCATCGCTCTCGCTGACATCGACGCTGCCCTCATCGGCAAACTTGCGATGTATGCTGCGTGCCAGCCTGTGCCCAATGCGAAACATGTTCAGATTTCCTCCTTCAGCGATTCCTCTGTCACGGCAGCGTCTTCCTCCACCCGCAGGAAGCGTGCGTCAAGCTCCATCAGCAGGGTATCCACGCGCCTGATCTGCAACTTCACCCGGGTGCCCGGTGCAAGTTCCGGCAAGCTATAGACCTTGGTGACATAGGGAATACCCTCCAACCGCACCAGGTTTTCGCGCCATACGGTCGCGGTGACCTCCTCCATGCTTTCCTGAATCAGGTACTGCAGGCACCAGTAGCGCTCCATCCTGGTCTGAAATTCATTGTAGGCGTTGTAGGCCAGATCGAACTGACGCATGATGTCGAGCAGGGAATCCGCCGATTGCGCCTGCCCGGACCCCTGCAGCACGGCGATCAGCTGGCGCTGATTGAAGAAGTCCACCGCACGCCGCAGCGGCGACGTGCACCAGCTGTACTGCTGAACCCCGAGTCCCTGATGCGGCTCGGGCTTCACCGTCATGTAGACCTTGCCCTCGTTCTGGGCACGGTAGATGCCGGGCACCTGATGCTGCGCCAGCAGTCCGCCCCAGTAGGTATTGGCTTCTATCATCATCTCCGCCATCAGCTTGTCCAGCGGTGAGCCGCGCTGGCGGTCAACGATGCGCACGATGCCGTCCTCGACATAGAAGTTGTAATCGATCTGCGGAGCGCGGTTGGGGTCATATTTGCCGCGCGCCTTCTCCAGCACCTCGGCCAGCCGGAACAGGAACGCCAGCCGGTTCCAGTATGGATGGTCGTTCTCCTCGTGCCAGCTCGTCGCGTTGAAGAACGGCTCCAGCGCGTCCAGTCTCAGGTTGTCCGCGATCCTGATCTCTTCCAACCGGGTCTCACGCTGCACGATTTCCAGCTCCGGCGTCACTTCCAGATAAACGGAAAGCACCGGCCGCCATTCACCGGCATTCAGGCTGAAGGGCTCGATGACCGCTTCCGGCAGCATCGTGATCTTGTGGCCAGGCATGTAGACGGTGGACAGCCGGCGCCGTATCACCTGCTCGAGCTCGCTTTCTGCAGTGATGCCCGTCGCCGGCGCGGCAATGTGAATGCCGACCCTGACATTGCCGCCATCCAGCGGATGGACGGAAAGCGCATCATCGATTTCGGTCGTCGTGCTGTCATCGATGCTGAAAGCCTCGACGTCGTTGCGCGGCAGATTGTGCGGCGCGACGGGTATCTCGAACGCCGGGAAGTCGTGCCCCCTGGGGAAATACTCCCGCAGGAAGGCGCCCAGGTGATAGTCGTGCACGGACGGAATCGCGCCGCAGTCGGCAAGCAGGCGGATATGTGGTCGGTTGAGCTCGGTGGCGGTCTGCTCCAGCGTTTTCCATTCCGGGCTGTTCTTGTCCGGCGCGTAAAGCAGGGCCTCCAGCTTGCTGCCGAACTCTGCCGGCAGCTGACCGGCCTTGAGCTGTTCCGCCCACAGCGCCATCTGCTCCTCCTGCAGGCGCTTGCGCTCCAGCGCGGCCAGCGCTGCCTTCAGGGTTTCCTCTGGAGCCGCCTTGTAGCGCCCCTTGCCCTTGCGATAGAAATACACGGGAGCACTGTGCAGCGTGAGTGCGATCGCGGCCGCCTCTATCGAGGTCGGCTTGCGGCCGTAATAATCGGATGCCAGCTCCTCGAAGCCGAACTCCGCCTCACCGCAGCATTCCCACAGAAAAGGGATATCCAGCGTGCCGGCTTCGGCCTGTGCCGCTTCCATGAAGCCGGCAATGGGATCATCGAATCGCATGAGGACATTGGTGGCCTTGATCTTGGATCGCTTGCCTCCCAAGGCCTCGACTTGCAGGGAGCCAGGGTTCTCGACTTTGATGGCGGCAACCCTGAAATGCCCCGCCTCTTCGTAAAATACATTCATTGAATCGTTTCCGCAGTTGACGTGAACTGCCTTCAGCCTTTATGTTCGGGTCATGATGAGCGCAACCGAAATTATACAGGAGGCCGGCCTGCGGCCGACGGCAAACCGTATCGCCGTACTGGAGGCGCTGTTGCGTTCGCCGCATCCGCTGACTCATCAGGAACTACTGGACACGCTCTCCATTTCGCATGATTTCGACCGCGTCACGCTGTATCGCATCCTCGACTGGCTGCTCAGCAACGGCATCGTGCACAAAATCGCCGGCGACAGTCGCGCCTGGCGCTTCCAGCTGAACGCAACCGGCGCCGGCCACAGGCATGCGCATTTCGAGTGCTCTGCCTGTGGCAGGATATATTGTCTCGACGAGGTTTCTCCCCGTACACCGAAACTGCCCAAGGGATTTCTGGCGGAAAGCATCTCGCTCAACATCAAGGGCCGCTGCGCAAGCTGCACCCCGGCCTGATTCGGAACGAACCACATGGATAAACGCATTCCCGTCACGCTACTGACCGGATTTCTCGGTAGCGGCAAGACGACACTGCTCGGCAAACTGCTTAACCATGACGGCATGAAGGACACGGCCGTCGTCATCAATGAACTGGGCGAGGCTGGACTCGACCATATCCTGGCACGCAATGTGGAAAGCCCGCACATCGCCGATAATACCGTACTGCTGGAATCCGGTTGCCTGTGCTGCACGCTGACCAACGAAATGGCGGACACGCTGCGCGACCTGTTCTTCAAGCGCGCCCTGAACGCCATCCCGCAGTTCGGGAGGCTGGTCATCGAAACCACGGGAATGGCCGACCCCGGACCGATCATGGGCAGCCTGATGAACGAGCCGGTCATCAATTCGACCTATCGGCTCGACGCCGTCGTCGTCACGGTGGACAGTGTCTATGGATTGGAACAGATCGAGCGCCACGATGAGGCGCGCAAACAGGTGGCGGTCGCCGATGTGCTGCTGCTGACCAAGACCGATCTTACCACCGACGCCCAGCTGCAGGCGCTGACCGAAAGACTGGCAGCGCTGAATCCCGGCGCGACCACGCACCGTATCCGACACGGTGACATCGATCCGCAGGCCATCGTCAACGTCGGGCTATTCGACCCGGATACGCGCTTGGCGCGGCCGCAGCGCTGGTTACGCGAGGTCAAGCGGCCAGCCGGTCTGTTCGGTCAGCCGCACAATGACGAAATCACCAGCTTCACCGTCACACTGCCGATCCCGCTCGCCTGGGAACGGCTGGAACCGGCACTGTCCTGGCTTTGCAGTACGTTCGGCGAAAGACTACTGCGCATGAAAGGCATCATCCACGCCGAGGACCTGCCCGCGCCGCTGGCCATCCACGCCGTCCAGCATACGCTGTACCCGCCGACGCTACTCAACGGATGGAACGAGGAGAGACCCATCTCGCGTGTCGTCCTGATCGGCAAGGGACTGGACGAGCCGGCGATACGCAAGGCGCTGACGCAAATCTAGGACGGCCGGTTCCTAACCATGTCGCTACCCGCCGGACAGCAAGCCGCCGGGCAGCGGTGTATCACTGCACGGTTATCGTGCGGCGCCTCGAACTTTCCGCCTTGGTCAGCCGGATTTCGAGCACGCCGTCCTGCAGCGTCGCCCCGGCCCTGGATGCATCGACATTGGCCGGCAGCGCCACGGTGCGCGCAAAGGATGCCCGTGATATCTCGCGGCGGTGATAGTCGCCTTTTTCATCCCGGCTTTCCTTGCGTGTCTCTCCCTTGATGGTCAACAGATTGTCGGTTAGCGAAACGCTGACATCCTTTTTGTCGATTCCCGGCATTTCGGCTCTGACGACGATTTCGTTATCCTGATCGATGATGTCGAGATTCGGCAGACGTGGATGGTCCAGCTCAGCCGCCAGCGTATCGAACGCCGGAAACTCATGTCCCCAGAACGCCGGCCAGCTGCGACCGAACAAACGCTCGAAGACTCGCTCCATGTCGCTCCACGGATGGAACAGGGAGGTCGCGCCCTTGCCCTCTGATGTTTCGATCGGCACATTCGCCGGTTTACCCTTGGTCATGTCTGCTTCCTTTCCTTCTTCAGTGCTTGTTGAAAAGTCGTATCGAATCCCTTCATGCTGTATATCCGCTGCACGGGACGATACAGACCGATAATCAGCCTGAAGGCATACGGCGCCGGCTGCTCGACCTCGCTGAGAAACAGCTCGGCCTCGTAGCGCACGCCACTTGCACTAAAGGCCTCGAACCGATGACCGAGATGGGCGATGTAGCGAAGATGGGAATTGAGATGGCAACCTTCGTTCAGCCGCATCTCCCTGAGCTGCGGCAGCAGTGCAGTGACATGCATCCGCCTGTCGCTGCCGCATCCCAGCACCTTGACTGCAGTCGAGTTGCAGTCGCAGACGTAGCCTTCCGTATCCAGCCATAGGATCGCCCGCATCGGCTCCAACTCCCTGACCGAAGCGCGGGCAAGGGTGGTGAGCCTGCTGTTGTCGGGAAGATCGGCATGCACAGTCTGATAGGCATTCATGGTCAGTGCACCTCCCCTTCCAGGCGCTCGGCATCGAGCCAGTCATCCAGCTCATGGCCGGGCTCGAATCCGCGCCGCTCGGCCAGAAAATAGGCGCGCACGGCAATCGCCGCCTGCCGGTCCGCCTCCGTGCGAGAGACGCTGTTTCGGGCGGAATCCTGACGCGTGCTCCTGCCAGCCTTTCTTCCTTCGTTACGGGAACCGGATGTTGCCGACATGGGACCCTCCTTCCTGAATGTCCGGCGCGCCTGCGAACTCTGGCGGCCGATTTAGTTCGACGATAATTGCAATCCACGTTGCCAAGGTTAGCGGAACCGGCATGCATTAAGAATTCGTGCTAGCACGTAAGGGCTATCCCTTATTCCGGCAGCAAACGCTGGATAATCGCATCCGGCTCTTGCTATGCTTGCACGGTCAGTCAGGTCAGGACTCGATCATGCGGTCTATCAAAGCGTCAGCGACGGAGAACCCGCTCGAAGGTCTGGATTCGCGCGCACTGTTCGATGCGGCTGCAGATGCCATGCTGCTCATCGACGAAGGCGGCAGCATCCTGCTCGCCAATCAGGCATTCCGTCAGATGCTGGGTTACAAAGATGCACGAAAGCTGATCGGCAGATCGGTCGAGATGCTGATGCCGAAACGCTACCGTCAAAGCCATCGGCAATATCGCCGCCAGTATGCCGAAAGTCCCGCGCAGCGCGCGATGAGCCACGGACGCAACCTCGTGATCATGAACGGCAGCGGACAGGAAGTCCCCGCTTACATCGGTCTGAGCCCGATACGGCACAATGGTCACCTGCTGGTGCTTGCCACTTTCCATTTTCCGGACAGTTCCATGATCTCCAGCAAGGTGCTGTGGGAGAACGAGCAGCGCATGCGGCTTGCCAAGTCCGCCGCCGGCCTCGGCGTCTTCGACTTCGATCTGCTCAGCCACGACCTGCTTTGCGACGAGCGTATCCGCGAGATCTGGGGCTTCGAACCCGATGAGCCGATCACCTATGCCATGCTGACCGGTTGTCTGCATCCGCAGGATCTACCGATCAGAAACGCCGCCATTCAGCATGCGGTCAATCCCGACAGCAACGGCGAATACCAGGTGGAATACCGCGTCATCAACAGAAAGGACCGTTCCGAACGCTGGCTGTCCACGGCCGGCAAGGTTTATTTCTCCAGTGGCGTCCCCGTGCGCGTCGTCGGCGTCGTTCGCGACATCAGCAAACAGAAACGGCTCGAACGCGACCTACGTCGGCAGCAGTCAGAGATGGAACGGCTGGTCAAGCATCAGATGGCCGTACAGACCGCTGCCGCCATCGCACACGAGATCAACCAGCCCCTGGCCGCCATTTCGGCCTACAGCGAGGTCGCGCTGCATGCGCTTGCCTCCGGTCAGGTCGATACTGCACAGCTGACGCATGCACTCAACGGCTGCTTCTCGCAGGCGCAGCGCGCCGGCAACAGCCTGCATGAGCTGCTGGCATTCCTGCAGCGCGGTGACATGGAGCTGGAGACCGTCACCTTTGACGGCCTGTGGCAGGAGTTGCTGATCAGCCTCAAGCAGGACGACCAGCACGAGTTCGAGCTGAAGGCGGAGCCGCTGCAGGGTCTTCCCGCCTTCAGCGCGAACCGCACCCAGCTCCTCAAGGTGCTGCTCAACCTGATCTTCAATGCCGCCGAGGCCGCGCACGATGCCGGCCTCTCACCGGCGCGCATCATCGTCCGCGCCGTGCCGGACGAGGATGGGAAACACGTCCGCATATCCGTCTGCGACAACGGCCCCGGTATTCCGGCCGACACGGTCAGCCGCCTCTTCGAGCCGTTCTTCAGCACCAAACCCAACGGCATCGGCATGGGTCTCAGATTGAGCCGTGCCATGATTGAAGGCATGGGCGGCAGGCTCTGGTTCGACGAGACGGAAACGGAGCACACCACATTTCATCTCACCTTGCCACGCAAATCATGAACAGTAGCGACATCACCGTTTACATCGTGGATGACGACCCGGCCGTGCGCGATTCCCTGACCCTGATGCTGCAGCAGGATGGCTATCGGATACGCAGCTACGGTTCGGGCCCGGAGTTTTTGCAGGCGATCGGCAGCGAACCGCATGGTTGCGCCATCATCGACATCCGCATGCCGGAGATGGACGGCATGCAGCTGCAGGAAGAGATTATCCGGCGCCGGATTCCGCTACCGGTCATTTTCCTTACCGCACACGGCGACATCCCGAAAAGCGTCAAGGCCATGAAGGCCGGCGCCGTCGATTTTCTGACCAAGCCGGTCACACGCCGTGACCTGCTCTCCGCACTGCAGTCCGCCTGCAACGAAATCGTCCGCCTCGAAACCAGCCTTGCCAGTCGCAGGCATGCGGAGGAGGTGCTGGGCACGCTGACCGAGCGCGAGCTGCAGGTGACCCGGCTCGCCATACTCGGTCACAGCAACAAGGAAATCGCACGCAAGCTCGGCATCAGCCACCGCACCATAGAGATCCACAAATCCAACATCATGAAGAAGACCGGCGCCCTCAATCTGCTGGACCTGGCAAGAATCGCACATGACGCAGGCCTTGAGACGTGAACCGGGCGCATTCCCGGAATAGGTGTTCGCACGGATTATCCGCCCGCAGCATTTGTTGCTACCTTGAATAAAAACAAAGAAGACCGCCGACGGCGGCCGATTGGAATGCGAGAGGGGGAACTGGAGCAGCATGCAGTCTTCGGCAACAGAGATGGGGATATTCCAGGCCATCCTGGCCAGACGTTCGGTACGCAGCTATACCGAGCAGGAAGTGCCGCAGCACTGCATCATGACCCTGCTTTCCGGCGCGATACGTGCGCCTGCCGTCATGCACGATGAACCGTGCGCCTTCGTCGTCATCCGCGGCAAATCGTTATTGCGCGCGCTGTCCGATGCAGCCGCCGCGCTCGCCACGGCGCAACTGGACCTGTTCACCGGCGGCCGGGAGCCAGAACAAGGCAACCTGTTCCACGATGCCGGCACGCTGATCATCATCTGCGCCAGAACAGGTGCCCCGTATGCCGAGGCGAACTGCTGGCTGGCTGCCGAGAACCTCATGCTAGCGGCATGCGGCATGCAGCTCGGCAGCTGCATCATCGGCGCCGCCCTCCCCGCCATGCAGTCTCCGGCACTGAAGGAAAGATTCGGCATACCGCCACAGTTTGAAGCCGTCGTCCCCATCGTGCTGGGCTGGCCGGACGGCGAAACGAAGGCGGCGCCAAGAAAGCCACCGCTGTTGCTGAGAATGATTACCTCGCCTGCGACCTGAGCCACATGGATTCACAAACAGCCGTTAATGACATATGACCATTGCCACAGGATCCATCATTCCAAGGAGGAGGATGTTGTTCATGAACAGGTTTTAACTTAGTATATTCAAAGGTTTAATAAAAACTAGGATGGCAGGAGGGGGAATGCCAAAAAAATCAAGAAACCTTAGGAAAGTGCTCCCGTCAGCGACAATCTGGTGCTTCAGGGAGAATTTCTCCAAACGTAACCCGGTTCCCGCCGGACATGCTCCTGACTTCCGCTTGAAGCGACTGGCCCTCGCCGTGGCATTCGCCTGCCTTTCGACGTCCCTGATGCTTACTGCGCAGCAAGCAAAATCCGCCACCTATGACTGGAATGCCGCTACAGGTGACTGGTTTACCAGTACCAACTGAGACCCTAACGGGATACCGAGCGCTGGTGATACTGCCATTATCAGGAATGATGGCACTGCCGAGATTAAAGCAGGTGATTCGGCGACGATCAGAGAACTTTATATTGGCCATGACGGGAAAAACGGTTCCCTGTCCATCAATGGCAACCTTGCGTTAATTGATCTTTTCTCTCTTGGCATCGATTCAAATTCTTCGGGCACTGTAACAGTGCATGGCACGAGTTCAGTATTCTCCGACTCTACCATCATTGGACATGAAGGACTGGGTACGCTGACAGTGACAGATGGCGGACAGATGACGTTGTCATCCGTGCGACTCGCCAATCATGCAGGAAGCATGGGAAGAATCAATCTTGAGGGAACAGCCGGGTCTCGCGGCATTCTTGAAGCCACGTATATATCCGTAGGTGATGGTACCGGAGAGATCAATCTAGACGGCGGGATTCTGCGTGCTCTCCAGAACGAAGGAGATTTTTTAAGAAACTTCGGAGCCAATGGCGTCACCATCAATGCCGGTGGCGCCTTCTTCGATACCAATGGGTTCGATGTTACCGTTTCTGCCGTGATAGGCGGCACTGGCGCCTTGACCAAGCAGGGTATGGGGACATTGGTCCTGACCGGAGATAATACCTACACTGGCGACACCACCATTTCCGCAGGTGAGCTGGTTTTTGACAGCGGCACCAGCATCATCGGCGGCATCCGGGCTGGAGGAGGAAATCTGGTCATTCAGAACGGTGCTCGGGTTGATAGCGATGCAAGCTTTATCGGAATCGATGGCTTAGGGTCTGCTATAGCCACGGTTTCCGGCTCGACATGGAACACCTCTGGTGATCTGAAAGTGTCCGACCGTCTCGGAGGCATGTTTATAGGTGTCGGAGGTACGTTACGTGTGGAAAACGGCGGACAGGTGAACTCAGGTGGTGAGTTATTCCTGGATATCGGCGGAATGCTGGAGATAGACAGCAGCAGCCAGGTAACCGCTGTAAATGGTCTTCGGGTCCTGGCCGGCAGAATACGTGCCTTGAGCGATGGCCAACTCGATATTCCTGATATAACTGTACAGGTGGGTTTTGATTTTGATACCAATGGCTTCAACGCCAGTTACGCAGGCTCGATGACAGGTGCCGGCGGGGTCGGCAAACGCGGCGCCGGCACATTGACGCTCACCGGTAATAACGCCGATAGCACACTTTCCGCAACTGTCTTTGAGGGTACCCTGGCGGTAAATGGCACCTTCGCGGGCAATGTGCAGGTGAACGGCAACGGCGCTCTGGGCGGTTCCGGCACAGTGGGCAGTGTGACCATCAACGGCGGCACGCTAGCCCCCGGCAATTCCATCGGCACCCTCAATGTTGCCGGTGACGTGAATTTCGGCGCCGGTGGCGTTTACGAGGTCGAGGTCGATGCCGCCGGCAACAGCGACCTGATTATAGCCACCGGCACGGCAAATCTCACCAACGGCAGCGTCCATGTACTGCCCGCGGCCGGCAACTACAACCGCATCACCGACTACACCATACTGAAGGCTGCAGGTGGCCTGGGCGGCACCACATTCAATTCCGTCGATTCAAACCTGGCGTTTCTGACCCCGACACTGTCCTATGATGCCAATAACGTGTTCCTGAGATTGGAACGCAATGACGTCAGTTTTGCGGCCATAGCCGGCACTCCCAATCAGGTTGCGGTGGGCACCGCCATCAACATCCTCAGCAATACCACCCCCGGCAGCATCCAGGAGGTGCTCGACAACCTGTCGATCCTCACTACCGACGGTGCCAATCGAGCCTATGACAGTCTGAGCGGTGTACAGTATACGCATGGCAATCTGGTCGCCCTGCAATCGGCAAGCCAGTTCAGGAACATCCTGTTCGACCGCTTCAACGGTAGCAATCAGTTCCTTGCGCACGACGGCAGGATCATGCTGGCGCACAACCACATGGACACCATGGCCGATACCGGCAACCAGCTGCTCAGCGGTGGCGTGCATCCGCAGCGCGGATGGTGGATACGCGGAACCGGCAACTTCGGCGATATCGACGATAGCCGCAATGCGTCCGGCGCCGACTACAAGGCTGGAGGCATTGTTGCGGGCATTGATTTCGACTTCGGCGACCGCCTGACTGCTGGTGCCGCGATTGGATATACGCGCACCGATGTGGATGTTGCGGGTGGCGGGATCGATGTGGACAGCTATCAGGCTGCGCTATACGGTAGATTCGGATTCGGTGGCGGTTACTATGTCAGCGGCCTTGCCGGCATGGGTTACCACGACATGGATGCCAGACGCAATGTCAGCGTAGGGCTGCTGAACACGTCCGCAAAAGCGGACTACCATGCATGGACCGGCACGTTTGCCATCGAAGGCGGCCGAAACCTCAGTTTCGATCGCACCAGCCTCACGCCATTCCTAGGCCTCGAATATGCGCATATGAATCGTGAGAGTTTCACCGAGAAAGGCCCAACAGCCGTCAATCTCAAGGTCAGCGAAGACAATCAGGATTCACTGCGCTCCGCACTAGGCATACGTGTTACGCACGAATGGATAACCAGCAAAGGCTACCGCATCACCCCAACCGCAGAGCTTGCATGGGTGCATGAGTTTCTGGAGGACGAAGCGAGCCTGCGCGCAGGTTTCGCCTCAGCGCCTGCCGTAACCTTCAGCGTGGACGGTCCAGATCTCGACCGCGACCGTGCGCGCGTGGCACTAGGGCTCAGCCTCCAGTTCAGGGAAACGGCCTTTTTCCATCTAGGCTATCAGGGCGAGTTCGCTTCATCGGATCGGCGCCACGATCTGGCTGCCACATTACGGGTGATGTGGTAACGCTACGGCAAGTCGCCTGGCATTCCATTGATAGCGGTGCTGTCTCCCGTTTATTGAAGCCCTTGCCGAACACGCCGAAAATGTATTTCCGGCTGCAGAGCTTCAAACCATGACCGGCAGATGGTTCCGATGTGCCGGTTGGGATCGATCCGCAAGGGATGAAGCATCGATGACCCCGGCGGTAACCTGGTCAGGTCGGACGAGATGTGAAGTCGTGGAACCGGGCGACTCAGCCGCGCACGTACATGATTTTCTTCGTGCCACCATCACAGGTGCCGACCTGACGTCCCGGTTCGTCCGCGTCTATCGGCACCACCTTCAGGGTATAGCTTTGCACCCCCTTGGACTCGATCTTGGCGGCGATTTCCTCTTTCAGTTCCTCACAGGGCTTGATGGCAGCCTGAGTATGTCCGATGAGCATCAAGAACGGCAGGACCAATACGGTTTTCTTCATTTCGTTTCCCCCTGAAACGCCAATCCTTAGGCATTTCTATCATACACCCGAATCGGCCACGCGGAGCAAACGCGGACAACCGGAACGGTCCCGGTTGTCCTGAAAATTCATTGACTTGCGAAACCGTAACCGTACCTAGCGCGTAAGTTCCTCCCAGATCTTGTCGAGCCGCTTGACCGAAACCGGGAACGGCGTCTTCAGCTCCTGGGCGAACAGGGAAACGCGCAGCTCCTCTATCAGCCAGCGATAATCGGCCAGCGCCTGCGAGATCTCCTGCCCTGCCTTGCGTCGTGCCTGCACGCGTTCGCTCCATCGCTGCCAGAGTTGCTGTATGGCCTGCGCATGGCGGCCGTCACGTTCGCTGTTGCCGGGGTACTTGTCCAGCCGCAGCTGCATGGCCTTCAGATAGCGCGGCAGGTGCTGCAGTCTGTCCCATGGCGTTTCCGTCATGAAATGCCGCGGCAGCAGTTCCGCGAGCTGCCCTTCGACCTCTCTTTTGACCCGCGACATGGCAGGCGGTAGACCATGCAACTTCTGCGTCAGCGCCTGATATTCATTCGCAATCGACTGCACCAGTCGCGCGCTCGCCTCCACTACGGCCGGCAGGCGGGTACGCGCGCGCTGCTTCAGCGCCATGAAAGCGGCATTGCTGCGCGGCAACTCGTCCTCGGCGATGAAGGCTCGGTCGGCAATCGCGGTCAGCATGTCCTCGCGCAGGTCGTCCGGCGCGATCAGGTTGCGCAGCAGCAAGGCATACTGATTGAAGCCGGGCAGCCCCTTTTCCAGCTGCCTCATCTGCTCTTTCAGCTCGAAGCGCATCAGGCGGCGCACGCCGGCACGATGCGCCTCCTCTGCCGCGGCTGCGGTATCGAACAGCCTGATGGCGACACTATCCTTCTGATCCTCGAGTGCTGGGTATCCGGTCAGCTGCCGTCCATCCCGCGCAAAGCTCAGCGTCGCCGGCAGGTCGCCGAAATCCCACTGTCTGAGGCCGGCCTTCTCGATGTCCGGCGAAGCGCTGCGGAACGTCAGCTGCGCCGCCTGGCCGAGCTGCTGCCGGAGGGCGTTCCAGTTCCTGCCCATGCCGAGCTCGCGTCCCTTGTCATCGACGATGCGGAAGTTCATCTGCAGATGATCGGGCATCTCGCCCTGCCAGTCATCGACGCCGATGCGCAGTCCTGTGCGCTGCTGAATGAACGCCGCCAGCTGCGGCAGTAGCGCACCTTCCGGCTGAGGATGCGCCTCCAGAAACGCCGTCACGAAATCCGGCACCGGCACACAGACGCGCCGGTAGGTCTTGGGCAACGCCTTGATCAGCCAGGTCAGCTTGTCCCGTATCATGCCGGGCACCAACCATTCCGCGCGCGTCGGGTCGAGCTGGTTCAGCAAGGCCAAAGGCACCGTGGCAGTCACACCATCCAGCACATGCCCGGGTTCGAATCGGTATTTCAGCTCGACCTCGGTGCCGTCCAGCAGCAGTTTCTCCGGGAACTGCTGCTCGGTCACGGTATCGGCGCCATGGCGCATGAGGTCCTCCCGCTTCAGGAACAGAAGCCTTGGGTTTTCGCTTTCGGCCTTTTTCCTCCAGCTTTCGAAACTGGCGCCGTTACAGACTTCCTGGCCGACGCGCTTGTCGTAGAAGCTGAACAGCACATGCTCATCGACCAGCACGTCCTGCCTTCTGGCCTTGTGCTCGAGTGCCTCGATCTCGGCGATGAGTTGCTTGTTGGCGGCGAAGAACGGCGCGCGCGTATCGAATTCCATGTTGGCGAGTGCCTCGCGGATGAAGATTTCGCGCGCCTCGGCCGGGTTGATCGGGCCGTAGTGCACGCGCCGTCTCGGCACGATGGTGAGGCCATAGAGACTGACCCGTTCCCATGCCACCACCTGAGCCGTCTTGCGGTCCCAACGTGGATCGGAGTAATGGCTTTCGGTCAGATTGCGCGCGCCACCTTCATTGGCGATCGGCTCGATCCAGTCGGGATCGATTTTCGCCACACAGCGCGCATACAGCTTGCCGGTATCCATCAGTTCGGCCGCCATCACCCATTTGGGGCGGGATTTCCTCAACGCGGAACCCGGCGCGATGGTGAAGCGGATGCCGCGCGCGCCGAGATAGGTCTCAGCCTCGCCGTCCCTGAAGCCGATGTTGCCGAGCAGGCCCGCCAGCAGCGCCCGGTGGATCCGCGCGTAATCGGCCTCCTTCTCGTTGAGGCGGAACTCCATCTCCTCGACGATCTCGCACAGCTGGAAATACAGTTCGCGCCATTCCTTCATGCGCAGGAAGGAAAGGAAGTTCTGATGGCAGCGATTGAGCAGTTCGCGGTTCGATCTCTTGTTCTTCAGCTCCTGCTCATAGAATTCCCACAGTTTGAGGAAGCTCAGAAAATCGGAATCCTCGTCCGCGAACCTGCGGTGCGCCTGATCCGCCGCATCACGCTTGTCCATGGGACGCTCACGCGGATCCTGAATGGTGAGGGCGCTGGCGATGATCAGGATCTCGCGCAGGCAGTCCTCACGCCTGGCCGCCAGAATCATACGCGCCATGCGCGGATCGACGGGCAGTCGCGCCAGCTGTCTGCCGATTTCGGTGATCTGGCGTTGCCGATCGACCGCTCCCAGCTCCTGCAGCAGCTGATAGCCGTCGTTGATGAGGCGCGAACTGGGCGCCTCGAGGAACGGAAAGTCGGCCACGTCGCCGAGACGCAGTGCCGCCATACGCAGAATGACGGCAGCGAGCGAAGAACGCAGGATTTCCGGGTCGGTGAACTCGGGGCGGTTGTTGAAATCCTCTTCCGAATAGAGCCGCACGCAGATGCCGTTGGACACGCGGCCGCAGCGGCCGGCGCGCTGGTTGGCCGCCGCCCGCGAGATTTTCTCGATCTGCAGCTGCTCGACCTTGGCGCGCGGGCTATAACGATTGATCCGTGCCAGTCCGGTATCGATCACGTATTTGATGCCGGGAACGGTCAGCGAGGTCTCGGCCACATTGGTGGCGAGCACGATGCGCGTGGTGCCGGAGCGACGGAAAATCCGCTGCTGCTCCTCGATCGACAGCCTTGCGAACAGCGGCAGTATCTCGACATGCCGCAGTCTAGCGGAGCGTGCCTGATGTTTGCGCAGATAATCGGCGGTATCCCGAATCTCGCGTTCGCCCGGCAGAAACACGAGAATGTCACCGTCGGCGATGCGCAGGAGGTCGTCCGCGGTATCCAGGATGGCTTCCTCGATCGCTTCTTCCTCCTCGTCCTCCTGTAGCCAGCGCGACTCGCTGCGCGTCCTGCGCCTGACACCCATCAGGTCCTGACCGAGCAGTTCCAGATCCTCCTCGTCGTCCTCCGGCAGCTCCGTCTCCCTGACCGCCAGTCCGGGTCTGCCCAGAGGCCGGTAACGGATCTCGACCGGATAGGTACGGCCGGAGACCTCGATCACCGGTGCATCGTTGAAATGCCTGGAGAATCGCTCCGAATCTATCGTGGCCGAGGTAATGATGACCTTGAGATCGGGCCGCCTGGGCAGCAGCTGTTTCAGATAGCCGAGCAGAAAGTCGATGTTGAGGCTACGCTCGTGCGCCTCATCGATGATGATGGTGTCGTAGGCATTCAGGAAACGGTCGCCCTGCGTCTCGGCAAGCAGGATGCCGTCGGTCATCAGCTTGATATAGCTGGATTCCGACAGCTTGTCGTTGAACCGCACCTTGTAGCCGACCATCTGGCCGAGCGGCGACTGCAGCTCCTGCGCGATGCGGGAAGCTACGGAGCGCGCGGCGATGCGTCTGGGCTGCGTGTGGCCGATGAGCCCCGCCACGCCGCGGCCGAGCTCGAGGCAGATCTTCGGCAGCTGAGTGGTCTTGCCCGAGCCCGTCTCGCCGCAGACGACGACGACCTGATGCCGCTCTATGGCGGCTGCGATCTCGTCGCGGCGGGCGCTGACCGGGAGCTCGTCGGGATAGGTGATCTGCGGCACGGCTGCCTGTCGTACCGCAAGACGCGCCGCCGATTCGCGTATGCGGCTCGCAACGTCGCCCAGACTGCGGTCCACCGGCTTGCCCTGCAGCAGCAGCTTGCGCGCCTGTTGCAAGCGGCGTCCGAGCACATAGCGATCGGCCAGCATGCAGGTCTCGAGCTGTGACGCGAGCTCGTCGATCATGCGGTCGGTTCTGTCGTTCTGCGATGTGGTCAAGATGGCGTGAAGATCAACATGAAGGGCGCGATTCTAACATGCACCGCCCGGTCTTCCGCCGCCCGGATCCGGGCACCGGTTCCAGTTCGGCCGAACTGGAACGCGGAGCGCATGACTGCGTCCGCTAGAGATAAACCCATTGATTGAGCAGCCATCTCGCCTCGGTCATCACCTCGCTGGCCGACAGGCCGACCGGACCATTGCCACGTTCGATCAGGCCATCGGCCGCGGCCCCATGCAGATAGGTCGCAAGCTGCATCGCATCTTCCGCCGACAGCCCCTGCGCGATCAGCGCCCCCATGATACCGGCCAGCGTATCGCCCATGCCGGCGCTGGCAAGCCCCGGATTGCCGCTGTGATTGATGAACCAGCTGCCGTCCGGCAATGCAATGATGCTGCCGCAGCCTTTGAGCAGCGTGACGGCGTCGAAGTCCGTCGCCATCTTCAGCGCACTGGCGATGCGGTCCTGCTGGACATCCGCGGCGGAACGGCCCAGCAGCCGCGCCGCCTCGCCCGGATGCGGCGTCAGCAGAGTCGGCGCCTGACGCCGGCGTGCCGCATCGCGAAGCTGCTGATCCGACGCCAGCATGGTCAGTGCATCCGCATCCAGCAGCAGCGGCAGCTGCGAATCCAGCGCCTGCCCCAGCAGGCGGGCCGCAGCATCGTCCGTTCCCATGCCCGGTCCCAGCACGAGGCAATCGAGTTTCAGCGCCAGCACTTCCTGCGGTGGGCGCAGCATCAGTTCCGGCATCACGGCATCCAGTGTCGGCGCATCCCTATCGAGCAGACCGAGGTAAACCCGCCCGGCACCGCTCAGCAAACCCGCCCTGGCCGCCAGCACCGCCGCTCCCGTCATGCGGGCAGCGCCGCCGATGATGCCCAGATTGCCGAAATCCCCCTTGTTTGAGTTGCGGCGACGCCTGGGCAACAGCTTGCTGACGCTCTCCTGCTCCAGCAGATGCCCCCGGCCTGCGCTGGCAGGCGCGGTTTCAAGCGCATCCAACCGCACCTCGCCGACGTGGTCGGGCCCGTCCAGCGTGAACAGGCCGGGCTTGAGGCCGATAAAGGTCAAGGTCCAGTCCGCGCGCACCGCGCAGCCCAATACCCGCCCCGTGTCGGCACATAGACCGCTTGGCACGTCGATGGACAATACGGGAACGCCGAGCCGGTTCACTGCGGCGACCAATTCGGCCGCCCATCCCTCCAGCGGGCGCTGCAGCCCGATGCCGAACAGCCCGTCGATGACCAGTTCCCATTTGCCTTCCGGAAGCGCCGGCAGAAGCGTACCTCCGGCTTTTTGCCAGTCGCGCAAGGCGGCTGCCGCATCTGGCGGCAGCCTGTCGGTATCGCCGCAGAACACGACACTGACCGGATAAATGTCCCGCAGGAGACGCGCCGCCACCAGAGCGTCGCCGCCATTGTTCCCAGGCCCGGCCAGGATCAGGATCGCCGACCGGACATCGGGCAGGATATCCTGCACGAACCGGCTGATGGCGATGCCGGCCCTTTGCATCAGAGGCTCATCTGCGAACTGCTGCTCTATGGCACGGATTTCGGTAGTCGTAAAAAGCGGTCTATAGCATTTCATGGCATGAATCGATTTCCAGTTTCACCCAGGCCGGTCAGTAGATGAACCTGCCTCTCAGGTCCTCTAGGTTGAGCTGCTGCAATATGCTCTCCAGCCTGAGCAGTGCGCTTCTGCGCGGGCTGCCCCGGTAGCGCGCGATGATCAGTTCGTTCTTCATCGAATGTTCCCAGCCCACCAGTTCGGTCACCGTCACCTGATAACCGCGCGACTCGAGCTGCAGGCAGCGCAGCACGTTGGTAAGCAGGCTGCCGAATTCGCGCGTATGGATAGGATGCCGCCATATCTCTGACAGCGGCGTCTTGCCGAAGGATGCGTTCTTGTGGCGACGCAGCACCTCGGCCACCTCGGCCTGACAGCACGGCACCAGCACCATGAACTGTGCCTGCTTCTCCAGACCGAAACGTATGGCATCATCGGTCGCCGTATCGCAGGCGTGCAGGGCGGTCACGATATCCACACGGTCCGGCAGCACCGCCGATTCGATGGATTCCTCGACCGTCAACTGCAAGAACCGCATGCGGTCGAAACCGAGCTTCTCCGCCAGTTCGCGCGACTTCTGCACGAGCTCGCCCCGGGTCTCGATGCCGAACACGCTGCCCGTGGCATGCGCCTTCAGGAACAGATCGTAGAGAATGAAGCCGAGATAGGACTTGCCAGCGCCATGATCGACCAGGACGAAGTCCCGATTCTCCGCTATCAGCGCCTCCAGCAACGGTTCGATGAAATGATAGAGATGATAGACCTGCTTCAGCTTGCGCCGCGTATCCTGATTGAGCTTGCCGTCCCGTGTCAGGATATGCAGTTCCTTCAGTAGCTCGATCGACTGGTTGGGCCTGATTTCCGGTATGAGTGTCATGGCCGCTAGTTTAACCGAGGCATGGCGCCCCCGCACAATGTTAGAATGCACCATATGGCCGCCTGCCGTTCCTCGCAGCCATGGCTAGGGGCCGGCAATGGATTTTTCGAACATCATCAAGGAAAGCAATGGCGATTCAGTGGTATCCGGGTCACATGACCCAGGCGCGCAAAAAGGCCGCAGAAACCATGGAGTTCATCGATGTCGTCATCGAAGTGGTCGATGCACGCATCCCTGAAGCCAGCCATAACCCGATGATTCGGGAAATGCGTCTGCATCGTCAGCGGCCCAGCCTGAAGATTCTGAACAAGGCCGACCTCGCCGATCCGGAAGTCACCCGGGAATGGCTGCAGCACTTCAACCGGCAGGAAGGCGTCAAGGCGGTCGCCCTGTCGTGCAAAAAGGCGGGCGATGCGAAGAAGATCCCGGCGTTGTGCCAGCAGCTGGCGCCGCACCGCGGCACGCTGCTCAAGCCGCTGCGCATGATGATCATGGGGATCCCCAATGTCGGCAAATCGACGCTGATGAACGCTCTGCTCAACCGCAGGATCGCCAAGGTCGGTGACGAGCCGGCCGTGACCAAGTCGCAGCAGCGCTTCGAGCTGAATGAGGTGATGACCATCACCGACACGCCGGGCATGATGTGGCCGAAAATCGAATACGAATCCGACGGCTACATGCTGGCCGCGAGCCACGCCATCGGCCGCAATGCGGTCATTGACGAGGATGTGGCGCTGTTTCTGGCCGACATTCTGCTCGAACGCTACCCCGAACTGCTCAACGCGCGCTACCGGATCGATACCGTCGGCATGGACAAGGTCGATCTGCTGCAGGCAATCGCCAGACGGCGCGGCTATCTGCTCAAGGGCGGACAACTGGACATGGAGAAGACCGCCCTCGCCTTTCTGGTCGATTACCGCAGCGGCGCGCTGGGCCGCATCAGCCTGGAGACCCCGCTGAGCCGCCAGCGCATGCTGGAACTGGAAGCCGCGAAAAAGGCGGCGGCCGATGAGCCGGCCGCTTCCGACTATCTGGACTGAATCTCCGGACTACATACCCCAGCGCAATGCCGCCGTATGCACTGGGCTATCCCAGTGCCGTTTGATTTCCTCATCCAGCACGCAGACCGTCACGGATGCGCCAGCCATGTCCAGCGCCGTCGTATAATTGCCGACCAGTGAGCGCTCGACCTTGAAACCGTGCGCCGCCAGCTGCTTGCTGGCGCTGTGGTACAGCATGTAGAGCTGCATGAGCGGCGTGGCACCGAAGCCGTTGATCATGAGCAGCACCTCGCTGCCCTCCACCGGCTGCAGGTCGTGCAGGATGGCTGTCACGAGGTCTTTGACGATCTCGTCGGCCGGCCGCATCGGCTCACGCCGGCGGCCGGGTTCGCCATGGATGCCGACCCCCATTTCCAGCTCGTTTTCGCCGATATCGAAAGTCGGCCGACCGGCGGCCGGCACCGTACAGCTGGTCAAGGCCACGCCCATCGAAGCGGTGCGCTGGTTGACGCGCTCGCCGAGCGCCTTGCAGTGTGCCAGGTCGGCCCCGGTCTCGGCCAGACTGCCGACCACCTTCTCAACGATCACGGTGCCGGCTACGCCGCGGCGTCCCGTAGTATAGGTCGAGTTCTCGACCGCCACATCGTCACTGGTCAGCACCGTCGCATGGTCGCAGACGATCATCTCGCCCGCCATTTCGAAGTTCATGACATCGCCGGCGTAATTCTTGACGATGAAGAGCACACCCCTGCCGCACTCCACGGCCTCGGCGGCCGCCATCATCTGATCCGGGGTCGGCGACGTGAACACATGCCCGGGACAGGCCGCATCCAGCATGCCGTGACCGACGAAGCCGGTATGCAGCGGCTCGTGACCGGAACCGCCGCCGGAGATCAGCGCCACCTTGTTCTTCGCCTTGTTCGCCCGTGTGACGAAATGCGGGTCCAGATTCAGGCTGACCAGGTCGCGGTGCGCGGCGGCAAAGCCGGAAAGGCTTTCGGTCAGCAGATTGTCTACCTCGTTGACGAATATCTTCATCTCTCTCCCCTCGTGGATATCCTCATCATGGCCTGCCGGCCAGAAAATCGCAGACGGCCGCGATCATGACCTGCGCGCTCTTGGCACCGGCGTCGACATGACCGATGGCACGTTCGCCGAGAAAGGCCGCACGCCCCTTGGTCGCCAGCATGTCGCGCGTGGACAGCATACCCTGCTCGGCGCTCGTCTTGATGGCTTCCAGCAACTGCGGCATGGCGGCACCGGCTTCCGCCTGCTGACGGAAGGTCTGCGCGACGGGAATCAGCACATCCAGCATGGTCTTCTCGCCGACATCCGATTTGCCGCGTTGCTTCACCGCGTCCACGCCATCAGCGAACGCGGCGGCTAGCGCGGCGATGTCCGCCGTTTCCGTCTCCTTCAGGCGCTTGGCCATGGCGAGGAAGAAACTGGCAAACAGGGGGCCGGAAGCGCCACCTATGGTTGACAGCAGCTTCATGCCGATGCGCTGCAGTGCGACATCCGCCGCAAGCGGTGCCAGTTCCTCACGCATGCCGGCGATGGTCGTCACGCCGCGCCTGACGTTGATGTAATGATCACCGTCGCCCAGCGCACGGTCGAGCGACTCGATCTCGGCTTCATGCTCCGTTATCGCGTCGCAAACGGCATCGACGGCCTGCAGAATGGTTTCAGTTTTCATTTCGGATTCCGCTAGTTCATGACGAGCGCAAAATGATAACCAAAATTGTCCGTTCTGGCCGCACTACCCCTGGAATCGCGCACGATAGTCGCGGCAAAAATCGGCGAACGCCTCCGCCGACAGAGGTCTGCTGAAGAAATAGCCCTGCACGTCTTGGCAGCCGGCCTCACGCAGAAAATCGAGCTGCTCCGCGGTCTCGACGCCTTCGGCGATGGTCTGGAGCCCCAGACTCTGCGCCAGATTGATGATGGCCCTGACGATGGCGCGGTCATCGGCATCCGTCATGATGTCTCTGACGAAGGTCTGGTCGATCTTGAGCCGCGAGACCCGGAACCGCTTCAGATAACTCAGCGATGAATACCCGGTACCGAAATCGTCTATGGATATCTGCACGCCTAGCGCGGCCAGTCGGTCCATCATCTCGATGACGACCAGCGGCTCGTCCATGGATACGCTCTCGGTCAGTTCCAGCTCCAGAGACTGCGGCTCGACACCGATCCTGTGCAGGATCTCGGCCAACTGTTCCGGTAACTGCGGTTGTCGGAACTGCACGGCAGACATGTTGACTGCCATCCGCCTCAGACACAGCCCCGCCTTCCGCCATACGCGGAACTGCGTGATCGCCTGCTCCAGCACCCAGATGCCGATTCGATAGATGTCGCCATTGTCCTCTGCGATCGGGATGAACTCGACCGACGGGACCTCGCCGAATTGCGGATGCCGCCAGCGCAGCAATGCCTCGACCCCGACGATCTCCCCGTCAGCGATCGTAATCTGCGGCTGGTAGCAGAGCGACAGCTGCCCCTGATCAATGGCACTGTGCAATGCGTTGGTCAGCTGCAACGCGCGTATCGAGTCCTGCTGCATCTTGAGCGTGAAGAACTGGTAGTTGTTACGCCCACTCTGCTTCGCCCGGTACATGGCGATGTCGGCCGATTGCAGCAGATTCTCGAAATCCTGGCCATCCGTCGGGAAAAGCGCGATGCCGATGGACAGCGTGATGTTGATCTCATGGTGTTGGATACGGTAAGGCGCGCTGACCGCATGCATGACCTTCTCCGCCACCCTTGAGGCACCCTCTGCCCCAGTGTCGAGCAGCAGCAGCACGAACTCGTCCCCGCCGAGACGCGACACGGTATCCTGCTCGCGTACCAGCTGCTGCAGACGCTGTCCCACCTGCACCAGCAACTCGTCGCCTATGCTGTGGCCGAGGGAATCATTGACATTCTTGAACCGGTCGAGGTCGAAGAACATCAGCGTCAGGGTCTGTCCGTTACGCTGGGCCGAATTGATAGCCTGATTCACGCGGTCGGTCAGCAGCGTACGGTTGGGAAGCCCGGTCAGCATGTCGTACTGCGCCAACTGCAGGATACGCGCCTCGGCCTGCTTCTGCTCGGTGAAGTCGCGCAGGGTGACATAGATCAAGGGACGCCCAGCCAGAGTGACCGTCACCATGCTGACCTCGGCGGGGAAATCCTCTCCATTGAAGCGCCGTCCAGTCCATTCGAAGCGGCAGTGCCCGTCGCGCCATGCTGCTGCCAGCATCTCATCCACCCGTTCACGGCTCGATACGCCGTCCTGCTGGTACGGTGGCGCGAAGCTCCAAAACGGCTGATGCAGCAGGTTTTCCGGCCGGCTGGTCAGTAGGCTGAATGCGGCGGGGTTGCATTCGATGACTTCATCGCCCGCAAGCAGCAGCAGTCCATCCGGGCTCTGATCGAACAACAGGTGAAACTTGGCCTCGCTGTCGGCCAGACTGCGCTCCACCTGCTGACGGCGTACCTCCCGGTCGAAATTGTCGAGGGCGAAGCTGATATCGAGTGCCATCTCCATCAGCAGACGCTTGACTGCATCATCGAACGCTTGTGGTTCACCGGCGTAGAGATTGAGCGTGCCCGCCACATTGCCGCCGCGCAGAATGGGCAAGGCTGCGGAGGACTTCCAAAGCCCCCGGCTGCGCTCATGCCAGACGGCGGTTTCCTCGGCCTCGGCGAAATTCTGACACCAGTATGGCTCGCGACTGCGTATCGCTCGACCGGTAGGTCCCTGACCATAGGGACTGTCCGGCTCGGCGGAGATGCGGATATCCCGGACGTAGCCGAAATGATCCCCATAACTGGCGACCGGCCGCACCATGCCGGTCTTGTCGTCTATCATGCCGATCCATGCCATCTTCATGCCACCGAAGGTCACCGTCGCCTCACATATCCGGCGGAACAGTTCCTGTTCCGTCTCGCAGCGCACGATGGCCTTGTTGCATTCGGACAATGCCGCATACAGATGCGTCAGCCGCTGAATCTTGGCCTCATCCTCCTTCTGCCGGGTAATGTCCTGCACGGTGGCGAACAGATGATCGACACTGCCATCAGGCTTGCGCACGCACCTAGTATCGACCAGGGTCGTGATCAAGCGTCCGTCCTTGCGCACGAAACGCCGCTCCATGACGTAGCCGGAGATCTCGCCGCGCAGGATGCGCCCCAGTTCCTGCTCATATGCCTCGATCTCCTCCGGTATGGCAAAGTCCGTACAGCTACGCCCTTCCAGCTCCGCGCGACTGTAACCGGTGATCGTGCACAACTGGTCATTGAAGCGAATCAGTCGCTTGTCCGGTGCAATGACGGCCATGCCGACGAAGGGCATGTCGAAGAAATGCTGCAGCAGCCGCTCCGATCGGGTTTTGTGCGTCAATACCAGCAGGCTCTGCAAGCGGTTCTGCTGACGCCAGAGCATGAGCAGCGTCAGGCTGATGACGACGACGAAGACGAAAGCCACCCCCGTCACCAGCACGGTCATGCGCCAAAGCGGCGCCAGTACCTCGTCGCGGTCCATCTTGGACACGATGCGCCATTCCGTTCCGGCAACCGGATAATAGGCGGCCAGCACATCATGACCGAGATAATCGTTGCCGCGCATTTCGCCCGGCGCACCGTTCATCAGCGCCATGGCGGCGGGAAGCGCCTCCTGTTCCATGGGAAGACGCAAGGTGAGCGCCGTGCCATACGCATGCTTGAGTTCGCTGAGATACAGCACGCTGTCGCCCTCGCGTCGCACCAGCATGGTTTCCGCAGTCTCGCTGACGCCTGGCCAGATCCGGATCAGTGGATAGAGGAAATGCTCGGGTGACATGCGCAGCAACACCAGCGCGATGATGTTGTGCGGTGCCATCGGGCTGCGCACCGGCGCCAGCCAGTCGATGAAAATGCGGTCGTCCTCGATCCGGTAAAGCTCGGTACGTGCAACATCGCCGCCTGCCAGCACGACTGCGGCAGCCTCGCGTACCTCCGGTGCGATGCCGTCGTATCCGCCGCTCACCGCAAGCACATGGAAATTGGGATCCATGACCATTACGGATTCGTATCCGTAATGGTCACGCACCGTATCCAGCCGCATTTCGACATCATTGCGTCTGCCGTTGCTGGCGTCTTTCCGTTCCAGCAGAAAATGCACGTTATCGGCAAAGGCGGAGCCGGGCTGGGTCAGCACCCGGATATCGGCCTCCCGCTCACTCATCCAGCGCTCGATCTGCGTGGCCTTGCTCTGCGCCACGATGGCAAGGCTGTTCATCGCTTCCGCTTCAGCCTGCGGTGTACGCAGATGCATCAGGCTGTAACCGATCAGCGGCACGGCCAGCACCAACAGCGCGAACTGGCTGATGATGCCGCCCCGGCGCAGCGGACTATCGAATCCATGGATATCATTACCGAACGCATCGACGGACTGCCCAAGTCGCAGGAGAAGATAGAGCAGTCCGCTGGTGACGAAGACGAACATCAGCCCCTTCAACAGTTCAATGCGTGACAGGGTCTCGGAATCTTGGACGGTGAAGCTGAAAAGATGGGTAGAGCCGAGGATCCACAGCGTGGCCAACCCCGCATAGACGAGCGCGATGCGTAGCGAGCCGGCACGGTTCAGGCTGGCGAACACACCATTCAAGGTCAGGTCACGCCGCCGTTCTTCTGTACTCACTGGTTTCCCCCTGATACCCGTGTCGTCATTTCCTACCGGGTGCGTTGCACGGCCAGATTACTCCCATCCCCCGGAGCGGACAAGCAGCCCGGCACCGGACGGCACGCATGCGCTCACCAGTAATGCTCCGTCGTAATGTGGCCCGGCTCCCTGCGGCGATGCTTGCGCAAACCGCGCTCGATGAGCACCTGCAGCGTGTCATCGATCATCTGCGGATTGCCGCACAGCATGACGTGACTGTTATCCGGACCAATCGTCAGGCCGGCCTGCGTTTCCAGTCTGCCATCGGCGATGGCCTGCGGTATGCGGCCGTGGATGGCCCCGCTCACCACCTCGCGGCTGATGAACGGAACAAAGATGAACTGCTTGCCACGCTTGTTCCGTACGGCGGCGATTCTTTCCTGAAAATTGAGCTCCGCCTGCGTGCGCACGGCATGAACCAACACGACACGCTCGAAACGCTGCCATGGTTCGGCCGTATCCATGATGGACAGGAACGGGCCGATGCCGGTGCCCGTTGCCATCATCCACAGGTGACGCGCTACCGGCACCTCATCCAGGATCATGAAACCGTTCGCACGCGGCGCCACCAGCAGATCATCCCCCGGAGCAAGCCGCGCGAGCGCCGGCGTCAGTTCGCCGCCCGGCACCTCGATATAGTAGATCTCGAGCGGTCTCGCCTGCGGCGCGTTGCATAGCGAATATGGCCTGCCAACCACCTTGCCGCCGATTTCCAGCCCGACCTTGACGAACTGCCCCGCCACGAACGGCTCGATCTCGGAATCGATGTAAAGACTGTGCAGCTTCTCATCCCAGTGCCGATGTCCGACCACCACGCCCCTGTTCCATGCCGACATTTTCTCTGCCTCGTTCGACTGATGCATCACGGAAGACAGAATTCACAGTATTAAAAACATCGGCAAAATGCAACGTGACAGTGCAACCTCGAGCCGCTAAACTTGCACGCTGCTCCGATTTGGTACGTCATGCTTTCCACACTCAATCCCCAACAACGCGAAGCGGTCAAGTATCTCGATGGTCCCCTGCTGGTGCTGGCTGGCGCCGGCAGTGGCAAAACCCGTGTCATCACGCAGAAAATCGCCTACCTGATTCAGCAGTGCGGCTACGCGCCGAGAGAAATCGCCGCCATCACCTTCACCAACAAGGCCGCGCGCGAGATGCAGGAGCGTGTCGGTCATCTGCTGGAAGGCAAGTCCGGCAGGGGTCTCACCATCGCCACCTTCCATTCGCTCGGCCTGCAGATGCTGCGTCAGGAAGCGCAGCTGTTGGGCTACAAGCCGCAGTTCTCCATTCTCGATGCTTCCGACAGTTTCAAGATTCTGGCCGACATCCTCGCCACCACGGACAAGCAGCTGCTACGCAGAACGCAGTGGCAGATATCGAGCTGGAAGAACGCCTTCATCAACCCGGATCAGGCCAGGGCGACTGCCGACGAGGAACACACCGTCGCCGCCGCGCGTGTCTACCAGCTCTATCAGCAGACACTGAAGGCCTATCAGGCGGTCGATTTCGATGACCTGATCAAGGTCCCGGTCGAACTGTTCGAGCAGCATCCGGATGCGCTGGAACGCTGGCAGCGCAAGCTGAAGTATCTCCTGATCGATGAATATCAGGACACCAATGCCTGCCAGTACCGCCTAGTCAAACTGCTGACCGGCATCGAAGGCCGCTTCACGGCGGTCGGGGACGACGACCAGGCCATCTACGGCTGGCGTGGTGCCGATGTCGAGAACCTGCGCCAGCTGACCCAGGACTTCTCCCGCCTCAAGGTCATCAAGCTGGAGCAGAACTACCGATCCACCGTGCGCATCCTGCGCGCGGCCAACCATGTCATCGCCAACAATCCCAAGTTGTTCGAAAAGAAGCTGTGGAGCGAACACGGCACCGGCGACCTCATCCAGGTGAGCGCCGCGAAGGACGAACAGCATGAGGCGGAACTGGTGGTCATGAAGCTGATGGCGCACAAGTTCGAGCACCGTACTCGCTACATGGATTACGCCATCCTGTACCGTGGCAACCACCAGGCCCGGCTGTTCGAGGAAAAGCTGCGCGAACACAAGATCCCCTATACGGTCTCCGGCGGCCAGTCCTTCTTCGACAAGGCCGAGATCAAGGATCTGGTCAGCTACCTGCGCCTCATCAACAATGAAGACGACGACCCGGCCTTCATCCGCGCCGCCACGACACCGAAAAAGGGCATAGGCAACACCACGCTGGAACGGCTCGGCGACTATGCGCGTCAGCACCATCTATCACTGTTCGCCGCGGCGTTCGAGGGCGACTTCCAGCGCGAGATCGGCCACAAACAGCTCGATGACCTGCTGCGCTTCTGCCAGTTCATCAATCGCCTGCAGGAACGCGCGGCCAAGGAGCCGGCCGGCGAACTGCTGAACGAACTGCTGGAGACCATACAGTACGAACCGTTTCTATACGACACGGAAGATCCCCGTGTCGCCGAGAACAAGTGGAAAAACGTGCAGGACTTCGTCGGCTGGCTTGCGAAAAAGGGCGAGGAGGATGAACGCAATCTGCTCGAACTGACCCAGATGGTCTCGCTGATGAGCATGCTGGAGGGCCGCGACGACGGCGAGCCGGATGCCGTCAAGCTATCGACACTGCACGCTGCCAAGGGTCTGGAATTCGGTCATGTGTTCCTGGTCGGCGTCGAGGAAGGCATACTCCCGCATCGGGAAAGCATAGACAACGACAAAATCGAGGAAGAACGCCGGCTCATGTATGTCGGTATCACGCGGGCGCAGCGCTCGCTGCACATCACATGGTGCAGGAAGCGCAAGCGTGCCGGAGAGACCGAGGTCTGCGAGCCCAGCCGCTTCATCGACGAACTGCCCAAGGAGGATGTACGCCATTCCGGCAACCCGACGGCGGACCCGGCTGCGAGCAAGGAACTCGCACGCGAGCGCATGGCGCAGATCCGCGCCATGCTGGGTCAATCCTGACGCAACATCATCAAGTACTGACAGCTGCCGGCGTAAAACGCCCCTCACACTGCCGGTACCACTGCTCGAATTCCTGTGCCGGCATCGGCTCCGCAATCAGATAGCCCTGCGCCATATCGCAGCCGGCATCCCTCAGATAGTTCCAGGTCGCCAGGCTATCGACGCCCTCTGCAATGACTGCCATGCCCATCTTATGCGCCAGCATCAGCGCTGCATCGACGATGTGCATAGACCCCCTGTCGTCCGGCAATGCCCGGACAAAGGACTGGTCGATCTTGATAATGGAAACCGGCAGCAGATGTAGGTAACGCAGAGATGAATACCCGGTGCCGAAATCGTCAACCGAAATGATGACCTTGAGTGCTGCCAATGCTGCGAGCTCACGTATGGTGCGCGCCATATCGACGGCAAGTGCACCCTCCGTCACTTCCAGCTCAATGCGGTGGCCCTCCAGCTGATGGCGCAGCAGATGCCGTATCACAGTCTCGTCGAAGCCGGGCTGCAGCAGGTTACGGGTCGAGATATTGACAGCCATGGAAATGTCGATGCCGGCGCGATGCCATGATGCAAGCTGCGCCACCGACCGTTCCAGTGCGAACTCGGTGATCAGGTTGATCAGCGTACTCTGCTCGGCGCGAGGGATGAACCTGTCCGGCGGAATACTGCCACGCTGCGGATGCGTCCAGCGTATCAGCGCCTCGGCGCTGACTACCCTGCCGGTCGCCATCTCCACCTTGGGCTGATAATGCATGACGAGCTGTCCGGTCTGCAACGCATTGCGCAGGTCACCGATGATGGTCAGATTATCCTGTTTGGTCTTGATGAACTCTGGACAATACGCCACCCATTCCTGCATGTTCTCGACCGCGGCCGACATGGCTTCCTCTGCTTCCTTCAGGTAGGTCTCGGCCTGATCATGCTGGTGTTCGATAATGGTATAGCCGATGCGTACATCGATGTGGATGAAGATGCCGTTGACCGGGAACGGTGCCTGGAACGCCTCCGTCAGTGCGTTCAGTATTCCGTTCCGCTCCTGCCCTCCCGCTTCGGTCAGAATGGCGATCTGGGCCGAACTGACACGATAGACCTGAAGTGTCCGCTGCAGCGTCACGGCTATGCGCTCGGGTATCTGCATGAACACCTGATTGAGCACGATCTCGCCGAACGAGGCGTTGAGCTCGCGTTCGTTCTCCAGATAGACGACCGCCAGCATCCACTGTCCGGGGTGGTCTGCCTGCAGTGTCTCCATCCGCTTGATGATGGCATTGCGATTCGGCAGCCGGGTCGCGTGGTCATGTTCAGAGGCCCACTGCAGCTGTGCAACGTAGGAACGCGCAAAATGACTGGCCAGACCGCTGAGGAATCCGATCAACACAAAAAAGCCGGTGCGGTAAAGCCAGTTGATTGGCTGCTGCATCTCGCCGGTGACGACATCGATTGGCATGAAGGGCCCCAGCACCACGCCGGCGAACATGCCGAACAGTACACCGCCAGCCATGCCGAACATGAAGCCTGACAGCAGGATAGGAACATACATGGAATGTGAATAGACGAACTTGATACCGCCCGTCTGGTAGACCAGCAGATAGACACCGATCGCGGAGGCAGCCAGCAAGGCTGCCACCAGCAGGCGCAACGGACGACGATATCGGTAAAGCAGTTGGTATTTTTCTTGTGCTTTCATCCTGATCCCCCTGAAGACCACTTGCGGTCATCGTCACGCAGCTACACTGCGTCTTACTGCAGCATGTCGTTCTCCCGGATATTCATTGTAGAAATGACTGACTTCAACCTTTCATCTCCGCTTTGACGGATTCATAGGCGCCGTTCCCGCTCCAGTCTATCCTCCAGCTCGCCAAGAGAGGCCGCCAGCGAATTGACCGACTCCTCCAGGCTGACATGCAGGCCTGAGCCAAGCTGCGCGATTTCGGCTGACAGACCAGCCTCGAACGCCTGTTGCCGCTCTTCCAGTCTTGCCAGCGCCGCCTCGACCGTCTGCCGCAGCTCGGCCAGGCGCGAGGCCTCTGCACTCTCGGCCAGTTCCCGGCAAGCCTGCAGTTCGCGTGAATAACGGCGCACCTCGAGCAGGGCACCGGTCTGTACGTAGACCGCAAACAGAATGGCCACGACTATTGCGGTGACCAGCAACCCCAGCATCAGCAGTCCGAACGGCAACTGCAAGGTCATCACACCGAACGAGAGTTCGGCAGGCTGGACGAAGATGCCCCGGTTAAGGGCAACGAACAGCGCCAGCAAAAAGATAAACAGCAGTAAAACCACAGTCGGCAGTTTCATGATCTCTGTCCCGTCATTTCAAGCCGCACGCATGCTGTTTGCATATCCGCGCAAGCTCATTCTCGTATGTACGCCTGCGGCATATCCACTGAATACGGCTCGTCAGCATACCTGATGCCGTTGCGGCCTGACTCCTTCACGCCATACATGGCCTGATCGGCTCGACGCAGAATATCCTCAGCACTTTGCTCGTCCGAATGGAACAGGCAGACACCTATGCTTGCCGTACAGTGATGCTCGATCACTGTCAGATCGCCTTTCTCTTCCCTGAGATGCAGTCGATAGGGCTCGGACAGTACGGCATGCACCTTTTCCGCAATGACGCCGACCTGCTTCCTTGTCCGCCCGGCGTCCGCATCCAGATTCTGTACCATGATGACGAACTCGTCGCCGCCGAGACGCGCCACTGTATCGACTTCACGCACGCACTTCTGTAGTCGACGCGCAGCCTCCATCAGCAGTTGATCCCCGGCCTCATGACCGTTACGGTCGTTGAGCGGCTTAAAATTGTCCAGATCGATGAACAGCAACGCACCATATAGTGCGCTACGGCGGCTGGCGGCGATGGCGAGGTCGAGACGGTCGAACAGCAGACGCCGGTTCGGCAAACCGGTCAGCTCGTCATAAAACGCCTGCTGATGCATCTCCAGTTCGCGTGACTTGTAATCGGTAATGTCAGTGGAAATGCCGCACAGCGCATAAATCCTTCCGGATTCGTCACGAAGCGGCAGCTTGATGGTCAGGAAGGACTGCAGCGTCTCCCTGCCTGGCACCTTCAGGTTGATCTCCTCGATACGCACCGCCTTCCCTTCTTCCAGCACCATGCGATCATTCCTGCGGATCTGCTCCAGTGACTCGGCATCAAAGAAGGGCTCATCGGTCTTGCCGGTGATTTCATCAGGCTCCACACCGAACATGTCGCATGTATAGCGGTTGGCGAACAGATAGCGTCCTTCGGTATCCTTCAGAAAGACATACGTGTTGATGTTGTTGAGTATGGTAGAAAATGTCTGTTCCGACTTGCGCAAAGCGCTTTCGCGCTCGGCAGCCACCTGCAGCAGCCGGTTGAATCCGGCAATCAGCCTGCCGATCTCGTCACTGCGTTCCACCTGCAGTGCCTGCAACGGCTGTTCGTGCTCGGACAGCACGGTCAGCTGACTGATGGCCTGATGCACCGGCAGCAGCTGACGCCGCATGAGCAGCCAGGTCAGCACTCCAACCAGCAACGTCAACAGGATTGCCGCCAGCTCATTGTTACGCTCCAGCTTGTAAAACGGCGCCAGGACCTCTTCCATCGGCATCGCCACGATGACGTACCAGTCAGTAGCAGACAAACGCTGGACGGTTGCCAGCACTTTCATGCCGTTGGGGTCGAGGAAAATGCCTGTTCTTCCTCCGTTCGACATCAGGTTGTCGCCGAGCGGGTATGCCCCGGATGCAGGCAGTACCTCCATGATACGGCCGCGGTCGGAACTGGCGACGACAGTCCCGTTGCGCGCATTGACGACCATGACATAACCACTCTTACCGAAGGCATTCTGCGTGACCAGATCGAGAAAATTGGCTTTCTCAAGTTCGGTGAGGCCTGCCAGCGCACCGACAATACGGCCTTGTGCATCCTGGATGGGAACCGCCATACCGAAAAGGGGCACCGACAGCGTACGACCGATAACAGGCCCCCCTATAGTCGGGCTACCTGTTTGCAGGACTCCGGCGATATAGTCCCGATCCATGTAGTTGAAGCCTTCGAGTGCAGCATCCTGCGGTAACGAAGCCTGCGTATTGCCGTCGGCATCGGTCACATAGACACGATCATTGAACAGCTGTAGAAAGGCCGGCTGTCCTTCCAGAGCCTCCTGCAGAGCGACACGGTCATGCATCAGTGGCGCAAGCCTGCCTGCCATCCGGGACATGATGACCAGCCGGTCGACCAGCTCATGGTCGATCTCTGCGGAAAAATAATTGGCAACCGATTGCTGCTGGTCAGCGGCCGAACGCAGCATGTCGTCCCGCAGGATATCCCGCATGTACAGGCTGAAGCTCCAGATACCCAGCGTGAACACGGCCAACGCGATCACGGTCACCCGTGTCTGCAAGGACATGGCAAAGAACTTCTGCCGCATGCTCATCTGTTCCAGCCACCGTTCACGATTCTGGTCCCCCTGACCCATACCGGCCACGATCAATTTGGCTTTACCGTGCATTAAACACTCATTTCGCCGCAATTGCGAGCACGGCCGACAGGAACCGGGACACTAGTGATCGGCCTCGGTCAGCATGCGCGCCAGCCCGCGCCGGAACGGCGTGAGGCGGTTGCCCAGATGCAGCGCCGCAATTCGCAGCAGCCGTGCAGGCGGGGACTCGTCGCTGTAGAGCTTGGCGATGAAATGGGTGGCGAGGAACAATGGGCGCGTCGCGCGCCGGTGCGCGCGCTCATAGGCGGCCAGCAACCCGTCGGCGGCGATGTCCCCGCCGGTGGCATGCGCCCGCAGAATCGCATTCGCCAGCGTATCGACGCCACGCAGGCCGAAATTGAAACCATGCGCGGTGACCGGGTGCATGCCGACGGCGGCATCACCGATCAATGCAAAGCGCCGCTTGACGAAGCGTCGCGGATACACCGTCACCAGCGGATAGACATGGCGAGTGGAATCTAGCCGCATAGCTCCCAGACGCTGCCGGAAACGACGTTCCAGATCGCGGCTGAATTCCGCATCCGGCATTTGCCGCAACGCCTCGATCCGCGCCGTCGGCAGGGTCAGCACCACGGACGCGCGGTCACCGTTCATCGGCAAAAGCGCCAGCGTCTGGCCGTGGTCGAACCACTCCCAGGCGACATGATGGTGCGGTAACTCGTGCCGCACCGCACAGACCAGCATGGCCCGGCCGAAATCATGCATGGACGCGGCGATGCCCATGTTGCGCCGCATCTCGGAAAAGCGACTGTCGGCCGCCACCAGCAGGTCCGCGCTGACCTGCTCGCCGTTATCCAACGTGAGCCAGGCCGCCGTGGCATCCGTTTCCGCATGAACGATGCGCGTGCCGCACAGCAGCCTGATGGAAGGAGCGGTGCAGACCTCCTCATATGCGGCCTTGCGGATCAGGCAATTCGAGACCAGATAGCCCAGTTCCGGCTTGCCGCCGTCGCGGTGTTCGATACGCATGGCATAAAGCGACGGGCCGTTCAGCACCTGGGCATCGCGTAGCGGCGCTATGGCGTCCGGCACGATGCGCTGCCACACGCCCAGCGACCGCAGGATATCGACGGAACGGTGGGTCAGGGCGATCTCGCGGCCATCGAACGCAGGCTCCGCCAACGCGCTCTCCGGCTGACGCTCCAGCACCAGCACGCGCAACCCGCCGCCGGACAGCGCGCGTGCGAAGCAGAGGCCACTCGGTCCGGCACCGACGATGGCCACGTCGAAATGCATCGTTTTTCGATTCAAGGGATGCTCCACATAATCCGCGCGCATGCATAGTATGTGTCCCGTGCCATCCACATTTTGACCTGGGTCAAGCAATGGCCGAATAAAGCCGACGGCCCGCTCCCCTGCTAAAATGACGGCATGCCGCTGATCACCATCGAAAACGCCAGTCTGGCCTACGGCCACCATGCCCTCCTCGACCATGCCGACTTCCAGCTCGACCCGGGCGAGCGGGTCGGTCTGATCGGTCGCAACGGTGCCGGCAAATCCAGCCTGCTGAAAGTCATCGCCGGTATCAGCAAACTCGATGACGGCAGCGTCTGGCGCGCTCCCGGTATCCGTATCGCCTACGTGCCGCAGGAACCGCAGCTCAGACCGGAACACAGCATCTACGAAGCCGTCGCCGAAGGGCTGGGCGACCTGCAGGCACTGCTGGTGGCGTATCACCAGACCGCGCAAGCCATGGGCGAGGCGGGTGCCGACCTCGAACGGCTCATGCCGCGGCTACAGGAGCTGCAGCACGAACTGGAGGCAAAGCAGGGCTGGCAGACGCAAAGCCGCATCGAGACCGTACTGAGCCGGCTCAAATTGGATGCCGGGCAGCAGATCGCCCGACTCTCCGGAGGCTGGCGCAAGCGCGTGGCACTGGCGCGCGCCCTGGTCATGGAACCCGAGGTGCTGTTGCTGGACGAACCGACCAACCATCTCGACCTCGCTGCCATCGAATGGCTGGAGGATCTGCTGCTCGGCTTCGGTGGCAGCGTGCTGTTCATCACACACGACCGCCGCTTCCTCGACCGACTGGCGACGCGCATCACCGAACTGGACCGCGGCCGGCTCACGGATTTCAAGGGCAATTTCAGCCAGTATCAGGAAAAAAAGGCCGAACTGCTCGCAGTGGAAGCGCAGCAGGCGGAAAAGTTCGACAAGTTTCTGGCGCAGGAGGAAGTCTGGATCCGCAAGGGCATAGAAGCGCGCCGCACGCGCAACGAAGGCCGTGTGCGGCGTCTCGAGCGACTGCGGCTGGAACGCGCCGCCCGCCGCGAGCGGCAGGGCAGCGTGCGCCTCGCGCTGGACAGCGGCGAGCGTTCCGGCAAGCTGGTGGCGGAACTCGAACACGTGCAGAAACGCTATGGCGACCGCATCATCGTGCGTGACTTCAGCGCGCGCATCATACGCGGCGACCGCATCGGTCTCATCGGGCCCAACGGCATCGGCAAGACCACCCTGCTGCGCATGATCCTCGGTCAGGAGGAAGCCGACAGCGGTCGCATCGTGCGCGGCACCAATCTCGGCATCGCCTATTTCGACCAGATGCGCGAGCAGCTGGACGAGGAAGCGACTCTGGCCGACACCATCAGCCCGGGCTCCGATTACGTGCAGATCGGCAACGAGCGCAAGCACGTCATCTCCTACCTCGGGGATTTCCTGTTCCCACCGCAGCGCGCCCGCTCTCCGGTCAAGTCGCTCTCCGGCGGCGAGCGCAACCGTCTGCTGCTGGCCCGCCTGTTCGCGCGTCCCGCCAATGTACTGGTGCTGGACGAACCGACCAATGACCTCGACATCGACACGCTGGAATTGCTGGAACAGCTGCTGCAGGACTTCGACGGCACACTGTTCCTCGTCAGTCACGACCGCGCCTTTCTGGAGAACACCGTCACCCAGGTGTTCGCCTTCGAGGGTGACGGTATCATCACCGAATTCGGCGGCGGCTATGACGACTGGCAGCGTTCCTCTGCCAGGCGCGCGGAAGAAAAGGCTGCGGCGACAGCCAGAAGTGCGCCGCCCAAGCCTGTCGCAACAGCTGCAAGAAACCGCCCGGACCGACTAAGCTACAAGGAACAGCGCGAGCTGGAAGCCCTGCCCGGAAAAATCGAGGCGCTGGAGCAGGAACAGGCAGCCATCCATGCCACGCTGAGCGACCCCGCGGTATACCGTGACCATCCGGAGGTCGTGAAGACCGCGCAGCAACGGCTGGCCGAAATCGAGGATGCACTGATGCAGGCCCTGGAACGCTGGGAAGAACTGGAAAGCCGCAACCGCTGAAACGGATGGAATTTTTCCGTCCGCGACGCCTCTTACTACCGGATCTTCTGCTCATGAACGGAAAAATGCCTATCCTCATCCGCAAGGCAGTCCTTTTCATGCTGCTGCTCACGCTCGGCGGTTGCAGTAGCGTCGTTCGCATCGGCTACAACCATGCGCAGGAGTTGGCCTACTACTGGCTGGACAGCCACGTCGGCTTCACCGCGGAACAGAAATCCGTCATCCAGGCCGAACTCGCCGCGCTGCACGAGTGGCACCGCACCAATGAAATCCCACTCTATCTGAGGATTCTGCGCGACGCCCGGGAGAAAGTGCTGCATGACACGAACGGCAAGGAAGTCTGCAGTCTGGTGGAGGACGTGCGCGAACGCATGCGCACCTTCAATCTACAGGTCGAACCTATCGTCGAGAAGCTGGCCCCTACCCTGAGCCACGAGCAGCTTGCGCGCATGGAGCGCCGTTTCGAGCGTGACAATCGGGAATGGCGCAAGGATTGGCTGGAAGGCAGCCAGGAGGAACGCGACCGGCGCCGGCTGAAGCTGGCCGTCAAGCGCGCGGAAAGGTATTACGGCAGCCTGACGGCAGCGCAGCGCGACATCCTCGAAGAAAACCAGCGCATCTCGATCTTCAATGCCGACACCAGCTACGAGGAACGGTTGAGAAGCCAGTCGGATGCCGTCGCAACGCTGAGGAAGATCATCGACCTCAGACTGACACCAGCCGACATCAAGATCGAGGTCGCCGCCTATTTCGACCGGCTGCACAACGGCGACGACCTCGCCTACCAGAACTACATCGACCGCCTCACCATCGACCTATGCGACGGCATCGCCAGACTGCACAACAGCACCAGTCCACAGCAGCGGCAGCATGCTGCCGCCCGGATCGATCGTCACATCAGGGATCTGGAGGCACTGCGACGCGAGACCCGCGTCTCCTACACGCCCTGACCTACCAGGGGATCTCCTTGCCGTCGTAGGCAATGAAGCGGCCACTGTTCTCCACGGTCAGTCCGTCGATCACCCGGCGCAGTCCGGCCACGCTCTCCGGCGCGTCGATCAGGCCGTTCGGGCCCCCCATGTCGGTACGCACCCAGCCCGGATGCAGGATGGCGGAGGCGATCCCCCTCGGTCGCAGATCGATGGAGAGACTCTTCATGACCATGTTCACCGCCGTCTTCGTGCTGCGGTAGATATAGCTGCCGCCGCTCGTGTTATCGTCTATGCTGCCCATCTTGCTCGACAGCGTAACGATCTTCTTCAGCCTGCTGGCCTCGACATGGCCGACGAAGGCCTCGATCATCTTCATCGGCGCCATGGTGTTGACATGGAAGGCCTCTGCCCAGGCCTCGTAATCGATGCTGCCGAACTCGCCTTGCGGGTATACGCCGGCATTGTTGATCAGAACATCGATCGGCCGCCCCTGCAATATCAGGGCGAGCGCGTCGATCTCCTCGAAATCGGCCACATCCAGCCGATGCACCTCGACCAGATCGGCATGACGCTCGGCCAGTGCCCGCAGCGCTTGCGCCTCTTCCGGCCAGCGGCAGCAGGCAAGCACCTGCCATCCGTCCTCGGCATACTGCCTGACGAATTCCAGACCGAGGCCGCGATTGGCGCCGGTAATCAATACGGTTGCTTGTGACATGTGACTCCTCCAGAGTTGGTTTGCATTCTACGAAATTCGGATTCAGCGGACATGCTCAACTATGCCACAAACCGGCATCGGATTTCATGCCGTCCCGGTACCGCACCAGCGTGCGGCAGGCGGCGATATACGGGATAATTGCGGCATGATTTCCAGCCCACGTCAGCCATCCTGCCGTCATGGTCTCTAGTTCCGGCACGCTTTCCCGGCTCGCGACCGACATCCTGGCGCTCGAACACTTCCCGGCCGCCTATGCCGTGGCGCGCAGCCTGCGGCGGCACATGCACTTCAGGATCGGCCCGACCAACTCCGGCAAGACGCATGATGCGCTGCAGGCCCTGCAGCAGGCTGCCTCCGGCATCTACCTGGCGCCGCTGCGGCTGCTGGCGATGGAGGTGCGTGACCGGCTGACCGAAGCCGGCATTCCCTGCAATCTGGTCACGGGCGAGGAGCGCGTCATGGTACCGGGCGCACGGCACACCGCGCTCACCGTCGAGATGATGAACCCGCACGAGGAAGTCGAGGTCGCGGTCATCGATGAGATCCAGATGCTGCAGGACCCGCACCGCGGTCACGCCTGGACCGCCGCCATCGTCGGCGCTCCCGCGCGCGACGTGTTCCTGTGTGGTTCGCATGCCGTCACGACAGCCTGTACACGCCTGCTGGACACCCTGCAGGAGCCGTATGACATCGTTCAGCTGGAACGCAAGACGCCACTCGAACTCGAGGATACGGCCCTGTGCGGCGAGCGCTACAACCGTTGGCGCCTGAAAGGCAAGCTGCAGAAAGGCGATGCCGTCATCGCCTTCACGCGCAAGGACGTGCTGACGCTGGCGGCACGCATCCGGCAGTGGGGCTTCGGTGTCGCGACGATCTACGGTGCGCTGTCGCCCGAAGTGCGCCGCACCGAAGCCAGGCGCTTCAATGAGGGGCGCGCGGACATCCTCGTGGCGACGGACGCCATCGGCATGGGTCTGAACCTTCCCATCCGGCGTGTCGTCTTCTCCACTGTCGAGAAATTCGACGGCATCGCCAGCCGCCGCCTCGATCCGACCGAGGTCAGGCAGATCGCCGGCCGGGCCGGCCGTTATGGCATCTACCCCACCGGCTTCGTCAACGCCTTCGAGCAGGACGACCTGCTGCATCTTGAGCATGCGCTCAGCGCATCGGATATCGCCGACCTGCAGCGTCTACCCGTCTCGCCCTTCTTCGGCCACATCGAGACGCTGGCCGGCATGCTGCACAACGAGAGGCTGGGCGAGCTGCTCGCTTTCTTCGCCGAACGCCTGCAGCTGAAAAGCAGTCTGTTCCAGACCGCCGACATGTCCGCCCATATCGCGCTCGGCCACTGGATCGACCATCATGCGCCATCCATGCCGCTACCCGACAAGTTCATTCTATCGTGCGCACCGATATCGCTGGACGATACGCACGCACGCGACTATTTTCTCTCCTGCATGCGAAGCATCCACGGAAAAGAGCGCAGAGGCCTGCCGCCAGCGCCGGACTGGCTGGACTCGGACAGCCCGAAATTCCTGGAGGAAGCCGAGGCGCTGGATCAGAACATCAGCCTCTACGCCTGGCTGAGCAGCAAATACCCGCGCATCTTTCACGCCGCGGCCTTCATCCCGGCATACAGAAACCGTGTCAGCCGCTACATCGAGCGCGCCCTGCTGACTCAGGCCGGATACGGCAGCCTGTCGCGCGAACTGCTATACAATCAGTTCTGACTCCCGTTTCCGGCCGGGAAGAACTCGAGGAAAGTCGATGACGCACCAAGCGAAAAGCCCCCACACCGTCACCCTGTTCGGTGAAGTGCTGGCCGATGTGTTCCCGGACCGCAGCGTTCTGGGCGGCGCGCCATTCAACGTCGCGCGTCATCTGCAGGCGTTCGGGCTGCATCCGGTCATGGTCAGCCGCACCGGCAACGACGCCCTGCGTGACGAACTGCTGCGTGAAATGGACAGACTGGGCATGGACACGGTAGGCATGCAGTGCGACCCGACCCATCCCACAGGCCAGGTGCGGGTGCACATGGAGAACGGCAGCCATCGCTTCGAAATCCTACCCGAGCAGGCCTACGACCACATCCATGCCGATGTCGCACACATACTGGCCAGGTCACTGCAGCCTTCCATGGCGTATTTCGGCACGCTGGCGCAGCGCAACCTGAATTCCCGGCTCGCGCTGCGCGGATTCCTCGCCGCCTGCGATTGTCCACGCTTTCTCGACATCAATCTGCGGGAACCCTGGTATGACCGGCATGTCATCCGGCATTCGCTGCAACGCGCGGATATCGTCAAGATGAACCATGAGGAATTGGAGACCGTGGCGCGCATCTGCGCTATCGACAGCCCAGACCCGGAACACAAGGCACGCTCCCTGATCGAGCGTTACGGGCTGGAACTCATGATCATCACCTGTGGCCCGGACGGCGCCTGGCTCATCACAAGGGAACAGGAAAGACTCGATACCGGCCCCGTCAAACTGCAGCAACCCATCGTCGATACGGTCGGCGCCGGCGATGCCTTCGCCGCTCTATGCATCATCGGATTACTGCACCGCTGGGAACTGCCGCTCATACTGGAGCGAGCCAACCGGTTCGCCGCCGCCATGTGCACGGTGCAGGGCGGCGCACCGCAGGATCCCGGTTTCCATCATTCCTTCCGGCAGGAATGGGGACTCTGACCGGCATCATCGGCCGGACTCATGCGGCCGGCTCGGCCTCCGTTGATCTCGGCTCGTAGATCACCCAGCAGTTCTTGCCGATCTCCTTGGCGTCATACATGGCCGTATCGGCACGGCTGATCAGGCTGTCGCCATCCAGACCGTGTTCCGGGAACATGGCGATGCCGATACTGGCGCTCAGTTCGACCTGCTTGCCCATGACATTGAAGGGACGGCTTATCACCTTCAGGATCTTGTCCGAGATGCGCTCGACACTGGACTGCTGCTTGAGTGCGCTGAAGATGACGATGAATTCGTCACCACCCAGACGGGCCAGCGTATCGGATTTGCGGATGCAGCCTGCCAGCCGCCTGCTGGCCTCGATCAGCACCGCGTCGCCCGCCCGGTGACCGAGCAGGTCGTTGACCTGCTTGAAGCCATCGAGGTCGATGAACAGCACGGCAAACATCTGCTGCCCCCGTGTCGCACGCGCGATCTCCTGCGCCAACCGGTCGAAAAACATGCGCCGGTTGGGCAAACCCGTCAACGTATCGAAATTGGCCTGTCGCCAGATCAGCTCTTCGTTCTGCTTGCGTTCGGTGATGTCGGTATTCGTACCTACCATGCGCAATGGCTTGCCGGCATTGTCACGCTCCACGACCAGGCCGCGCGTCAGCACCCACAGCCATCCGCCGTCCTTGCGGCAAATGCGGTACTCGGCATTGAAGCTCTCGGCATCACCGTCCAGATGCGCCTGCATGCCGGACATGACCTTGCCGAAATCCTCCGGATGTATGATCTGCTGCCAGGCGACAAGGCTGTTGGGGAACTCGTTCTCCCCGTATCCCAGCATGGCCTTCCAGCGTTTGCTGAGAAACGCCGTGTCGGTTCCGACCTTCCAGTCCCAGACCCCATCACCAGCCCCTTCCAGTGCAAAGCTCCAGCGCTGTTCGCTCTCTCGCAGAGTCTTGTAGATTCGGTCCAGTTCGGAGAGCAACTGCCTCAGCCAGTTCCGCTCACGCCTCAGTTCCAGCAACGTCATGACCTGGTTCGCCAAGGTCTGCAGAATATCCACCTCTTCTGCAGACAATGCCCGCGGCATGTTATCCATGATACAGAACGCCCCGACCGCAAGCTTTTCGGAATTCAGCAGCGGTACACCGGCATAGAAGCTCACATGCGGAGACCCAGTGACCAGCGGACTCTGCGAGAAGCGCGGGTCTGTCTTCGCATTCTCGACAATAAACGGCACGGACTGCTCGATCGTATGCGTGCAAAAGGAAATCTCGCGCGGTGTTTCCCGCTCATTGAACCCCCGCACCGACTTGAACCATTGGCGGTGCGCATCCAGTATCGTGACGGCCGAGATCGGCACCTTGAAGACCTTCATCGCCAGTCTGACGATGTCATCGAAATCGGATTCCGGCGGCGTGTCGAGAATCTCCAGACTCTGCACTGCCTGCAGGCGTCTTTCCTCTATTTCGTCCCGATCTTCAGTCATTGTCGCAAGCTCTGTCTTCGATTGTTCAGTCCATCGCCACCGGTTGGGCACAGATGCTCAACATGTGTTGAGATTAATACCTTGATGCCTGGCTGACAATCACCCAGCCGCCATCCCTGGGTCACAGCTGGATAAACCGGCGCACGCTCCCAGTCATCGCGCTCCCGTCGTCTTTCTGTCTCTGGCCTGGGCACGTTTCAACTTCTCGATCTCGGCCACCATCTCCTCCAGCAGCGCAAGAGCCGCCAGCAGAGACGCCTCGGCAGCCTCCGCCTTGCTGAACATGGAAGCCTCCTTCAGCGCCTGCAGCGAGGCACGCAGCTCAATGAGTCTGGATTTCATGGCTTTTCCCCAAATTGCACCGTGTGCATGAAACCAGCACCATATCATGACTCCATGCCGTCCGGCGTGAAAAATGGCCGGAGTGACGGAACCTGCCATAACCGCCTACATCGGCATCTACCAAAAGAAAAACCGCCCGAACGGGTGGCCTTTCTGCGCCGGTCGACGGCGACGACCGACTCCCTGCCATTACCTCGTCACGTACCCGTCGCCAGTTTGCAGACGTCACCGGCATGCAGCGCCGCTTCGAGCTCTTCTAACGTCAGCGGCCTGCCGAACAGGTATCCCTGGAACAGATGACATTCCTGCGCCAGCAGGAAATCCAGCTGCTCATCGTTCTCCACACCCTCCGCCACGACCTGGAGATCCAGCAGCAACCCAAGCGAAATGATGGTGCGCACGATGCTGGCGTCGCTCTGGTCCAGCATCACATCACGCACGAAGGAACGGTCGATCTTGACCTGATCGAACGGCATGTTCTTGAGGTAGGAAAGCGAGGAATAGCCCGTGCCGAAATCGTCCAGCGCAAAACCGACGCCTCGCGCCTTCAACGCGTTCATGCGCATGATGATCTCATCGACATTGTCCACCAGCACGCTCTCGGTCAACTCCAGCATCAGGCGCTGCGGATTGGCACCGGTCGCCTCCAGGATCCCCAGCACCTCTTCGACGAAATCCGGCTGCAGACACTGACGTGCGCTGATGTTGATGGAAAGCGTCAGGCTCTCGGTCGATGGGTCACTGGCCCAGCGCACCAGCTGTCTGCAGGCCGACTCTATCACCCAACGGCCGATCGACAGGATCAGGCCGGATTCCTCGGCCTGCGTGATGAACTGCTCCGGCAGCACCACACCATGCGTGGGGTGCCGCCAGCGCAGCAGCGCCTCGGCACCGATGATGCCGCACTGACGATCCACCTGCGGCTGATACAGCAGCTCGAACTGCTGGGCCACGATGGCCGCACGCATGTCCTCCTCCAGCTGCACGCGTTCGCTGACCAGCATCTGCATCTTCTGGTCGAAGAAACGGTAGCAGTTGCGGCCGGAATCCTTGGCACGGTACATGGCGAGGTCGGCGCGCCGCAACAGCTCCTCGACCGAGGTGTGCATGCTGCCGTTGAACAGCGTGATCCCTATGCTGGGGGTCGTGTGGTGCACGTACCCCTTCAGCAGGAAGGGCTGACGGAACGCCGCGACGATCTTGTCGCAGACGATGCGCACCTGGGCCGCCGCCTGTCCGGCATCCTCGTCGAGATTCTCGACAATGACGACGAATTCGTCGCCACCCAGGCGGCTGACCGTATCCGTCTCGCGCACACAGGACACGATGCGCCTTGCCGCCTCGATCAGCAGCAGGTCGCCGACATCGTGCCCATGCGTATCGTTGAGCATCTTGAAGTTGTCGAGGTCGATGAACAGCACCGCCTCATGCTGCCGGCTGCGTGCGCTGGCGGCGAGCCGCTGACCCAGTCGATCCAGCAGCAGCTGACGGTTCGGTAGATGCGTCATCGGGTCATAAAAGGCGAGCTGCTCGATGCGTTCCTCGGACTGATGGCGCTCTATCGCGATGCCCAGCGTACGCGCATAGTCGTTCACCGACTCCATTTCCTCATCACTGGGCACGAAAGGCTCGCGATGATAGAGCACCAGCGTGCCCAGCACCTTGTGCGCACTCGACAACACGGGAGTCGTCCAGCAGGCACGCAGACCGTAGTTCAGGGCATGCGTGCGGAAACTGCCACCCATCATTTCCTGTTCGATGTCACGAATCAGCAGCGTGCGCTTTTCCCGCGCAGCTATCGCGCAAAAGCCGGTATCGCCAGCTTCCTGCATCTGTTCGAGCGGCCCGAGATAATCATCGCCAAGACGATCGGCCGCACCCAGCACCAGCTTTTTGCCGTCACGGTCGAGCAGCATGATGCAGCACAGCGACTTGGGGAACTGACGCTCCAGCGTCACTACCATCCTGTGCATGATCTGCTCCAGCGGCCGTCGTGTCGCAATATCCTCCAGCAGCGTTCTCAGCCCGCTCTTGAATTCCTCCAGCCGCTTGCGCCGCGTGATGTCCTGGAAGGAGCCCTGCAAGCGAACGATCTCCCCCTTGCTGTTGCGTACCGCCTGTCCTATGGTCCGCACCCAGATATGGCGCCCGGTCGCGGTGATCTTTTCCAGCTCCAGATCGTATGGCGTGCCATAGCGGCGGCAGGCTTCCATGGCCGCGCGAATGATGGGCTGATGTTCAGGCACGTACATCCGGATACGCTCTTCCGGCGTCAGCATAACCCCTGGCCGCATGTCGTGCAGCAGCGCCACGCCATCCGTCCAGCTCATCTGATTGGTTGCGATGTCCAGCGCCCAGCCACCGAGCCTGGCAGTATTGCCGGCGATCTCCAGCAGGTTCTCGACCGCCTCGCGCCGCTTCGCCTCGGCTTCCAGTGCCTCGGTGCGCTGCCGCACCTGCCGGTGCATCTGCAGATTCCACAGCAACACCAGAACCAGTATCAGCAAACCGGCCAGTACGGCATAGCCGAGGTATCGCAACATGGGCTTCGGCAACTCCATCGTCGGGTCATAGATGAAGCCATCCAGATGATAGTCCTCCGGTATCAGCTCCAGTTTGGCCAGCGTTGCCGCGATCGACTGCCAGCGCCCGATGTTCATGTGACCGGGTTCGACCACATCCGCCAGGACGTAAGGCGCCATGTCACGCGCCTCGTTCAGCAGCATCTCGGCCGTCACGCCACGTTCGACCACGCCGGGCAGCGTCAGGATGTATCCGACAATCTCGTGCGGATTGGCGAAGGCATAGCTCCAGCCCTTGCGCGTCGCGCGCAAGAACGCCTCCACCCGTTCGGGATGCCGGCTTATCTCCTGCTCTGTGGTAAACAGCGTATCGCCGTAAAAATCGACGCCGTACTCATGACTATGCAGAATCGCCGGCTCATAACCGCGCGCCCGCAGATAGGCCGGCTCGACCGTGGCATATGCGGTAACGGCATCCACCTTACCTTCGATCAGATCCTCCAGATTCCAGGTATGCGGCAGGATCGTGACCTTGTCGGAACCGATGCCCTCCTTCTTCAATACGGCATGCAACTGGGCCGCACCCTGGAAATTCGAAAGCATCACCCGCTTTCCAACCAAATCGCCCGGATGGCGGATGCCGCTCTCCCACAGGCTGAGCAGGATATAGGGTGAATGCTGGAAGATGGACGCAAGCGCCACCAGCGGCTTGCCGCTGACCCGTTCCAGCAGGATGTCCGCATCGCTGATGCCGTACTCGGCCGCGCCGGCAAGCACCTGTTCGATAGCCGGCTGCCGGCTGCCTCCTTCTATCAGCTCGACTTCCAGATTCTCATCGCGGTAGTACCCCTTGATCTGTGCAGCGTAGTATCCGGCAAACTGATACTGATGATGCCACTTGAGCTGTACCCGCACGTGTTCGGGCTGATCGGCCTGCACCCCACACACCGGGAGCAGACAAAGCAAAATCCCGGTCAGCAGCTTCACGGAAAACCGGTAAATGGAAACCTTGGCACAAGCCCCCGATGGGCAGAACATCTGTACGACTCCCCTTGATAGGAACGGTGCATGAAACGTCATGCCGTATCAATGGCGCCCTATGTCAGGGCAAAAAATCCGCATACCCGATGCGGCATGCGTCATCATGCAAGATGCATGCCCGAGTGTACCGGAATTCACCATGCCGGCCATACGAAAAGCCGGCCGTTGTCAAAATCCGGCAACGGCAAACAGCGGCACAAACCGCTGCATCAACGACATATCCGGCATGGAATGCTGTAATGGAGCAGAAGACTCCGCCCTGTAGTGGCTGAACCGGGTCTATCCGGACACCGTGACGAGAAAATCCTCTTGCCGTCCACACTCTCCCTTGTCACACTACCGCATGCACTTCGTCTATATCAAGGTTCCGCTTCAGGGCACATCGGACCAAACATGGGATGCCATGCATCTTGCACTTGAGCATGAACTCACCGCTGCGGGAGTCGGCTCACTCATAGGATGGGGTACATCCGTGCCCACGGTAGGGGCCGCGACAGATGACCCCGGCAGCTTTCACCGGATCGACATCGAGCTGCAAGCGCTCGAGCATGGACTGAAGGTGTTGCGCGAGACTCTCGCAAGCATGAAATCCCCGCCCGGCACGGAGCTGCACTTCACTGCACAAGGCTCACCATTACAGCAGTCGCTATCAGAAAATGGTTGGGGTGCAGAAGTGCCAAGATCCGGCGCGCATCGGTCAGGGCGGCCAAAAGACGGTGCCTGACCCATCACTCAGGCTACCCGCATTCCGTTCCGCCCTCCCTTCTCGCAATGAACTGCGGCTATCACCAGCGACCGGTACGGTTCAGGAGGACCGCCCGAAACCTCGAATGGGATCCGTCTCGGGGAACCATGCCAAGGTGGCTCACTGTTGGACACTACCGGGAAAAAGTACGGAATCGAAGCGCTGCGGGCAGCTGCGAACCCGTGCGAGGTTGATGACCGAAAACCCTGCCGTGCGCCCTGCGGCCGTGAACGATCAGGCAGGTTTTCGCCCTGATTGGTGGCCGGAATGGCTGTTCAACCTCGTCAGCTTTCCGGGGCCAGTTCAATTCCTGTACCGCGAATCGAACCCGCGTCCGTCGCGCCGACCACAAGCACACCCGTTTGCACTCATTCATGGGCACGGCGATCCGCCATGCGGCGAATGACGCCCACATTCACCGTAAATCATGCGGTGA